>NZ_FNRY01000001.1:610433-1220866 GCF_900105715.1 Paramicrobacterium humi | reverse complement strand
GGCGACGAGCAGTGTCAGCGCCGTCGTCCCCGCCGCGATGACGAGCGACTGCTGCATCGCGACGAACAGGCCGCCGTCGGTAAGCGCTGACGCGTACGCGTGAAGCGTCGGAGTGAACAGGAACGACGCTTGCGACGAGATGACCGCGCTCGAGTCCTTGAGCGAGGTGAGCACGATGAACAGAATCGGGATGCCGTAGACGAGCAGCAGCACGACTCGCAGCGGGCCGGCGACCGGCTCGAACCGGCGCTTCTTCCGGCGTGGCGTCGGAACGGTGACGGATGCCGCTCCCGCGATGTCTGCGGTGATGCTCATCACTTTGCCTCCTCGCTCCGCACGCTGCGGGCGTAGATCACGGCGAGTACCAGCACCATGAGCACGGAGATCACGGCGGTCGCCGATCCCATGCCGAAGTCGAAGCGCACGAACGCCTGCAGGTAGCTGAGGAAGGGAAGCGTGTTCGTCGCTATCCCGGGGCCGCCGTAGGTCATGACGAAGATGAAGTCGAACGAGCGGAACGCGTAGACGACGGTGAGCACGATGAGCACGAGCGTCGTCGGCCGAACGGCGGGCACGATCATGTGCCAGATCTCCTGCCAGCGGTTGGCGCCGTCGATGCGCGCCGCTTCGAAGACGTCGCCGGGAATCCCGAGGATGGCGGCCCGGAAGACGAGAGCGTTGAACGGGATGACGGCCCAGGAGTTCACGATGGCGACCGAGAGGAGCGCGAATCGGTCGTCGTACAGGAACGGAACCGCCTGCGGGCTGAGACCGAGTCCCATGATGACGGAGTTGATGAGGCCGTGGTCGCCGAGCAGGAACTTCCAGACGCTGCCGTTGACGACAGGTGGGAGCGCCCAGATGAAGACCATGAGCCCGAGCACGAACGCTGACAGCTTCGTGTTGGTGCTGAGAAGGATCGCGGCGCCGAGGCCGCCGACGAGCCCGATGCCCGTGACCACGAGCACGAAGACGAATGTGTTGCCGAGAGCCGGCCACAGCGAGCCCTGCGCGGCGGAGGCGGCGAAATTGTCCCCGCCCACGAACTCCCACGCCTGGTTGAGCGTTCGCGTCGTGACGTCGCTGACGCTCATGCGCAACAGCTGGGCCAACGGGTAGAACGAGAAGACCAGGAGGAACACTGCCGCCGGCAGCGCGAAGGCGAGCTTGCGTCGCTTCGACGGGCGCCGTCGTGCGGCCCGGGGCGGGGCGGCAGCGGGCGCGCTGAGCTGTGCGGTCATGTGTTCGTCCTGGTCTTCTTGCGTTCGGGCTACTTCTTGAGCAGCGGCTTGAGGTCGGAGATGACCTTGGCAGCCGCGTCCTTCGGCGTCATCTGACCGCCGATGACGGCGCTCCACACCTGACCGACGGCGATCTGCTGGTCCGCGACGCTCTCGGCCGGAACGGCGGGTGCCGGGTAGTTCGCGCCGTTCGCGGCGAGCGACTTGGCGAAGGCGGAGAGCAGCGGGTCATCGGTCACGCTCGCGTCTCCGGCGGCATCCGTTCGGCTGGGGATGCTGCCGACGTCGTCGAGGGCGATCTTCTGGCCTTCGGCGCTGAAGTAGGTCTGCTCGAGGTAGTCCCACGCGAGGTCGGGGTTGTCGCTGAACGCGCCGATCGCCTCGCCCTCGCCGCCGAGGTAGACCTTGCCGGAGTCGCCGACGGGAAGGGGAACGACTCCGTAGTTGAAGTCCGCGTCGCTCTGCGCCGTGCCGATCTGCCAGTTGCCGTTCTCGGCGAACGCGACATTGCCGGCCGCCCACGTCTGGAAGGGAACGGTCTGGTCCCAGGTGACGGCCTCACGGCTCAGCGCGCCGGATGCCGTCCAGTCCTGGATCTCGGCGAACGCCGCTTCCAGAGGAGCCGCTTGCGGATCGTCATAGCTGAAGCCGTGAGCGGAGAGCCACGGGTATGCCTGCCACTCGCCCTGCGACTGCGGCAGGCCCGACAGGGTGATGCCGTCGTATCCGGCCTCGGTCACCTTCGTCAGAGCCGAGTTCAGTTCATCCATGGTCGTGGGCGGCTGGACGCCCACCTTGTCGAGGATGTCCTTGTTGTACCAGAGGCCGAGAAGGTTGACGTAACCCTGCGCCGCATACGTCTCGCCCTCGAGTTTGTGGATGACCGAGTCGGGGAACTGGTCCTTGTCCGCGAAGCTCTCCCACTGCTTGGTCATCGGCGCCAGCGCACCACCGAGAGCGAGCGTTGAAGCGTCGGCTCCGTTGAACACGACGACGTCGGGTCCGGTCTTCGAGCCGACGGCCGAGATGAGCTTGGAGTTCATCTGGTCGTAGGGCACGAAGACGTTCTCCACGGTGACGCCGTCGTTGTTCTTCTCGAAGAGGTCCTTGTAGTCGGTCATGACCTTGACCTGGTTCTTGTCACTGAAGTAGTGCCACACCGTCACGGTCTTGTCGTCGCTCGATGCAGAGCCACCGGAAGTCGGTGTGCAACCGGTCAAGAGCAGCGCGCCCGTCGCAAGGAGGGCGCCGCCGGCCCAAACGGCCCGCCGGCCGCGGAGTTTCACAGTCATTGTGCTGTCCTGTCGTGAATCGTCTCTGATTTTGAAGGGGGCTTCCCGGTCGCATCCACTACGAGCTTTGAAAACTACCGAAAAGGTTTTCGGTGAATCTATCACCGGTAGCCGCGTCGGGTCAAACGTGTATTGTCGAAACAACTTCAAAAGGATGACAATGCCCGAACGATCACTGCGACCCACCCTGCGCGACGTCGCGCAGCTCGCCGGCGTCTCCGTCGCGACGGCCTCGAAGGCGCTCAACGGACGCGATCAGGTGCACCCCGAGACGCGGGCGCGCGTACTGAGTGCCGCGGAGCGGATCTCGTTCACTCCGAACGCGCTCGCGCGCGGTCTCCTCGCCGGCCAGACGGGAACCGTCGGCCTGATCACCGGCGACCTCGATGGCCGTTTCTCGCTCCCCATCCTCATGGGCGCCGAAGACGCCTTTGGGAAGGGCAAGATGTCGGTCCTGCTGTGCGATGCACGCGGCGACTCGATCCGGGAGCAGTACCATCTGGAGGCGCTGCTCGGTCGACGGGTCGACGGGCTCATCGTCGTCGGCTCGCGCACGGATCCCCGACCCTCCCTCGGTCGAGACCTTCCCGTGCCGGTGGTCTACGCGTACGGACCGTCCACGGATCCAGAGGACCTGTCCCTCGTGCCTGACAACGTGCGGGGTGGCGCGGACTCTGCCCGCTACCTGATCGACCGCGGTCGCACACGCATCGCGCACATCACCGGAGAGGCCGACTACCTGGCGGCGCGCGACCGCGCGGCCGGCATCGAAGGCGCGCTGACGGAGGCCGGCCTCGAGATCGTGGGCGGGGTCCAGTACGGGAGCTGGACGGAGCAGTGGGGTCGAACCGCCACGGCTCGTCTCATCGAGGCGCACCCGGACGTCGAGGCCATCCTGTGCGGAAGCGACCAGATCGCTCGCGGCGTGCTCGACGCCCTGCGGGAATCGAGCTGGGACGTGCCTGGACGGGTCGCTGTGATGGGCTATGACAACTGGGAGATCTTCGCAGTGGGCGCCCGACCGCAGCTGACGAGCGTCGACATGAACCTGGAGGCGCTGGGAGCCTTGGCGGCACGGCGCCTCGTCGAGGCGATCAGCGGTGAGGCGAGATCCGGAATCGAGCAGCTCCCCGTGCGTATCGTGCCCCGCGAGACGACGTAGCGCCGGCCCGTTCGCGACGCGCCTAAGCTGTCGGCATGGCATCGGTCGATTCGCGCGACGGCGTCGGCGCTCGAGCCGCACGCGACGAGCTCGAGCGGCTGTGCGAGCGTGAGGTCGACTGGCGACGCGGCCCGCTCGGGGCCGTGCCCGACGCGGACACCGCGCGAGCCGCCGCGATTCTCATCCTGTTCGGTGTTCTCGACGACGCTCCCGCGTCGGCTCGCGACACTCCTGTGGCGCGGGACCTCGACGTGCTGCTGCAGCGTCGCGCGGACACGCTCCGCTCGCATCCGGGTCAGATCTCGTTTCCGGGCGGCGGCATCGAACCGGCTGATGCCGGTCCGATCGAGGCCGCACTCCGCGAGGCGCACGAGGAGACGGGACTCGATCCGGCGGGCGTCGACGTGCTCGGGGTGCTCCCCGAGGTGCCGCTCGCCGTCAGCAACCACCTCGTCACGCCGATCGTGGCCTGGTGGTCGCGTCCGTCGCGCGTGGCGGCCGTGGATCATGCGGAAACGGTGGAGGTGTTCCGCATGCCGGTCGCAGACCTGCTCGACCCCGCGAACCGTGTGACGACGGTGCGCCGCTATGGCAGCCGGACGTTCCGTGGCCCCGCATTCCTCGTGCGCGACACCCTCGTCTGGGGCTTCACGGCCATCTTGCTGTCGCGCATGTTCGACGAGCTGGACTGGACGCTCCCGTGGGACGCGGCCCGCGAGCTCGAGATCTGAGCCTCAGCTCCCGCCGGGCATGTGCAGCAGCGGGCCGACCGTGAGCCCGCCATCCACGGGGAGCGTGACGCCCGTGATCCACGCCGCGTCATCGGAGGCGAGGAACGCGACGGCAGCCGCGATGTCCTCCGGGCGGCCGACGCGGCCCATCGGGTGCAGCTGCGCCATGTGCTCGAGATCCGCCCGCCCCGCGGCATCCGAGGTCCATACCCGCGTCTCGACGGTGCCGGGCGCGACGGCGTTGAAGCGCACCCAGCCCCCGTCCTGCCCGACCGTGCCGCGCGTCAGCGGACCGTATTCGACGGCGAGGTTCTTCATGGCGTTGATCACTCCGGCCTTCGCCGCCGAGTAGGCGACGCCGCCGAACGCCTGCAGTCCGTTGACGGAGGCCGTCGCGACGACCGCTCCGCCGCCGGGAGATTCGAGCAGCGCGGGAAGGCTCGCGCGGATGACGCGCATCGAACCCGCGAGGGTGGGGTCGACCTGTCGGTCCCACTCCGCGTCGTCGGTGTCGGCGAAGCGCACGCCGCTCGCGACGCCGACGTTGCTCACGAGCACGTCGAGCCGACCGAACCGATCGAGGGTCGCGGCGACGGCGACTTCGACCGAACGGGAATCGGTCACGTCGCACGGCATTGCGAGCGCGGTCGGCAGGCTCGCGGCGAGGGCGCTGGCGGCATCCGTCTCGACGTCCGCGATGACGACCGACGCCCCTTCCCTCGCGAGTCGCTCGGCGCACGCACGCCCGATGCCGTTCGCGGCGCCCGTGACGAGCGCCGTCCTTCCCTCGAATCGCCTCATTGCGCCTCGTTTCCCTGTCGCGCCCGCTCGCCGGATGCTCTCAGCGTGCCATACGCCTCACGGCGTCGCCTCGAACAGCTCGCAGATCGTGTCGTAGTACGCGTCGGTCTGGCCCTTGTGGCGCATGCCAATGCGTCGACACACGCTCTGCGAGGCGGTGTTCGCGGGATTGGTCACGGCGACCACCTTCTCGAGCCCCGCTTCGAACGCGAAGCGCAGCACGCGCGCGGCCGCCTCGCTCGCATAGCCGTGCCCCCATGCGTCAGGGTGCAGGTGCCAGCCGATCTCGGTGTCGCCCGAGGGTGCGCCGTCGGTTCCCGACGCGGGAATCGACTTGAGCAGCAGCACCCCGAGCACGCGCTCGTCGACAGTGCGCTCGACCGCCCAGATGTGATGAATCGGATGCTGCAGCTCACTCCACCGCTCGAGCAGCCGGACCGCCTCCTCACGCTCCTGCATGACGTCTCCGCGGCCGATGTACCGCCGCACCTCATGGCGCGAGTACATGTCGAAGACGAAGTCGGCGTCGCGAAGGGTCCACGTGCGCAGTGTCAGTCGTTCGGTTTCCAGCATCCTCACGATTCGATGCTTTCACACGCCCGCGCGCTCACGGTGCGATTGCCATGTCCCACGCGAGGCGGTACACGACCTGGTCGAAGTACGCTTCGGAGTCGTCGACGGAACCCACCGAGTGCCCGAACAGCTCGAATGAGAGGGTGCCGAACAGATTCGTCCACGCCATGAGCAGCCGCATGGCGATCTCGGTGCCCGCCGCGGAACCGTCGCCGAGCCCCCGCTCGGCCGCGAACGCGAGCGCACCCGCGACGGCGTTCTCGGCGCCCGCAGGAGTGCCGGGCGGCGCTGGTGGTGCGGCGCGGTCCTCCCCGCCGACACCGGCGGCCGCCACGATGTCGAGGAGCACGACGATCGTGCGCGATGCCGGGCCGACCGTCTCGCGAGGCGCGGCGTATCCAGGCACGGGCGAGCCGTAGAGAAGGGCGTAGTCCCCGGGGTGATCGAGCGCCCAGCGACGAATGGCGCGGCAAGCGGCGAACCACCGCGCCATGATGTCATCGCGTGCGGCGATGCTCCGTTCGGCGTCCTCGACGGCCGCGCCGAGCTCGTTGTACGCCTCGATGAGCAGCGCCGTGAGCAGTTCATCGCGGCTCGAGAAGTACCGGTACACCGCTGAGGAGACCATTCCGACGTCGCGGGCGACGGCGCGAAGCGAGAGCTGCCCCGGCCCCTCTCGCGTGAGTCGGGACCTCGCCGCCGCAAGGATCTCCGCCGTCAGCTGCTCGCGTGCTCGCTGTCGCGCAGTCGTGGCCATACCGTCCACCCTAGACAATTCGAGAGCAATGGACACAAACGAGAGCGGTGCTCTTGCAATTCTCGAGCTGGGCTGTCAGGATCGTTTCGAGAGCACCGCTCTCGCTTCCTGACCTCCACGAAGGGAACAGCTCATGTCTGATCGACACGTGATCATCGGTGCCGGCCCGGTCGGCCGTCATGTCGCCGCGCTCCTCGCAGGCGATGGCGCAGAGGTCGTGGTTGCCACGCGCAGCGGAACCGACACGGGAATCGCGCGCGTTCAGCATGTCGCTCTGGATGCGACAGATGCTGACGCGCTCGGTCGCGCCGCGGAGGGCGCGGCCGTGCTGTACAACTGCGCGAATCCGGCGGATTACACGAAGTGGGATGCGCTCTGGCCGCCGCTCGCTACAGCACTGCTGACGGCGGCGGAGCGTTCGGGCGCCGTGTATGCGATAACGGGAAACCTGTATCCGTACGGTGCCGTAGACGGTGTCATGCGTGAGGGATTGCCGGATGCCGCAACCGATCACAAGGGACGCCTGCGCGCGCGCATGTGGGCAGACGCGAAGGCGGCACACGACGCGGGACGGATCAGGGCTGTGGAGGTGCGCGGCTCCGACTACGTCGGCCGGGGCGTCGGCCCGAATGGGCACGTGTCGCGGCTTGTGCCGGCGGCTCGGCAGGGAAAGACGGCGTGGGTGTTCGGGCGCAAGGATCTGCCGCACACGTTCACGGACGTGCAGGATGTCGCCCGCACCCTCATCGCCGCTGCACGTGAGGAGACCGCGCACGGGAGGCTCTGGCACGTTCCGAGCAATGCGCCGACAACGCAGGAGCAGGCGCTGCGGGACGTGCTTGCGAGCATGGGACTGCCGATGGTGCGCATGCGCACGATTCCGCGTGCCGCGATGGCCTGCGCTTCACTCGTCGTGCCGTTCATGCGCGAGCTTCATGAGCTGTCGTATCAGTGGACGCGGCCGTATGTTCTGGACGATGAGGCGGCGCGTCGCCAGTTCGGGATCGAGCCGACGCCGTGGGACGAAGTGTGCCGCCGAACGGCGGAAGGGGAGATGGCGCGCGCATGATGGCGGCATCCGGCCCAACCGGGAATCACGGCGGCTGCGCTGCCGAATCGCCGGCTCGTCGCCGTCGAGCGACCTGCGCGCGGTTGCGGCCGAGCCGAATCCAGCCGCCCGACGGGTTCATCCACAGCGGAGCCTGAAGGTGGGGGATGCCGCCGCGCATCTCGACGACCCAGCCTTGCGCGTGCAGCACGTGGTGGTGGGCAGAGCACAGCAGCATCCCGTTGCCGACATCGGTTTTGACGCCGTCGCGCCGGAGCTTCACGTGGTGCACTTCGCACCAGCTGGCCGGGGCGTCACAGCCCGGCCACGCGCAGCCGCCGTCGCGAGCGGCGATCGCGAGCTTCTGCTTTGCCGTGAAGAACTCCACTTTGTCACCAAGGCACAGAATGTCGCCGTCCGTGCCGAGCAGCAGCTTGCGGTATCCGGCGTCGCAGCGGATGCGCTCGGTCGTGACGGGCCCGAGCGGTTCGAGCATGCCGTCGATCCACGCGACGCCGTCACCGTTCTGCAGCTCGTCGAGAGTGACGGAGGCGATGACCTGGGTCATCTCGCGCCGGCTGCCCTCGGACTCAGCGGCGCTGCGGTGCCCGGACGTGACGAGCCCGTCGAGAATGTCGTGCATCTTCTGGTCACGTGTGCGCGGGTCGAGCTGTTCGGCGCCGAGCCCCTCGGGCAGGCCGGCTTCGAGTTCGTCGAGCTTCGCCTGCTCCTCTTCGGAGAGGAACGTCGGGCGGCTGCGCGGGTTCATGAACGTGGAGATTGCGGCGCGCAGGCGGCTCGCGGCGTCGGGCGTGAGGCGGCCTGAGACGGGCGTCATGCCATCGGGCAGCTCGCGGCCGATGCGGAAGCTGCGCGAGCGCCGCTGGTCTTCTTCGCGCGGGCGTGCGCCATCTTGGTCGAGCGCGGCCTGCCACGTGCGCAGTTCGGTTCGCGTGCGCTCGGGCGTCGACTCGGAAGCGATGCGCATCATGCCCTGCTCGGCGGCATCCATCAGGTCGGGATCGGCGCGATGGGCGACCTCGTCGAGCACGCGGAGCACGGGGACCACCGATTCCGCGTCGACCTTGCCCGTGAATGCGGCCTCGGCCACGTGCTGCCGGGCGGGGGGCAGCGGCGCTCCGGTGAGCGTGTCGCGGTCGACGATGTTCTCGCCGTATTCGACGAGTCGCTTCGCGGCCGGCGCCGACATGCGCGTGACGAGCTGCAGAAGACCCACCGCGTTCTTCTCGCCGTGGCACGCGGCGAGCGTGTCGGCGCCGACAGCGCGAGTCGATCGAACGGTGAGTTCGGCGGCGGTCACGCCGAGGGCCGCCTCCGTTGCGCGGTGCAGTTCGGCGAGGCGACCGGCGGCATCGAGAAGCACGTCATCGGATGCCGCTGCCGCCGTGTGCGGAAGGGCGGCGAGCAGAGCGGCGGCGGAGCTCGAGGCGAGCTCCGCGATCCGCTCGATCGGCTGCGATTCCGCTTTCGTCATGCCGATAGTCAACCACCGACCACCGACATTCCGACGACGCCGGTTCGGCCCAAAAGACCTGGTTGTGGATAACTTCGGAAGTCCCGTACCTGTGGAGGAGAAGTCGCGAACCTGCCGTCAGCGTGGGATCGTTGTCACATGAGCTCCGACGCGACGGCGCGCTCGACGCGCCCCAACATCCTCCTGATCGTCGTCGACCAGATGGCGCACGACGTGATCGCCGCCCTCGGCCACCCGAGCGTCCTCACACCGAACCTCGACGAGCTCACAGAGCGCAGCGCCGTGTTCGAGAACACCTACTGCTCTTCCCCCATCTGCCTCCCCTCACGCGCGTCGCTGCTCACGGGCCGGCTCGCCCGCAATCTCGGCGTCTACGACAACGGTTCCGAACTGCCCGCAAGCACCCCGACCCTCGCGCATCACCTGAATCGCGCGGGCTACACGACCGTGCTCTCGGGAAAGATGCACTTCGTCGGTCCCGACCAGCTGCACGGCTTCGGCGAGCGCCTCACCTCCGACGCCGCACCCGCGAGCCTCGTGCTCACGCCGGACTGGAGCGAGAGCCCCCTGCCGAACCCGGGAACGAGCGTCAATCGGCTGCGCGTCGAACCCGTGCAGCCGTGGAGTCAGCAGCTCGGCTACGACGAGGAGGTGCTGCACACCTCCCTCACGCGGCTGCGCTCCCTCGTCGCGGCGGACGCGCCCTTCTTCCTGTGCTCCTCGTTCGTGCACCCGCACGACCCGTTCCTTGTTCCTGCCGAATACTGGCACCGCTACGACGACATCGACATCGCTCCGCCCCGCGCTCGTGCCGTCCCGTTCGAGCAGCTTCACCCGTTCGACCAGTGGATTCAGATCCACCACGAGGCCGATCGCTTCCCACTCGACGAGGACGAGACCCGCCGGGCGCGTCGGGCGTACTTCGCCGCGATCTCGTACGTCGACGACCTCGTCGGGCGACTGCTCGCCGAACTCGACCGCCTCAGAGCACGGGAGGACACCGTGGTCGTGTTCACGAGCGATCACGGCGAGATGCTCGGCGAGCACGGAATGTGGTTCAAACGCAGCTACCGTGACGGCGCGGCGAAGGTTCCGCTGCTGGTCTCCGGTCCCGGCATCCAACCTGGCCGGCGCACCGACGTCGTCTCCCTCGTCGATCTCACGGCGACGCTCATCGACATCTCAGACCGATCGGATGCCGCCGGGCCGCGCCCCACGCTCGACGGGCAGTCCCTCGTCCCGACTCTGAGAGACCCGCACGCACACGGTCGCGACGAAGCCGAATTCGAGTACCTCGCCGAGGGAACCGTGCAGCCGCTCCTCGCCCTGCGAACGGGGAGGTTCAAGTATGTGCTCGTCCGCCATCAGCCGCCGCTACTCTTCGACCTCGAAGCGGACCCGCTGGAGCAGCACGACCTTTCCGACGATCCGGACTATGCGGACGTCCTCGCGCGCTGCCGCGAGCGTCTGCTCGGCAGGGTCGACATCGACGAGCTCGACGCGCGCGTTCGTCGCAGCCAGCGCGAGCGCCGAATCACCCTCGCCGGAACGCCGGAGGGCCGCTCGTGGGACTACCGCCCCTCGCGCAACGCGATCCGGCTGTACCCGCCGCTCTCCTGAGGACGTGCGGCTACTCGATGCCGAGCGCGGCGACGATGAGCGGGAACTGAACGGCGACGGCTTCCCACAGAACCTTCTCGTCGGTGCCGTCGTAATCATGGGCGATGAAGTTGCGGGCAGCTCGAATCCCGCGCCAGTCGACGTCGGAATGCGCCTCCCGGAACTCCTCGGGTAGACGGTCGGCAGCGGCCGAGAGATCGACGATGAGTGAACGCGCGATACGTCGCTGGTCGTCATCCTCAGGATCAGCAAATCGCTCATGCCCTCGTGCCGCAACTCGGCGGGCAGAGGCCGCGAACCGCGCAATGTCCGCGAGGATGGCAGGGGTCCTCGATAAGCGATCGTTGTTCATAGCGGCACAGCTTCGGCGAGAATGCCGCTCATCGCGGGACCAACACCGCGATCGGACACTACGTCGACCTCGACGCCGACAATCTCGCGCACGTCCGTCCTGAAGCCGGCCAGGTCGAACAGCGAAGCACGGGGACCGGGATGGACGAGCACGTCAACGTCGGAAGCATCGGTTGCGGTGCCGCGCGCAACGGAACCGAACACCCGCACGTCACTAAGCCCACGGCGTGCCGCCGCCTCGATGATGCTGCCGCGTCGCGCGCGAAGTCGCGCCATGCTCGGGCGGTACAGCGCCGCGTTCAAGCGTGCGAGGGTGTCGGCAGAGGGAGTGCGCCGACCCGTCTCATACGCGGCAATATTGGGTTGAGGAACGCCGGAGCGCAGCGCGAGCTCTCGCTGTGAGAGGCCCTCGCTGATCCGCGTCTGCCGGAGGCTCTCGTGACGTTGCGTCTGCGCCATACCAACATGATAGCGCAGCGATATCAGGCCGGTGAGACGCGCTCTAGTAATCGACGCGCCGGCCGAAGGTGCGGGGGCCGCGCGGCGGCGGCGAGCAGGTCGCCGCGGTGCGCAGACGCACGATCTCGTGCGGCTGCAGGCCGACGGATGCCGCGAAGTCATCGAGCGACGCGAATCCGCCCTTGTCCTCCCGCACCTTCACGGCCCGCTTGGCGGTGCGCCGGCTCATGCCCGGCAGCTTCTGCAGTGCGCTCACGGGTGCGGTGTTGACGTCGACGGGTTCGGCGGATGCCGCGCCCGAGGCGGCGACCGGCGCCTCGTACAGGTCGGCGCCCGATCCGCCGACCTCGTCGAGCAGTCGCCGTGCGTCGCTCAGCTGCTGCTCGCGAGCGGCATCCTGAGCCTTTCGCTTCTCGGCCGCGCGCTGCTGCTCCGCCTGCTTGGCCGCCGCCTTCGCGCGCGCCTCGGCCCGCTTCGACCGGCTGGTCGAGCGGGTGGTCGTCGTGCGGCTCTCGGTCACCGTCATGGTGCCGCCGGGAATCGTCGTCGTGCGCGTGGACGATGTGGCCGTCGGCGCGCGATGCCACGTGGTCGAGCGCGACCGCGAGGCGTTGCTTCCCGATCTGCGGGTCCACAGCAGTCGCAGCCACGTGGGGTTCACGGCGAGGCCCGCGACGATGCCGGCGAGGAACACGAGCGTCGCGGCGAGGTCGCCCCAGCGTCCCCAGAGGGGGAGGTGGGCGACGATCGCAGCGGCGGCGAAGAAGGCGGCGAAGCCGAACCAGCGGCCGCGGCGAGCGACAGTCGCGATGACGGCGAAGCCGAACCACGTGGCGAGGGGCCCGGGAATGAGGGTGAGCAGCAGCCAGGAGCTGCGTGCCAGCATCCAGCCGATGGAGGGCTTGTCGTCGTCGGCCATCAGGCGTAGTCCTTGACGTTCAGCACCATCGTGACGGTGTCGTCGGCGTCGCGAGTCTCGGAGACGAGGTCGAATCCGGCGGCGTCGGCGCGCGAGCGGATGCGCTCGGCGACCGCCTGCTGCACGCGCGCGGCGTAGGCGGCGTCGAGCCGGCCGACGAGCGCAGCGGCGTAGGCGGCGTCGACATCACGGCCATCGGTCGCGGTGAAGTGGGCCGCCCAGATGCCGCCGTCGGTCTGCGTCATCGTGATCGTGACGCCCTCGAGCGTCGCGCTCACCTCGGCGGCGCTGACGTGCGCCTGGCGCGCGCCGAGGTCCTCGAGAGCGGCGCCGAGCAGGGTGGGGTCCTTCATGCGCGTGCGCACCGACACGGTCGAGCGCTCCCGCAGCTCCGTCTCGTCGCGTCCGGGTGCGGCGCCCGTGTCCTCGTCGGTCGATCCGGCGACGGATGCCGCTCCCGCGACGCCGGCGGCTCCAAGGGAGCCCATGACGGCGAAGGCCAGGGGGACAAGCAGAAGGGAAACGCTCATGACACGAGCTCCTCTCGGTGCGGCGCTCGGCCGGGCTGGACGGATCGGGGCGGCGCGGATCGGGACGGCGCGTCGCCGCGCACGCCGAGGTCGTGGAGCAGGGCGTCGAGCGCGGCGTCGTCGGCCCAGCCGTTGACGGCGATGCGGCCGTCGCGGTGGATGCGCACTTCGAGGCGGTCGCGCTCACCGTCGGCGTCGATCGCGCGCACCCGGTCGGCGTAGCGCTCGCTCAGCGCGCGGATGCCCTGGTTCGTCGAGCCGATCCACGGTCGGCGGGCGTCGGGGTGCTCGCGCAGGTAGGGCCCGTCGCACAGCAGGTCGGTCGCGGCAAGCAGGCGCGCGATGTCGGGGCGGCGCCGCGCCCAGCGCTCGAGCGCGTCAAGCGGGTAGCCGCTGAAGCTCATCACGGTGAGCCCTGCGGCACGAAACGTCTCCGCCACGACGGCGAGAGCCGCGGCCTGGTCGAACGGCTCCCCGCCGAGCAGCGTGACGCCCTCGGCGCCGCCGGCCTGCGCTGCGGCGACCCACGCGGCCGCCGCGGCGGCGGCACCCGTCGCCTGTCCGCCTCGCGCGGCCCACATCTGCGGGTTGAAGCAGCCGGGGCAGCGCACCGCGCAGCCCTGCACCCACAGGGCGGCGCGCACCCCGGGCCCCTCCGCCTCGGTCGCCGGAAGGAACCGCGACCAGCGCAGCTGCTCGCTCGAGACTGCGGGCTCCCGCGCGCCGAGGCCCGATGCTCGCGCGGACGCGAGCGCGGCGGCATCCGGAGCCGACTCGGCGAACACCCTCATGACCGGTCCCAGTCCCGCTGCTCGGTCTCGGCGTCGCTGCCGACGCCCGCGTAGTCGTCGGTGAACGAGGAGGTCATGGTCTGCGCCTCGAGCAGGTTCTCGAGCGCGCAGATGTAGTCCATGCACTCGGCGCCGTGCATTCCGGCGGTCTCGGCGTCGACGGTTCCGTCGCGCCGCAACTTCACGATCAGCTGCTTGGCCACGCCACTCCTCCTAGTAGTCCACCGTGCGTCCGCCGCGCCGAGTCGACAGCGCGGGTGAGCGATCGGATGCCGCCGGCGGGGCCGCCTCGGCGGCGTCGAGGTCCTCCGTCCCCGTCGCCCGCACGGCGCGCTGCGCCGCCCAGTCGCGGATGACCTGCACTTCCTCGGCCTGCGTGACCGAGAGCGGGATCATCGTCTGCACGGCCTCGACAAGGTCGTCCTCGGTGACGGCGTGGCCCTCGCTGTAGCCGGCGTAGAGCGCGGCGATCACGGCCTGCTCGATCTCGGCACCCGAGTAGTTCTCGCTCGCCGCGACGAGCCGGTCGAGCGCGCCGGTGTCGGCGGCGAGCGCGTCGAGCCCATTGTTCTCGGTCGCGTTCATCTGCAGCTGGATGCGCCAGATCACGCGGCGCTCCTGCGCGGTCGGCAGGTCGACGAAGAAGATCTCGTCGAAGCGGCCCTTGCGCAGGAACTCGGGCGGCAGCGCGTCGATGTTGTTCGCCGTGGCGACGACGAACACGGGCCGCTCCTTCTCCTGCAGCCACGTGAGGAACGTGCCGAACACGCGCGCGCTCGTGCCCGAGTCGCCGGTGCCGGTCGTGTTCGAGAAGCCCTTCTCGATCTCGTCGACCCACAGGATGCACGGCGCCACGGCCTCGGCCGTCGCGATCGCGGTGCGCAGGTTCTGCTCGCTCGAGCCGACGAGGCCCGAGAAGATGCGGCCGATGTCGAGGCGGAGCAGGGGCAGGTTCCAGGATGCCGCCGTCGCCTTCGCCGTCATCGACTTGCCGCAGCCGGGCACTCCCGTGATGAGCACGCCCTTGGGGTTCGGCAGACCGTAGGCCGCGGCCTTGTCGAGCCACGCGCCGTTGCGGCGCGAGAGCCAGCGTTTGAGGTTCTCGAGCCCACCGACGTCGTCGAGGTCGATGCCGCTGTCGACGAACTCGAGCAGCCCCGACTTGCGCACGGTCTGCCGCTTCTCGTCGAGAACGACCGTGATGTCGGTCTCGCCGAGCGCTCCGTCGTTCACCATGGCCCGCGCGTACGCGTTCTCCGCCTCTGCCATGGTGAGGCCGAGCGCGGCGTGCACGAGCTTCTCGCGCACCGCGTCGTCGGCGTCGACGCGGATGCGGCCGCCGGAGTTGTTCTCGATCATCGTGTCCAGCAGCGAGCGGATCTCCTCCGCCGAGGGCAGCGGGAACTCCATCAGGTGCGTGAGCTTGTCGAGCTCGGGCGGGATAACGCGCACGGGCGAGGTCACGATCATCGCGCGGCTCGCCTCGCCGTGCCGGAAGTCGAGCACCGTCTCGCGCACCTTGCGGATCACCGCGGGCTCGCCGGGCCGGTGCTCCGAGCCGAAGTAGGCGTGCAGGTCGCAGAACACGAACACGCCCGCGTCCTTCTCGCCCGCCGCGTGGTCGAGCGCGCGCACGGGGTTCGTCGTGTTCGCGACGACCTTCCCGTCCGGTCCGCACAGGCCGACGGCGGAGGTCCACGTCCACACCGCGCGCGGGTGCCGCTGCGCCTTCGCGGCGTGCGCGATGTCGGCGATGACCCGCACCTCCTCGCTCGACTCGATGTACAGCAGCGGGAGGCGAGCCTTGAAGGCCTCGTCGAGGTTCTGCGCGAAAGTGGTCATTCCTGCTCCTGTTCGGTGGGAGTCGTTGTCTGCGTTGGCCCGGCGAGCTCGTCGATCGTGACGGTCCACTCGCCGTCGCCCGTGTCGGCCTCGATCACGAAGACGACGAGCGGCGCCTCGTCCCACGAGACCCGCGAGTCGACCTCGTCGGTCTCGATGATGGGACGTTCATTCTCGCGGACCGACACGAGCGAGACGAAGAAGATGCCAGTGCCGTGGTGCTCGAACCGGGCGCTCAGCGCGTCGCCGCGGTAAGCGAGGTACGCGTTCCCCGAGCCCGAGAGCGTGT
Source organism: Paramicrobacterium humi (assembly GCF_900105715.1). NCBI lineage: Bacteria > Bacillati > Actinomycetota > Actinomycetes > Micrococcales > Microbacteriaceae > Paramicrobacterium > Paramicrobacterium humi. The sequence continues at coordinate 1,204,965 of NZ_FNRY01000001.1, read as the reverse complement.
CCTCGATGGGCGTCGACGTGATGCGCCGCGCCGCGAACTCCCAGTCCCCCGTCGACTGCACCCACAGCTGCGTCCGCTCCCCCGGCGGCACGACGAGCGTCGTGTCCCCGGCGTCGCCGAGGTAGCCGAGAGCAAGCGGCAGCCGCCGGTCGGCGGCGGGCACATCGATCTGCGAGCTCGGCCAGATGCGGAACGTCGTGAACGCGTCGATCCGCGTTGCCGTGAGCTCGATCGGCTCGTCGTCCGCCGCCGTCAGCTCGATGTAGCCGCTGCCCGAGCCCCGCCACACGCTGCCGTCGCGTTCGAAGCGCTGCGGCGACTCGTCGCTCCACGGGTTGCGCGCCTCCGCGCCGTAGAAGCCGAGCTCGCCCGTGCGCGGATTGATGAGGTAATCGGAGAGCATGACCGACGCGAGCACCATCGCCGTGATCGTTCCGGCGATCCACACGACGATGGAGAAGAATCGGATGCTGCGGCCCGCCGCGGCCGACACGGGCGCGCTCACGGCGTCCCCTCGTCCGCGCCGGGCGTCGCGCTCGGCGCCGGTTCGTCGGGCACCGTGATCGTCCACGCCGTCTCCTCGAACGCGTCGATGACGAAAACCGCGGCGTCGGAATCGGCCCAGGCGATCGTGCGGTCGACGTTTCCGCTCACGCTCAGCACCTGCTCGCCCACGAGACCGGCGACGACGGTCACGCGCAGCGAGTACTCTCCGCGCGCGCTCACGCGCGCCGAGGTGGCGGTGCCGCTGTACACGAACGCGGCGTCCCCGATCCCGCTCACGGTGCCGCTCAGCTCCGCGAGGGCGGGCTGGGTCACCTGGATGCTCCACGGCTCGTCGGCCTCTGGCCACAGCTCGAGGGCTGAGGCGGGCGGCATGATGTACTCCTGGTCGTACTCGGAGATCGTGAACCGCGCGGGGTCGTCGCCGACGTCCGTGAAGGCGAGCGACCCGTTCTCGCCCGTCACGCTCGCGCGCACGAAATCACCCTCGACGACGTGCAGGTGAACCGGCTTCGAGGTGTCGAGCCCCGTGAGCCGGATCACCTCGCCTGTCCGGCCGGAGTACACGTCGCCGTCGTGCGCGGCGAGCGTCGGATGCGGATTCAGCCACGGGTCGTCGGCGTAAGCGGCATCCGATCCGCTCCCACCGTCGCCGACGCCGAGCGCGTTCGCGCCCACGACGGCCACGACGCAGAGACCCACGATCCAGATGACGATGGAGAACAGGCTCAGGCGACGCCTCGCCGCCAGCGACACTCGCTCCGCCACGCCCGGCCCCCTCCCTGCAACGCCTCAAGCGTACTGAGCCGCCGCGGCGGGCGCAGTGGGGAGTTGTGCCCGTCCACAACCCCTCGCCCACCGTCGGCCGCGCCCGGTATCGTCGTGGAGACACCGGTGAAAGGAGCACACCATGAGATTCCGGAGCCTGCTGTTCGCCGCCGTCGTCGGCGGCGCCTGCTACGTTCTCGGCACGCGCGCCGGCCGCGGGCAGTATCGCACGATGAAGCGCTCGGTGAAGGCGTGGACGAGCCCCGCGACGAAGACGGCGCAGAAGCGCGTGAAGAAGCTTGCGAAACAGCTGAAGAAGGTCGGCTGACCGGTGGGCCTGTTCGTTCGAGCGTCGACGGCTCCTGAGAGCGAAGAGCACCCGAGCATCTGGCGCGACGGCTTCGGGCGGCTCGCCACGCGATGCGTTCAGATCCTCGCGGTGCTCGCGGTCACCGTCGTCGTCGTGTACGCGCTGATCCAGCTCAAGCTCATCCTCATCCCCGTGCTGCTCGCGCTCATCTTCGCGTCCGCGTTCAATCCGCTCATGCGGGCGCTGCGGAGCCGGGGCGTTCCGTCGGTTCTCGCGACGATCATCGCGCTCGTGTCGGTGCTCGTCATCATCGGCGCGGTCGTCTGGCTCGTCGTCTGGGCAGTGGAGAGCCAGTGGGACGAGCTCGTCGAGTCGGCGTCGAACGGGTTCACGACGCTGCAGGAGTACTTCGCGCACTTGCCGATCACGATCGACCAGGCCCAGATCGACGAGTGGCGTGATACCGCCGTCGGATTCCTCACGAGCAGCCAGTTCGGCTCCGGCGCCCTCGCCGGCGTCTCGGCGACGGCGAACTTCCTCACAGGACTCGTGCTCATGGTCGTCGTGCTGTTCTTCTTCCTCAAGGACGGCCCGAAGATCTGGGAGTTCCTGCTTCGCCCGTTCGTCGGGAAGGAGTACCAGCGGGCGATCCGCATCGGCGACAAGACCGTGGACACGCTCGGCGGCTATGCGCGCGGCACCGCCATCGTCGCCGCCGTCGACGCGATCGGCATCGGCATCGGACTGCTGATCCTGCAGGTGCCGCTCGCGATTCCGCTCGCGGTCATCGTGTTCCTGACGGCGTTCATCCCGATCGTCGGGGCGACGCTCGCGGGCATTCTCGCCGCGCTCGTCGCGCTCGTGACGAACGGCCCCGTGACCGCGCTCATCGTCGTCGGCATCGTCGTTCTCGTGAACCAGCTCGAGGGCAACTTCCTTCAGCCGGTCGTCATGGGCCGCTCGCTCAAGCTGCACGCTCTCGTCATCCTGCTCGCCCTGACCGCCGGCACGATCCTCGGCGGCATCATCGGCGCCGTCATCTCCGTGCCGACGGCGGCCGTCGCGTGGGGCATCGTGACGGTGTGGAACGGCGAGAACGAACCGGCGAAGCCCATGCAGCAGAAGCGGCCCGAAGTGACGTAACCCTCTCGCCGTCGCGGTGAGCGGGTCAGCTCACGGCCGCGCGGGGCCGCTCGGGCGGCACGGCGGCCAGGAGCGATCGCGTGTACTGCTCGCGCGGCGCGGAGAAGAGCTGCGCCGCGGGGCGGTACTCGATGCTCTCGCCCGCCCGCATGACGAGAACGTCATGGCTCATCTGCTGCACGATCGCGAGGTCGTGCGCGATGAACAGGTAGGTGAGCCCGAACTCGCGTTGCAGTTCCGCAAGCAGATCGAGCACTTTCGCCTGCACCGACACGTCGAGCGACGCCGTCGACTCGTCGAGGATCATCAGTTCCGGCTCGACGGCGAGGGCCCGCGCGATGCTGACCCGCTGCCGCTGGCCACCCGAGAGCTCGTGCGGGTAGCGCTCCGCGAACGCGGTGGGCAGCCCCACGAGATCGAGAAGCTCACGCCCCCGGGCACGCCGCGCGGCGGAGCCGTGCGCGAGGCGATGAACGCGCAGCGGCTCGGCGATCGAGGCTCCGATCGGATTGCGCAGGTTCAGCGAGGAGAACGGGTCTTGGAAGACCATGCTGATGCGTCGCCGCACCGCCCGCCGTGCCTGTCCCTTCACCTGGAGCACATCGACGTCCCCGTCACCGCCGTGTAGGCTGACCGCTCCAGCGTGCGGATCGACGAGTCCCGTGAGAGCACCGGCGACGGTCGACTTGCCCGATCCCGACTCCCCGACAAGCCCAAGGGTCTCACCCCGGCGAATGCGGAACGAGACGCCCTTCACGGCGTGCACGATGGAGCGCCCGACGGGGGTGGACACAGGGAAGCGCACGTCGAGCCCCTCGACGGAGAGGAGCGGCGAGCCGCCGTCGTCCTCGCTGTCGAGGACGGTCGGTTCTTCCGCGGCGCGGATCACGGGCCGCGCCGCAAGCAGCTCCCGCGTGTAGTCGTGCTTGGGCCGGTCGAAGATGTCGAGGACCGGCCTCTGCTCGACGACGCTCCCGCCACGCAGCACCGCGACGTCATCGGCGACCTGTCCGATCACGCCGAGGTCGTGGCTGACCCAGATGACGGCCGTGCCGAAGTCGTTCTGCAGCGCGCGAACGAGTTCGATGATCTGCGCTTGCGTCGTCACGTCGAGCGCCGTCGTCGGCTCGTCGGCGATGAGGACTTCGGGGTCGCAAGCGAGCGCTATCGCTATCATCACACGCTGTCGCTGGCCGCCCGAGAGCTGGTGCGGGTAGCTGCGCAGTCGGGATGCCGGATCGGGCAGACCGACGGCCTCAAGCAGCTCGAGGGCCCTCATGCGCGCGGCACGGCCGGATGCGCGACGATGCGCCTCGAGCGACTCCGTGATCTGCCGCTCGAGCGTGAGCATCGGGTTGAGCGACGTGCTCGGGTCTTGGAAGACGAACCCGATCCGGCCACCGTGCACGCTGCGCAGAAGCCGCGGCGACGCTCCCACGAGCTGCACGTCTGCGGCATCCGGTCGTGCGAGAACGCTCGATCCCGTGACCACGGCGCCCGGCGCGTCGAGAAGGCCCGTCGCGGCGAGCATCGTCATCGACTTGCCCGACCCGGACTCGCCGACGATGCCGAGCGTCTCGCCGCGGTGCAGCTCGAACGAGACGTTCTGCACGATCGGGCTGCTCCCGATGCTCACGCACAGGTCGCGGACGGTGAGCACGGCGTCGTTCATCGTTTCCTCCGGGCTTCGAGCATGGTGCGCTGGCGCGGGTCGAGCACATCGCGCAGGCCGTCACCGAGCAGGTTGAAGGCGAGAACGGTGACGAAGATCGCGGCACCGGGGAAGATGCTCATCCACCAGGCCTGGCCGAGGAAGCCCTGCGCGTCGAACAGCATCCGCCCCCACGACGGCGCGGGCGGCTGGATGCCGAGCCCGAGGAACGACAGGGCCGCCTCGGACAGGATCGCGAACGCGAGGGACAGCGAGGTCTGTACGATGACGGGGCCGGCGATGTTCGGCAGGATGTGCCGACCGAGGATGTACCAGTCGCCGGTTCCCATCGTCTTCGAGGCCTGCACGAACGGCTCGACGCGCACGCTGAGCGCACTCGCCCGCGCCACGCGAGCGAATATCGGCGTGTAGACGATGCCGATGGCGAGCATCGTCGTGGCCATTCCGGGCGCGAGGATCGCGACGATCGCGAGCGCCAGGAGCAGGACGGGGAACGCGAACATCACGTCGACGATGCGCATGAGCACGGTGTCGAGCCAGCCGCCCCGGTAGCCCGATACGACGCCGACGAAGACCCCGACGATGAAGGCGAACGCGACGCTCACGACGGCGATCTGCAACGACGCCCGCGTGGCGATCAGCACGCGGGAGAACACGTCGCGGCCGAGATCGTCCGTGCCGAACCAGTGCGCGGCGCTCGGACCGTTGAGGGCGTTCGCCACGTCGATCGAGTTCGCGCCGTACGGGGCGAACCACGGCCCGCCGACCGCGACGACGACGATAACGGCGAGCACGATCGCGCTGGCGACCGTGACCGGGTTGCCGAGGAGCAGCCGCCATGAGGCGATGCGCGCCGTGCCGGTCTCGCTCGCCTCAGCGGCGATCGTGGCGGGGAGAACAGCCGTCGCCGCGCCCCGTCGTGTCCTCTTTCGCGCGTCGCTCATTGCAGCCGGATCCTCGGGTCGACGACGGCGTACAGCACGTCCACGAGCAGGTTGATGAGAAGGAACAGAACCGCGATGAGCAGCACGGCGCCCTGGATGAGCGGATAGTCGCGCGACGCCACGGAGTCGTAGACGAGCCGGCCGAGTCCGGGCCAGGCGAACACGACCTCGACGACGATGACGCCGGCGAAGATCGTCGCGAGCTGGATTCCGGTGATCGTGAGCACGGGCACGAGCGCGTTGCGCACGATGTGACGGAAGGTGATGACCCGCTTCGAGAGCCCCTTCGACGTGGCCGTGCGGATGTACCCCGTCGACGCGACGTCGAGCACGGCCGATCGGATGTAGCGCGTCATGATCGCTCCCGCGACGATGCCGACCGTCGTGCCGGGCAGAATCACATGCCGCAGCCACCCGATGGGGTCCTCCGTGACGGCGGCATAGCCGGAGGTCGGCAGCCAGCCGAGCACGGAGGCGAAGAAGGTGATGAGGAGCATTCCCATCCAGAAGTCCGGAACCGAGACGCCGAACTGGCTCACGGTTCGCACGATCGCGTCGCTCACGCGCCCTTCGTGCAGCGCCGACCAGATCCCCGCGGGAATCGCGATGATCAGGGCGATGAGGATGCCGACGAAGGCGAGGGAAGCCGTGGCCGGCAGCCTGCTGAGCAGTGTGAGCGTGACCGGGTTCCCGTTCCGGAAGCTCACGCCGAGGTCGCCCGTGAGGGCGTTCCCCACGTAGGAGAAGAACTGCACCGCGAGAGGGCGGTCGAGACCGCTTGCCGCGCGGAGCGCATCGTAGGCGTCCTGGTTGAACCGCGTGCCGAGGGCGATCCGCACGGGATCGCCCGGCACGAGGTGCACGAGGGAGAACACGACGATCATCACTCCGAGCAGCACGACGGCGGAGTACAGCAGCCGCCGCGCGAGGAAGCGGATCGTCGAGTTCGATGCGAACGCCTTCATGCCGTGGCGAGCCCTATCCCATGCTCACGTCGCGGAAGCGGATGGCGCCGTCGCTGCGCGCCTCGTACCCCTTGAGGTCGCTGCTCCAGGCCTGGATCACCGACGGATTGTAGAGGTAGATGTAGCTCGCCTCGTCGGCGATGATCGTCGCCGCGTCCGCGTACAGCTGCTTGCGGGCGCTCTCGTCCGTCTCGGTGCGGCCGGCGTCGAGGAGCTTGTCGACCTCGGCGTTGGAGTACTTCTGGGCGTTGCTCGCGGCCCCGGTGTGGTGCTGCGCGTAGTAGAAGTCGTCGGGGTCGATGTTGCCGAGCCAGCCCATCATGAGCATGTCGAAGTTGCCCGTGTTCTGCTCGTCCAGCCAGGTGGCGAAGTCGACGGTGCGAATGTCGAGGGTGATGCCGAGGGGCTTGAGGTTGTCGGCGATGATCTGCGCCGCCGTCACGGTCTCGGGATAGTCCTGCGTCACGAGCATGTCGATGCTGAGATCGCCGACGCCCGCCTCGTCGAGAAGCTGCTTCGCCTTGTCGAGGTCGGTGCTGTACTTGTCGTACGGTGTGTACCAGACGCTGTCTTCGGGGATCGCGAGCTGGTTCGCCGTCGCGGTGCCGTAGCTCGTCGCCTGCACGATGGCGTCACGGTCGATTCCGTAGGCGATCGCCTGCCGCACACGCACGTCGTTCCAAGGCTCCCTGGCCTCGTTGAGCGCGAGATACCAGTAGTCGTTGCTCGCGGCGACATCGACCGTGACGCCGTCGGCGCCCTTCAGTCCCTTGACCTGCTGCGCGGGGATGCTGTCGGTCCAGTCGACCTCTCCTGACTTGAGCGCGGAGATGGCCGTGCTTCCTTCGGAGATGAACCGGAATGTGACTCCGTCGATCTTCGGCGCGCCGCCCCAGTAGTCCTCGTTCGCGGTCAGCTTTATCGAATCCCCGCTTGTGTATGAAGCGACCTTGAACGGCCCCGTGCCGACGGGCTTCGTCGTGATGTCGCCGCTCTCGACGTTGTCCTTGTCGACGATCGCCATGCCCTTGAACCCGCCGATGCTCGAGAGCAGGTTCGGCGTGGGCTGCGACACCGTGATGTCCACGGTGAGGTCGTCGACCTTCTTCACGTCGCTGACGGCGCTGAAGCGCCACGCGTTCGAGAGCTCGTCGTCGATGATGCGGTCGTACGAGTAGACGACGTCGTCGGCGGTGAAGTCGCTGCCGTCGTGGAAGGTCACGCCGTCGCGCAAGTGGAACGTCCAGGTCAGCTGATCGTCGCTGAGGTCCCACGACTCGGCGAGCGCGGGCTGCATCTCGAGATTCTCGTCGGGCTCGACGAGAGTGTCGAAGACGTTCTCCAGCACTTGGAAGGAGAAGTACGAGGTCGTCTTGTGTGGGTCGAGCTGGTCCGGCTCGCCGGCGATGGCGGCGACGAGGACATTGTCGCCGCCTCCGCCGTCGACGTCGACGCCTTCTCCGGCCGAGCACCCGCTCAACACAACGGCGCCGATGGCGACCGTACCGAACAACACTGTTGGCTTACGCATAGGGATCACGTCGCAATCACTTGGATGATGATTTGATCATTATGTGGCACTATTGTCCCGGGGGCAAGCGCTCCCGGCGAATGAGACTCATTCGTCATATTCGCCAGGACACGAGGTGATGCGGTGACCTACACGGCACTCGCTGTCGATGTCGAGAACCGGCTCGTCGGCGCCGCGACGGCCAGCTTCTCGCTCGCCGTCGGAAACGCCGTGATAGCGACGGCGCCGGGGATCGGGGCGGTCGCGAGCCAGGCGTACACGAACAGGATGCTGCGCGCCCACGTTCTCGATCGCCTCCGCGTGGGCGACTCTCCCGCCCAGGCGATCACGCGCATTCCGGAGTGGGATGACGATGCGGCCAGACGGCAGGTCGCGGTCATCGACCTGCACGGGCGGTCCGCCGCGCACACGGGCGCCGGGTGCAGCGAGTGGGCCGGCTCTCTCTCCGGTGACGGCGCCGTCGTCGTCGGCAACCTGCTCGCGGGGCCGGCCGTCCTCGACGCCATGCTCGCGGCGCTCGAGAACCGCGCACCGGTCGGAGACGAGGAAGCGCTTCCGCCCGGAGCGGCCTTCGCCCGGCGGCTGCTCCGTGCGCTCGACGCGGGCGAGGCCGCGGGAGGAGACCGGCGCGGCCGACAGAGCGCCGCGATCCAGGTCGCCCCCTTTGCCGATTCGGTCGCCTGGCCGCCTGAGCGCAGCGTCGATCTTCGAGTCGATGACAGCCCGGATCCGCTCACCGAACTCCATCGGCTCCTGTCGCGGCAGTTCGCCGGCTAGGACTTCACACTTCGAACGGACTGACGGCGCCGAAGACGACAGTCGTGCCGGAATGCGCGTTCGCCCACCAGTGCGGCTGGGAGCAGCCGTAGGTCATGGTGTCGCCGACGCCGAGCTCGACGCGTCGATCTCCGTGCACGACGAGCAGGCTGCCCTGTTCGACCGTGACCGACTCCGTGCCCAGATGCCGAAAGGGCTGGCCCTCGTTGGAGAAGCCGGGCGGAAGCGTGCTGCGGATGACCTGAAGGCTCGACTGGCCACGCGGAGTGAGCAGTTCGCGCACGACCTGCTGCGCCGCCGGAGTCTCGGGCGAATTCGGGATATGGAACCTCTCGTCGGCCCGGACGATCATGGCGTCGCCGCCGAGTCCGCTGAAGAGCTTGGACAAGCCGACGCCGAGGGCGACGGCCAGGCGGTGCAGCGACTGGAAGGACGGATTCCCGAGCCCGCGCTCGAGCTGACTGATGAGCCCGAAGCTCACGCCCGAGCGTCGGCTGAGCTCCTGGACGCTGAGCCCCTGCCGCTGCCGCTCGACGCGCAACGCGGCGCCGAGGGCGCCGATCTCGAGTTCTGCGGCGTCCTTCTCGGCATCCATAGTCTCCAAGGGTAGCGTCGAGCCGCTTCAGCCGGCTGACGGGAGGGGTGCGAAGCGCGGGCCGTAGGCCGCCGCGAGCTGCGTGGCGCGGACGGCGAACCCCTCGGGCCCGCCGCTGTGCTGCTGGAGGAAGCGTGCGGCGCCGCCCGTGGCCGGCGGAAAGCCCGCATCGAGCGAGGCGACGTTGACGTCGGCGTCGGCGATCGCCTCGGCGGCCTGGACGCGAGCCGCCGCGAGGGCGGGAGCGAACAGCATCCGGTCGACGAGGTCGGCGAAGGGAGCGGGCGCCTCGACGCCCTCGACCGGCTCGAGAGCGCGAGCGTCCAGGCGCGCGATGACACCGCCACGCCAGCCGGCGCAGCGGGCGGCGCGCTCGACGACGGCAGGATCGGCGCCTTCGCGGACGGCGGCGACCGCCTCGCCGAGCGCGGCTTCGTCGACGACAGCCGCCACGTCGGCGCGCGCGTCATCGGCGCCCTCGCTCAATCGCTGCCGGTCGAAGAACGCGTCGATGAGGTTGCGGGCCTCCGCCGTGTGGGAGAGGTGCACGAAGTAGCGCGTCTCGATCTGCGAGGCGGTGTCGAAATCGACGAGGGAGCCCTCGACGATCGCCGCCATCGCGGCGCGCGGGGCGGGCAGCCGGCCGGCCTCGGCGTGAGCGGCGGCGATCCAGCCGGGCAGAGCGGAGGCGACGCGCGGGTCGCGGGCGTCGCCGCCGGGAATGCGGAAGCCTCGTTCGTCCCACGGTTTGACGGCCACGGGGCTTGCGGCGAGCCACGTGCGAGCGGCGGCGAGGGCGCCGGCGGCATCCGCCACGATCTCGTCGATGAGACCGAGCTGGAGGGCGTCCTGCACGCCGACGGGGTTCGCCGAGAGGATGAAGCGCACGGCGGCCTCGACGCCGAGCATGCGCGTGAGCCTGACCGTGCCGCCCGCGCCGGGGAGCAGGCCGAGGCCCACTTCGGGCAGGCCGAGGCGAAGCCGATCGCCGTCGACGGCGATGCGCCGGTGGCAGGCGAGGGCGAGCTCGAGACCGCCGCCGAGGGCAGAACCGTTCAACACGGCGACAACCGGCACGCCGAGGGTCTCGAGCCGGCGCAGGTCGCGCTTGATGCCGTCGAGTCGTTCGGTCTCGGCATCCGTCGTCGAGGGATCGGCCGCGCGGAGCGTTGCGAGATCGCCGCCCGCCGAGAAGGAGCGCTTCGCCGACGTGAGAATGACGCCCGTGAGACTCTCGCGTTCGGCCTCGAGCCGGTCGAGCGTCTCGCCCATGGCGGCGATGTAGGCGTCGTTCATGACGTTGACCGGCGAATCGGGGTCGTCGAGGGTGAGCGTCGCGATGCCGTCGGCGACGTCGATGGTCATGGCGGTCATTGTTCCTCCGGTCACACTCGCTCGATGATGGTCGCGATTCCCATGCCCGAACCAACGCACAAGGTCACGAGGCCTCGGCGCAGTTCGCGCCGCTCGAGCTCGTCGAGCACGGTCGCGACGAGCATGGCGCCTGTCGCGCCGAGCGGATGCCCGAGGGCGATGGCGCCGCCGTTGACGTTGACCTTCTCGTGCGGCACGTCGAGGTCGCGCATCCACTTCAGGACGACGGCGGCGAAGGCCTCGTTCACTTCGAAGACGTCGATATCGTCGACCGTGAGACCGGCGCGGGCGAGGGCCTTTCGGGTCGCGGGAACGGGCCCCGTGAGCATGATCGTCGGCTCGCTGCCCACGACAGCGGTCTGCACGATGCGCGCTCGCGGGGTGAGTCCGAGCTCGCGGCCGATCTCGGCGCTGCCGACAAGGGTGAGCGCGGCCCCGTCGACGATGCCGGAGGAGTTGCCCGCGGTGTGCACGTGGTCGATGTGCGGCACCTCGCGGTGACGATCGAGCGCGACGGCGTCGAAGCCGGCCGCGCCGAGCTTCGCGAACGCGGGCGGGAGGGCGGCGAGGCCCTCGGCCGTGGCGTCGGGGCGCCGGTGCTCGTCGTCGTCGAGCAGCATCCGACCGCTGATGTCGGTCACGGGCACGACGGACTGCTCGTAGCGGCCGCTTGCCCACGCGGCCTCGGCGCGACGCTGCGACTCGAGGGCGTACGCGTCGACGTCGGCGCGGGAGAACCCCTCGATCGTGGCGATGAGGTCGGCGCCGATGCCCTGCGGCACGAAGTGGGTGTCCCACGCCGTCGCCGGGTCTTGCGCGATCGCGCCGCCGTCGGAGCCGAGCGGCACGCGCGACATCGACTCGACGCCGCCCGCGAGCACGAGGTCTTCGAAGCCGGACGCGACCTTCTGCGCGGCGACGTTGACGGCCTCGAGACCCGAGGCGCAGAAGCGATTGAGCTGCACGCCGGGCACGGTCTCGGGCAGTCCCGAGGCGAGCGCAACGGTGCGGGCGATGTCGCTGCCCTGCTCCCCGACGGGAGACACGACGCCGAGGACGATGTCGTCGATGCGGGCCGGGTCGAGGTTCGGATGCCGCTCCCGGAGCGCCACCGCGAGCCCGGTAACCAGGTCGAGCGGTTTCACGCTGTGCAGGGCGCCGCCGCGGTTCTTGCCGCGCGGCGTGCGTATCGCCTCGTAGAAGAATGCCTCGCCGGTCATGATCACCTCATCGTGTCGCGGCGACGCGCGGCCGCCTGGCCCCAGCCTATGTGCTCGCTGTGGCGGGGTGAAGGATGCCGCTTCGTTCTGCACTTTCCGCCGACACGCCGCGTCGCACGAACACGACACGGCGTGTCGGCGCACTCTGCAGAAATTACTCGGCAGCGAGCAGGCCACGACGCGCGGACGTTCCCGATCAACGTGGGCAGTCGGGCTCGTCAAGCCGCCTCAAGGGGTGTGAGATGGATGCGTGAAGCTGGAGGCGATCGAATCCGACGCGCTGGAGGGTGTCGCGTACGACGCTGAGCGTCGAACGCTGCTGGTCCAGTTCGAATCGGAAGGCGCACCGCTTCCGTCGGCTGGACTAAGAAGTGCGCTCAAGCACCAAGGACACGAATCGCACACCGGGGACCAGACGCGGAAGCAAGTCTCCGATCTCCCGTGAGTAGCTCGCATCCGAGGACTTCAGCAAGAGCGACATACGACGTGTCGTGTGCGGTCACGTTTGCGCGTAATTCGTACGCGCGGCGCATAAGACGCAGCGTCGGGACGCGCTCAAAGTCGAGGCCTTCCAGATCGTCGACTGCCCGAACAAAACCTTCCTCGGAAATCGTGCCAGCCAGCCAGCGCTTGCGCAGTACGGTGACTGTTTCGACGTCGATGAGATCGGGCGCCATAAACTCGCCCGCGCTTCGCAATTCGTCACGTGCCGTGCGTCCGTCGTCACCGCCGTCGCCAAGTGCATTGACGAGCACGGAAGCGTCGATCACGATCACCGCTGCGAACGCCCCTCAGCGAGGTCCTTGGCCGCTTGTTCAAACCCCACCCGGCCGTCACATCGGGCCTCGATCTCATTCAGCACGTCGGTGATGCTCGTTCGCTCAGAAGCGCGATGCAACTCACCGAGCAGATATTGCTGCAGGGATTGATTATGTTCTCGCGCTTTGAGCTGCAGCTTCTTGTGCATGTCGTCCGGCACGTCACGAACCAGAATATTTGCCATGCTTTCATTCTGCTTGCATCCCGGCAGATCTTCAAGCAGACGTTGACGCAATGGCGCAGTTATTCGACGCCGGCGTCGCGCCGCGCAACCGCCACCGCGTCGAGCACTCGAAGCCGCAGCGCGTTCGAGCGCTCCGCGAACTCGCGCTGCCGCCTGACGTACTCGGCCTTGCCGGCCGGCGTCTCGATCGCGACGGGCTCGGCTCCCCACGCGCTCACGTCGTAGGGCGATGCGGCCATGTCGAGCCAGCGGATGTCGCGCGCGAGCTCGAAGGCGCCGAGCAGCACCTCGCCGGGCACGAGCGGGCCGAGCTTGATCGCCCACTTGTAGACGTCCATGCCGGCGTGCAGGCAGCCGGGCTGCTCAAGCTCGGACTGCGCCTCACGAGTGGGCTGCAGCCGGTTGAGCGGCACGGCCTCCGGCGTGAAGAAGCGGAACGCGTCGAAGTGACTGCACTGAATGCGGTGGCCCTCGACGACGGCATCCGTCTGCTCCTGACCGAGCCGCAGCGGCACGGCATGCCGGTGCTCGCGCTGGCGGTAGACCATCGCCCACTCGTGCAGTCCGAAGCAGCCGAACTGCCCCGGCCGTGCCGCCGTCTTCTCGAGAATGCGGCAGATCGCCTCGACACTGGCGCGCTTCGCGTGAAGGAACGCGGCGGCGTCCACGCGAACGGAGCCCGGTTCGGCGCCGGGGACGTACCACTTCCAGGTTGCGCGCGGGGCGCCGGCGGCATCCGTCAGTTCGATTCCCGCGCCGGGATGCCAGCGCCGGAGGATGCTCGGCTTGTACGAGTAGTAGGTGAAGAGGAAGTCGTCGATCGGATGCTGCTCGCCGCTCTGCTGCCGAGAGCGCCAGCCGGCCGTGAGCGCGTCGGCGCGCTGCTGGTGCGCCGCCTCTCGGGCGCGCCACTCCGATGCGGCCAGCGCGGGCGCGCGATCGAGGGCGGGGGCGGTGCTCACGCATCGAGGGTAACGCGGCGCGCTGGGCGATAGCATCGTGCCCACGCGAGGCGAACAGAGGAGACCGCGCATGATCATCGTGACCAGCAACGAGATTCCGGGCTATCGCATTGAGGCGGTGTTCGGCGAGGTCATGGGACTCACGGTGCGCGCTCGCGACATCGGCTCACAGTTCACGGCGGGCTTCCGGTCGCTCGGCGGCGGGGAGCTGCCCGAGATGACGCAGATGCTCTACGAGAGCCGACACGAGGTCATGAACCGGATGGTCGGCGAGGCGCAACAGCGCGGCGCGAACGCGGTGGTCGCGATGCGGTTCGACTCGTCGGAGCTCGGCACGACCTGGACCGAGGTGTGCGCATACGGCACGGCGGTTGTCGCGGTGCCACTCGGCGCCGGGGAGACCGGGTCGACGCCGCAGTCGGAGTGGCTCGTGCAGCAGCCGGCCCAGAACGGCGCTCAGCCGGGCACCGCGTCACCGCAGTAGATGCCGTCGCTTCACGCCCGTGGCGGGCAGAATGGTGTCATGATGCGGAAGAACGTGATCGTGACGGGCATGGTTCAGGGTGTGGGGTTCCGCTTCTCGGCGCAGCGGAAGGCGCAAGAGCTCCACGTGACGGGATGGGTGCGCAACCGCGCCGACGGCGCGGTCGAGGCCGAGATCCAGGGCACGGAGGAGCAGGTCGACGAGATGCTGCGCTGGCTGCGGCAGGGGCCGCGCGGCGCCGAGGTCGGCAGCTTCGAAGTGGCCGACGTCGAGGAGCTCGGTTCGGAGAAGAGCTTCGCGATCGACCGCTAGTCGAGAGAACGCAGCCAGTCGACAATTGCCCTCTCGTCGACGGGCGCGTAGTCGCGCACATCGACGCCGACGTTGAACTGCCGGCCTCGCTCCGCGAACTCGGTGTGGACGTGACCGTGCAGGATGGGCAGGCCGTGGTCGAGCGGCCGCTCGGCCCGGTAGCGGTCCTTCGCGAGCGAGTCGCCGCGGTACGGGAAGTGGCAGACAAGTACCCGGCGGCCCTCGATCGAGTGCTCGAGGCGCTCGGGCATGATCTGCCAGCCGGCGTCCTCGTACACGCGCCAGTACTTGGCGCGCTGGTCGCCGCCCTCGAAGAACGTCGCGACACGATCGTGGTTTCCCGGCACGAGCCGGCGGCGGCCGTTGAGCTGCGCCGTCATCGCGATCTGATCCTCGATCGGATGGCCGAGCGCGAGGTCGCCCAGGTGCCATACGTCGTCGTCGGGGGCGACCCGGTCGTTCCAGCGGGCGATGAGCTCCCGGTTCATCTCGTCGACGTCCGCGAACGGCCGATGCGTGTACCGGATGATGTTCACGTGCGAGAAGTGCGTGTCCGCCGTCCACCACGTCGTCATGGCCCACCTCCGCTGTTCGCCCGAGCGTAACGCAGTACGCCCGGCGTGTGACAGCCCCACCGAAGACGCGACGCGTCGCGGCATCCGCTCGTCGACTCGCCCTGATCGGCGCCGCGCCCGTCGTCATCGCGTGCGGGCTTGCTATGCACGCGCTCGGTTCGGGTCCAGTCGCCGACGTCGTGGGCGATGTGCTCTACGCCGCGCTCATCTACCTGCTGGTCGCGGCGCTGCTCCCGCGCGCGCCGCAGATCGTGCCCGCCGCAGTCGCGATCGTGTGGTGCGTCGCGATCGAGTTCTTCCAGCTCACCGGGCTGCCCGAGCAGTGGGGGCTGGCGTTCCGGCCCGCGATGCTGGTGTTCGGCACGGTCTTCTCTCCGGTCGACATCGCGTGCTACGTCGCGGGCATCGTCGGCGTGGCGCTGTGTGACGCCGCGGTCGCCCACGTTCGCCGCGCGCACGCCGCGTGAACTGCCCACCCGGCCGCGCTCACATCTCGGTCGTGCCCTCGTACAGTCCGATCGCGTTGCCGTCCGGGTCAGTGATGGCGGCCCACCAGCTCGTGTCCGAGATCGGCTGCTTCTGCATGATCACGCGTCCGCCGGCCTCGAGCGCCGCAGCGATCGTGTCGTCGATGGAATCGACTTCGACGTAGGAGCGCGGCTGGCTGAAATCGGCGCTGCGCGGCGCGAGCCCGCCGCCGCTGATCTGATTCGGTGCGCGCCACATCGGGTACCCCTCATAGCCGGGAGCCTCCGCGATCTGCCAGCCGAACAGTTCTGAATAGAAGGACTTCGCCTTCTGCATGTCGCTCACCGGGATGTCGATGTGCGTGATGTCTCCGTGTGCCATGAGACGTCCTCTCCTCACGCACAGTGTCACCCCGTTGCGCCGCCGCGGCAAGTGCGATCTCAGGCGCCCTCGTGAGAGCGCGGCGTTCGCGTCTCACGCACGATGCGGGCGGCCTCCAGCCGGTCGGCGGCATCCAGTTTGAGCATGACTATCGACACGTAGTTCGCGACCGTCTTCACAGACACGTGCAGGCGCCGGGCGATCTCGGGGTTCGTGAGGCCGCGGCTCAGCAGATCGGCGACGTCCGCCTCGCGCGCGGTCAAACCGGGGAGGGAGGCCCGGTCATCGGGGCGGACGAAGGGGCGCGGCACGTTCTGCCCGAGCCACAGGGCGCCCGACGCTGCCGCTTCCACAGCGGCGAGAATGTGCGCAGGAGGCGACTGCTTGGTGAGGAAGGCGCTGGCTCCCGCCCTCAGCGCCGCGGCGACGGTCGCCTCGTCGTCGAACATCGTGATGACGACGACGCGGATCGCCGGATCGCGGGCCACGATCCGCTCGGTCGCCTCGATCCCGCCTAGGTCGGGCATGGAGACGTCCATGAGCACGACCTCAGCGGTGGTGTCGGCGACGACCTGAAGCGCCTCGCGCCCGGTCATGGCCTCGCCAACGACCTCGTGCCCGCTCGCGGCGAGCAGGGACGTGAGGCCCTTGCGGAAGACCGGATGGTCGTCGACGACGACGATTCTGCTCACGGGACCACCTCCCGTTCGACCGGCAGCCACACCGACACGACCGTGCCGCCGCGGAGTCCGCGCTCGACGCGTGCCGTGCCGCCCAGTTCGTCCGCGCGCTCGCGGATGGAGCGCAGACCCAGGCCGGGCCGAAGCTGCTCGGGCACGCCGATGCCGTCGTCGAGCACTTCGACGCGCACGCCGCCCTCCGCGAGGCCGACGCGCACAGTGCACGAGCGAGCGTCCGCGTGCGAGCGCACGTTGGCAACGGACTCCTGCACGATTCGCAGCACGGCGAGATCGACGGCGGCGGGCAGTTCGCCGACGTGCTCGATCTCGAGCCGGACCTCGGGCACGGTTCCGGGCGCCGTGCGCAACCGATCGCGAATCGCCGCTTCGATGCCGTGATCATCGAGCACGGGCGGCCGCAGCCCGTGCGAGATGTCGCGCGCCCGCTCGGCGGCCTGCTGGATGTCGTGTTGCAGCTCGCGAGCGGTGTCGCCGAGAACGGGATCGAGCGGATCGGCCCGACGCGCGAGCGCCGCCGCCGACAGCACGAGTCCCGTGAGCCACGGGCCGAGGTCGTCGTGCAGCTCCCGCCGCAGCTCACGCCGCTCCTCTTCGCGCGCGCGAACGAGCTCGGCTTGCGCCGCCGTCGCCTCGCGAAGCGCTCGAGCGCCGTGCAGCGCCGGCGCCGCCAGCCGGGCGATCGTCGCGAGGCCCGAGCGGTCTCGCGCGCTGAGCGACGATTCTCCGTTGCGAGGAGCGACGGCGAGCGCGGCGAGCAGCTCTCCGCCCAACGCGATCGGAACCTCTTCCACGCTCGCCTCGCTTGTCGGGATCGGGACTCCGCAGTGCGCGTCGAAGACGGCGGCGTCGGCGGGGTCCGCGGCGCGCACGGTCACCGACGGCGAGGCCGTCGCTTCGGCGGCGACGATGGCGACACGCTGCGCCGTGCTGCGCGGGTCGTCGGCGTCGAGCACGGCGGCGAGGCGCGCGGCCGCCTGGTGCGGGGCCAGCCTGCCGCGGAAGACGAGCCAGTTCGCCGCGAACGCGCAGACGCGCGTGATGGTATGGCCGGCGGCGGCGAGCGCAGCAGCGCCCCACCACGCCGCAGCGCTGAACTCGGCTCCGAGCGCTGTCGCCGCGGCGATCACTCCCGCGAACAGCAGGCCGAGCACGGCGGCGACGCCGACGACGACGAGGAACGCGCGGAACGCGGCATCCACATTCCACACTCTCGGCCGCACGAGGCCGATGACGACGCCGAGAATGATCGGCAGGCTCGCCGCGTTCGCCGCGGCCTCCGACAGCGGGCCGGCATCGCCGATGCGGCCGCCGTGCACGAACGCGACGACGACGAAGCACGTGACGGACGCGAGAAGACCGAGCAGGGCCCAGCGCACGCTCTCCCGCTCCGCCGTCGTGGCGCTGCGCCGATAGCGATACGCGATGAACCCGAGGCCGAGCACAAGCTGAACCGCCGCGAACGCGGTCCACCAGGTCGACGATCGGTCGCCCCCGACGGCGGAATCGACGATGAAGACGACGACGGATGCCGCGACGAGCCCGATCGACCAGCGGGGCACGAACCGCCCGTCGGGGAACGTCGAGGCGAGGAGCGGGAACCCGATGAACCACAGTGCCGCCGCGAGATCGGCGACGACACCGTTCGGCGGACCGGGCGCGACGAGGCCGAGCGCGAAGCCGACGAGGAGCATGACGGCGGCAGCGGGCGAGAGCCACGCTCGCCGCCCGCGCCGCACCGACGTGATGAGGGCGACGAGCGCGCCCCCGATGGCAGCCGTTCCGATGACGATCCGGCTGGCGACGAGCAGCGATTCGTCCATGTGACTGATTGTGGCAACACGCGCGGCGGCGCGCTATGGCCGATGTGCCTTCACAAGGAACGCGACGCCGAGCACGAGAGCCTGCAGAACGAAGGCGATCATGCCCCACGGGACGCTGAACGGCGTCACGACGCCCGCGACGAAGGCGGCGAGAGCGAGGCACAGCACGACGCTGAGAGGAACGCCGATCAGCCCGGAACGCCGCCCCGCCGTGAGCAGGAGCACGGTCCAGCCCGCCGTCAGCACGGCGAACGCCACCCCGTAGCCCGTGCCCTCGATCGCCTGCAGCTGAAGCAGTGCCGCCTGCAGGTGCTCGTCGGGGGCGACGAGGGGGATGCCCGCGCCGACGGAGCTGTAGCCGGCTCCCACCGCTCCCGCCCACAGCAGCCACATGAGTGCCCCGGCAACGCCCATCGTCGTTCCCACCCGCGCCGCTGTCGAAGCGCCGTTGCCGGCCTGGCGGACGAGCTCGCCGACGCCGATGACGAGGAACAGCAGCCCGACTCCGATGCCGGCGAAGGCGAGCATCTCGACGCCGCCGCGCCAGCTGTTGTCGGCGAAGCCGTCCTGCCACGCAGGGTATTCCGCTTCGCCTTCAGCGGCGGCAAGGGCGACGACGACGGGCTGCAGCGCCCACGCTGCGAACGCCCCGATCCCGCCCCAACCGGCCGCGCGGTACGCGGCTCGGTCGCGGGATGTCGATGTGGTGATCGTCTCGGTCATGGCAACTCCGTTCGGTGGGATCGCCGGACGGCGATTTCCCTCAGCATCCGCCGCCGTGTTCCCGGGATGCCAGGGAGCGGAACTCCCGAATCGGCGTCGGGCGGACGGCGCGGTACAGTGAGCCTCGTTCTATGAAGGAGAAACCCGTGACCCGAGTGGCTGCCATCGACTGCGGCACCAATTCCATCCGTCTGCTCATCGCCGACGTCGCCGGTGGCACGCTCACCGACGTCGTGCGCGAGCTCGAGGTCGTCCGCCTCGGCGAGGGCGTCGATCGCACCGGCCGGTTCTCGGATGCCGCTCTCGGTCGCACGCTCGACGTCGCTCGCCGCTATGCGGCGCAGTGCCGTGAGCACGGCGTCGAGAAGGTGCGCTTCGTCGCGACCTCGGCCACTCGGGATGCCGCCAACCGGCTGGTCTTCATCGAAGCCGTTCGCGACATCTTCGGCGTCGAGCCCGAGGTCATCGCGGGCGAGGAGGAGGCGGCGCTCTCGTTCCGAGGCGCCACGAGCGTGCTCGCCGCGCAGGGCGAGGAGGCCGGCGGCCGCCTCGTCGTCGACTTGGGCGGCGGGTCCACCGAGCTCGTGCTCGGCGGCGACTCCCCCACCGCCGCGTTCTCCATGAACGTCGGCAGCGTGCGCATGACCGAGCGCAACGTGCGCAGCGATCCGCCGACGGAGGACGACCGCGACGGCGTGCGCTGGGATGTCAACGCGGCGATCGACGAGGCGACGCACACCGTCGACCTCGCAGAGGTGCGCGAGCTCATCGGCGTCGCCGGCACCATCACGACCGTGACGGCGCATGCTCTTCGGCTTGACCGGTACGACCCGGCAGCCATCCACGGCGCTCGGCTGCCGATCGCGACGGTCATCGCCGCGTGCGAGGACATCGCCTCGCTGCCGCGCGACGAACGGGCCGCTCTCCCCTACCTGCACCCCGGCCGCGTCGACGTGATCGCCGGCGGCGCCATGGTCTGGGCGACGGTGCTGCGGCGCACCGTCGACGCGGTCGCCCAAGCCGGGCGCAGTCTCGACACAGTCGTGACAAGCGAGCACGACATCCTCGACGGCGTCGCGCTCTCGATCGCCTGACGACGCGGCTCCCCCGCGAACTCACTCGTTCGGCTGGGACGCGACAGCCCACGTCGGCAGCTCCTCGACGTCCCGATGTCCGCGCAGCGCGACATACAGCGGAAGGGCCGGGAGAACAAGGAGCGTTCCCGAGAGCCACAGCGCGGCACGGACTCCGAACAGCTCGCCGATCGCGCCGCCCGCGAGAGCGCCGAGCGGTAGCGTCGCGAGCAGAACCGCGCGAACGACGTCGGACGCGATGAGGATGCCTCGCCGTCGCCACCGGTCGACCCACACGCCGGGCGAACGCGAGGGTGGACGACGCCGTGACGATGCCGAGCTCGAGCGGCGTCGCGTGCAGGGTGAGAACCGCGAGAAGCGGGATCGCGACTCCGCTGATCTGCGCGCCGAATTGGCTCGTGGTCTGCCCGATGAGCAGCAGGCGAAAGTCGCGGTGGGCGAAGAGAGAGCGACCAGACATAGGGGCCTCCGATTGTCGTGGGTAGGTGTTCCCCACCCACGAGCCCGGTCTGAAATCGTCGCTCGGGGGGTCTAAATATAGTCGGGCGGCTCAGCGCAGGCAATCATCGTCCGCGATTTTCACCGATCGGATGCCGGTGGGCCGCCCGTCTCGTCCGAGTCGTCGCCCGGCCCCTCGTCGTTCCTCTTCTTCTGTTGCTGCTGCTGGTCGAGTGCTACACCGAGCGCGACGCCGATCGCGACGCCGATTCCGAGCCCCGCACCCATGTTGTCTGTGGTGACACCGTAGCCGGCGCCGATCGCGACCCCCATGGCGATGCCGACGGCGAGCATCGAATGCTGTTCGTTCGGCCCGCGTCCTCGCTTCTGTGCGCCCATGCCCCGTCCTTTCGTCATCTCCGTCGACGCTACGCCCGCGACGATGACGTGACATCCGCCGCGCGACGGGTATCCCGGTCCGCCCGCGGTGGGATCAGACGAAGCGAATCGCGCGCTGCAGGCGCGTGCGGACCTCGAACAGGTCGGTGCCGGCGGGCCGCGCGGTGTCGGGCACGCCCGTGCGCAGGAAGTGCGCGATGACGGAGCGCTGCACGGCGAACGCGTGGCTACCCCGCACGCGGCCGAGCGAGGTGATGGGCGCCTCGAGGTCGTCGTCGGGCAGCACGATGACGAGTCCGGTGAACTTGACCTTCGCGCGGCGAGCGAGTGCTCGGGCGCGCAGGGCGAGGGCGTGAACGGGCCGCTCCCCCGCGCCGAGTGCCTCGCTGATCAGCTCTCCGCGGCGCACGCGCGCGGGCGCCCCCCAGTCCTCGGACTGCACGGCGTACAGGCCGGTCGGGCCGAGCACCACGTGGTCGATCTTCGCGGGATCTGTGAGCGGAGCGTTCGCGTCGGTGCTCCACTCGTCGTCGCCGACGGCGGTCGCGACGCCGTGCCAGAGTGTGTAGCCCATGCCGAGATCGCCCAGCGAGGCGGCCGTCGCCTCTTCGGCGAGCGCGTCGGCGAGGGCGTGGCGGATCTCCCGCGGCGCCCGCCGGATGAGGCTCTCGTCGTAGGGGTCGTCGAGCTCGGCGCCGCGGCCGACCCACTCGCGCATGAGGGTGAGGTAGCGTTCGCGCGACCAGCCGCCGGGGTGCCCGTGCGAGCGCGCCTTGGGACGCGTGTCGCGGCGCGTTTCATGGCTCGCACCGCTTGTCGCCCACACGTGCTCGTCGCTCGCGGTCGCCGGCCGGTACACCGATCGATCGAATGCCGCGCGCGCGTCGGGAGTGCCGATGCGCTCCCAGGCGAGCTGCACGGCGTTGAAGCGCGCGGCGCTGCCGCCGAGATCGGGGTGCGTCTCGCGGGCGAGCCGCCGGTACGCCTTGCGCAGCTCCTCGTCGCTCGCGGCAGGGTCGACCCCGAGAACCTCGTAGGGGCTCTGCGCGAGGGGGCTGTCAGACATGCCGGTCCTTCGGGTCGGGGACGACCAAGAACACTACCGCGACAAGCTGATGGAGAAATGGATGCCGATCGGGCTGGCACGCAAACGGCGAGGCCCGCCAGCGCATCGCTGACGGGCCTCGACTACTGTTCCCGTGAGGATCAGGACTGCGCGGTTGCGTCCTCGATGGCCGCAGGAGCGGAATCGTTCGCGGTCGTGACGGCGATCTTGCGCGGCTTGGCCCGCTCACTCACCGGTATCGTCACGCTCAGCACGCCGTTGTCGTAGCTCGCGCTTATTTTCTCCGTGTCGATGCCCTGACCGAGGCTCAGCTGTCGCAGGTACGACGCAGCCTGGCGTTCGCGGGTTATCCACTTCACGCCCTCACCCTTCGGCAGGGTCCGCTCTGCACGGATTGTGAGCAGCTGACCATCGACGTCAATATCGACAGAACCGGGATCGATGCCGGGAAGGTCCGCGCTGAGCACGTATGTGTCGCCATCCCGATAGAGATCCATCGGCATCTTGCGCGGGCCCTGCATCGCGTCGAGCACGCTTCCCGCCATGCGGTCGAATTCCCGGAACGGATCAAACGATGTTGCCATTTAGGTTTCCTCCTGAACGTGAGTGTGTCGTACTCAAGTACGTCTAGATTAGCACTCGCGCCCTTCGAGTGCTAGGAATGGCGATCGCCGTGAGCGAACCCACGAAGGGAAACCCTCCGTCACTGATCTCAGCGCGGCCCTCGATGGCCCGTGATGCCGAAGACGCTATCGGGGTCGATTCGCGAGAGCACTCGCTCGGCGATGCGCGCAAGGTCACTGACGTCGCGCTCGTCGAGGGCGCCGATGACGGCATCCTGCACCGTCGCGACGTGACCGGGAGCGGTCTCGACAAGCTTCTCCCAACCGGCCTCCGTGAGGCGCACGTTGGTGGCCCGCCGGTCTTCCGGGCACGGCATCCGCTCGATCAGCCCTCGCTTCTCCAGCCGCGAGACGACGTGCGAGAGCCGCGGGAGCGTCGCGTTCGTCTGAGCGGCGAGCGCCGTCATGCGCAGTGTGCGGCCCTCGCTCTCGGAGAGCATGGCAAGCGTGTAGTACTCGAAGTGCGTGAGATCGGCGTCGCGCTGCAGTTGCGAGTCGAGGATGCCGGGAAGCAGCTCGACGACGGCGACGAGACGCTTCCACGCCTCGAGCTGTTCCGCGGTGAGCCATCGTGGTTCGGTCATGACGCCATTCTACCAAATTAGTTGACGCAACAACCAAAGTGGCGTAGTTTCCTTGTAGAGACAACCAATCGAAGGAGTGGACATGACGGACATCACGATTATCGGTGCGGGAAACATGGGCTCGGCGCTCGCCGGGCGCTTCTCGTCGGCAGGAAACAGCGTGCAGGTTCTCGCTCGGGATGCCGCAAAGGCGAACGCGGCGGGCGGCACGGCCGCCGGCACGATCGGCGACGCGATCACCGGCTCGATCGTCATCCTCGCCGTGCCGTATCCGGCGCTCGGCGAGATCTTCACCGCCTACGCGGACGCTCTCGCTGGCAAGATCGTCGTCGACATGACGAACCCCGTCAACGGCGAGACGTTCGACGGACTCGACGTTCCCGCCGATGCCTCCGCCGCCGCGGAGATCGCCGCGAAGCTGCCGAGCGCCTCGGTGCTCAAGGCGTTCAACACGAACTTCGCCGCGACTCTCGCCACGGGCGACGTCGCCGGAACCCCGACGACGGTTCTCGTCGCGGGAGACGATGCGGACGCGAAGTCAGCGCTGACGGACCTCATTGCCTCGTCCGGCCTGCGCGCGCTCGATGCCGGATCGCTCAAGCGCGCTCGGGAGCTCGAGGCGCTCGGCTTCCTGCAGATTCTGCTCGCCGCGGGCGAGAAGACCTCGTGGACGTCGGGGTTCGCGCTCGCGAAGTGACTCAGGCCTCGGTGTGGCGAGCTCCGGTGATCGCGAGCTCGCCACACAGCAGGTTGACGGCGGCCGTGAAGAGCTCGTGCCCCTCCGGCGCGATGAGCCACGGGGCGAGGCCATCGGTGCCGAGGAAGAATAGCACGCGGTCGGCGGGCGCGCGCCGGCCGGAGGCGAGGGTGCTGCCCGCGGGGTATCGCGCGATCACGGGCAACCCGTTCGTCGAGGTCGTCGCGACGATCTCGGCGTGCGGGCCGACGCGCCCCCAGCTGACCATACCGGGGCCGCGGTAGACGCGAACCGTCCCGCTCGCGCCCGCGGCGAGCGGGTGGGCGTCGTCGATGACCGCGATGTCCTCCTGGCCGAGGACCTCGCCTGACCGGCTCGAGAGGCCGAGCGTGTCGAAGCGCCCCCATGCAAGCAGGGGAACGGCGGCGTCCGTCACCGCTCGTGCGTCGGCTGCTCCCGCGTTCGGCGACACGATGATGAGGTCGGTGTCCTCGCGCACGGCGCCGCCCGGCGCGACGAGATCGACGTCGAAGCCGCGTGCGGTCAGCCGCTCCGACAGGTCCCGGTCGCCGGGGACGGGGTTGCCGCCCACGAGGACGGCGACGTGGCGGTGAGCGGGCACGCTCATGCCGGCCATTCCCGCGCGCACGAGAACTTCGCGCACGAAATCGGGCAGCACCGAGCGCAGAACGTTCTGATAGTGCGCGTCCGCCCGCTCCTGGGCGCGCGCGAGCGCTTCCCGCTCGGCCACGAGCGCCTGTTCGTGCTCCTCCCCCATGTGCCGCAGCAGCGCGCAGGCGCGAGCGCCCGCGTCAGCGGCATCCCGAGCCGCCGCAAGCCACGGCCGCAGCGCGTTCGTGAGCGGCGACGGCGGGGCCTGTTCGTCTTCTCCCGCCCGAGCGAGCAGGGTGAGGGCGGCTTCGAGCCCGGCGAGGGCGTCCGCGTCGCCGCCGAGCGCCGCGGGGGCGAGCGCGCCGATATGCGCGCTCTGCGGCGCGGACGGCGGCCAGGAGCTGCTCACGGCGACGAGAGCCTCGACGGCTGCGGCGTGCCGGCCGGCCACGGCCCCGAGCGCCCGGCGGGCGGAGTCGGCGGGCACGTACGTCTCGGGGTTCCAGGCCCAGTCGGCGACGGTGGCGAGCGCGAGGTGCGACGGAGCCGCCTCGACCATGGGGTTCGAGGCCACGCCGACGAGCGCGGAGCCCGCGAGGTCCGTCGTGCGCCCGAGAAGCGGGCCGAGAAACAGGCGGCTGCGGTCGAAGTCGTTGACGGGGAAGTTGTCCCACAGCACGAGCCGCCGACCGTAGCTCGCCGCGGCCTCGTCGATGTCGCGTCGCGTGACCTCGCCCACGACGATGTCGGAGCCCGTCCACAGCACGAGGGCGTCCTCGGGCAGCGTCTCCCGCAGGCCCTCCCGGTATGGCGATGGCGCGCAGCCCGCGTAGTCGGTGGGGCAGATGAGCAGAGGGTCGGGGACATGATGCGCGCGGAGGAACTCCTCCTCGAAGACGGCTGCCGCGAAGCCGTGCGCTCGCCCGGTCGCCCGCGCATCCGCCCCGAAGCGCTCCCGGTCCGCGGCGTGCGTGAGCTCGCCCGGCACATCGTCGAAGAGCACGGCGAACCGGCGCACGCCCGCGCTCCACAGCTGCTGGGCCTTCGCCGCGAGCGCCTCGTGCTCGCCGCGCTCGGCGAAGCGCATCGAGAGCGCCGGGGATATCGCGTAGACGAAGCGCACGCGGTTGCGCTCGGCCTCGGCGACGAGCTCCGCGATCTCGCCGAGCAGGGCGGCCGGGTATGGCTCCCGCCAGTTCTCGCGATGGTAGGTGTCGTCCTTGGGGGCGTAGACGTACTCGTTGAAGCCGACGCGGCCGGCGAAGCGCAGGAACTCGACGCGGTCGGCGTGCGACCAGGGCGGTCCGTAGAACCCTTCCACGACGCCGCGCCGGCTGAGCGTCGGCGCGTCCCGGATCGTGAGCGCGGGCACGCCGGCCGGCTCGGCCCGCACCTGGGCGAGCGTCCCGCGTCCGCGGAAGAGACCGCCCTCGTCGGCCGCCGCGATCACGGCCCTCCCGCCGCTCTCGTCCCCGCTGACGCGCAGGATGTAGCCCTCAGGCGGGAGCGCCTCGGGGTGCTCGTCGGCGAGGAGCCGCCACGCTTCGCTCCCCGGTGCGTGGCCGACGACGAGCGTGATCCGGTCGGCGGGCACGCGGGCACCGGACTCGTCGCCGTGAACGACGTGCGGTGTGGGCAGAAGATCATCGAGCATCGGTGTTCTCCACGAGCGGTCGGATGCTGTCCGGCGTCAGACGACGACGGATTCCTCGTCATCCGCGATGACGACGCGGACGCCCGTGTCCCGCACCGCCGACAGCAGTTCGGGCGACGCGCCGGCGTCGGTGACGAGAACATCGGCGAGCGCGAGCGGGCCGATGCGGATGGAGGCCCGGCGAGCGAGCTTCGTGTGGTCGGCGAGCACGATGACCGTCTCGGCGCTGCCGGCCATGCGCTTCTTCACCTCGGCGTCGAGCATGTTCGCGCACATGAGCCCGGCCGCGTCGACAGCGGTGACGGAGAGCACGGCGACGTCCACCGAGAGCGACTCGAACGCACTGGCCGCTCCCGGTCCCGCGAATGAGCGCGTGTCGCGCTGATACACGCCGCCGACGCCGATGAGCTCGATGTCGTCGCGCGCCGTGCACGCGCTGATCACGGGCGCCGAGTGGCTCACGACGGTAGAGCCCGGCCCGACGAGGTCCGCGAGCGGCGCCACCGTCGTTCCGGCATCGAGCGCGACCGTCCCCGAGGGCGGCAGAAGCGCGGCGCAGGCGGCGGCGATCTCCCGCTTCTCCCTTGCGCCCGACCTGGTGCGCTCATCGAACGGGATGCTGCCGACGAGCGTCGCTCCCCCGGTGACGCGGCGCGCGCGTCCCTCGAGCTGCAGCTGGCGCACGTCGCGGCGAATCGTCATCTCGGAGACGCCGAACTCCGCCGCGAGCTGGCCGGAGGAGACATAGCCGGTCTCCTCCAGGCGGCGCAGGATCTCCGCACGTCGCGCGGGAGCTTCGGTGTATCGCACGCATCCATCCAACGTTCTGCGCGAAGCGTTTGTCAATAGTGCGACAAATCTTGACCTCTTTGTGCAGAAACGGACAAAATGGGGTTATGGCGAGGACGGCATCCGAAGGCGCTTCGCCGGCGACAGCCGCGCCGGACGATGCGGCGCTCCCGGACGCTGCCGTCGCGGTCGGCATCGACATCGGCAGCACAAATACGAAGGCGGTGCTGGTCTCCTGCGGCGGACCCCGGTCGGAGCTCCGTGAGCTCGCCGTGCGGCAGTTCTCCACTCCCGACACCGCGGACGAGCTGCGCGACTCGGTGACGCAGGCGCTCCGCGAGCTCACGGCCGTGGCCCCCCGGCATCCGCTCGTCGTCGGCATTGCGTCGATGGCAGAGACCGGCGTGCCGCTCGATGCGGCGGGCACGCCCCTGACCCCGCTCGTGCGCTGGAACGCGTCCGCCGACGCCACCGTCTTCGAACGCATCGACCCCGAGCGCTTCTTCTGCGCGACGGGAGTGCCGGCGCTGCCTAAGGTGCCGCTCGCGATGTGGCACGCGCTCGGCGCCGACGACCCGGGTCTGTGGCGGCGCCTCGCCCGCTGGTCCGGCGTCGCCGACCTGATCGCCCACACCCTCGCCGGCCACTGTGCCACCGACCACACGCTCGCGGGGCGCACGGGCGCGTACCTGCTTCCCGCACGGGGCGAGCGGATGCCGCGCGGCTTCGACGCACGACTGCTCGCGCTCGTCGGCCTCACGCCCGACAAGCTGCCCGACGTCGTCGCTCCGGGAGAAGCCGTCGGCGCCGTGTCGGCGGCCGCGGCCCACTCGACCGGGCTGCGCGAGGGCACGCCCGTCTACGTCGCCGGCCACGACCACGCCGTCGGAGCCTGGGGAGCCGGCGCGCGAGGCCCCGGCGACGACGCCGACTCGATGGGAACGACGGAAGCGCTCGTCCGCGTGCTCGGTGCACCCGCCGACCGCGCCGCCGTTTCCGCGACGGGCATGAGCCTCACGCGCACCGTCCCTGGCGCGCACGAGTCGCTTCTCGCCGGCGCGAGCGGCGGCTCGCTCCTCGCGGGATGGGCGCACTCCCCCGGCCCCGTCGATGGGACCACGAGGCTCGGCGAACTCATCCGGCTGCCCTACCCCTCCGGCCGGCAGACTCCGCACCCCGACCGGACCGCCCGCGACGAGCTCATCGACATCGCCGGGCGCCCCGTCGACCCCGCGACGCGCTCGGACGACGAGCTCCGCCGCGCGACGCTCCTCGGCCTGTGCCTGCAGCTGCGCTGGATGGCCGAGACGCAGCAGAACGCCGCGGCGGACCCGCTCGCCCCGAGCGTCGAACCGCTCGCCGTCATCGGCGGCGCTCCCGCGGGGAACGCGGAGTGGCTTGCGTTGAAGTCCGCCGTCCTCGGCCGGCCGCTGCGCGTTGCGCACGTCGCTCAACCTGTCGCGTGCTCGGCCGCGCTGCTCGCGGCCGTGCGGGCGGGCGTGTGCGCCGACGACGTGCGCCTGCCGGCGGCATCCGTCATCACCCCACCCGCCGAGAGCGAGGCGCAGGCCGCCTACGACACCTTCCGCCGAGCCGCACTCGCGGCCCCGACCCCGACAGAGGAGAGGCGCGTATGACGCGAAACGACCGCCGCAGGGATCTGCGCCCCATCGCCCGCGAAAGCGGAGCTCTCGCGATGGTCGCCATGGACCAGCGCGAGAGCCTGCGCACGATGTTCGACGCCGCGGGCGCCGGACGGCCGGCGGACGACGTGCTGCGCGCGTTCAAGCTCGACGTCGCCGAAGTGCTCGGGCCGCTCGCGTCCGGATTCCTCATCGACCGGCACTACGGCTACCCCGAGGTGCGCGACGCCGGCCTGCTGCCCGCGTCCACGGGGCTCATTCTCGCCGCCGACGCGCTCACGCAGGACGACGGCGGTCCCGTCGAGGAGACGGCGCTCGACGAGGTCGTGTGCGCGCCCGATTTCGACCTCGCGGGCGTCGCGGCGATCAAGCTGCTCATCATCTGGCGCCGTGACGAGCACCGGGCGCGCCGCATCGAGCTCGCCCGCTCGTTCATCAACACGGCGGCCAGGCGCGGCGTGCTCTCGGTTCTCGAGCCCGTCGTCCGGTCCACGCCCGGCGAGCTCGACGACGGCAGCTGGGACGCAGACGACGCCATCGTCGAGGCGGCGAAGGAGCTCTCCCCGCTCGGTCCGAGCCTGTACAAGGTGCAGGTGCCGCTCGCCGGCGCGGGAGAGAAGACCGAGCAGGCCGCGGCGAGCGAACGACTCGCCGCCGCGATCACCGGCCCCTGGGTCGTGCTCTCGCAAGGCGTCGAGCGTGACCGGTTCTTGCCCGCCGTCGAGGCCGCCTGCCGGGCCGGCGCGAGCGGCTTCCTCGCGGGGCGAGCGCTCTGGAGCGACATCGTCGGCGCCGATGACGTCCCGGCCGCGCTGCGGCAGACGTCCGTGCCGCGACTGCGAGCGCTCATCGACGTCGTCGACCGGAACGCGCGCCCCTGGAGCGAGGCATGAGCACGCGACTCGGACTCCTGCACACCGTGCCGGCCCTCGCCGACTCCTTCCAGAGCGGCATCCGGGCGCGGCGGCCCGACGTGGACCTCGTGCACGTCGTCGACTCGGCGCTGCTCGAGACCGCGATCGACGTCGGCGTGACCGACGAGGTGACCGAGCGCGTCGCCGCGCACATCGGCTACCTGCAGCGCTGCGGAGCACGCGCGATCCTCGCGACCTGCTCGTCGATCGGCGAGGCCGTCGAGCAGGCGGCGGAATCCGCGACCGTGCCCGTCCTTCGCGTGGATACCGCCATGGCGCGCACCGCCGTCGATACCGCCCTGCGGGGCCACGACCCGACGGACGGACCGGGCCGCATCGCCGTCCTCGCGACCCTGGAAGCGACGCTCGGCCCGACGGGCCGGCTGCTTGAACGCGCGGCGGCCGACGCCGACGTTCGCGTGCAGGCCCACGTCGTCGAAGGCGCCGCCGCGGCCCGCTCCGCCGGCCGGCCCGACGAGCACAACCGGCTCATCGCCGCCGCTCTGCTCGACGCCGCCGCGCGCTCCGACGTCATCGTGCTCGCTCAAGCCTCCATGGCGGAGGCGGCCGCCGACGCCCCGACCGACGTTCCCGTGCTCACCTCACCCGACAGCGGCACCGCCGCCCTCCTTCACACCCTCGATGAGAATCCATGACCGAATCGCAGACAACGGCAACTCTTGCGGCGAACGCGACAGACCGCCCCCTGATCGAGCGCACCGGCAAGCGCCTGATCGTGCGCGCTGCGCGCTATGAGCTCGAGGTCCCGCGCTTCGCCTCGGGATTCGAGTCGGCCCCGTACGCCCTGCTCCGCGACCTCGACGGCGGCGACTGGCTGAGCGTCAACCTGCTCAGCAGCGTCGACACGACCAACGGCGTCGACGAGAGCGTGAGCGTCGACGCCGTCGAGGTGTGCGAATACGGCGTCGACGCGATCCGCATCGGGGTGCGGCTGAGCAGCTCCATCTGGGATGAGCACGAGACGCGCCTCGTGTGCACCCCCGCGACGCTCGAACTCTCCACGAGCGTGCGAGGCATCGGGACGCTCAGCGAAGTCGCGCTGTTCGGCGGACGCGCGATGCTCCCGACCGGCGCGTGCGGCACCTTCCGCTCGGAGGCGGTATTCACGGGCGTGCTCGTCCCCGCGGCGACCGAGCCCGTGCAGCTCATTCGCTCGTCTCGCACCCCCGCGACGCTCGGCGTCGTCGGCGACGCCGACCCCGGGAGGCTCAACGCCGTGTTCTCGCCGCCCCCGCTCGCGTTCGGTCTGACACGCGAGCACGTCGCGGTGACGGCGCACGCGCCCGAGGGCGACTGGCTCGGCCTCTGGCTGCGCGCAAGCGTGGACGAGCTGCGGTTCACGAGCATGCGCTACGCGCCGAGCGAGAACGGGTTCGCGATCACGCTCGACTACGACGGTCACACGCCCGTCGACGGCACGTGGGACTCCCCCACTCTCGTCCTCTCCCCCACCGGCATCGGCGACGGCTGGCGCGTTCTGGACGCCTACCGCGACGACCTCGCCGCTCATGGCCTCGCCCCTGACGTGTCCGCCCGCGCCATCCCGGACTGGTGGCGGCACCCCATGTTCTGCGGCTGGGGAGCGCAGTGCGCGCGCTCCTCGCACGTGCTCCACGTGGGCCCGAGCGAACCGACCGCCGACACGGCGCCCGAGACGGCCGACGACGAGAAGTCCGTGACGGCCGCAGCGGCGAGCTTCGCGCGCGAGAGCGTCTATGACGAGTTCCTCGCCCGGCTGAAAGCGCACGAGATCGTCCCGGGAACCATCGTCATCGACGACCGCTGGCAGTCCGCGTACGGAACGGGAGCGATAAACACCGAACACTGGCCGGATCTCAAGGGCTGGATCGCCGCCCGGCACGGCGCCGGGCAGCGCGTTCTGCTGTGGTGGAAAGCGTGGGATCCCGAAGGTATTCCCGCTGCGGAATGTGTCACCGATCCACGCGGTCGGCCCGTGAGCGTGGACGCGGGAAACCAGGCCTATCGGGATCGCCTCCGCGGCATCCTGCATCACCTGCTCAGTCCCGAGGGACTCGACGCTGACGGGCTGAAGATCGACTTCACCCAACGCGGCCCGAGCGGGCATGCGCTGCGCGCGACAGAGACGACGTGGGGAATCGCCGCGGTGCACAGCCTGCTCAGCACGTTGTGCGAGGGCGCCCGCGCGGCGAAACCTGACGCGCTCGTCGTCGCGCACGCCGTGCATCCGTCGTTCGCGGACGTGTGCACGATGGTGCGCTTGAACGATGTCTCGAAGTACGACGTGAGCGGCGCGCGCGTGCCCGTCGTCGACCAGCTGCGCATGCGCCATCAGATCGCCTCGCGCGTGCTCCCCGACACTCTCGTCGACACCGACCAGTGGCCGATGCCGAACCGCGCCGAATGGCTGCGCTACGCGCACGAGCAAGTGCATCTCGGTGTTCCCGCGCTGTACTACCTCGAGGCGATCGACCGGTCAGGCGAGCACATCGACTCCGCCGATCTGCGCGAGATCGCCGCGACCTGGCGGCACTATCGCGAGGGACTGTGAGCATGCCCGCACCACGTGCTGGCGAATACTCCGGCGACGATGTCGTCGAAGTGACCCGCGGCGTCTACCGGGTGGGCGACACGTGCAACGTGTACCTCATCGTCGCCGACGGGTCGCCGTCGGAGGAGCGCACGGCCGTCGCTGTCGACTTCGGCGCCGGGCGCGCCCTCGAGGTTCTCGCCGACCTCGCCATCGACCGGATCACCGACGTCGTCATGACGCATCACCACCGCGATCAGGCGCAGGGGCTCCCGCTCGCCGTTGAGCACGGCGCGCGCGTGCACGTGCCGCCCGTCGAAGTCGAGCTGTTCCGCAACGTCGAGGAGATGTGGGAGACCCGCCCCCTCGACAACGACTACAACCTTCGGCAGGATCGCTTCTCGCTGCTCGAGTCTGTTCCCATCACCGGCGTCGTGCCCGAATACCGGTCCGCCGATTTCGGCGGTGTCACGCTCTACACGCTGCCCACACCGGGCCACACGATCGGCTCCGTGACCTACATCCTCGAGCGCGACGGGCAGCGGATCGGATTCTCCGGTGACCTCATCTACTCCCCCGGCAAGGTCTGGTCACTCGCCGCATCGCAGTGGTCGTACACCGCCCACGAGGGGCCCGCGATAACAGTCCTCAGCTGCTATCTGCTGCAGGACGAGAACCTCAATGCCCTTCTGCCCTCCCATGGCGACACCATGTGGCATCCGGACGACGCGCTCGGCCTGCTCGCCGCTCGCATGCAGTACCACGTCGACTCCCGACGCTGGCACCCGTGGGACCTGCACGACCGGCTGCGCAATCCGTTCATCCAGCTCACCGACCATCTGCTGCTGAACCGGTCGAGTCTTTCGTGCTGCTACATCGTGCTCTCCGACACCGGCGAGGCGCTCATCATCGACTACGGCTATGACATGACGACGGGTCTGCCGACGGGAACCGACCGCGCCGCGCGGCGGCCCTGGCTCGCCTCGCTCCCCGCACTCAAGCGGCAGTTCGGCGTCACGCGCATCGCCGTCGCCCTCACGACGCACTATCACGACGACCACGTCGCGGGTCTCAGCCTGCTGCGAGACGTCGAGGGAACCGAGATCTGGTCGCCCTCGAATGTCGCGCCGATCCTCGACGACCCCTGGAAGTACGACCTTCCCTGCCAGTGGTACGAGCCGATCCACGCCGACCGCGTGCTCCCGACGGATGAGGCCTTCACCTGGCACGAGCACACGATCCGGGTGCACGAGCAGCCCGGCCATACTCTCTTCGCCTCGGCGTTCGAGCTGCACGTCGACGGCGTCACCGTCGTCTTCACGGGCGACCAGCAGGAGAACCTCGGCATCCCCGGGGAACGGCACGAGATCCTCAATTACCAGTACCGCAACCGCTTCCGCATCCACGACTATCGCGCGAGCGCCGAGCTGTACCGCCGCATCGCACCCGGCCTCCTGCTGAGCGGGCACTGGGAGCCGCGCCACGTCGACGACGGCTACCTCGACTATCTGGCGTACGCCGGCGAAGACCTCATCGAGATGCACGAGGCGCTCCTCCCCCTCGACGAGCTCGATCTCGGCGCCGATGGTGTGATGGCGCGGCTCATCCCCTACCGCTCCCGCAGCGCACCGGGGGCCGAGGTCACTTTCACGGCCACCGTGCGCAATCCGCACCACCATGCCGCGACGGCCGTGCTGCGCCCCGTCGTCCCGGCGGGCTGGCAGACGGACGCGGGCGAGACGAGCGTCGACCTCGCAGCCGCCGAGGAACGGGAGGTGTCCATCGTCGTGCGCGCGGGCGATGGACCGGCACGCCGCTGCCGCGTCGCGCTCGACGTCACGATCGGCTCGCTGCGGCTCGGCCAGCACACCGAAGCGCTCGTCGACATCGAGTGATTCGAAATCCTCGACATCCAGGGAACACGTCGATCTGACGCCAGCGGGGGAGGCGCGCGCGCTCGAGGTACAGGCATTGCTCGTCGCGAAGGGCCACCATCGGGCTCCCTCTGTGGGCGACCTGCTCATCGCTGCGACAGCCGAGGCCGCTGGACTGACCGTGCTCCACGTCGATAAGGACTTCGAGCTGATCGCAGACGTGACCGGACAACCTGTCGAGCGCCTTCTCCTGGACTGAACCGGACCAGCGGCCGGAACACGAGCGCCCACGTCTTGGTTGACCCGCCCGCAAAGCACACCCTAGACTGACGTGGGAACGATCCCAGAAATGTCACCTCAAGGGGGAGCAATGACGACAGAGCGACGACGCGTGCTCGCGCTCGACATCGGGGGCACCAAACTCGCCACCGCCGTCGTCACGTCCGACGGGGAGACTCACGGCATGCTCGTGGAGCCGACACGTCGCGAGGAGGGACCGGACTCCGTCATTTCCCGGCTTTTCGCGCTCGGAGAGCGCTCTATCGTCGCGGCGGGCCTCGGTCCCGTCGACGCCGTCGGCATCTCCTGCGGCGGCCCGCTCGACGCGAAGAGGGGTGTCCTGCTCAGCCCACTGCACCTCCCCGGCTGGGATCACGTGCCGATCTCGGCGCTCGCACACGAGCGATTCAATGCTCCAGCCGTGCTTGAGAACGATGCCACATCATCCGCTCTCGGCGAGTTCCGCTTCGGCCGCGGACGAGGCGCATCGACAATGCTGTACCTCACGGTCTCGACGGGAATCGGCGGGGGAGCGATCGTGGGAGGCGCACTGCACCGGGGAGCTGCGAACAACGGCGGAGAGTACGGTCACATCCTCGTGCGCTCCAACGGGCGGCTGTGCAAATGCGGGCGTCTCGGCTGCCTTGAGGCCTATGCGTCGGGCACGTCGATCGCCGAACGAGCGCGCGAAGCCGTCGACGAGCGCGGCGGCGACTCCGCGCTCGCGGACCTGCCCACGATCCGGGCCGAAGACGTGTCGGCGGCGGCGCACGCGGGAGACCCGCTCGCCCGGCAGATCTGGGCGGAGACAACGCACATGCTCGGCATCGCGGTGACGGACCTCGTGAACATCCTGGAGCCGGAACTCGTCGTTCTCGGCGGGGGAGTGACCCGCGCCGGCTCCGCCTTCATCGATCCGATCCGCGAGGCCGTGCTCCGTGAGGCGATGCCTCCCGCGGCGGCCGCGGTGAGAATCGAACTCGCGCAACTCGGTGACGCGGTAGGCGTCGTCGGCGCGGGCGCCGTCGCCCTCGAGAGCGTCCCGGGAGCTGGAGAAGCACCGGGCGCGGAGGAGGTCGCCCATGTCTGACTGGATGCGCGATCAGCTCGACACGCACGTCAACACCGCGACCGGCATGACCGCGCTGCTGCCGACCGTCCGCCGGGTCGGCGAAGCGCTGTGCCGCGCGTACGCCGCCGACCACCGCCTCTACACGTTCGGCAACGGCGGAAGCGCCGCCGACGCCCAGCACTTCTCGGGCGAGATCATCGGCCACTACAAGCGCGACCGCCGTCCGCTCGGGGCCGTCACCCTGAGCACCGACCCCACGGTGATGACCTGCATCGCGAACGACTACTCCTACGACGATGTCTTCGCCCGCCAGGTCGAAGCCCTCGCACGCCCCGGCGACATGGTGGCCGGATTCACGACGAGCGGCTCCTCGCCCAACGTCGTGAGCGGTCTGCAACGCGCGAAGCAGAACGGCGCGACGACGGTGCTGTTCGGCGGTGGCGACGGCGGTGCCGCGCGCGAATTCGCCGACTATTCCCTCATCGTGCCCTCGCAGATCACCGCGCGCATCCAAGAGATGCACACGCTCATGCTGCACCTGATATCCGAGCTCGTCGACAGCTGGGCTGCCGGCGAAGGAGAGAGAGAATGACCCGAAAGGCCCCCGTCGCGAACGCACCCGCCGGAGACCAGCCCGCCGATCTGCCGCGAGGCGAACGCCCGCGCGCGACCCCGGATCGCACCCTCTACATGATCGGCAACGCTCACCTCGACCCGGTGTGGCTCTGGCCCTGGCAAGAGGGCTACCAGGAAGCCCGCGCCACCTTCTGGTCGGCGATCCAGCGCATGGACGAGTACCCCGACTTCATCTTCACGTGCGACCAGATGGTGCTGCTCAGCTGGGTCGAGGAATCCGATCCCGAGCTGTTCGAGCGCATCCGGCAGCGTGAGGCCGAGGGGCGCTGGGTGAACGTGGGCGGCTGGTGGGTCGAGCCCGACTGCAACATGCCGATGGGGGAGAGCTTCGCCCGCCAGGGCCTCTACGGTCAGCGGTACCTGCAGTCCCGTTTTGGTCGCACGGCGACCGTCGGCATGAATGTCGACCCGTTCGGGCACAACGTCATGCTTCCGCAGATCCTCCGCGGCCACGGCATGGACGCGTACACGTTCATGCGCCCCGGCCCGCACGAGAGCGACTTCGACGACAGCCTCTTCTGGTGGGAGGCTCCCGACGGCAGCCGCGTGCTCGGCTACCGCATCCCGTTCGAGTACGGCAGCCCGCCCGGCTCGGTCGACGGCCAGGTCGACAAGGCCCTCGGAAACTTCGACAAGTCCCTCGGCGACGCCATGATCTTCTATGGTGTGGGAAACCACGGCGGCGGCCCGACGAAGGCGAACATCGAGTCGATCCACCGCTACGACCGGATGGGCTCGTTCGGAAGGATGATCATGGCCTCTCCCCGTGAGTACTTCGACGAGATGCTCGGCCGGGGCGAGGCGTTCCTCGACGCCCTCGGCGTGCGCCGCGACGACCTGCAGCATCACGCGCCGGGCTGCTACTCCGCCCACTCGGGCATCAAGGCGTGGCAGCGTCGCGCCCAGCACGCCGTGTTGAACGCGGAACGCTGGGCCGCCGTCACAGCGTTGCGTGACGGCATCCGATACCCGAGAGAAGAGCTCGAGACGGCGTGGAAGCAAGTGCTCTTCAACCAGTTCCACGACGTGCTGCCCGGCTCGGCCATCGAGCCCGCCTACGACGACGCGCGCGACCAGCTCGGCGAGGCCACCTCGATCGCGAAGCGCATCATCGTGCGAGCGCACAACACGATCGCCCGGCAAGTCGACGTGCCGTTCGAGGACGGCACGCAGCCGGTTCTCGTGTTCAACCAGCACCCGTGGCCCGTCACGGCGGACGTCGTGCTCAACTACGGTTCGCTGCGCGGGGGAGTGCACGTTGTGGATGCCGCCGGCTCCCCCGTTCTCGTGCAGCACATGCAGTCCGTCGCGACGACGAGCGACACGAGCAGGGGAGCCCTCGCGTTCCGCGCCGACGTGCCGGCGCTCGGCTACCGGCTGTACCGGATGCGGCCGGGACCGGCCCCGCACGGGGCGCTCGAATCCACGAGCCTGCGTGTCGACGAGCACGTCATCGAGAACGACCTGGTGCGCATCGAGCTCGACCCGCGGACCGGCTGGATCCGCTCGTATCTGGACAAGGCGACGGGCGTCGACGTGATGGCGGGAACGGATGCCGCGAGCCACACGCAGGTGTGCGAGGACCCGACCGACACGTGGGGGCACCGCGTGATCTCGTACGCGTGGCCCGGCGATCCCATGCCGCTGTCGCGCATCGTCGTGCGCGAGACCGGGCCGCTCCGCTCCCGCGTGCGCGTCGAGCGCGCGTGGGGAGCCTCGACGCTCAGCGAGGAGCTCATCCTCGACCACGACCAGGCGGTGCTGCGCGTGGAGGTCACGCTCGACTGGCGTGAGGAGGCCCACTTGCTCAAGCTGCGGTTCCCCGTCGCGGTGAGCGATCCCCGCACGACGTTCGGCATCCCCTACGGCCACCTCGAGCGCCCCACGGACGGTGCCGAGGAGCCCGCGCAGTCCTGGGTCGACCTCAGCGGCAGCGTCGACGGTCGCCCGGCCGGCCTCACCGTCGTCGCCGCGCACAAGCACGCGTTCGACTCTTCCCCGGCCGAGGAGGGCGGGCAGCCGAGCATCGGCATCACCGCCGCGCGCAGCCCCGTCTACGCGTGGCACGACCCGCGGCTGCTCGACCCCGACGGCGTATACAGCTTCCAGGATCAGGGCATCCAGCGCTTCAGCTACGAGCTCGTCCCGCACGGCGGCGACTGGCGCGACGTCGACCCGGCCAGGCGCGCGGCCCTTCTCGAGTCGCCCGTTCGCGCCATGCTCGAGTCCTCGCACGGCGGCGTGCTTCCCGCCGAGCATTCATTCGCCTCCGATACCGGCGGGGCCGTCATGGTCACCGCCGTCAAGGGAAGCGAAGACGAGACGGATGCCGCCGGCGGCGCCGATCTCATCGTGCGGGCGGTCGAGACCCGCGGCGAGAGCGCACGCTGCAGCATCGAGCTCCCGCTCGTCGGCCGCGTCATCGACGCGGACTTCGGGCCGAGCCAGGTGCGCACGTTCCGCATCCCCCGCGACCCCGACGCGGAGGTGACCACCGTCGATCTCGTCGAGTGGCCCATCGAGGGGTCGCCCGTGACCGTGAGCCGCTTCGAGGCGCCGGAGTCTGGCACGACAGACAGCGTCTCTCCGAAGCCGCGCACGGGTAGCGAGGACCTCAGCAACGCGCACTTCCGCGCGAGCTCGAACGAGGGACACGACCGGCCGTGACCGCGACCGCCGCGACCGACCGCCCGCCGCTTGAGGTGACGGTCGTCGACGCGGCCGACCGGGTGCTGACAGAGCGGTTCGACGTGGAGACCGTGTGGCAGGGCGCCGAGGCGGGGTCCGGGTGGCGCGTGCTCGTGCGGCTGCGCCACACGGGAGACACGGCTGCCGCGGCATCCGTTCGCGTGTCGTGCGCTCTCGGCGCCTCGACTGATCCGTGGTGGCTCATTCCCGGCGCGTTCTACGGCGAGAACCGGCCCGCCGCGAACACGCGCGCGTTTCCCCGCTTCGAGATCGGCGCCGACTCGGCCGCCGACGCCGAGCTGCTCGTCAGCAGCGCGTGGGAGTTTCGCGCCGACCGGGCCGCGACGCCGGCCGTGTTCGCGTGGCCCGACCCCGGGGCCGCGGGCCTGGCCCTCGCCGCCGACGAGCGGTCGCCGCTCGGTCTCACGGGAGTCGGCTTCGCCCACGACGCCGCGACGGGAACGGCGCGCATCCACGTGCGGTTCCCGTTCCGCGAGTCGCCCGTCACCTACTACGGCGACGAGCGTCCGCGCGACCCCGAGAGCGAGACGTTCACCTTCGAGCCCGGAACCGCCGTGGAGCTCACGGTGCGCGTGTTCGCGCTCGAAGCCGATCGGCACTCCTACGCGCCCACGCTGCGGACGCTGCACGCCGAATCCGTCCCGACCGCGCCGCTTCGCCCGTGGGTCGACGTCCCGACGGCGGCGGAGCTCGCCGCCGAGGGGCTGCACGACTGGCACTACGACCCCGATCCGGGCGTGCTGCTCGAGACCGTGGGATTCGATCGCGGAGTCACGGGCCGCGACGGCCTCAGCGTCGACCGGCAGGCGATGCACGTCGGCTGGATCAGCGGCATCCCGTGGGCGTACGCGCTCCTACGGCACGGGCTCCGCACGGGGAACGCCAAGCACGCGGATGCCGCCAGACGGGTGCTCGACTTCGTCGCCGCGAACCTCTCGCCCTCCGGCACCTTCTGGGGCGTCTGGTACCGAGACTCGGGCTGGTCGACGAGCTGGACGCCCATTCCGAACGGGCTGCACGCTCGAACGCTCGGGGAGGCGACGCTGTTTCTCGTGCGGGCGCTCGCTCTCGAGCCCGAGCACGCGGGCTGGGCGGATGCCGCACGCTCGAACCTCGACGCGATGCTGCGCCGACAGCGACCCGACGGCAACCTGGGGGCCGTGCACGACGCGACGACGGGCGAAGTGCTGTCGTGGGAGGGCGCTTCGGCGCTCACCTGGATCCCGGCGCTCGTCGCGGCGCGCGACTGGGACGAGCGCTGCCTGCCCGCCGCAGAGCAGGCGGGGGAGTACTACGCCCGCTTCGTCGACAGCGAGTTCATCCACGGCGCCCCCGAGGATGTCGACCTCGCGCCCACCTCGGAGGACGGCTACGCCGCCGTCATGGCGTACCTGGCGCTGTTCGAGGCGACGGGCGCCGACCGCTGGCTCGATCTCGCGCGCCGCGCCGCCGACTGGATGCTGACCTTCCGCTACAGCTACAACGTTGACTTCGACCCGCGAACCCTGCTCGGCGTCTACCAGTTCGCCTCCCGAGGCGCTGACCAGGCGTCTCCGTCGAACCAGCACCTGCACGCGTACGGGCTCATCTGCACGCGCGAGCTGCGGATGCTGTCGGCAGCGCTCGGCGATCCGCACTATGCGGAGCGCGCCGACGAGACGCTCGCGTGCTTTCGGCAGTTCATCGCCCGCTGCGACGGCGACTTCAACGCGTACCGCGGCATGGTGAGCGAGCGCTTCTACCAGACGTACTGCTTCCAGCCGAAGGGAATGCTGCTCACCCTCTCGCACGCGTGGAGCGTTGGCGTGCTGCTTCTCGCCTGCGAACAGTCGCTCGATGAGGGCCCGGCGCCGCGATGGTTCCTTTAGCGGCGGCGGGCACTCTTGATGCGTCACAAGATGATGAGGGCCGCTCGTGCGGCAGGGCCCCCATTTACACAAGCGTGGCCGCGCATTTTCAGGCGGCAGCGTGTGCCCACTCGGCGAGTGCGGCGCGGATTGCCTCTGAGCGGGTGCGGTGCTCGCGCTCGGCTCGTGCCATGACTGCTGCCAACTCGGACTCGCTCAGACGCACGGTGATCGCTCGTGATGGCTCATCGGTTCGAGACGGTCGACCGGGCGAGCGAAACGTTGCCCCAGGAAACTGGTCCTCGGCGTTCTTCACGAGGCGTGCAATCACTTCCTCGGTGATGTCCACCCCGCCGATTTCACCATAGGAGCCGTTCACCGGCTTCGCGATGTTGTCGTTCATGTCAGCCTCTTGGAGCACCTGCCACGGCCGATCCTTTTTCGTACACAAAACTAGCAGTTTTTCGTACACAAAACTAGACCCGGTGGCGCGACGCGGAACCCGTGGCGCGAGCGGATCGATCGACGCGGCGACTCGGCTCTACGCGGCGCCCGCCGAATGCTGACTGCGCTACGCGTGTCCGGGCGGGGCGTGCGGATTCTCCGGCGGCACGGGAGACGCTGAATCGAGGGTCATCTTGCGCGTGACGCCGGAGATGCGCACTTGCGTGTAGTTCTCGGCCGCGGAGGCGTCGACCTCGACGGGTTCGTCGTTCACGCGTCCCGCGGCGAGCGCGGACAAGTAGCGTACGGCTGCGCCCGCGACGGCGACGACAGCGCCCGTGCAGGCGACGGCGGACCCGACGAGCGCCCAGCCCCAGATGAGCCGCGCCTGCTGCTCGCGGTCACGTACCGACATGGCGGACCTCCCGTTGGCCTTTGTGTAACGACACGCTACGCGGCATCCGGAACCGGGGGATAGGGGTTGCGCACGGGGCGGAAGTGCCGCTCATGCGTGCCCGCTCTCCTCGTGGTGCCACGACGTCCACAACGCCGCGTACTCGCCGCCGGCGGTCACGAGCTCGTCGTGGCTGCCGAGTTCGACGATCGAGCCGTCCTGCACCACGGCGATCCGGTCCGCGTCGTGCGCCGTGTGCAGGCGGTGAGCGATCGCGACGACAGTGCGGCCATGGAGCACGCGGTTCATGGCGGTCTCGAGGTCTCGCGCGGCGTTCGGGTCGAGAAGCGACGTCGCTTCGTCGAGGATGAGCGTCTGCGGATCGAGCAGAACGAGTCGGGCGAGCGCTATCTGCTGCGCCTGAGCGGGAGTGAGGACGACTCCGCCCGAGCCCACCTTCGTGCGAAGCCCCGCCGGCATCGCGCGCACCCAGCCGAGCGCCCCGACGACCTCGAGCGCACTCTCGAGCGCCGCCCGGTCCGCTCGGGGTGCGGCGAGCCTCAGGTTGTCGGCGAGCGTTCCGACGAACACATGGTGCTCTTGCGTCACGAGGGCGACGTGGGAGCGGAGCCGCTCGAGGGGAAGGCTCGTGAGGTCGACGCCGCCGACGGTGACGTGCCCGCTCGTCGGGCCGTTGATGCCGGCGAGCATGCGGGCAAGTGTCGACTTGCCCGAGCCGGACGGCCCCACGATCGCAAGTCGCTCACCCTCGGCGAGCACGAGCGTGATTCCGTGCAGCACCTCGACTCCCGACCGGTACGCGTAGCGGACGTCGTCGGCGATGAGCTGCTCGTCGACGGGCTCCTCGTCGCTCGCCTCGCGGTCGGGAGGGACGTCGCCGACGCCGATGATGCGGGAGAGCGCCGTCGTGCCCACCTGGATCTCGTCCATCCAGCGGATGAGTTCGCCGACGGGTGAGGACAGCTGCATCGCGTAGAGCGCGATCGTCGTCACGGCGCCGATCGACGTGACGCCCGTCGTCGTCAGGAAGGCGCCCCACGCGACGACAGCGACGACGGGGATGAGGAACGCCATGTCCGTCGACGGGAACCACACTGTCCGCAGCCCCAGCGTGTAGCGCTCCGCGTCACGGCGCTCGAGCAGGGCCTTGTCGATCTTCGAACGCTGCACCGCGGCGAGATTGAGCGCGTCGATCGTCCTCGCTCCCTCCACGGTCTCGCTGATGGCGCCGGCGAGACGCGCATACGAGGCGAGCTGACGCTGGTAGCCCGGGCCCGAGCGGCGCAAGTACCAGCGGGTCGTCACGACGAGCAGCGGGACGCCGATGAACAGGGCAGGAGCGATCGCCGGGCCCGTCACGAACGCGGCGACGACGGTGAGGATCACCGTCACGCTCGCGACAAGGATGCGCGGAACGCCGAATCGCACTGTCGCCTGCACGCTCTCGATGTCGTTCGTCGTGCGCGCCAGCAGGTCCCCCGTGCCGGCGCTCTCGACAGTGGAGAGGGGCAGGTGGCCGACGATTCGCATGAACTCCTCACGCAGCGCGGCGAACACCGTCTCGCCGAGCACCATCGCCTGCCACTGGGCGAAGCGCG
Source organism: Paramicrobacterium humi (assembly GCF_900105715.1). Taxonomy (NCBI): domain Bacteria; kingdom Bacillati; phylum Actinomycetota; class Actinomycetes; order Micrococcales; family Microbacteriaceae; genus Paramicrobacterium; species Paramicrobacterium humi. The sequence goes on along the minus strand of NZ_FNRY01000001.1, from coordinate 1,161,816 downwards.
TCACGAGACCCTGGCACACGACGGCGGCGATGAGCACGAGCGCCATGATGTCGACGGTCGTTCCGGTCGCGTTCCCGTTCGTCATTGCGTCGATGATGCGCCCGATGAGCCACGGTCCGACGAGACCGAACAAGGCCGCGAACGTGTGCAGCACGACAACGACGACGAGGGCCGTCCTGTGCTCCTTGACGAGGCGCAGCGCCGTCGATCGGACGGTTGCGGTGTCAGCGATCGGCAGAAGCATCGTCGTCTCCCCTCTCTCGCCGGGGCTTCGCGGTGCGGATCGCCCCGGTTTCGACCGCGTCGGTCCACAAGGCGTCGATCGAACCGGTCCACGCTTCGTCGAGCTCGCCGGCGTCGACTGGTTCCGCCGCGCTCGTCGTGCGCGCCACGACCGAGCGGTAGAGGTCGCCGACGTCGTCGTCGCGCCGCATGAGCTCGCCGTGGGTGCCGCGACCGATGACAGAGCCGCGGCGCATGACCTCGATGTCGTCCATGTGGTCGAGCAGAAGCGGGCTCTCGGTAACGATCACCGTCGTGCGTCCCGCCCGAGCGCGTCGCAGCCGCTCCGAGATCAGTGCCTCTGTGTGCGAGTCGACCGCGCTCGTCGGCTCGATGAGCACGAGCACTTCGGCGTCGGTGATGAGCGCTCGCGCGAGACTGAGTCGCTGCCGTTGACCGCCGGAGAACGAGCGGCCGCGCTCGGCGACCGTCTCCGACAGCCCCTCGGGAAGCGCGTCCACCGTCTCCGTCGCTGCCGCCGCGTCAAGCGCCGTGCGCACGCGACGAATCTGTCCGGTCTGAGTCGACCGCAGATCAGGATCGCGCAGCGGGAGGATGTCGAGGCTCTCCAGAAGCGGGCCGCCGAAGATCTGCGGGTTGGCGCCGCTCACGACGATGCGCCGACGCACTTCAGACACCGGCAGTCGCGTGTGCTCGACGCCTCCCCAGAGAACGGGCGCGTCCTCGTGCAGCGTGTCGTCGAATCGGCCGAGGCGCGTCGCTACCGCTGCCGCGGTGTCGGGGTCGACGTCGACGACGCCCGTGAACAGGCCGGGCCGGACCGTGAGCCCCGAGGCCACGTCGACGAGCTCCGAGCCGGCAGGCGGCGGGGGAGCTGGCTCGTCGGGATCGCTCGTCGCCCGCTCGATGCGCAGCACCGCGAGAATGCGCTGCCCGGCGACGATCCCTCGTGCGAACGCCTGCGCCGCCTCCACTCCGGTGCGCAGCGGAATGGTCAGGAACACGGCGTAACCGTAGAACGCGACGAGCTCTCCGGCCGAGATCGCTCCGGAGAGCACGAGGTGCGCCCCGAACCAGACGATGAAGGCGAGGAACGCGCCGGGGAGCACGACCTGGAGGCCGTCGAGCCATGACTGCATGCGGGCGACGCGCACGCCCGCCTTCCGCACTTTCTGCGAGCGCGCGGCGTAGCGCTCCACGAACTCGTCTTCGCCGCCGATGCCGCGCAGCACGCGAAGCCCCGCGACAGTGTCAGCGCCGAGTGTCGTGAGAAGGCCTGTCTGCTTGCGCCAGCCCGCCTGCCGCTTGTGCAGGGGCTTGATGACCAGGCCGAGCAGTGCGCCTAGAACGGGGACGCCGATGAGCACGACGAGGCCTAGCGGGACGGAGGTCGTGAGCATGATCACCGAGACGACGAGGTAGGCGATGATGCCGCCGCTCAAGCGCGCCGTCACATCGAACATCTCACCGAGGCGCAGCGCGTCCGACGACACCGTCGCCACGATCTCGCCCGAGGCCGTCGTCGCGGTTATCGCGTTCCCCGTGTCGGCGGAGTGATGCCCGATCACTCGGGAGACCCCGAGCGAGGACCGCAGCCAGTTCGACACCGCCATGCGGTGTCGCATCATCCCGGACGCCGCCTGCACGCACGCGACGAGAAGAAGCGCAAGGCACCACGCGAGAACCGCGACTTGACCGCCGTCGATCCCCTCGTCGATCGCCCGGCCGAGCAAGTACGGCCACACGGCCTGGCACAGCATCCAGATGACGCCGAACACGACCCCTCCGACGAGAGTCTTCGGCTGGCGGCTCGCCTGCCAGAGCAGGAACCTGCCGACCGATTCGACGGGCGGCCGATCTCGATTCTTCGCACTCATCGTTCTCGTCGCAGCATCACGTCCGCCGTTCCGAGCGCCGGAATCGCCACGCCGCCGTCACCCCCTTCGGTGTGGACCGGGTGTCCGCGCCAGCGCACGTGCGCCGTGATCGGACGATCGGAGACGTTGCGCAGTCGCGCTCGCACGACGTGGTCGCCGACCGGCCGCAGCTCGCACAGCACCTCATCGGCCGGCTCGACGCTCAGTCCGTTCGCCGGTTCGGCGCTGAAGGGCCCGCGGTACTGGCGAGCCTGCAGCGGCTCGGCGAGGTCGCGGCCGAAGACCCTGACCTCTTGTCGCGACACCGGCCGCTCGCGCGGAGCGAACCGGTAGCGGAAGGTGCGGTTCACGTCCTGCCGCGCCTGGAAGTTCGTGAAGTGCAGATTGTTCATGATCCAGCTGTTGACGTGACCGACAGGAGCATCGAGCGTGCGCGCCCACTGCCCCGTGTGGAATCCGCCGAGTTGCACGAGCGGAGCATCGAAGCTGCCCCACAGGATGCCGCCCTGCGCACCGCGCACGCCGAGGGCGTGTTGAATCGAGTACCAGTCCGCGCTCGTGTCCGGCAGTTGCTCGGCACCGGCGACATAGACGGCGCCGGCGGTCTCGAGAAGGAACTCGGGCGAGTTCTCGGCGAACGGGAAGGCGACGAACACGCTCTCGGGGCGAAGGACTCCGGCTTCGCGATGTGCACGTCGTAGTCGACAAGCTCCGTCCCGGCGTACAGCACGAGCGTCCCTCTCGCGTCGAGCAGGCCCGGAACGCTCGTCGTCCAGCTGATCTCGGTGGCAGTGTCCGTCTCGGTGATGACCGGCTCGTCGGCGCCCGTCGCGACCGTGCGCTCGAAGTCGGGCCCCGGGTCCTCCGGGTGGAAGTCCTTGGGGCTGCGCGTCACCATCGGGTGCGTGCTCGTCGAGGGCACCGTCTCGCACACGACGGCGCCAAGCGCGTGTGCGGCACTGCTGTCGACGAGCTCGCGCCCCGTGCGCTTGTCGAGGAGCGAGACGACACCTCCGGCCGCCGGATCGACCTCGACGCGGTAGCGTGCGGTCTCGATGACGCGACCGCGCCGCTGCTCGTGAGCGGCATCCGGAGTCTGAAGAAGGGACAGACCGAACGGAGGGACTGTCGCGACGACACGCACACGGCGTGCGCCGTCGATCTCGGCGGCTATCGGCTCCGTTCGCTCGCGCTCGCTCGGGTTGAAGACGAGGATGCCGCTCGCACGCACGTCGCCCGGCGCGTGCTCGCTGCCGGCCGCCGCGAGCCGGTACAGTCCCTCGATGGCGAGATCGCGCGCGTGGTCGAAGGCGTCATAGGCGAAACCGGCCTTGGCGTTCCAGTGCGAGTGGCTCAGGTTCGAGTGCGGCTTGGAGTAGGTCTCCCAGGATCCCCACGTGTGCTCGCCGAAGAGCAGCAGCTGCTCGTCGACGTGCGCGAGGTCGTCGAGAAGCTCGGCGGGGGAGCGCAGCAGCACCGGCCCGCGGCGGTAGCCGAGCACCGTGGCGAGCGCCGGCGTTCCGGTGCCGTCGAGCAGTACGAGGGCGTGCGAGGCCTGGGCGGCACGCGCGAACGAGCGCGCTTCACGGTAGACCGCGACTTCGCGCGCCGTGGAACCGTGACCGTGCGCCCACCAGTCCGACCACTCGCCGCGGTACACGGGAAGACCGGCCGAAGCAGGGTGACCCTGCAGCACGTCGAGCGCGTCGTCGATCGTCGCCGTGCGCATCGGCACGTCCGGATGCCGCTCGTTCCAGTGCCGCACGATGTCGAGGTGGGCGGTCGTCGGCCAGCGGTTGTCGTTGCCGGCGTGCACGACGACGGAGTCGAACGGGTAGTCGTCGCGCTTCTCGAGCTCGTCGACGAACGCGCGGATTCTGCGCTCGGCCAGATCACAGTCGCCGTCAACGATTCCCCACTCCTCGCCATAGCCATAGTGGGTCGAGAGCAGTGTGAACAGCCGTTCGCCGCTCGGGCCCTCCCACCAGAACGCGCTCGGCTGCGGGAAGGGGGCGCGCCCGTGGTCGGGGTTGAGCGCCATCACGAGCCGTTCGATGCCGGCCCGCCGCATCGCCGGGATCGTGCCCCACGCGATGCCGTTGACGTCGCCGTGCTGCTCGGTGCGCACGGGAATCCCGGCCGCGGCGAAGGCGCTGAGCGCGTCGTACGCGGTCTCGAACTCCCAGGTCGAGGGCAGCTGCGTCATGTTGAGGTAACCGCCGGTGACTGCGATGTCACCCGCGCGGACCTGGCGGCGCAGGCGCGCGACGTCGTCGGCGCTCGCGTGGGCGAGGAAGCGCAGCACGGGACGAGAGACCTCGAACGTCCACCGAAACCGGTCGGGTCCTTGGCCCGGGGAGGCATCGCAGAGCGACAGAACCTCCGAGACGATGCGCTCGTGCTGGCGATCGATGATGCGGGGGCTGTTCGTGTAGCCGACGTCGTGGTGGGTGTGCGCGACAAGCAGAAGCTGTCGAATGCGCGACATAGCTCTCTCTTCCCTGTGGCATCGTTGCCAGAAACGAGCCTATCGGCTGCTCAGTGGCGAAGACAAGGTTCAATAACGGTTCGGCCACGGACGGGGGACGACCCGCCCTCAACCCCTTGTTTCTCGCGACAAGCTGGGCTAGTTTGCGTGTGGAAAGGATTCCACATTTCTGCACTCTCGGGCGGCTGGCGATGATGCTCGTCGCACTACTAAAAGGAGATTCACATGAAGAAGAGGCAGTTGACACTCCTTGCCGTCACCGCCGCAGCCTCCATGGTTGTGCTCGCAGGGTGCGGCAGCGGCGGAGGCGGCGGGACGGAGGCTGAGTCCGCGGACTTCACGACGAGCCCTTCCGGCACGCTGAACGCGTGGGGCTTCGACAACGCCGACGAGGTCGGCACCTCGCGACTCGACTATGCGAAGGAGCAGCTGAAGGACGTCGACATCAAGATCGACCAGACGGCCTTCGACGCGCAGAAGTTCACGACGCGCGCGGCGAGCGGCAAGGTGCCCGACGTCGTGCAGATGGACAGGCGCTTCGTCGCGACCTACGCGGCGCAGGGCCTCATCATGCCGCTCGACAAGTGCTATTCGGCGCACAGCGCAAAGCCGACCGACCTCTATTACCAGTCGGTCGTCGACGACATCACGTTCGACGGCAAGGTGTGGGCCGTTCCGCAGTTCTACCAGCCGCCGGCGATCATCCTCAACAAGCGGGTGATGGATGCCGCGGGCGTCACGGCCGACCAGATCGACACCTCGAAGCCTGACGTCCTGCTCGACGCGATCGGCAAGATGTACAAGGAGAGCGGCGGCAACCCCTCCGTTCTCGGCTTTGACCCGGTCTCGACCGGCCAAGGCGGCCTCTGGGTCCTCGGCCTCGGCGGGCAGCTGACCGACAGCGACGGCAAGCCGACGCTTGACGACCCGAAGAACGAGAAGGCGCTCGACCTGCTCAAGAAGATCAACGACGCGCAGGGTGGATACGCGAAGGTGAAGAGCTTCACCGACACGTTCGACACCTTCGGTGACAAGAACCAGTACGTCACCGACCAGGTCGGCGCACAGGTGAACGCGCAGTGGTACGTCAACGTGCTCACCCCCTACATCGACAAGGTCGACATCGGCGCCGTTCCGTTCAAGGACAGCGACGGCCAGCCTTTCGCGGTCGCGAGCGGCACGTCCTTCGTGATCCCGACGGGCGCGAAGAACGCTGACGCCGCGTGTGCGTGGGCTCTCGACCTCACGTCGCAAGACGCGTGGATGGCGGCGGCCGCAGCTCGGAACAAGACGATCGAGAGCACGCCTGGCGCGATCAACACCGGCCTCTTCACGGGGTCGCCGAAGGCCGATCAGGCTATTCGCGAGAAGTACGTGAAGAAGAGCGGAAACGAGGGATTCGACCAGACGATCGCGACGTTCTACGACGTTGTGAACTCGGGCAAGTCGTTCGGTGCCTCTCCGGCGGGCCAGTCGATTGAGAACGAGATGAACAATGCGATCTCATCCACGCTTCTCGGCGACAAGTCGGCGAAGCAGGCTCTAGCCGAGGCGCAGAAGGCCGCACAGCGCGCCTACGACAACGCCATGGCTGGCAAGTAGCCTCCCTAACGGGGATGGGCGGTCCTTCGGGACCGCCCATTTTCGTTGCGCCGTGAGCCGAGCGGACGCCGGCCCGGGGCGTCGCTTCACTCGGGATTGTGTCCTGTGGCCGGTCGAGCGAACTCGGCGATGGCAGCCGTGACCGTGTCGGAGATCGTCGGGCCGAAGTGACCCTCGTCATCAACGATGACGAGCCTGCTCGCCGGCCACCTCTTATGAAGTTCCCAAGGAACGGAAAGCACGGAACTGACATCCAGGCGGCCGTGCACGAGAACAGCAGGAATGTGCGCGATCCGCTCTAAAGCACCGACGATGCCGGGCGGGTCGACGAACGCAGCGTGCTTCCAGTTATGAATGACGAGGGTCGCCAGAAGCAGACGCGTCGCCTCGTCTTCGAAGCGCGGATCGGGTCTGCTCGACGGAGCGAGCGAAACATGGGCGTCTTCCCAGACGCACCATGCGTGAGCCGCGGCCGCGCGAACAGCGGGGTCTGGATCGGTGATCCTCTCGTAGTAGGCGTCAATGAGCCGCTCGCCCTGACGCGCGCCCGAGGCCCTGGCGAACTCATCCCATTCCCGGGGAAACAGATGGCGCAGATCCTGCGTGATCCATTCCACTTCCGATCGGCTTGTGGTCGTGACCGCTCCAAGAACGATTTCGGTCACTCTATGGGGATGCTCCTCGGCATACGCTAGAGCCAACGTCGAACCCCACGACAGGCCGACAACCAGCCACTCTCCGACCCCCACATGCTGTCGCAGTCTTTCGAGATCTCGGATGAGACCCTGTGTCGTGTTCGTGCGAAGTCTTGCGACGTCCTCACTGGCAAGAGGCCGGCTGCGCCCGCAGCCTCGCTGATCCAGCGAGACGACCATGTACTCGTCAGGATCGAAGTAGCTGCGGTGATGGGTTCCGATTCCCGAGCCGGGCCCCCATGGAGAAATAGCGCGGGCTTCCCCTGCGGGTTGCCCCAACATTCCCAATAGATCTCATTGTCCTGGTCCACCTCAAGCAGACCGCTGAGGAACGGCTCCGTCACAGAGGCACTGTACCGCGGGAGCATTTATGCCGGGGGGTCCCTCAGATCAGGGCCGAGATGAGCACGGCGTTTCGCGAGGCGACGAGGCGGCGAAGGTACGGCACAAGGATGAGCCGTTCTGCGAGCCGGCCGAGAAGGGGAGATCCGAGAGTGATGGTGTCGGTCATTCGCGAGCCGCCGGGAAGCTGCTCGAACGAGTGCTCGTGCACAAAGACCGTGAACGGGCCCTTGACCTGTTCATCGACGAAGCGGATCGGCCGCTCGAGCGCGGTGATCCTCGAGGTCATCGTGAACCAGATCCCGAAGTGGCGCGCGCGCCACGTCACGCTCTCGGCGTCGGCCGAGCATTCGGTGATGAGCGTGAAGGTCGATGCCACGACCCCATCTTGCCGTGGAGGCGATGCCGGAGCGCGACCTTATCCCTTTCGACCCTGGGTGGCGACGCCTTCGATGAAGTACCGCTGGCCGAAGGCGAAGATAATGAGCATCGGCAGCGTGACGAGCAGCGAGGCGACCATGACGTACTGGTAGTCACCGTGTCCGCCGTTCGTGGGGCTGTACTTCGTCATCGCATAAGCGATACCGAGCGGGGCCGTGAATTCGTCCACGCTACCCGCGTTCAGGTAGATCAGTGCCGCCTGCAGGTTGTTCCAACTGGCCTGGAATTCGAAGATGAACACGATGATGAACGAGGGAATCGACAGCGGCATCGCGATGCGGCGGAACAGCCCCCAATAGCTCGCGCCGTCGATGCGCGCCGCTTCGAACAGCTCTCTCGGCAGGCCGAGGAAGAACTGTCTCTGCAGGAAGATGTAGAAGGCAGAACCGAACAGATTCATTCCCCACAAGGGCACCCACGTGCCGACGAGGTGCAGTTGGTTCCAGATCAGGTACTGCGGCACCATGGTGACGGCGCCGGGCAGCATCATCGTGGCGAGCACGAGTCCGAACAGGATGCCGCGGCCGGGGAACTTGAAGTACGCGAAGCCGAACGCGACCACCGAGCTCGAGATGGCCACGGTTCCCGCCGCGAGAACGGCGATGGCGACGCTCGTGTACATCCAGTTGAGCAGAGGCAGCTGGTTCCAGACCTCGACGTAGTTCTCGGGCACGAACGTCTTCGGTATGAGGGCGTTGTCGAAGACCTGCCCGCGCGGTTTGAGGCTGGCGGCGAGGAGCCAGACGAACGGGTACAGGAACATCAGGGCGAAGCCGACGAGGACGATCCAGAGGATGACCTTGCCGATGACGCTCCGCGGCTTGTACCAGCGGCTCGACTTCTGCGGCTTTCCGGGCCCCCTCGGGCGGTCCGGCACGTCAGTCGTGGCTTCTGCGGTTGTCTGCGACTGCACGTTGGCGGCCGCCGATGATCCGATGGACATCAGTCGTTGTCCCCTTCGTAGTAGACGAACCGTCTGCCGAACCTCATCTGCACGAACGTGATGATCATGATGATGACGAACAGGAGCCACGCCATGGCCGAGGCGAATCCGAAGTTGAACTGGCGGAACGCCTGGATGAACAGGTAGACGGCGTAGAAGAGCGACGACTCAGGTGACGCGTTCGACTGGTCGCGCCAGAACAGCAGGTACGCCTGGTCGAAGGTCTGCAGCGCCGCGATCGAGAGCACGATGACGTTGAAGAACATGGCACCGGAGATCATCGGGAGCGTGATCGTGAAGAACTGCCTCACGGGGCCCGCGCCGTCGAGGGAGGCGACCTCGTACAGGTCTCGCGGCACGTTCTTGATCGCGGCGAGGAAGATCACCATCGTGCCGCTGACCGTCCACAACGTCATGATCACGATCGCGGGCTTGACCCAGAACGGATCGAGGAGCCATTGCGGGCCCGGGATGCCGAACAGGCCGAGGAAGTTGTTTATCGCTCCCGTGTTGCCGTTGAGCAGAAGGAGGAAGATCGATGCTGTTGCGACGGTCGGCGTCATCTTCGGCAGGTAGTACAGCGTGCGGAACACGCCGGCTCCGCGGCTCACCTTGTCGAGGAGCATGGCGAGGAAGAGCGCGAAGATGATCTCCCCGGGAACGGCCATGAGCGCGTACAGGAGCGTGTTGCTCAGCGACGTCATGACCTTCGGATCCTGGAACAGCTCCGCGTAGTTCGCGAACCCAACGGGAATCGCTGTGTTCGTCGCGAGCCGGTAGTTGCTGAACGAGATCACGAGGCTGTAGATCATCGCGCCGAGCGTGAAGATGAGGAAGCCGATGATCCACGGGGTGATGAAGAGATAGCCGGCTATGGCCTCTCTCTTGTTGTACTTGACCTTCACGCGCTTCTTGCGGCCCTGGTCGCCCATGACGAGCAGCTTCGTCTCGCTCGGCTTGCCCTTTATCGTCATCGCACCCCTCCACTGGGAGAAGCCCTTGCGAAACCGACTGCCGCGGTGCCTGCCGTCTGCGAGCGCTACTCACCATCGAGTTGTGGCATCGTTACCACATAACTGGGACTATAGGGGCTGGAGAAGGCTACCGCAAGCGTCTACGTGACAGCCTGGTGCACTGGTACGATGCCTGCCGCGCTCCTCCGCTAGTCTGTGGAAGTCGAGGTGGGTACGTTCCCGCTTCACCGATCGTGCGTGAAGGAGTCCGATGAGCGAAAGCACACCCCGTTCCACGGGGCAGCGACGTGCGACCCTCAAGGACGTCGCTCGACTCGCCGGCGTCTCCCAGTCGACAACCTCCCGCGCGCTGAGCGGTGAGGGCTACGTCGCCGCGGCGGCCCGGCAGCGGGTGCTCGCCGCCGCTGAGGAACTCGGCTACGTGCCGCACGCCATGGCCCGCAGTCTCCGCAAGCAGGAGAACCGCTCGATCGGCGTCATCGTCTCCGATCTGCGCAATACGTTCTACGCGGACCTCGCCGCGGGAGTCTCGAGCCGTGCCCGCAGCCGCGGTTACACGATGCTTCTCGTCGACGACGAAGGGCTGCTCGACGAGGAGCTCAGCGCCGCGCGCGCGTTCGTGGCGACGCGCACGGCCGGCGTCATCGTGACGCCCCTGTCCGCCGAAGTGTCCGAGTTCCTCCTCAAGCAAGACACGCCCGTCGTCGAAGTGGACCGTCAGTTCGCGCCTCACGAGTGCGACGGCGTCGTCATCGACAACGCCAACGTGTCGCGCCGCGTCACCGACTATCTCGTGGGTCTCGGCCACCGCCGCATCGCGCTGCTCATCGACGAGACCGGCTGGACGACGGGCAGCGAGCGGTTCGCGGGATACCAGCGGTCGCTCGAGGATGCCGGCATCGACGTCGATCCCTCACTCGTCGTCTCGGCGGGCTGGAGCGTCGACGCCGCGCGGCAGGCCGCCGTGAACGCCTTGGCGCGACGCGACCCGCCCACGGCGCTGTTCGCGGCGAACAACCTGCTCGCGGAGGGCGCCTGGCGCGCCGCGGGGGACCTCGGCATGCGCATCCCGAGCGATATCAGCATCGTCTCGTTCGACGACGCTCGCTGGATGACGATGGTGAGCCCCGGCGTCACGACAGTCGCCCAAGACGCCTTCGCGCTCGGCGAGACCGCGATGGACCGCCTGCTCGAGCGCATCGAGAACCCCGAGGCCGAGCCCTCGACGATCGTGCTCGACGCGCAGCTTCTGCCGCGCGGCTCGACCGCTGGGCCGCGCGGCTCGACCGCTGGGCCGCGCGCGTAGCCGCTACGACACGTCGGCGAGCACCTGCTCCCCGGAGCCTCCTCGGGAAGCGGCGTGTCCTCGGCCCGGATGACCGGCACGAACGCTCCCGTGCGTGCCGACTCGTAGGCGGCGAGGATCATGCCGAGCACCTCGATCCCCTCCTTGTGGGTGTGGATCGGCCGGGTGCCGTTCCGGATGCTGTCGGCGAAGTGCTCCACCTCGGCGGCGAACTCGTGGACCTCGTCGAACTCGACGGTCACGGCATCCGCCCCCCTCAACCGGTAGCTGAGGCTTCGACCGTCGCTGTGCATCGAACCGAGCTCGCCGACGACCGAGAAGCGCTCGGTGTTCGCGGCGGGCTCGTACGCCCAGCTCGTGACGATCGTGCCCACCACGCCGTTGTCGAAGCGCACGAGCACGTTGGCGGAGTCCTCGCCCTCCATGAAGGCGAGTCGGTGGCGACTCAGCATCGCGACCGCCTCTGTCGGCACGCCGCCCGCGAGGTGGAGGAGCAGGTAGGCCGGGTGGTAGCCCGTGTCGATGAGCTCACCGCCGCCGCTCGTGCGAGCGTCGGCGCGCCAGCCCATGCTCTCGGGCGTGAAGTCGTTGAAGAAGCTGTCGGTCGTGCGCACTTCGTAGACCTGTCCGAGCAGGCCGGCCTCGAGCAGGCGCTTGGCCTCGGCGACAGCCGGCAGGAACAGCTGGTTGTGGGCGCACATGACGGTGACGCCGGATGCCGCGACGGCGGCGGAGACCTCGACCGCCTCGTCGGCGTTGAGGCACAGCGGCTTCTCGCACAGCACGTGCTTGCCCGCCCGGGCGGCGGCCACGATGGCGTCCTTGTGCAAGTGGTGGGGGAGGCAGATGTCGACGGCGTCGATGTCGGCTTCGGCGATCATCTGGTTGTAGTCGGCGTAGACGATCGCGCCCGTGCCGGCGGCGCGCGCCTCGGCGTTCGCCGTCACGGGGTCCGCGACGGCGGCGAAGACGACGGTGTCGGGGTTTCGCTTGTAGCCGGCCACGTGGGCTCCGGCGATGCCGCCGGCGCCGATGAGTCCGATTCGGAGGGGATTGGGGGACATGGTGCTCAGCTCCTTGGGGGGTTGCTGTGTTTCGGATTGTTCGGGTTATTCGGGTGGGAGGGACACGGTCGTCCCCGTTGCGGCAGCCTCGTTCGCTGCGACGATCAGGCGGGTGAGCTCGACGGCCGCACGCTGGTTCTCCGTGGGCGTCGTCCCGGCGGCGATGTGCTCGAGCCACTGTTCGAACGGCGAGGCCGCGGCGGGATCGAGCGTCACCTCCTGCCAGGCGTCCGGGTCGAGCCGGCTGCTCTTCACGCGCATGCGCTCGTCGCCGAAGCCGTACAGCAGGGCGCCTTCGGTTCCGCGAAGTTCGAGTGCGAAGGCTCCGGGGGTCGTGACGAAGCTCGCTTCGAACACCGCGAGTGCACCGTTCCCGTAGCGGGACGTCGCGACGGCGTTGTCTTCGACCTCCCGGCCGGTGACCGACGAGTACTGTGCGGTCACGGCATCCGGTCTGGCGCCGAAGAAGAGCTGTGTGAGGTACGCGGGGTGGCAGCCGAGGTCGGAGAGCGCCCCGCCGATCGCCGCGGTTCGATCGGCGAACCGCTCGGGCAGCCAGTCGTGGATCCAGCCGTCGTGCGCCATTCGGACGCGCCCGTAGGTGAGATCACCGAGCGCGCCGTCGGCGATGAGGCGGCGCGCCGTGATCGTCGTGGACTCCGTGAGGCGGGGGAGCGAGACCACGAGAACGGCACCGTTCCGGCGGGCGCAGGCGAGGATCTCCTCGCACTCGTCGACGCTCGGCGCGAGCAGCTTCTCGGTGAAGATGTGCTTGCCGTGCGAAGCGGCTTTCATCATGACGTCGTGGTGCTCGTTCGTCGCAGTCGTCACGGTGACGGCGTCGATGTCCCCGCGGGCGAGGAGCTCGTCAAGGTCGGCGACGAAGGGCACGCCGAGGTCTGCCGCGGCGTGCCTGCCGCGTTCCGCGTCCGGATCCCACACGGCGGCGAGGCTGGTGTCGGGGTGCTCGCGAACCGCTTTCGCATAGTCGGCGGCGTGGACGTGCCAGAAGCCGAGAACCGCGACGGAGAGCGTTCGGGTCATAGGTCAATACACCTTTGTGGTATCGATGTCAGGTACTTGACGATGACCATATCTTCTGCTTCTCAAGCAGCGCCACTACTCCTTCGGGGGTGTCTCGGGAAATTTTCAGCCGAAGTCGCCCTGTGGAGGGCGATTCTCTGGCATCGTTCCCAGAAGAGGGCATACTGCCAGGGGAGTCCGCCATCAGTGAGGAGACCGGATGCCGACTGATGATTCGCGCACGCACGAACTGTCGTCGGCGACAGAGGTCGACGTCGTGGTCTATGGCGCAACCTCGGCTGGAGTCTGCGCGGCGGTGGCCGCGGCCCAGCGCGGCGCCCGCACGGTTCTCGTCGAACCCGGCCGGCATCTCGGCGGGATGACGAGCGGCGGCCTCGGTTACACGGACATCGGCGATGCGCGCGTGCTCGGCGGCGCTGCCGCGCGGTTTCGCCACGATGTCGCGGAACACTACGGGGTCGCGGCCGGTCGCTATGCGGGACCGGAACCACATGTCGCCGAGGCAATATTCGAGCGCTGGCTGCTCGAGGCGCACGTCGAGGTCGTGTTCGGCGAGCGCCTCACTGCGGCGCTCGTATCCGCCGGGCGCATCGAGGAGGTGGAGTTCTCGTCGGGGCTGCGGCTGCGCGCCAACGTCTGCATCGACGCGAGCTATGAGGGCGACCTTCTCGCGGCCGCCGGAGTCCCGTCGGCGGTTGGCCGCGAAGACCGCGCTCTCTACGGCGAGACCTTCGCCGGGCGCCGCGAGCTCCTGCCCGGTCGGCACACGATGCCGCCGTGGATCTCCCCGTTCGCCGACGACCCCTCCGGCCTGACTGTCGGCTCCCTGCTTCCGCAGATCAAACCGGAGCCGCTCGCCCGCGTCGGCGAAGGCGATGGCGGCGTCATGTCCTACGGCTATCGGGTCTGCCTCACCCGCGCGGCGGATCGCATTCCGTTCGAGCGGCCGCCCGGGTACTCCGAGGAGTACTGGGAGCTTGGCCGGCGTCTGTTCGCGCACTGGGCGTCGAGGGGCGTCGATGTCGCCGCGGGCGAGCTGATCGGGCTGGCCCAGAACCTGCCGGGGGAGAAGTGCGACGGCAATTCTCTCGGCCCGTTCTCGCTGAGCGTGCTCGACGGCTCGGCCTGGCGGTACCCGCTCGCCTCGGCGCAGGAGCGAGAGCGCATTCGGGAACATCACTTGTCGCACGCGGCCGGGTTCCTCTGGTTCCTCAGCACCGATCCGTCCGTGCCGTCAGCGGTGCGCACCGAGATGAGCCGCTGGGGGCTGCCGCGGGACGAGTTCGCCGACAGCGTTCACCTTCCGCACCAGCTCTACGTGCGCGAGGCGCGGCGAATGATCGGCTCACGCGTGCTGACGGAGCATGACCTCCTTCACTCCACGCGACACCCGGACACCGTGGCGATGGGCTCGTACCACATCGACATCCGCGAAGTTCAGCGCGCCTGGACCTGGGTGTACGAGCATCCTCGACCCCGGGGAATGGTGGTGACCGAAGGCTACCTCTCGGTTCCCGTGCAGCCGTACGAGATCCCCTATCGCTGTCTCATCCCCCGCGAGGAGCACTGCACAAACCTGATCGTTCCCGTGTGCGTCTCCGCGTCGCACGTCGCGTTCTCGTCGGTCCGCATGGAAGTGCAGTACCAGATGCTCGGACACGCGGCTGGCGTAGCCGCCGCGCTCTGCTGCGCGACCGACACGATAGTGCAGGGAGTCGACGTCGGCAGGCTGCGCGAGCAGCTCGCCGGCGATGGCCAGGTTCTCGCTCTTCCCGCGTGAGCGATGAACGGCGCGCCTCTTACACTGGTGAAGCGCGCGGGTGCAGCCTTCGCGCCGGATTCGAGGAACGGGGGCAGGCATGAGCGAGGATGACGCCGTGGACGCCCAGCGTCAGGAATCGACGCTCTCGGATGCCGCCGGACGCTCGTTCCGCGTCGAGGCTCCCCTCGCCTCCGGTCTGCCCGCCATCGTCGCCGATGAGGGTGCTCCAGCCGCGCACGGTGCGGCCCGGCTGCTCACCGACGAACCGCTCGTCGTCCCCTCTCGGGAGCGCCGGTTCGAACGCGAGGACGTCGTGCATCGCGAGGGCCGCTACGCGCTCACCGTCGGCCACTTCACGCCGCACCAGTCGATGGTCGAGGATCTCCTCGCCGTCGCCGATGCGCTCGAGCAGGCGGGAATCGACTTCCTGCTGGCGCGCAGCTCGGCGGATCGCCCGATCATCGCGGTCGACCGGCGCCGGCGCCGTGACGTCGAGGCGGCATTCTCGACCGCGTTCGCCCACGAGCCGTTCTATGCCCTCACCCTCAAGAAGGAGCAGAAGCGGGATCTCTCCGACGCGCCCTACTACTCCGTCGACGATGATCTGCCCACCGTTCTGCTCGCCGACGGCCGGCTGTCTCCCCTGCCAAAGGCGAAGGTGTTCCGGCTCTACCGCCCGCGACTCGAGCCCATTGGTCGCCTCCGCTACGGCCCGGAGTCGGCTCCGCAGCTCGAGCTGTGGGCGTTCGGCGACGAGACGATAATCGCGCCGACCCCCAACGCGCTCACGCGTCGCCACCTCGCTCGGTCGGAAGCGGCGATCGCGACGATCACCCGCTGGGGACGTGAGTGGCCGACGCTCGAGAACATGTTCGCCGACCTCGCGAGCGACGTCACATTCGACATCGACGTCGTCTTCTCGTGGGTCGACGGCTCGAGCGTCGAGTACCGCAGGCGGCGGGCCGCGCGCATGGCGGGCGTGCTCGTGGGCGAGGGTGACGATTCGGAGGCCCGGTTCCGCCAGATCGACGAGCTGAAGTATGCGCTTCGAAGCATATACATGTTCGCGCCGTGGGTCCGGCGCATCTTCATCGCGACGGATTCTCCGGCACCGCGCTGGCTCAAGCGGCATCCGCGCGTGATGATCGTACCGGCGGAGAAGCACTTCGCGGACCCGAGCGTGCTGCCCACGTACAACTCGCACGCCGTCGAGAGCCAACTGCACCACATTCCGGGTCTCGCCGAGCACTTCCTGTATTCCAACGACGACATGTTCTTCGGCCGCCAAGTGAGTCCCTCCCTGTTCTTCTCGCCCGGCGGAGTGACCAAGTTCGTCGAGGCGCGCACGCGCATCGGGCTCGGCGACACCGATCCCACGAGGTCGGGATATGAGAACGCCGCTCGCGTGAATCGTGAGCTCCTGCGCGGCCGTTTCGGCAAGATCACGACCCGGCATCTCGAGCACTGCGCCGCACCCTTGCGCGTGAGCGTTCTGAACGAGATGGAGCAGGAGTTCGCTGAGGAGTTCCGGCGCACGGCGGCATCCCGATTCCGTTCGGCGACCGACATCTCGGTGACCAACTCGCTCTATCACTACTACGCGCTCATGACCGGACGCGCTGTCGTGCAGACGCAAGCGCGCGTGCGCTACATCGAGACGACGCTGCGTTCGGCTGCGCCCGCGATGGAGCGCCTGCTGCGCAAGCGCGACCAGGACATGTTCTGCCTCAATGACGGCTCGAAGCCGGAGATCAGCGACGAGGAGCGCACCGAGAACGTGACGGCGTTCCTGGAACGCTACTTCCCGTTTCCGGCGCCGTGGGAAAAGGACTCGGCTGACTCAGCGCGCGCCGACGAGCTCTCGCTCCGGCTTCCGGGCAGCGAGCGTGCCTGATTCGGGGATCACGATTCCCTGCTCGGCCAGGCGACGCGCGCTCTCGTCGGCCGGAATGTAGTCGAGCGCCGCGTACGCTCCCACGGGAACCACCGAGTGCAGCACCGTCGACTCATACACGTGCACGAGATTGAACGCGCGGGCGCCGTCGCGGCCTCGGGTGCCGCCGACAGGCACGTTGAGGTCTTGCGTGTAGCACGTGGCGGAGGCGACGGAGACCGGGATGCCGGCGAATGTCGCTGTCGACGAGTAGTGCAAGTGGCCGGCGATGATGCTGCGCACGTCACTGCCGAGCAGGACGGCGGCGAGGGCGGACTGGTCGCGCAGCTCGACGCTCACCGCGAGGTCAAGCACGCTCGGCACCGGCGGGTGATGCATCGCGAGAACCGTGCCGTGAGGGGCAGGCGTCGCCAGCTCGGCGGCGAGCCAGTCGAGCTGTTCGCGCGTGAGTTCGCCGTGGTGCGCCCCCGGCACGCTCGTGTCGAGAGTGATGACGCGCAGGCCGTTCACGTCGTAGACGCGATCGATCGGGCGCATGCTCGGCGCCTCGTCAAGCAGTCCGGCGCGCAGAGCAGCGCGATTGTCGTGGTTGCCCATCGCCCAGATCACGCGGGCGCCGAGCCGCTCGGCGGCAGGCTCGACGATGCCGCGAAGCAGCTCGTACGCCTCCGGCTCGCCCTTGTCGGCGAGGTCGCCCGTGAAGACGATCGCCTCGGGCCGGCCCTCCGAGGCCTCGAGCTCGGCGAACAGCTCTCGCAAGTGATCGGCGCTGTCGACAGAGTCGTAGAGCTTGCGTCCCCGCCCGAGCAGGTGGGTGTCGCTGATGTGCAGAAGAAAGTGATCCGGCCTAGGGTATTCGGCCGTTCGTGATGTCACGATTCGTCCATTCGGGTGGCTTCTTCGGTTCTCTCCATGAGAGCACACGAAGTCTAACCGCCGGTGAACGGCGCGCTGGGCGTCACGTTCTCGGGTTCCGGCCTGCGGCAACGGCGGCCTCCGTGCGCGTGGCGACCCCGAGCTTTCGCAGGATCGCGGAGACATGCACGCTCGCGGTCTTCGCGCTGATGAACAGCCGCTCGCCGATCTGACGGTTGCTGAGCCCGTCGGCGACGAGCTCGAGCACTTGCCGCTCGCGCGCCGTGAGACCGAGCGGTCCGGCAGCGTCGTTCTCCTCGAGTCCCGCGGCGGAGGCGTAGTCGGCGACCTCGCGTTGCAGGCCGATATGCGAGAGGGCGGATGCCGCTTTCGCCGCGCTCTGCAGCAGCTCGCGCGCCCGAGCCCTGTCGCCGGCATCCACGAGGGCGCGAGCCAGCTGCAGGCAGAGGAACGGCGGCACCGTCGCCGGGAGGCTCTCGTGCGCGGCCGCGTCGTGGGCGGCCTCGAGCCGGTCGACGGCTGCAGCGTCGGGGATCGCGAGGGCCGCGTCGATGATCCTCGTCCACTCCGCCGTGCGCACGGCGTCGGGCATCGCCTGCCATGACGCCTGGACCGCGGCCGCGGCGGCCGCGACGTCATCCGCGCCGAGGTCGCCGGGGGAGACGCGCAGTCGCGACACGACGGTCGCCGCGAGCAGGAGGGCCCGCCGATGATAGCCGAGCATGATCGGGCCCGGATCCGCGAGCACGCGCTCGAAGACGCG
Source organism: Paramicrobacterium humi (assembly GCF_900105715.1). NCBI lineage: Bacteria > Bacillati > Actinomycetota > Actinomycetes > Micrococcales > Microbacteriaceae > Paramicrobacterium > Paramicrobacterium humi. The sequence goes on along the minus strand of NZ_FNRY01000001.1, from coordinate 1,143,502 downwards.
CCAGGCGGCGGGGATGTCGCCTGCGGCGACGGCGACACTCGCCTCGGCGTCGGCGAGCGCGTACCAGACCTGTCGCTCCACCGCGCCGATCGCGCGAAGCGCCGGCAGCCAGTCGCGGGCCCGGCTCTCGGCCTCGGCGAGTTCGCCCCGCCACAGCAGCGCCTCGATCTTCGTCTTCTGCGCGTAGGCCTGGAACACGAGCAGCGTGTTCATGGCGAGGCTGCGCGTGATCAGCTTCTCCGCCTCGTCGATGTCGCCGAGCAGCAGGAGGGGATCGACCATGTTGTGCAGCAGCATCGTTCCCGATGAGCGCTCGACGCCGAGCTCGCGGGCGCGCTCATAGCCGGCCCTCGCGACCTCGACCGCCTCGCGGTAGCGGCCCTCGTTCAGCAGCAGGTCCGAGTAGTTGACGCTGTAGCGCAGGAACGAGTTCTCCGTCACCGCGTGCTTGCCGGCCACGGCGAAGTCGTCCAGGGCGCCCGCCACATCGCCCAGTGCGTCTCGCGAGACGCCGCTGAGGTTCGCCGCGATCGACATCTCGGCGTCGTCGCCGCTCTGCTCGGCGAGCTCGTACGCCTCCCGTGCAGTCACGATGGCTTCGTGCGATCGGCCGGCGACCATGTAGCGCGCGGCGAGTGTGTTGAGCAACTCCGCCCGCAGCCGGTCGTCCTCCAACTCTCCCGCCTCACCCGCGCCGGTGGCGAACATCGCGAGCGCGTCGGTGAGCAGCTCGATCGAGCCCGGCCGGCCGAGGTTCGCGAGGTACTGCGCCTTGTCGCGAAGCAGGCGAACCTGAACCGCCGCCGGCTGGGGCGTGCGCTCCGCCTCCTCGAGCGCGGCGCTCACCGTGGCAAGGGCCCGCTCGCCTTCGCCGGCGTTGCGCAGCGCGGAGCCCACGCGAGCGAGCAGCCGCACCTTCGTCGTCCCCGTCACCTCTTCGGCATCCGGCACGCCGTCCCACAGCTCGATCGCCAGCTCGCCGAGCCGGGACGCGGTGGCGTACGCGTAGGCGTCCTTCGCGGCGTCCATTGCGGTGACGGATGCCGCAAGGGCACGGCGCGAGTCGTGCGCGGCGTGCCAGTGGTGGGCGATCGCCGCAGGGGAGGGAGCGAGCTCGGGGTGCTGCTCGAGCGTCGTGGCGAACGCGAGGTGCAGGCGGCCGCGCTCGCCCGGCAGCAGCTCCTCGTACACCGCTTCGCGCAGGAGCGCGTGGCGGAAGCGGTACGAGTCGGCGCCAAGGGTGATGATGTTCGCCTGCACGGCCAGGCGGATGGCGGCATCCAATTCGTCATCTGCCATTCCGGCGACGGCGCTCAGGATGGGGTGGGTCAGCCAGCCCTCGGCGCACGAGATGACCCGCACGATGCGCTGCGCCGACTCGTCGAGCTGGTCGTACCGGGCGAGCAGGAGGTCGCGCAGCGTCTCGGGCATGGGCCCGTCGCTGCAGCAGGCGAGCTCCTCCACGTAGAACGGGACGCCCTCCGCCCGATCCACGACGCGCTCGAGCGCGTCGGCGTCGACCGGCCGGGTGAGGATCTGTTCCACGAGCTCGCGCACATCGTCACGGTCGAGCCGATCGAGCTCGATGCGCTCGAGCAGGCGCGCACGCTCACCCTCGATGACGAACTCTCGCACGGGGTGACCGCGGCGCACGTCTTCATTGCGCAGGCTCAGAACGAGCAGGAGCCGCGCCCCCGTGATGGCGCGCAGCATGAAGCGGAGCATCGTGAGGGTCGAGGCATCCGCCCAGTGCAGGTCTTCGATCATGAGCACGAGCGGCGCGCGCTCGGCGTACTCCTCGATCAGCACGACGACGACCTCACGCAGCCGGGCGGCGCTCACCTCGTCCGCGTTGACGGGGCCGTCGCCGAGTTCGGGAAGCAGCAGGAGCAGCGCATCACGGCCGGGCCCGGCGGCGCTCAACGCCGCCTCGGCGCCCATCCCGGCGACGATGCCGCGCAGGACGGGGATCAGCGGACCGTACGGCGTCGGCGTGCTGCCGAGATCGATGCACTGCCCCACGAGCACGTTCGCCCGCGAGGAGACCTCCTCGCCGAACGTGCTCAGCAGTCGCGTCTTCCCGATGCCGGCCTCGCCCGAGACGAGCACGGCCTGGGGCTCGCCCGCCGCGCTCCGCTCGAAGGTGTCATGCAGACGAGCGAGCTCGGCGCCGCGGCCCACCATGGTGGCGCTCGAAGTGGCCATGCTTCCATCGTTGCACGCCCCTCCGACGCTCGGGAGGGTGAGGGAGCTGTCCGCGAGGGTCACGGCAGCGCCGTGGGGCACGGCTCGGGCGAGGATGCCGCCTCCCGAGTGCGCGCCGCTCTCTCCCGACGCGCCCGGAAGACACCCCTCAGGGCGGTTACGGCCCGCTCGCGCAGCAGGGACAGCCGGCTCGGCACCACGCGTTCGGGACTCTCCTCTGCCGCCCGCCGCCACGCTATCCGCTGCTCGAGCTCACGCTCCCGCTCGCGCCATACCGTGTCGTAGTAGAGCTCTGGCGATTCGTACATGCTGCTCACTCCTTGAGGACCCTTCTGCGATATCCCCAGAGTGCGAGCTAAGGCGGGTCCGTCCCATCGGGCAGATGCCTTATCTTTGCGGCGCGTCGCCTCAGACGGCGAAGAGCAGCATTCCCGTGCCGATGAGCTCGCGCACGCGCGGCAGCAGCTGCGCGGCGAGCGCGGACTCGTCCACCTCGAGCAGCTGCGCGATGGCGGCAACGAGCACGCCGAGCGGCAGTTCGCCGTCGCACGCTCCCAGCAGCGCGGCAAGTGCCGTGTCCAGGGGAACGGTGCGCCCGAATCCGCCGCCCTGGTGCAGCAGCATCGCCTGCGGGTCGTCGCTTCCCGGCCAGTAGTGGCGTTCTTCCGTCACGTCCGCGGCACGCATGAGAGCGGATGCCGCGAGCTCGGCGTCGCTGAGGGCGGCCTCCCGGTCGCGGGCGTCGATGCACGCGGCGATGTGCACGCCGAGCCCCGTCTCGTTCTCGCCCGTCGCGGTGTGTAACCGCTCGAACAGGTTCCATCGCGGAGCCTCCGGGGTGACGGGACGGCGCAGAATGACGTAGCCGAAGCCGACAGCGCGCACGTCGCGCGCCTCGAAGTCGGCGAGCCACGCGTCGTACAGCTCGTCGAACGCTGCGCTTCCCGCGCGCGTGCCGCCGTCGCGGATCCACGTCTCGGCGTACTCCTCGGGGGACTGCACCTCGCGCTCGATGAGCCAGGCGTCGAGGGGCGTCCGCTCGGCCTCGAGCGCCGTGACCCAGCCGCGCGCGCGGTCGAGGCCCGCGGCATCCGAGTGGTATTCCCAGTTGCCGAGCATCTGCGCCGTCCCGCCCGGCTCGAGATGCGTCGCGCAGCCGGCGATCACGGCGCGCACGAGCTCGTCGCCGACCATGCCGCCGTCGCGGTACTCGTATTCGGGAACGCCGGGCCGCCGCGGCGTGATGACGAACGGCGGGTTGCTCACGATCTGGTCGAAGCGCTCGCCCGCGACCGGCTCGAAGAGGCTGCCGTGCCGGAACTCGATGTTTCCGATGCCGTTGAGCTCCGCATTGAGCCGCGCGATCTCGAGGGCACGGCGCGAGATGTCGGTGGCCACGACGTGCTCAGCGTGGCGCGCGGCGTGCATCGCCTGGATGCCGCACCCCGTGCCGAGGTCGAGAACGCGGCTCACGGGCCGCTGCAGCATGAGGCCCGACAGCGTGAGCGACGCGCCGCCGACGCCGAGCACGTGATCCTCGCCGAGCGCGTGCCCGAGCGCGAGCTCACCGAGATCGGACACGATCCACCAGCTTCCCTCACCGGTGGAGTCCACGAAGGCGTATGGCCGCAGGTCACGGCGGGCCCGGATGCCGCCGGGCACGGTCGCCGCCAGTCCGAGCGCGGTCGCGCCCTCCACGCCGAGCGACGGCAGCGCTCGGCCGACGGCGTCGGGGTCGCTGTCGAGGCCGAGCAGAAACATGCGGGCCAGAGTGGCGAGAGGGGAGTCCTCTGCAGAATCGAGCGCCCGCACGGCCGGAACGCGCTGCCCGCGGTGCAGGGCAGCGGCGGCCTCCTCGCCCCACAGCGCCGAGACGGCGGCCACCGTGTATCCCGCGGAACGCAGATCCGAGCGCAAACTGTCGATGAGAGTCACGCTTCATTCTCGCAGGGCCGCTCACGAGGCGACGCTGTGCTCGGCGTAGTCGTCGGGAGCGAGCCAGCGCACGCCCTGCCGGTGGCTGATGAGCTGCGCTCGCACGCTCAGCCCCCGCTCGCGGCATCCGTCGGCGAGCAGGCTCGCCCACGCACGGTCGGGCCCGGTGATTCCCGCTCCGACCGGTCGCTCCCACACGAAGATCACGTGTCGGGCGCCGACGCCCTCCATCGCGGAGCGCACGAAGTCGGCGCTGCCGTCGGCGGACACGGCGTCGGGCACGAGCGGGTAGTCGTCGACCGGCATCATCAGGGGAAGCTGCCGATCGTCGTCGTCGAGAAACAGCAGCCACCACGTTCGCCGGATCGCCCGCCCGATGAGCATCTGCACGCGTTCCGCGATGGCCTCGTCCGTCGTCAGCGGGGTCGCCGCCGCTTCATCAGCACTGATCGTCATGGGCCGATCCTCGCGAGTCAATCGGGGTCGGATGCCGCTCGCGGCCCGATCTGTGGATAACACCGCACTCTCCACAGGCGCCGTGGGCAGTGCGCCGCGTTCTCCACCGGCCCGACCGCGCACGCGTGCCTGTCAGCCGCGCCCGGTACCGTGAGGCTCATGACCTCCGCCGCGACGACCGACACGCGTACCGAGGCTCTCGAGGTTCTCCGCACCCTGGTGAACAGCGACGACGCCGAGTTCCACGAGGGACAGTTCGAGGCGATCTCCGCCCTCGTCGACGAGCGTCGGCGCGCGCTCGTCGTGCAGCGCACCGGCTGGGGCAAGTCTGCCGTGTACTTTGTCGCGACCCTCCTGCTGCGGCGCAGGGGAGCCGGGCCCTCGATCCTCGTGTCGCCCCTCCTCGCGCTCATGCGCGACCAGGTCGCGGCGGCGGCGCGAGCGGGCGTTCGAGCAGCGTCCATCAGCTCCGCGAACGCGCACGAGTGGGACGACGTCATCGCGGGGCTGCAGAACGACGAGATCGACGTGCTGCTGGTCTCGCCCGAGCGGCTCAACAATCCGCGCTTCCGCGAGGAGCAGCTGCCGGAGCTCGTGCGCCGCACCGGTCTTCTCGTCGTCGACGAGGCGCACTGCATCTCGGACTGGGGCCACGATTTCCGGCCCGACTACCGCCGGCTGCGCGACCTCGTCGCGCGCATGCCAGACGGCGTCCCCGTTCTCGCCACGACGGCGACGGCCAACCAGCGCGTCGTCACCGACGTCGCCGAGCAGCTGAGTGCGGGCGGCGGCGACGTGCTCACCATCCGCGGCCCCCTCGCGCGCCGCTCCCTCCGACTAGGCGTGCTCTCGCTCCCCGACAACGCGGCTCGCCTGGCCTGGCTGCTCAGCCACATCGGCGACATGCCCGGCAGCGGCATCATCTACGCCCTCACCGTGTCCTCCGCCGACGACACGGCGCGGCTGCTGCGGGAGGCCGGGCACAATGTGCTCGCCTACACGGGCCGCACCGATCCGGCCGAGCGCGAGCACGCCGAGCAGGCCCTCAAAGACAACGCCGTGAAGGCGCTTGTCGCGACGAGCGCGCTCGGCATGGGCTTCGACAAGCCCGACCTCGGGTTCGTGATCCACCTCGGCGCCCCGTCGTCACCCGTCGCCTACTACCAGCAGGTGGGGCGCGCGGGGCGCGCGACGGACACCGCCGACGTCCTCCTTCTCCCGGGTGAGGAAGACCGGGCGATCTGGCGTTACTTCGCGACCGCGTCGATGCCCGACGAACAGGCCGCCCACGCCGTCATCGCGGAGCTCGGCGCGGCGCCGGCGCCGCTGTCGACTCCCGCTCTCGAAGCGCGGGTCGATCTCAAGCGCAGCGCCCTCGAGCTTCTGCTCAAGGTGCTCGACGTCGACGGCGCCGTGAGTCGCGTCTCGGGAGGCTGGGTCGCGACCGGTGCGCCGTGGACCTACGATCGTGAGCGCTACGAGCGCATTGCCGCCGAGCGCGTGGCGGAGCAGGACGCGATGATCGCGTACGAGACCACCGATTCGTGCCGCATGGCCTTCCTGCAGCGTGAACTCGACGACGACAGCGCCATCGAGTGTGGGCGCTGCGACGTGTGCGCCGGTCCCTGGTATCCGAGCGGATTCGACGAGTCCGCGACCGAAGCCGCGTCCTCGGGTCTCAATCGCGTGGGCGTCGTTCTCGATCCGCGTGCCATGTGGCCGACGGGTGCCGACAGGGTCGGGCTCCCGGTCTCCGGTCGCATCCCCGCCGAGGAGCGCGTCGAGCCGGGCCGCGCCCTCGCGCGGCTCACCGACCTCGGCTGGGGCGGGCCTCTGCGCGAGCTGTTCCGCGAGGGCGCGCCCGACGCCCCGATCGACAGCGCGATGCTCGACGCGTGCGTGCGCGTGCTCGCCGACTGGCGCTGGGACGCGCGCCCCGACGCCGTCGTCTCCCTTCCCTCGCACAGCCGCCCGCAGCTCGTCGACTCGCTCGCCCGGGGCATCGCCGCCATCGGCCGGCTCCCCTACCTCGGGGAGCTCGAGTCGGGGACGGATGCCGCAAGCGGCACCGGCGGCAACAGCGTCTTCCGCCTCGCCGCCGTGTGGAACCGCTTCGGCGTTCCCCAGCACGTGCGCGAGCAGATCGAGGGGCGGACGGTGCTGCTCGTCGACGACCGCGCCGACAGCAGGTGGAGCGTCACTGTCGCCGGGCGGCTTCTCCGTCACGCGGGCGCCGCCGCCGTGCTTCCGCTCGTGCTCGCCCAGACGGCCTAGCGCCCGCTATCGCGCCTCCGCCTTGCGGGCGCACTCGATGCACAGCGTCGCATACGGTCGCGCCTCGAGCCGCGGCCGGCCGATCGGGTTGCCGCACGCCGCGCAGAGCCCGTAGTCGCGGGCTTCGATGCGTTCGAGCGCACTGTCGAGTTCACGCAGCTCCGATCGCGCCTCGGCCTGCAGTCCCGTCAGCATCGACCACTCCTCCGACATGGTCGGACCCTCGGGGTCGTGCTCGTCATCGTTGGTCCCCTCACCGAGCGACTGCCGAACCTGCACGAGGGACTCGTCGTTGGCACCCATCTGGTGCAGCAGTTCGGCCTTGCGTCTCTGCAGCACGTCCGTGAAGTGCTGCAGGGTGCTGTCGCTCAATCGTGATGTGACCATATGCCATCGTGGCACATCGTCCCGCCGACGCAACAGGGGACGCTGTTGCCCCCGTCCGCGGCACGTGAACCACGCGGCGGCCGCCCGCGTCGTAGGCTTAATCGCAGCACACGGCACGAGTGACGGAAGGCGGAGACGGCATGAGCCTCGACATCGTTCGGCTGCGCGCCGACGCCCGGCTCGAGCTCGACGTGCTCATCGAGCACCATGCGCGCGACGGTGAAGATCCCTGGGAGTTCCTCCAGGAGCTGCCCACCGTCGACGAGCTCGTCGTCGTCGCGCTGCGCGATGAGGCTCTCGACGCGCAAGGCAAGACAGCCGAGTATCTGCTCGCGCGGCTCGCGTCCGAGACGTCGCGAGCGGATGCCGCTGAGCTTCGCGCGTCCGCGGATCGCCTCGAGTATGAGATCCTCCGTGAGATCGCGCATCGGCATCCCGTGCTCACGCACGCCGTGTGGCGGCTCGCGGGTCAGCTCGACCATGCGCAAGTCTCGCCCGCCGAACCGGCCACCCGACACCGCGAGGAGTGAGTCGGCGCCGCGTTCAGGCAGCGCTGTGTCACGGCAACGTAGAATCGGCTGAGCCCTCGCACGAGCGATTGCTTGCCAAGCCTATGAATCTTCGAACGACTCTCGCGTGCGCGGCCGCCCTCACCGCCGTCGCTTTGTCGTCCCTCGCCGGCGCGCCCGAGCCCGCCGCCGCGGTGACAGAAGACTCCGCCGTCACTCTCGACGCTGAGCTTCTCGACACTCCGCTCGGCCCCGACGGGTCCTTCCGCGTGAGCCTCACGGTGTCGAACCCGACGACGGACCTCGTTCCCGCGGGGCATGTGATCCTCGCCGCGGCCGACCGCCCGTTCGGCTCGCGCGCCGCGCTCGGCGCGTTCCTGACCCCGGGCAACGAGTCGACGAGCACGCCCGTCACCGTCGACACCATCGACGTCCCAGAGTTGTCCCCGCACGCCACGTGGACGAGCACGCCGATCACGATCGAAGCATCTGAACTCAAACTCCCCGACGACTTCGGCGCATATGCTCTTTCGGGAACATATGCTGCTGGCATGACGACGGCGCAGTCTCGTGACGCCTTCGTGTACGCGCCCGCGGCTCCTTCGGCCCGCCTAAACGTGTCGGTCGCGATGCCGATCACGATTCCTCCCAGCACTGACGGCCTGATCGACGCAGACACTCTCGCGTCCGCGACGGAGCCGGACGGCATCCTGACGCAGCAGCTCGACGGCGCGATGAATCGGCCCATCGCCTTGGGCATCGACCCACGCATCGTCGCCTCTATCCACGCGCTCGGCTCAGCGGCGCCGGAGTCCGCCGTCGACTGGCTGGCGCGCCTCGCGGCCGCCTCGAATGACACATTCCCGTTGCAGTATGCAGACGCTGACCCGACGGCGCAGCTGCAGTCCGGGGCGACGAGCCTCCTCGCTCCGAGCTCGCTCGAGTACGGCCTCGACCCGGCGAACTTCTCGCCCCCGAAGCCCACCGCCCCGGCGACGCAGTCGACGGGGACTCCGGGCACGAGCTCCCTCGAGTCGACGCCCGATCCCGAGCCGACCACCGACGCCGACGGCATTCCCACGCTCGAGTCTCTGCTCGACTTCCCGTACACCTTCGATTCGATGGTCTGGCCCGCCGACAATACCGTGACCCGGGCCGACCTCAAGAGCCTCGCCGCAGCCGAGGCCGGGCCGGCGATCATCGCGTCTTCGAACACATCAGCGGGGGAGCGCACGACCGTCCCCGCCGCCGGAACCGCCGAGGGTGAAGCGGTCTACGTCGCCGACTCCGCCGCCTCCGCGGCCTTGCGCCGCGCCGTGACCGCGACGGGCGACACGGCTCAGTCAGACGCCCTCGCGGCGCTCAGTGCGGAGCTCGCCGTCATGTCGGGTGAGCCGGGAGCCGACAAGCGCCACGTGCTGCTGACCCTTGACCGCACCTGGCCCACGAGCTCCGCGCGCCTCTCCTCCGTGCTGAGCCGGCTCGGCACCCTGCAGACCGTCACGCCGGTGCCGCTCAGCGATATCGACCCGAGCAGCGATTCCGCGGTCGCCATCACGGACGCCGCGCAGTCGGATTCACGACTCGACGCCTTCCGTCAAGCGGCGTCGCACGACGAAGCGATCGCCGCGTTCTCGAGCGTCCTCGAAGACCCGAGCATCCTGATCGGCCGGCAGGATGCCGCCAAGCTCGCACTGTATTCAGTCGGCTGGCGCGACGACGCCTCCGGCTGGGACGATGCGAGAAGCGCGTTCGAGACCGCGACCGCGAAGACCCTCGACTCCATCACGATCGTGCGATCGAGCCCCATCCTCATGATCGCCGACCAGATCTCGATAAAGATCTCGGTCCGCAACTCCCTCGACCTGCCGGTGAAGGTCGTCATGCGCGCCTCACCGGACAACCCCCGCCTCGTCGTGACCTCCTCGGATGTCACCGAGATCCCCGCTCAGACGCAGCAGGCCGTCGCCATCCCCGTGACGGCTCGGCTCGGAAACGGCGACGTGAACCTCCGCCTCGAGCTGTTCAGCCCGAGCGGGGTCCCGATCGCCGACAGCTCGACGGTGCCGGTCACCGTCCGGGCCGACTGGGAGCGGATCGGCACCATCATCCTTGTGACCGGCGTCACGCTGCTGTTCGTGTTCGGCCTCATCCGCACGATCCACCGTCGCCGTCGCGAGAACCGTCACAGCACGCCGGGAGAGGGCCCCACGCCGGCCGACGCCTCCGTCGTGAAGGATGCCGATGACTGAGGCGACGGGGAGAGAGGAGTCGATCGGCCGGGCGAGCCTTTTCCTCGCCTCCGGGACTGTCGTCTCGCGGGTCCTCGGCTTCATTAAGGCGGTGCTGCTCGCAAGCGCGATCGGCAGCGTGGCGAGCGCGAGCGCTGACGCGTTCGGCGTCGCCAACCAGCTCCCGAATCAGATCTACTCCATCGTCGCCGGTGGCGTCTTCAGCGCCATACTCGTGCCGACGATCGTCCGGGCGATCGTCAGCGAAGACCGCGGCCGCGCCTACATCAACAAGCTGCTCACTGTCGCGGTGGCGATCCTGCTCGGGGTGACCCTGCTGGTCTGCCTCGCGGCGCCGTTCATCATCAACATCTACCTCACGAGCGGCGAGATCGACCCGGCGGCGCGTGCCCTCGCGACGGCTTTCGCGTACTGGTGCCTCCCCCAGGTGTTCTTCTACGGCCTGTACTCGCTCCTCGGCGAGATCCTCAACGCACACAAGCTGTTCGGCCCGTTCACGTGGGCTCCCGCGCTCAACAACGTCATCGCCATGCTCGGTCTCGTCGCGTTCATGCTCATCTTCGGCGCCGACCCGGCCGGTCATCGTCTCGTCACCGAGTGGACGGACGGCATGATCACGCTTCTCGCCGGCTCCGCGACGGCCGGAATCGCCGCTCAAGCACTCGTCCTCTTTCTCTTCTGGCGCCGCATCGGCCTGCGCTACCGTCCCGACTTCCGCTGGCGCGGAATCGGCCTGCGGAAGACGGGCAAGCTCGCCGGCTGGACGTTCGCGTCGCTCCTGCTCACCCAGCTGGGCGGCGTCGTACAGACGAACGTCTCGTTCCTCGCTGCCGGTCAGGGCGCGTCCACAGCGGCGCTGCAGGCCTCGTGGCTCATCATCATGCTGCCGCACTCGGTGATCGCCGTCTCCGTCGCGACCGCCTACTTCACGCGCCTCGCGGAGCACGCGCACGCCGGGCGCATCGAAGCGATGAAGGAGGACGTCGCTCGTGCCGCACGCCAGATAACCGTGCTGATCGTCCTGGCGGGCGCCGTCATCGCCGTCGTGGCCCTGCCCTTCTCCAGCCTCTTCACGGGAAAGATCGAGCAGGCGGGCCAGATGGCGCTCGTCATCCTCGCGTACCTCGGCGATCTGCTTCCGTTCACTCTCCTCTTCGTGATCCAGCGCACCTTCTACGCGCTCGGCGACACGCGCACTCCCTTCTTCTCCACCGTCGTGCAGTCCGCCCTCTTCATCGCTCTCGCCGTCAGCTGCTCGCTGCTGCCGAGGGAATGGATCGGCTTCGGGCTCGCCGCATCCATCTCCATCGCCGGCGTGGCGCAGATGACGGTCGGCTATCTCTTCCTACGCCGAAAGATCGGAGGGCTCGGGGCGCGCGCCGTGCTCCTGGCGATCGGCCGCTTTGTCCTCGCCGCGATTCCCGCTGCAGCCGTCGGCTGGCTCATCACGTGGCTTCTCGGCGCTACGCGGGAGGACGGATTCGCCGTCGGGAGCGTGATCGGCGCCGTCGTGACGATGGCTGTCGTGGGAATCGTGATGGCCGTGATCTACTTCGGAATCCTCATCGTCACGCGCTCGCCCGATCTCAAGGGAGCACTTGCCCCGTTGCGCCGCAAGCTCGGTAGGTAGCCAGGAATACTGGCTGACTACACTGTGTTCTACTGGGCGACAACAACGTAAGGAGCCGCGCGTGCACAACGTCATCATCATCGGATCGGGGCCGGCCGGATACACGGCAGCGATCTACGCCGCGCGCGCCGAACTCGGGCCGATCGTCATCGCGAGTTCGGTCGAGGCAGGCGGCGAGCTCATGAACACGACGGATGTCGAGAACTTCCCGGGCTTCCCCGAGGGCATCCAGGGACCGGATCTGATGGCCAACATGCAGGCCCAGGCGGAGCGCTTCGGCGCCAAGGTCATCTATGACGACGTCGACTCGGTGCAGCTCGATGGACCGGTGAAGGTCGTCAAGACGATGCTCGGGGACACGTACAAGGCCCGCACCGTCATCGTCGCGACCGGCTCTGCCTACCGCAAGATCGGCATCGCTGACGAGGAGCGCCTGTCGGGCCGCGGCGTCAGCTGGTGCGCCACCTGCGACGGCTTCTTCTTCAAGGGCAAGACGATCGCTGTCGTAGGCGGAGGAGACTCGGCGATGGAGGAGGCGACCTTCCTCACGCGCTTCGCCGACAAGGTGTACGTCGTGCACCGCCGCGACAAGCTTCGCGCCTCGAAGATCATGCAGGAGCGCGCCTTCACCAACCCGAAGATCGAGTTCGTCTGGAACAACGAGGTCGTCGGCATCTCCGGCGAGGACTCGGTCACCGGACTGACCCTGCGCAACACGGTGGACGGTGCCGAATCCGCACTCGACGTGCAGGGCCTGTTCGTCGCCATCGGCAACGACCCGCGCACGCACCTCGTGCACGGCCAGCTCGACCTCACCCCCGAGGGCACGATCGCCGTCGAGGGACGCTCGTCGAAGACAAACCTCGCTGGCGTGTTCGCCGCAGGCGACGTCATCGACCCGACGTATCGCCAGGCCGCGACCGCTGCCGGCAGCGGTACCGTCGCTGCGCTGGACGCCGAGCACTACCTCGCCGCTCTCCATGAAGCCGGAGAGCCGGAGCCGGTAGCCGACCAGATCAGTGCCTGAGCGGCGAAACCCGCCGCTGCTGCAGAATCCAACAAAGGAGAGATAATGACCGCTCGTGCAGTGACCGAGCAGACGTTCGAGACCGAGGTCCTGAACTCTGACAAGCCCGTCCTCGTGGACTTCTGGGCCGCCTGGTGCGGACCCTGCCGCATGGTGTCTCCGATCCTCGACCAGATCGCCTCGGAGAACAGCGACAAGCTCGACATCGTCAAGGTGAACGTCGACGAGAACCCGAACCTGGCTATGAAGTACCAGATCACCTCCATCCCCGCGATGAAGGTGTTCTCGAACGGCGAGGTTGCGACCTCGATCATCGGTGCAAAGCCCAAGGCCGCCCTCGAGGCCGACCTGGCCGCCTACTTGGCGTAGCCGACGACACTCGAGTGACCCGTCCGGCTCGTCCGGACGGGTCACTTGTCGTTTAAGCCGCAAACCACGCGGCCGCAACGTCCAGCATCCCCGACTACCATGAAAGCAAAGCAGAAACGGATTCACGTGTCAGAACAAGGCCGCCCCACCGCACCCGGAAACAATCTCGATCCCTGGTACTCCAGCTACGCGGCGCGGGCCGCCGGGCTGTCCGCCAGCGAAGTGCGCGCCTTGTTCGCCGTGGCCTCGCGCCCCGAAGTCGTCTCCCTCGCCGGCGGCATGCCGTATGTGTCCGCGCTGCCGGAGGACCTCGTCACAAACGCCATGTCCACTGTCATGCGTGATGAAGGCCCGACGGCGCTGCAGTACGGCTCCGGCCAGGGCGTGCCGAAGCTGCGTGAACAGATTCTCGACGTCATGGCCCTTGAGGGCATCAAGGCCAGCGCATCCGACATCGTCGTGACGACCGGAAGCCAGCACGCCCTCGAGCTCTTCAGCAAGCTCTTCCTCGACCCCGGTGACGTCGTTCTGTCCGAGGGCCCGAGCTACGTGACCGCGATGGTCATCTTCAAGAGCTACCAGGCAGAGGTCGCCCACGTCCCGATGGACGACAACGGCCTGATCCCCGAGGCGCTGCGAGAACGCATCGCGCAGCTCAAGGCCGAGGGGCGGCGCCTCAAGTTCCTCTACACGATTCCCACGTTCCACAATCCCGCCGGCGTCACGCTCGCCGCGGAGCGCCGGGCCGAGATCCTGCAGATCGCGCAGGAGAACGGCATCCTCGTCCTTGAGGACAACCCGTACGGGCTTCTCTATTTCAACCAGCAGCCGCCGAACGCGATCCGGTCCTTGGATGAGGACGGGGTGGTCTACCTCGGCACATTCTCGAAGACCCTCGCTCCCGGATTCCGCGTCGGCTGGGCTCTCGCCCCGCACGCGATCCGCGAGAAGCTGATTCTCGCGAACGAAGCCGCCATCCTGTGCCCTTCCTCGTTCAGCCAGATGGTCATCTCCGAGTACTTGAGCCAAGCCGACTGGAAGGGCCAGATCAATACCTTCCGAGGCGTGTACAAAGAGCGCAAGGAGACAATGATCTCCGCCCTTGAGGAGTATCTGCCCGGCTGCACGTGGACGAATCCGAACGGCGGGTTCTATGTCTGGCTCACGCTGCCCGACGACCTCGACTCGAAGGCGATGCTTCCGCGTGCGGTGAAGGAGCTCGTCGCGTATACGCCCGGCACCGCCTTCTACGCCGACGGGGGAGGACGACAGAACATCCGGCTCTCGTTCTGCTATCCGACTCCCGAGCAGATCCGCGTGGGAATCCGGCGCTTGGCAAACGTTGTCAACGGCGAGCTCGACCTTCTGCACACGTTCACGAGCTCCGGTCCGTTGACCACTCGCCGATCGTCGCAGAGCTTCAACGCCCCGCCGCCCAACATGTCCTGAACGATCACGAGACAGAAAGCCTGATCATGACTGATAAATCTGCCCTTTCCGTGACCGTTCTCGCTGGCGGCATCTCGCACGAGCGCGATGTCTCCCTCCGCTCCGGCGCACGCTTGAGCGACGAGCTGCGCCGCACCGGTCACGCCGTCACCCTGCGTGAACCCAACGCCACACTGCTGAGCGACGTCACCGAGAACAGGCCGGACGTCGTGTGGCCGGCACTGCACGGCGCAAGCGGGGAAGACGGCGCTCTCCAGGCGCTGCTACGTGCCCGCGGCATCCGCTACGTGGGCTCCCACGCCGAGGCAGCCGGACTCGCATGGTTCAAACCGACCGCGAAGGTCCTCGTCGACCGCGCGGGGTTTGCGACTCCGAAGTGGCTCGCGCTGCCGCAAGCGACGTTCCGGGAGCTGGGCGCCGGGGGAGTGCTCTCCGAAGTCCTCTCCGGCATCGGCACCCCCGCCGTCGTGAAGCCCGCTCAGGGCGGATCGGCTCAGGGCGTGACGATCGTGGATGACCCGAGCGATCTGCCCCGCGCCATGGTGGACGCCTACACCTACTCAGACACCGCTCTGGTGGAGCAGAAGGTCACGGGCGTCGAACTGGCCATCGCCGTCATCGACACCGGCTCGGGTCCGCGCGCACTGCCCGCCGTCGAGATCGAGCCGATCTCCGGCGTATACAGTTTCGAGGCCCGCTACAACGCCGGTGAGACGACTTTCTACACGCCCGCTCGCATCTCCGATGAGGTCGCCGAACGTGCAGCCGAGACGGCGGTGGCTGTGCACGAGCTCTTGGGGCTTCGCCACATCTCTCGCATCGACGTGATCGTGGACGCCGAGGGAACCGTCTGGTTCCTCGAGGCGAACATGCTCCCCGGACTCACCGAGACCTCGCTCGTGCCCCTCGCGATCGAGGCGGCAGGTCTCACCCTGGCGAGTGTGTACGACGCGCTCGCGCAGGCGGCTGCGAACGAATAGAGCGGATGCCGCCAGTCGGCGAACAAGAAGGGCGACCGGATTTCCAGTCGCCCTACTTGCGCTTCAGGCCGAGGCCGGAACGCTGGTTTCTGTATCACCCACTGTAGGGTTCCTCGCCGATCTCCGCAAGGATGCGATTGAGGTCGCCGATCGTAGCGAAATCGACGATGATCTGGCCTTTCCTCGCCCCAAGGTTCACCTTGACGCGGGTGTTCAAGCGGTCGCCGAGCCGCTCTCCGATTGAGTCGAGCTGGCCGCGGCGCTGACCAGGCTGCGGCTTCGGCCGCTTACCGGCCGTCATCCGCTTCGCGGCCTCTTCGGCCGCACGCACGGAGAGGTCTTCGTTGATGATCTTCTCGGCAAGCCTCGCCATGAGCTCCGGCTCACTGACGGACAGAACCGCGCGAGCGTGCCCCGCGCTGAGGACGCCCGCCGCAACCTTTGACTGAACCTCCGTCGGCAAGCGCAGCAGGCGAATCGTGTTGGTGATCTGCGGTCGGGATCGGCCGATGCGGTCGGCGAGCTGATCCTGGGTGATTCCGAAGTCCTCGAGGAGCTGCTGATACGCCGACGCCTCTTCAAGGGGATTCAGCTGCGACCGGTGCAGGTTCTCCAGCAGAGCGTCACGCAGCATCGCCTCGTCCGCGGTGTCCTTGACGACTGCGGGGATGCTGTCGAGCCCTGCTTCCTTCGCCGCGCGGAGGCGACGCTCGCCCATGATGAGCTCATAGGTTCCCTTATCCGCGTCCTTGGGGCGTACGACGATCGGCTGCAGAACTCCGAACTCGCGAATGCTGTGCACGAGCTCGGCGAGGTCGTCCGGATCGAAATGGGTGCGCGGCTGATTCGCGTTCGGGGCGATGTCGTCGGGATTGAGGCCGAGAAGCTGGGCGCCCGGGACTGTCTTGAGATTGCTCTCGGGTTCGGTCGCTTCCTTCTCGGCCGTGTCGACACCGACGGACACCGTTGCGGACGAATCGGGGAAGAAGACGTCGACGGGGCGGGACTGGCCCTCCGTCTGGGTGGGGATGAGTGCGCCGATGCCGCGACCCAGACCGGTACGTCGTGTGGCCATTACTGCTGTTCCTTCTTCTGTGGTGACTTGGGAGCGCGGCGGGCGATCTCCGCCGCCGCTTCCAGATATGACACGGCGCCGATGCCGCTCGGATCGTAGGTGATGACGGTCTGTCTGAAACTCGGAGCCTCAGAAATGCGCACGGCACGCGGAATGACGGCCTTCAGAACCTCGTCAGGGAAGTGGGCCCGAACGTCGTCAGCCACTTGGTTCGCGAGGTTCGTCCTCGAGTCGAACATGGTCAGCAGGATGGTGGACAAGTGCAGTCCGGGATTGAGGTGCTTCTGGATGAGGTGAATGCTGTTGAGCAGTTGGCTGAGGCCTTCAAGCGCGTAGTACTCGCACTGGATGGGGATGAGCACTTCGTTTGCAGCGACAAAGCCGTTGATAGTGAGGAGTCCGAGCGACGGCGGACAGTCGATGAAGATGTAGTCCCAGGGTTCACCGGCTTCCCGGGCTGCCGTGACGAACTCGTCGAGCGCGGTGCGGAGTCGATGCTCGCGTGCGACTTGCGAAACGAGCTCGATCTCGGCGCCGGCGAGGTGGATTGTCGAGGGGACGCAGAAGAGATTGTCGGACTCCGGGCTCACCTGCACGACTTCCTGCAGGGGAAAGTCATCGATCAGCACGTCGTAAACGCTCGGAACTTCGGACGTGTGGTCCACTCCGAGAGCAGTAGAGGCGTTTCCCTGGGGGTCCAGATCGATGACGAGAACCTTGTTGCCATGCTTGGCGAATGCCGCCGCGATATTCACCGTGGTCGTCGTCTTGCCGACGCCGCCCTTTTGATTTGAAATGGTGAAGATCCGCGTGGACGCCGGCTTGGGAACCTTTACTTTCGCGACAGCCTGTCGTCGCTGCGTCAGCGCTGCTAGGTCGCGAGCCAGGGGAGTGGAGGAGTCGAAGGAGACCTCCGTCATGAGGCTCTCACCACCGCGTCCTGATGTTTCACGTGAAACCCTCCGTCCGAAACCGTACTCAACAACTGTACGCGTTCCGGCCGACCTCCGCACGGCGTTCCGGCGTCGTTCGCGACCTCGTTTCACGTGAAACATGGCGCTGCACGGGCATCGGGTTGGCCTAGGTGCCCGCGTCCCACGTGGCGAAGCGACACGCAACAGAAATGCAGGCGAGAACCTCCCACGCGTGACTCCCGCAGCGGCGTGCACGCAAGACTCGGCAACCGCCGCGGCTCCGTCTATACAGCGAACAGGGCGCGTCGCTGCTGGTGGAGGGGGTGAATGAGAACTGAGATGACGCCCCACTATCGCACGCAAGCTGCGGCGGCGCTCCGACTCCAGAGCGGAGGAGGGCACCGATCCGACGCCGCGCCCTGGACCGAGGGCTCATCGCTACTCTCGCCGTCGCAACACCCGGACACAAGGCAACATGGTCCGTCACTCGGCACGAGTCGCCACAAATCGTGTTTCACGTGAAACATGGCTGGGACTTCGCTACGCCACTGAAAGAGCACGGTAGGAGTGCCTCCGAGAGGGAAATCTCCTCCGATTCCGACCGCCGCTACGAGGGCGCGAGGGCTTAGAATCGCTCCTGTGGAATTCCGGCTCGAAAAAGGCCGGTCAGGATCATCTTCCAGCTTTTCGAAATCGGGCCGGTTTTGGCCCTCAACAGCCCCGCGGCTCTAGTGAGCCAGCGGGCGCCCAGACGACGAAGCTTCTTACCCCGGAGCGGTCCGAAGTGTGAGTCAGCAGGGCGCCTCTACCGAGAAGGCAGCAGCCTCTACGCCTGCCCCAACGGGACAGCGGTGGCAGAGCCACGAGCCAGTGGGGTAGAGCGAAGGTTTCACGTGAAACGAAGGCCCTCGCGTATCCACAGGTATCGTGTACCTGTGGATAACTCAAAGGGCAGCGGGTGCATCATCCCGAGCAGAACCGCGAGATGACGGGGGAGAGGGAGGTCCTGTCGACGGATGTCCACAACTGTGGAGAGTGAGAGATATCCACAAGTGGGGCGTGGGACGCCGCGGGTTACGCGCGTACGTCTCCCCGGATCACGCGGGTCGGTTCAGAGATGACGCCCTCGCCGAGCACCTGGACGCGCGCGTTTGTAACCTTGTACCGACGCATCTCCTTTTGTGCCGCATCGATTTCGGCCTGAGCGTTCGCCCCCTTCATCAGGACGAGCTCGCCGCCATCGCGCGTCAAGGGAGCCGTGAGGCGCAAGAGCTTACGGAAGGCGCTCACTGCACGAGCAGTGACCTGATCGAGCCCGGCGTCGACGTTTGACTCTTCCGCCCGGGCGCGAACGATCTCCACGTTTTCCAGCTCGAGTTCGGACACTTGCTCGCGAAGCCACGTGACGCGACGCTCCATGGGCTCGATGAGCACGAACTGAACGTCGGGACGCGCGGCGGCCAAAACGATGCCGGGGAGCCCGGCGCCTGTGCCGACGTCGCCCACGCGACCTGGTTGCAGCAGGGGAGCGACGACTCCGGAGTTCAGAATGTGCCGCGTCCAGAGACGAGGCAACTCGAGCGGACCGATCAGTCCGCGTTCTTCTCCGTGCAGCGCGAGCTGATTCGTGAAGTGTCGGACGATGCTGAGGCGGTCACCGAATACAGTGACCGCCTCAGCGGGTTCGAGTTCTAGCTCTGCGGGGGAGGGGGAAACAGTCATCGTTTCACGTGAAACATCAGTGCCGCGTGATGACGGTGTGACGGTCTCGTCCCTCACCGTGAGACTCAGATGTGTAGCCGCGCTCAGCCACAATGTCGTGCACGATCTTGCGTTCGTAGCTGGACATCGGCGGAAGGTCCGCTTGGCTCGAGCCTTCTTCGATCCGGGTGATTGCACGGGAGACGAGTTCTGTCAGCTCCGCCTGTCGAGCCGCGCGTGAACCGGCAACGTCGAGGATGACGCGAGAGAATTCTCCTGTCTCGCTTTGCACGGCGAGGCGCGTGAGCTCCTGAAGAGCGGAGACGACCTCCGGCTTGGAGAGGCGGTCGAGATCGCCGTCCGAATCACTCACGGACACGTATGCCCGGTCATTGCGCACATCGATGTCGATGTCTCCACCGAGGTCACACACATCAAGGAACTCCTCGATGTAATCCGCAGCCGCTTCGCCCTCGCGCTCGACGGCGCTCAGCTCATCGGGCGACTTCGTGTCGACGGCATCCGTTCGGGCTTCGGTCGTGTCGGACATTCCTACTTCTTTCCCTTGGTCTCGGGTTCACCGGTGGTTGACTTCTTAGCCGCACTCGTCGGCGAGGGGCTCTTCGGCGCATTCACTTGTCGGCCCTGCTGCGAGAGCTTCTTCGCGCGATTCTTGCCGACCGGCTGCGTGCGCTGAGTGGGCTTCTTCTCTTCGACGACAATGGTGTCGCCCTTCGCCTCCAGCTTGTCGAGCTTTCCCTTGCGCGCGAGGCGCTCCTCGCGCTGCTTGGCGGCCTCCGTGCCGGGCATCGGCATGTTCCGGATGATGAGGAACTGCTGCACCATGGTCCAGATGTTCGAAACGAGCCAGTAGAACATGACGCCGAGCGGGAAGGCGAAGCCCGAGAAGAGGAACACGAAGGGGAGCAGGTAGAGAAGGATTCGCTGCTGCTTGAACATCGGCGAGGCCTTGGTCTCATCCGAGATGTTCTTGGACATGATCTGCAGCTGCGTGAAGAACTGCGATCCCGTCATGAGAACGACCATGACGGCCGCGATCACCATCACGCCGGTCTGCTGCGGATCCGCGTTCATCGCGTCCTGGAAGCTCGAGTGGAGGGGAGCGAGATCGAAGAGCGACGCGTCGCCGAACAGCTTGGCCAGGGTCGTGTTGAGCGGTCCGACACCGGCCTGCCCGTTCGCGGCCTCACGCAGGACGGAGAACAGCGCGAAGAAGATCGGCATCTGCACGAGCAGCGGCAGGCAGGAACCCATGGGGTTCGTGCCCGTGCGCTTGTAGAGGTCCATCGTCTCGCGACTCATCGCCTCACGAGACAGCTGGTCGCGCTTGCCCTTGTACTTCTCCTGGATCTTCTTCAGCTGGGGAGCGACCTCCATCATCTTGCGCTGATTCTTGATCTGCTTGACGAAGAGGGGAATGAGAGCCGCGCGGACGACGAGGACGAGACCGACGATCGACAGCACCCACGTGAATCCCGCGGCCGGATCCATGCCCAGATTCGTGAACAGCCAGTGGAAGGCGACGAGGATCAGCTCGACCGCCCACTTCAGAGGCCAGAGGATGGTACCGATGATGTCCATGGGGGCGATCAGCCCTTTCTGTGGAGGGGAGAGACCACGAACCCTCGCGGGGTCACGGCGTAGCGGAAGTTGTTTTTAGCGGGGGCATCATCCACTCCGCCTGCTGCCCAGGGGTGACAGCGAAGGATGCGACGAGCGCCGAGCACCGAGCCGACGGCGACGCCATGATGCTGAATCGCCGTGAGCGTGTAGGCGGAGCACGACGGGTAGTAGCGGCATACGTCGCCGTACAGCGGGGAGATGACGGCACGGTAGACCTTCAGCACACCGACCGCGACGTTGCGGGGTATGAGAAGAAGAAATCCGATGACTCGCGCGGTCATGCGACCGCCTTGCGCACGGCCCGCGCAACATCTGATCGCAAGTCGTCGAACGAGGCATCGGCGGCACTCGGTAGCGCACGAATGACCAGGTCAAGACCAGAAAATGAACCACGAACGCCGAGCTCGCCGGTGAGGATCTGGTGGCAGATGGCCTTCAGACGCCGGCGAACCCTGTTACGCGTCACAGCGTTGCCAACCGTTTTCGCAACAATGAACCCGAATCGCGGTTTCCCGCCATTCGGGTTCTTGTAAAAGTAGCTCACGGTACTCCCACCGGCGCTGCGACGACCACGGCGAACTGCGTACTTGTAGTCAGCAGCGCTCGTGATTCGATGCCTCTTGTCGAGCACTGTCGGCTGGCAGCCGGCCGGCTACTACGCAGAGAGCTCGGTGCGGCCCTTGCGGCGACGAGCCGCGAGGATGGCGCGGCCGGCGCGGGTGCGCATGCGGGTGCGGAATCCGTGAACCTTGGCACGACGGCGGTTGTTCGGCTGGAACGTTCTCTTGCTCATAGTTTCTCCTGGAGGACACCCACCGCGGCTTGGCAGCAGGAAAGCTGTAGGCCCAATCGGGCTGAGTCAACTGATTAAAGCTACGTGTTCGAAGTGCCGCGGTCAAACTAGACCGGCAGCAAAGGGTCGATTATCCACAACATTCACAGATTATTCGGCCGCGACACGCATCTTCGATTCTACCGGGATCGCGGCGAATTTTGTCACCGCCCGCCGCGCCGACTAGCGTGATGGAACTGAGTTATCCACAAGCTCGAACGAGCGGTGAGCGATACCGCGCACCAAGTGGAGTTTAATCAGTGGATAACCTTGTGGATAAGGAGGGGGACTTGGATGTCTGACGAGCAACAGGACGTTGCCGGCACTTGGCAAATCGTGCTCGATGCTCTCGCCGACGACGAGCGGATCACTCCTCCTCTCCAGGGCTTCCTCAGTCTCGTGGTGCCAAAGGGCATCATGGGCGGCACCTTCTACCTCGAGGTGCCGAACGAGTTCACGGCGGGGCAGCTCAATGCGCGCATGCGCGCTCCGCTTCTGCAGGCGATCGCCGGAACAATCGAGCAGTCTCACGGCGCATCGACGTACGCGGTCGTCGTCAATCCCGAGATCGTCGAGGAAGAGTTCGAGACGGTCTTCGCCACGGGTCCGTCGCATGACGACGGACCGGCGGCACGCGCGGAATCGCTGCAGCAGTCGATCTCCGTCGCCGACACGATGCTGCCGGCGCGCCAGAACGACACTCGACTGAATCCGAAGTACTCGTTCGACAACTTCGTGATCGGGCAGTCGAACCGATTCGCGCACGCCGCAGCGGTCGCCGTGTCGGAAGCGCCGGCAAAGGCGTACAACCCGCTCTTCATCTATGGCGACTCGGGGCTGGGCAAGACCCACCTGCTGCACGCCATCGGTCATTACGCGATGAACCTCTATCCCGGCATCCGGGTTCGCTATGTCTCCAGCGAGGAGTTCACGAATGACTTCATCAACTCCATCGCGAACAACCGAGGGCCGGCGTTTCAAGCGCGGTATCGGGACATCGACATTCTGCTGATCGACGACATCCAGTTCCTGCAGAACAAGGCGGAGACGCAGGAGGCGTTCTTCCACACGTTCAACACGCTGCACGACCACAACAAGCAAGTCGTCATCACGAGCGACCTCCCCCCGAAGCACCTCACGGGTTTCGAAGACCGTATGCGGTCGCGCTTCGAATGGGGACTCATCACGGATGTCCAGGCACCCGATCTCGAGACCCGCATCGCCATTCTGCGAAAGAAGGCGCAGAGTGAGCGCCTGCTGATTCCCGACGAAGTTCTCGAATTCATCGCGTCAAAGGTGTCGAGCAACATTCGGGAGCTCGAGGGAACGCTCATCCGCGTCACGGCGTTCGCGAGCCTCAATCACACACCCGTCGACATGACACTCGTGCAGACGGTGCTCAAGGACATCATCACGCTCGACGAGGACAACGTCATCTCACCCGTCGACATCATCAACACCACTGCGGCGTACTTCAAGCTGAGCGTCGACGACCTCTATGGCTCCAGCCGCTCGCAAGCGATCGCGACCGCGCGTCAGATCGCGATGTACCTGTGCCGCGAGCTGACGAATCTGTCGCTGCCGAAGATCGGGCAGCTGTTCGGCAATCGCGACCACACGACTGTCATGTACGCGAACAAGAAGATCGGCGACCTCATGCAGGAGCGTCGTTCCATCTACAACCAGGTCACGGAACTGACCAGCCGCATCAAACAGGGCAATCGCTGACTTCTCTGCTTCACCAGGCATTTTCTTCCCCTGTGGATAACTTGTGGAGAAGATCCGGAAAACTCGCCCCGGAATGGGGACAGCTATGTGCAACCTGTGAATGGCCGCCTCCGCGCCGGATCGGCTCACATCCGTGTAATTCCGCTGTTTCGACAGCAACTCAACAACTGACACTGCTGTAGTTCCGCGAAAGAAGCGGCGTGTCGGCAGTTATCCACAGTTTCCACAGCGGTTAAGAAGATTAAGAGAATTACTTAAAGATCATCGTGCGGGAACCTTCACCGTGGAGCGGCTCGTCGCGGGAGCGGCATCCGATTCCTGTCATTCGGGGCGGCGTCTCGTGGGACTAGCATGGGTTCCGACTTGTTCGACGAATCCGACAGGGGTACGAAGTGCGTTTCAGCGTCAACCGTGATGTTCTGAGCGAAGCCGTCTCATTCGCCGTGAAGCTGCTTCCGCAGCGCACAACCCTCCCGATCCTCAGCGGTGTGCTGATCGAGACGAGCGATACCGGACTCAAGCTCTCGAGCTTCGACTACGAGGTCTCATCGCAGACGGAGATCGACGCCGACGTCGACGAGCCGGGAACCATCCTCGTCTCCGGTCGTCTGCTCGCGGACATCGCTAGTCGACTGCCGAACGCGCCTGTGAAGTTCGCCACGGAGGAGAACAAGATCCGCGTCACGTGCGGTTCTGCGAACTTCACGCTGCTCTCGATGCCCGTCGAGGAGTACCCGACCGTGCCGCACGTCGAGGGGGAGACGGGTCTCGTTCCCGCCGAGGACTTCGCGACCGCAGTGGCCCAGGTCGCGGTCGCTGCCTCGCGCGACGACGTGACGCCGGTCATCACGGGCGTGCAGCTCGAGGTCGGCGACAACTCGCTCGGGCTCGTAGCGACCGACCGGTACCGTGTCGCGGTCCGCGCCATCGACTGGGACGGCAGCGACATCAGCAGCGACGAGCAGCTCACCGCGCTCGTTCCCGCCCGCACGCTGCAGGAGGTCGGCAAGACGTTCGGTCACGGCGGAAACATCTCCGTCTCGTTCGCGCACAAGGACGATCGCGAGCTGATCTCGTTCTCATCCGACAAGAAGACGGTGACCTCGCTGCTCATCAAGGGGTCGTTCCCGCCCGTGCGCCGCTTGTTCCCCGAGAACGTCGACAACTACGCGGTTATCAACACCGCCGAGCTCATCGAGGCGGTGCGTCGTGTGTCTCTTGTGCTCGAGCGGGAGGCCGCGCTGCGGTTCTCGTTCAGCATCGACGGACTCACGATGGAGGCGATCGGTTCGGAGCAGGCGCAGGCCTCCGAGTCGATCGACGCGCTGCTCACGGGTGAGGACATCGTGCTGTCGCTCAAGCCGTCGTTCCTCATCGACGGGCTCAACGCCGTTCGAAGCGAGTTCGTGCGCTTCTCGTTCACGAAATCGGAGAACACGAACAAGCCGGGGCCCATGCTCATCACGAGTCAGTCTTCGAAGGATCAGCCGGGCGCCGACAGCTACAAGTACCTGCTGCAGCCGAACCTTCTGCTGCGCTGACACCGGAGAACGAAGGGGAAGGTGGAAACATGCACATCGGCTTGATCGGCCTTGGCCGCATGGGAAGCAACATGCGCACGCGCTTGCGCAACGCCGGCATCGAGGTGACCGGCTACGACCGCAATCCCGACGTGAGCGATGTGGCGAGCGTCGACGAGATGATCGCGTCCCTTCCTTCCCCGCGCACGGTGTGGGTCATGGTTCCCGCCGGAAAGATCACCGACAGCGTGATCGAGGAGCTGAGTGAGAAGCTCGACGCCGGCGACCTCGTCATCGACGGTGGAAACAGCCGCTTCACCGACGACTTCACTCACAACGACCTGCTCTCGAAGAAGGGCATCGACTACATCGACGCCGGCGTATCCGGCGGAGTCTGGGGACTCGAGAACGGCTACGGCCTCATGGTCGGCGGTCCGAAGGAGCAAGTCGACCGCGTCATGCCGGTCTTCGATGCGCTGCGCCCCGAGGGTCCGCGGGACGAGGGCTTCGTGCACGCCGGCGAAGTCGGTGCGGGACACTACGCCAAGATGGTGCACAACGGCATCGAGTATGCGCTCATGCAGGCGTACGCCGAGGGCTTCGAGCTGCTCGAGAAGCGCAGCGATCTGCTCAAGGACGTTCCCGGCACGTTCAAGGCCTGGCAGCGCGGAACCGTCGTGCGCTCCTGGCTGCTCGAACTTCTCGTTCGCGCCCTCGACGAAGACGACGACCTCTCGGAGATCGAAGGCTACGTCGAAGATTCCGGCGAGGGGCGCTGGACCATCGAGGAGGCGATCGAGAACGCCGTTCCGGTGCCCACGATCTCGGCGTCGATCTTCGCCCGCTTCGTCTCGCGGCAGGACGACTCGCCCGCGATGAAGGCCGTCGCCGCGCTCCGCAACCAGTTCGGCGGCCACGCCGTGAAGAAGGCGGAAGACTAAGAAACCTCGACCGTGATCGCCGGATGCCGCAGCGGCATCCGGCGATCGTCGTCTGGGGCGGCCGTCCCGCCTACGATGGAACGTGTGATCGTCACGCACCTGAACCTCAGCGACTTCCGCAATTATGTGGGCGCCGATGTGGCTCTGCAGGGTGGTGCGAACCTGTTCATCGGCCGCAACGGGCAAGGCAAGACGAACCTCGTCGAATCGCTTGGCTACCTCTCCACGCTCGGCTCGCATCGCGTCTCAAGTGATAAGGCGCTCATCAGGGCGGGTCAGGATGCCGCGATCATCCGCGCCAGGCTGCATCACGCCGGCCGCGACCTGCTCGTCGAAGTGCAGATCAACCGCTCGGCGCCGAACCGGGCGCAAGTGAACCGCGGCGGAATCAAGCCGCGCGAGCTTCCCCGCTACTTCTCGAGCGTGCTGTTCGCACCCGAGGATCTCACGATCGTGCGCGGCGACCCCGGTGCGCGCCGCCGGTTTCTCGACGAACTTCTCGTGTTGCACACGCCGCGACTTTCGGGCGTTCTCGCCGACTACGACCGCACGCTTCGCCAGCGCAACACCCTGCTGAAGTCGGCGCGATCCTCGGGACTGCGCGAGAGCCAGCTCAGCACGCTCGAGGTGTGGGACGACAAGCTCGTCGCACTCGGCAGCGTCATCATCGACGAGCGAGTCGCGCTCGTGAACGCGCTGCGCCGCCCGCTCGTCGAGGCCTACGCCGCCGTCGTCGACGCCGACCACCGGCCGGGTCTCGAACCCGTGCTGTCCATAGCGGGGGCGGATGCCGAGGGCGACGACGATTCCGCAGATCGGAGCGCAGCGGTATCCGAGGGGGAGACCCGACCCACGGCCGACCGGTTCCGCGAGGCTCTCGTCGAACGGCGGCGCGCCGAATTCGACCGTGGACTCACTCTCGTGGGGCCGCATCGCGACGACGTGCGCCTCATGCTCAACGACCTGCCGGTCAAGGGCTACGCGAGCCATGGCGAATCGTGGTCGTTTGCGCTCGCTCTCAAACTCGCCTCCGCCCACCTGCTGCGGCAGGACTCGGCGCTCGGCGACCCCGTGCTGATCCTCGATGACGTGTTCGCCGAACTCGACAAAGGCCGGCGGTCGCGACTGGCCGAGGCGATTCGCGACTTCGAGCAAGTGCTCATCACGGCGGCCGTGCTCGAAGACATCCCCGAGGAGCTCACGGCGCACACCGTGCACATTCGCGCGGGGGAGATCGTCGATGCCTGAGGAGGAATTCGAGACCGAATCGTCCCGCGTGTATCACCGGCTCAAGGCGATGTTCGGCGGGCGCACCTCGGGAGCGCGTCGCGGCAAGCGACGCGACAGTGAGGGATCGAGTGTTCCGTTCGGATCCGGACGGGAGCCCAAGGGTCTCGGCGACGTGGTCAGCGCCCTCACCTCTCAATTGGGCTGGGACTCGCCGCTGGCCCAATCGGAGCTCATCCTGAAGTGGGATGAGATCGCCGGTGCGGACACCGCGGCGC
This sequence comes from Paramicrobacterium humi, assembly GCF_900105715.1. Taxonomy (NCBI): domain Bacteria; kingdom Bacillati; phylum Actinomycetota; class Actinomycetes; order Micrococcales; family Microbacteriaceae; genus Paramicrobacterium; species Paramicrobacterium humi. The sequence goes on along the minus strand of NZ_FNRY01000001.1, from coordinate 1,116,169 downwards.
ACTCCGAACCGCTCGGCATCGAGCGAGGTGTGCTCACCGTGCGGTGCGAGTCCACGGCCTGGGCGACGCAATTGCGGCTCATGCGCGTGGAGATCATGAACCGCATCGCCGTGAGCTTCCCCGACGCGGGCATCGACAGCATCCGATTTCAGGGACCCAACGTCCCGTCATTCAAACGCGGTCCCAGATCGGTTCAGGGCCGCGGCGTGCGGGATACTTACGGATAACCAGACAAATCTGGTGGTTCTTGCTCTGAAAGGGGCTCAAACGGCCGTTCACGGCCTTTTACCCAGACTCGTTTGGTAGACTCAAATGTCGAATTCCCGACGGTTTGGAGTCCATTTTTCATGTCATCAGAACCGCAGAACGGCGCAGGCGACAACGAATACGGCGCAGATGCCATTCAGGTTCTCGAAGGACTCGAAGCCGTACGCAAGCGCCCTGGAATGTACATCGGATCCACGGGTCCCCGCGGACTGCACCACTTGGTGTCAGAGATCGTCGACAACTCCGTCGACGAGGCGCTTGCCGGTTATTGCGACACCATCCACGTGACGATCCTCGAGGATGGCGCCGTGCGCGTCGTCGACAACGGCCGCGGCATCCCCGTCGACATCCACGAGCGTGAGGGAATCTCGACCGTGCAGCTCGTGCTGACGGTCCTGCACGCCGGCGGAAAGTTCGGAGGCGGCGGGTACGCGGTGTCCGGTGGCCTTCACGGTGTCGGCAGCTCGGTCGTCAATGCGCTCTCGAGCCGGCTCGACGTCGAGGTCAAGCGACAGGGAAACGTCTACACGCAGACGTACCACGACGGCGTACCGGATGCTCCTCTTCACATGGGCGAGGAAACGGACGAGACGGGGACCACGATCACGTTCTGGCCCAACGCCGACATCTTCGAGACCGTCGAGTTCGACTACGACACCCTGCGGACGCGCTTCCAGCAGATGGCCTTCCTCAACAAGGGCCTCAAGATCACGCTCCGCGACGAGCGACCTGCTCACGAGCTCGACGAGCCCGACCCGAGCACGGGCGTTATGAACGTTGTGGACCCCGAGGCCGAGGGGGTCGACGTCAACACCGAGACGCCGGCCGAGCGCAAGATCCCGCACGAGATCTTCCTCTACGAACGCGGACTCGTCGACTACGTGACCTACCTCAACCGCGGCAAGCGCGGCGACATCGTGAACGAAGAGATCATCTCGTTCGAGAGCGAAGACCCAGAGCGCAAGATCGCCCTCGAGGTCGCGATGCAGTGGACGACCGCGTACACCGAGAGCGTGCACACCTACGCGAACACCATCAACACCCACGAGGGCGGAACCCACGAAGAGGGCTTCCGGGCTGCACTGACGACACTCGTGAACCGGTACGCCCGTGACAAGGGAATCCTGAAGGACAAGGACGACAACCTCTCGGGGGAGGACGTGCGCGAGGGCCTTACCGCCGTCGTGTCGGTGAAGCTCGGTGAGCCGCAGTTCGAGGGCCAGACGAAGACCAAGCTCGGCAACACCGAGGCGAAGGCGTTCGTGCAGAAGGTCGTCGGCGACCAGCTCGGCGACTGGTTCGACCGCAACCCCGTGCAGGCGAAGGAGATCATCCGCAAGGCGATCCAGGCCTCGACGGCTCGACTTGCGGCGCGGAAGGCGCGCGAGACGGCCCGGCGCAAGGGACTGCTTGAGGGCGGCGGCATGCCCGGCAAGCTCAAGGACTGCCAGTCGAAGGATCCGACGATCAGCGAGATCTTCCTCGTCGAGGGCGACTCCGCCGGCGGGTCGGCGACGCAGGGCCGCAATCCGAACACGCAGGCGATCCTCTCACTGCGCGGAAAGGTGCTCAATGTCGAGAAGGCGCGGCTCGATCGGGCTCTCGGCAACGCCGAGATCCAGGCGATGATCACGGCCTTCGGCACCGGGATCGGCGAGGACTTCGACGGCGACAAGGCCCGGTACCACAAGATCATCCTGATGGCCGACGCCGACGTCGACGGCCAGCACATCACCACGCTGCTGCTGACTCTGCTGTTCCGCTACATGCGGCCGCTCATCGAGATGGGGTACGTGTACCTCGCGCAGCCGCCGCTCTACCGCATCAAGTGGTCGAATGCTCCGCACGAGTACGTGTATTCGGATGCCGAGCGCGACGCGCTTCTGCGCGACGGCGCCGCTCAGGGCAAGCGCATCCCCAAGGACAACGCGATCCAGCGTTACAAGGGCCTTGGCGAGATGGACTACAAGGAGCTCTGGGAGACCACGATGGACCCCGAGACCCGGACACTGCTGCAGGTGACGCTCGACGATGCGGCAGCAGCTGACGAGATCTTCTCCATTCTGATGGGCGAGGACGTCGAGTCCCGCCGCAACTTCATCCAGAAGAACGCGAAGGACGTGCGATTCCTTGACATCTAACGACGACATGACCCCCGAGGACGAATCGGCGGACGGCGCCTCCTTCGGCATCCACGGCAAGATCGACCAGGTCGACCTGCAGCTGGAGATGCAGCGCTCGTATCTCGACTACGCCATGAGCGTGATCGTCGGGCGTGCGCTTCCGGAAGTCCGCGATGGCCTCAAGCCCGTTCACCGTCGCGTCATCTACGCCATGTTCGACGGCGGCTACCGTCCCGACAAGGCGTTCTCCAAGTGCGCTCGTGTCGTCGGCGACGTCATGGGAAACTTCCACCCGCACGGCGACTCGGCGATCTACGACACCCTCGTGCGCCTCGTGCAGCCGTGGAGCATGCGCTACCCGCTCGCACTCGGACAGGGAAACTTCGGTTCGCCCGGCAACGACGGCGCCGCGGCCCCGCGATACACCGAGACGAAGATGGCTCCGCTCGCGCTCGAGATGGTGCGCGACATCGACGAGGACACCGTCGACTTCCAGCCGAACTACGACGGTCGTACGCAAGAGCCGTCGATTCTGCCGGCCCGCTTCCCGAACCTGCTCGTCAACGGCTCGGTCGGCATCGCAGTCGGCATGGCGACGAACATTCCGCCGCACAACCTCCGGGAAGTTGCCGAGGGCGCCCTGTGGCACCTCGAACACCCCGAAGCTCCCCGTGAGGAACTGCTCGCCGCGCTCATGCAGCGGATCAAGGGACCGGACTTCCCGACCGGCGCGCAGATCCTCGGCACGAAAGGCATCCACGACGCGTACCGCACGGGTCGCGGATCGATCACCATGCGCGCGGTCGTCAACGTCGAGGAGATCCAGGGCCGCACCTGCCTCGTCGTCACAGAGCTGCCGTATCAGGTCAACCCCGACAACCTCGCGATCAAGATCGCGGACATGATCAAGGACGGCCGGCTCGCCGGCATCTCCGACATCCGCGACGAGACGTCAGGCCGCACCGGTCAGCGTCTCGTCATCGTGCTCAAGCGCGACGCCGTCGCCAAGGTCGTTCTCAACAACCTGTACAAGCACACGCAGCTGCAGGAGAACTTCGGCGCGAACATGCTCGCGATCGTGGACGGGGTGCCGCGCACTCTCGCCCTCGACGGGTTCATCACGGCCTGGGTCGCGCACCAGATCGAAGTCATCGTTCGACGCACGCAGTATCGCCTGCGCAAGGCCGAAGCCGACGCGCACATCCAGCGCGGCTACGTCAAGGCGCTCGACGCTCTCGACGAGGTCATCGCCCTCATCCGCCGCTCGCCCACGGTCGAGGAGGCCCGCGAAGGCTTGATTGGCCTGCTCGAGATCGACCAGCTCCAGGCGGACGCCATCCTCGCCATGCAGCTGCGCCGCCTCGCAGCTCTCGAGCGTCAGAAGATCATCGACCGGCTCGCCGAACTCGAACTCGAGATCGCGGACTACAAGGCGATCCTCGCCGACGAAGTGCGGCAGCGCACGATCATCTCTGACGAGCTGCGCGAGATCGTCGACCGCTACGGCGACGACCGCCGCACGGAGATCCTCTTCGGATACGACGGTGACATGTCCATCGAAGACCTCATCCCCGAAGAGGAGATGGTGATCTCGGTCACGCGCGGCGGCTACATCAAGCGCACGCGCAGCGACAACTACCGTTCGCAGCACCGCGGCGGCAAGGGCGTGAAGGGCGCGCAGCTGCGCGCCGACGACGTCGTCGAGCACTTCTTCGTCACAACGACGCACCACTGGCTCCTGTTCTTCACGAACAAGGGTCGCGTCTACCGCGCGAAGGCATACGAGGTGCAGGAAGCCGGTCGGGATGCCAAGGGGCAGCACGTCGCCAACCTTCTCGCCCTGCAGCCGGAAGAAGAGATCGCCCAGATCCTCGACATCCGCGACTACGAAGCGGCGGAGTACCTCGTTCTCGCCACCCGGTCCGGACTCGTCAAGAAGACGCGACTGAGCGAGTACGACACGAACCGGACCGGCGGCATCATCGCCATCAACCTGCGCGATGGCGACGAGCTCGTCTCGGCTCTTCTCGTGAACTCCCGCAACGACATCATGCTCGTCTCCAGGCACGGAATGTCGCTGAGGTTCTCGGCAACCGATGAGACACTGCGTCCGATGGGGCGTTCGACCTCGGGTGTGAAGGGAATGTCCTTCCGTGAAGGAGACGAACTTCTCTCGGCATCCTGGGTTCCCGAAGAGGGCGACTGGTTCATGTTCGTCACGACCGAGGGCGGGTACGCGAAGCGCACGAGCGTCGACCAGTACCGGCTCCAGGGCCGTGGCGGATTGGGCATCAAGGTCGCGAAGCTGAACGACGACCGCGGAAACCTCGCGGGTGCTCTCATCGTCGGCGAGGACGACGAGGTCTTGGTGGTTCTTGCCAGCGGCAAGGTGGTACGCTCTGCCGTGGCCGAGGTACCTGCGAAGGGCCGCGACACCATGGGTGTGGTCTTCGCGCGATTCGCGGAGAACGACCGCATTCTCGCCATTGCCAGGAACGGTGATCGTCATCTCGATGACGAGGAAGCGGAGCCAGGCGAAGCGGCCACTGATCTTGCACAAGCGGTAGACACGGGAGAGGCCGAGAGCGCCGCTCCCGAGGCTCCCGAACAGGAAGAGTAGTAATGACAAGCGTTGCCGACAAGCTGGCCAAGAAGTCAGCACGAAAGCCGTCAAGCAAGCAGGTGCGGCTGAAGCTCGTGTACGTGGACTTCTGGTCTGCGCTCAAGCTGTCGTTCTTGATCGCCATCGCGGTGGCGATCATCACGGTCGTGTTCTTCTTCCTGGTCTTCACGGTGCTCGAGGCGACCGGCGTGTTCAACCAGGTCTCGGACCTCTACAAAGAGGTCACGGGAGCGAAGGCAGGACTCGAGAGCATTCTCGGACTCGGTCGCATCATGGGCTTCGCGCTCGTGGTCGCCATCCTGAACCTCGTTGTCGTCACCGTGCTCGGCGCACTCGGCGCCGCGCTGTACAACTTGAGCGTGAAGGTCACGGGCGGTCTGCTCGTCGGCTTCACGAACAACTGACCGGCCGTTCCGCGGACGGTCGACCGATTGGGAAATCCCGGCTTTTTCGGGTAATCTCGAACTCGGTCAAAAACGGGGCTATAGCTCAGGCGGTTAGAGCGCTTCGCTGATAACGAAGAGGTCCCAGGTTCAAGTCCTGGTAGCCCCACTCACGGGATTCCCGTAAAATCCGTTTCACTCACGGGGCCTTAGCTCAATTGGTAGAGCGCCTGCTTTGCAAGCAGGAGGTCAGGGGTTCGATTCCCCTAGGCTCCACAATTCTGTTTGACTCCTTCTATCCATATGAAGACAGTGACGCTATCTGCTTACTCCCAGATCAAGCGGGATTTTCTAGCAATAGGTGGGTCGCTTTATGGTCTCGCACTAGACGATTAGATGCGTACACGCGGTAGCGGTTCGGTAGCTAAAAGGTAGTAATTCGTATTGGCTCAAGCGTGCCCCGTGTGCCCCGTCATCACCCGGATCGTTGGCACCGCTACCAGTCGGTGCGCCTTATGTGTGCCTTGCATTATCGAGAGATACGGGCCGCGACTCCAGTTGGTATCTCGCCATGTCTGTGTTCCACGAGGTGACCTCAACGGACTTGCTGACAAATGGCCCCAAGCTCGAGGACTAAGGCGCGACGAAATCCAATACGGCAAATCACCCTTAGGAGGTTTGCTGGCCAAGCGCGGTGAACCGTGGCACCGACCGTCAGTAATTGAGGAAGCCCTTCTTGACCATTCTCGCTACGTCAGCGGACCGGGGAAGTGTCTGCCGGGGTTGCGGTTAGCGCTCTCTGCATCGCGGTCAACTCCCCGATGCGAACGTATCCGATCGTCTGTGGCACCACACAAGGTGCGACCCACCCGTCCTTGAAACGGCGGAAGATGAATCCGACTTCGCGTCCTTGTTGGGAACTGCGTGCAATGACCCGATGTGTGATTTGAGTCGCCTCAGTGCTCTAGCGAGTACTGGTCCTATCGGCTTTCGATTTTCAGCTGGATGCGGCGGGCCAGCAGATACTCGTTAGTCGCGTTTCGCCACGTGATTCCGCAAATGCTGTCTTGGTTGGTCGTGGCTGGTTTGGGGTGGTTTCAGCGGAGCTACCCGGCGGGGCGCCGGCACGTCTGTCGAAGAGTGCACCACATCGAAAAACGTGGAACGAATATCGCGATCTACGATATAAAGGACGTATGACCGGAGAGGCAACGGACCTTAGAGCGTTGTCGGCTGTTGTCTGCGGCGCGAGGTATCGTCTAGAAATCTTGTGCGCGATCGCGGAAAAACGCACGTTCACGGCGACCGAGTTGCTTCGAGAGCTATGGCGTAGCGATGATCCACCTTCGCAGTCGACCGTTTCGGTAGAACTGAAGCGACTACGTGAGAACGGACTGATTCAACGGCAGGGTGGGAGCTCGACAGAGCGCTCAATCTATCTAGAGGCCGTCGACTCCCCGGTCTGGGACGCGGTTAAGAGCATGGTGGGAAGCAAATGAGAACGATGCAGCAGACAGAAGCATCTTCGTGGCGCCCCGTGCAGTTTTTGGGCAACAAGCTGCGCGTGCTTGATGAGGTCTCCAAGGTTGTGATCCGGGATCGTGAACCCGGTGCAACTGTCTGGGATGCGTTCTGCGGTTCGACAGTGGTGTCTCAACGTCTAGCGAGCCAAGGGATGCGAGTTCTGGCTACTGACAAGCTTGTGTGCAGCGTCACGTTCGCCCGCGCAATGTTGTCCATTGGGCGGGGCGAGAGAGCCGATGATCTCGACGCGCTTCGCGCGATCGGTTCGCTGCGGATGCCGGCTGACTATGAGCTGTGGGCGCCGTACGTAGAGGCTGAGGAAGTTGCTCTCACGCGTGGCTCTGCAGAAGATGCAATTGCTGTCAGTAGGGCGGTTCCCCTGCGATGGCGTGAGGCTTCCATGTCCCCTGCCTTCCGGAGTGTTTTTGACGAGGTTGACCGCGCATCGATGGATGGAGTCCACAGACCATTCGCCAGCATGACGTCAACATACGCGGGCACGTATTTTGGTGTAAAGCAGGCTATCGAGCTCGATCGGCTTGTGGGTGAAGTTATGCGTCTTTTTGCTCACGGCAAGATCCAGCGTTGGCAGGCTGATGCTGGCCTCACAGCGGTCGCCAGCGCCGCGTCAGCTGCGGTGTTCTCGGCCGGTAAGCATTTCGCCCAACCCATCAATGCAAACCAGCAGCTGACGCCGTTTCAGGCGCGTCGTCTTCTTCAGGATCGAAAGATTGATGTTTCCGAACTCTTCCTGGATGCGCTGAACCAAATTGAGCAGAGCGCGGAACGGAGCGGAACTCATAACGCGTTTGAGCTCGAAGCGGAACACCTCTCAAGTGATCTCCTTATCGAACACGACGTATCGACCGTGTATGCGGATCCTCCGTACACGGCGCAGCAGTATTCCCGGTTTTACCATGTTCTGGACACGCTCACTCTCGGCGTTCCGGCAAACCTGCAACGGAAGAATGGTCAGATTACTAAGGGTTTGTATCCGGTGGAACGATTTAAATCAGCGTTTTGTTCGCGGCGAGCGGCTCCGATTGCATTTCGGAATCTCGCTGAAAATGCCTACGATGCGTCGGCAAGACTAGTGATCAGCTATTCCGAGAGTGCGCCGGGATCAACAGGGAACAGCCGATCGATCAGTCTTGAAGAGCTGCTACAAACTGTGTCTGGGGTTTACGGTGCTTGCAACGTTGATGTGACTACGCTTGATATTCGATACCGACAGTTCAACCAATCATCCGCTGCATATGCATCGCGGGAAGATCCAGAAGTACTCGTTGTTGCGGAGCACCGTTGATTAGCCGATACCTAGGAAACAAGCAGTCCATCATGACTCCGCTTCTGGAAGCCATCGGCGCTCATGCACGTCCGGGCGATCACGTCGTCGACGCCTTCTCGGGAAGCCTCTCTGTCGCGATGGGGCTTAAGTCATCAGGCTATCGTGTAACTGCGAACGACATTAACCTTTTCTCGTCCGTACTGGCTGAGGCGTATCTCGTTCCGACCGCGCTCCCTGACTTTGATGCGTCACGAGGAATCGTCGAGAACCGCGTTGAATCGCTCAGTCGTGTGCGGCAGAGCGCTATCGAGTCTCTTCACCGCCCGGACTACGAAATGATTCTGAACGCCATCGACGAAAGACAGGTCGCTGCGTTGGCAAGTTTCATCGAGTTCCTGAATAGTTGTGATGATCTCGATCTGCCGGATAGCTATCGACGAACTGATTTCTATGACGCATATTGTGAGGCGGGCACCAATTCGCGGTTCGTAAGTTCACGTGGGCGGAGCGGGAACAGGCGATTCTTCAAGCCACAGAATGCTAGGCGAATCGATCGGATCCTCAATCATCTTCGATTTTGGAATCGCGAAGGGTTGATCCGTGATGCAACCCTCGCGATTCTACTGGCATCGACTCTCCGGGCTGTAGAGAAGGTGGCCAATACCCAAGGCACCTACCATGACTTTCCGCGATCGAATTGGGATTCACGCGCACTCAATCCATTGGTTCTTGAAATGCCTGATCTTCGCTACATATACGCGGGCGGCCCCCTTGACCATTACGCAGGGCGAGAGCAGGACACTCTAGAATTCATCTCGTCGGTGGATCATCATTCGGTCTTGTACTTGGATCCGCCTTACAATTTTCGGCAGTATTCTGCGTACTACTTCCTTCTCAATGTGATATGTCGATATGTCGAAATGGAAGATCCGAGTGCCTATTTCGGCAACCTCATGTTTGTGCGAGGGCAGAACCCTGATGACGACTTTGCGTCATCGTTCTGTAAGGCCTCTCGTTTTATTGAGGACATGCGTACGTTGATTCGTCGTGCGGACTGTGACACTGTCGTGATCAGTTACTTCAACGGCAAGAATCATTGGAGCAAGTTCGACAGTGGACCTGACAGCACTGGGCAGCTGCTTTTGGAACAGCTGCTCGCGGAGCCGATGTTCGAACAGGGCAGTCAGCGGACAGTGCTAGTTCCCCGGCGAAACTATGCGAGCTATGTCGGATACACCGCACGTGACGTGAGCGAACTCATTTTGTCGGCTCGGGTAGTGCAGGATAGGGAGGGTGACCCCACAGGAGCTGTTCGCCAGCCAGTACCGCAGATGGTTTGAATCCGTCTTTAGTCGTACTCGGGTGAGTCAAGGCGCTTCGCTTGATCCGTTCGCGACCTCACTCCGGCGAACCGGTGTCATGGTCGATCGTCTCGGCGAGATTCGTGCCACGGGTGTGCCAGGCGGCGATGCGAACCAGGTCGTAACGGATCTCTCGAGTGCCGGCCTAGTGGAGCGCAAGATCGGACCCACGGGCGCCGCAATTGCAGGTGAAGCCGATCTGAGCTCTCTTGGCGCTCGCCTGCTCGAGGAATGGGAATCACTCGGGATCGCGGAGACGACGGAACTCTATGAGCTCGCCAGGGCTGTCGCCCTTGTCCGGATCGGTGTTGAATCGGAACATGTCACGTATCTGAATTTCTATGATTTCTGGAACCAGCTGGTGAGTCTACAGCCCGCGGACTATTGGCTGCAGGACGGCTGGAGATTGTACGCACCGTCATATCTCAACCAAACAGACGACGCAGGGTTCAATCCGTTTTCTGTCATCTGCGTGTTACGGAAAGGCGACGTGTGGTCCCCGGACGCTTGGTTGGCATGGGCGGGCGCGGACCAGAAGCTGGCTCCCCACATCACCAAGTTTGTTGATCGGGTTCCAACTACTCGGCTCGCGGGCAGGCGGAACTTTTGTCGTGCGATGGAGATCTACAGGTTGCATGCCCTTGGATGCTCGCGCGCTCAACTTGAGTCGGTACTTATGAGTTGGAGAGAGAGCTAATGTCGCTTGAGATTGCCGATGAGGCCGCGCTCCGCGCCCTCGAGCGCCGCGCGGAATCGTTTGCGTGGACGCGGGATGTCGTGTCAGCTGCAGCCCCCCGCGTGCCGTTTGCAGAGCGTGTCGATGCGTTGGAGTCCGCTATGGATGACGCCGGTTTGCTCCTTGCGGACAGTTCCGCGCTGGCCAAACAACTTGTGACTGCGATTGAAGCCGGACACGTCGTTCTACAGGGCCCACCAGGAACAGGAAAAACAACGGTGGCACGGATCCTCGCTGAGGTCTACTCCGCGGATCTTCGGGTGACGACATCTACGGCAGACTGGAGCACCTACGACGTGATTGGCGGGTTGCGCCCAGTAGACGATGGGAGCTTCGCCCCAGCGCTTGGAGTCGTGTCCGAGGCAGTACTTGCCTGCGCAGAATCTGTGAACACGGGTGCGAAGAAGGCGACATGGCTCCTCATCGACGAATTTAACCGGGCGGATATCGATAAGGCCATTGGGCCGCTTTACACGGTACTTTCTTCGAACGCCCCGTCCCATCTGTTGGAAACTCCGCTAGAGCTTTGGTTTGAGCGATCAGGCAGAAAGGAGCTGTGGGTTCCGACGGCCTTTAGAATCATCGCAACGATGAATGATGTTGACGCGTCGTACGTCAACTCGCTCAGCCAAGGTCTTTCGCGGCGTTTTCAGTTCGTTTCTATCGGCGTTGCCGTTGACGAAACGGCGGTGATTGCAGAGAGCGAGGCGGCGCTCAGCATGGCTCGACAGAGGTGGTCTGAAGTGACGGGGCTATCCGCAGTGCCGGGAACACCTGCAATTGTAACGGTCTTGGCGAATGTTCTTCATGCGGTGCGTAATCCCGGAGGGAAAGTCCAGTGGCCCTTGGGCACCGCGCAGATCGTCGATGTCTGGTTCTCCCTGCTTGTACAGAGCGACGGGGACCTCTCAGCGGTGGACCTCGAGGCGCTCGATATCTGCTTTGCGGACACGGTTACTCACCAGGCCAGCAACCTGAGCTTGAATGCTTTGAAGGAGATGGCGGATGTGCTTCGTGATTATGAGCTAAGTGCATCTGAGCGCGCGGTTCGACATCTTGCGGATGCGTCCAGCACACGATTCTGAGCGCGACGATGTCCAACGGGGCCAAGGGGTATTTGACTGAATCGGCACGGCTAGCGTCGCTTCAAACTGCAACACTTCTTGCTAGTACGTACTTTAGGCGATCTGGCCAGGCGCGATCGGCACTGCACGGACTGTCCGTCGGTGGAGGTGACGAAGACCGTTCGGAACAGCTAGTTCGTGCGCTTCGCCTTCGCGTCGCTATTCAGAGCGCGGTAAAGCTGACGGATGCCGCGGACGAAATCAATCGACGCCCAACGTTTCACTACCGCCGGCGTCGTCATTCTTCTAGAGGTGAAGTGCGTGGGATGCTAGACCTCACGCGCGTTTCGGGTGGTGTGGGTCTGGTAGGCGAACCGGAGTACCCGATAGTGGTTGTAAAACGGGAGCACGCAGTCCCCGAGAATATCGCGGTGTGTGCTGCACTGCTCATTGTGCATCGCGAGCTAGATCTCGCTCGAGAGTTCATACCGAAAGCCAGAAGAGGTGGTCCGGAGTATGTGGCTGCGGTACGGCTTAATGAAGTAGTTCAGCGAATGCTTCGCCAACCGTGGCTCGCCGGGATACGTGACGAGGCGTTGAATGCCATCCGGAGGGGATCAATTGAGAGCGTGGCTGATGCTGCAAATGGACGCGTTGTTGCTGGGCACACGACAAGTCCGACCGCCTATAAGCGAGTCGTTGATTGGTTGATTGCGAGCCTTGAGGGTGCGCCAACCGAGGTCGGGGGTGAAATCGACTGGTCGTACTACGGATCTGATTTCGATGAGACGCTCTTTGAGCTGTGGTGTCTGGAGCAGATACGCGAGCGGATGAGCGCAAGGTACGGTGGCGAACGCAACGAGTGGATTTATGGTGATCCCCAGCCTGTGTTCGGCTCCGATGACACTCCGAACGGGACGCGACTCTCACTTTACGTGCAAAGTGGTCTTCGCAAGACACTCAATATTGAGCCGCGTTGGCGTAGCGTCGAATCGAGTCGCAAGAATGCTAAATCACGCCTGGGGGGTGTTCCGGATTACCTCGTGGTGGGGAGCGAAGGTCAGCACGTCATTCTTGACGCGAAGCTCCGCGATCGGTCCAGACGTCCAACTGAGGAGATCTATAAGCTTCTCGGCTATTTCAACAATTTCGCGCACCAAGACCCGACCTTTGGAGTCATCTTGTATTACGCGAAAAGCCCTCGTGTTCCTGCATATGAGATGTTCGAGACGGCTGAGGGCGGACAGATTCTCGCGTTCTCAGTAGACCCCGAGCGCCCCGATGGCAACGAAGAGGGCTGGACAGCCCTGCTGAATCTCTTGGACCGGGTCTGCTGACTCACGCACAGCGCGTGTGGTCACAGCTTAGGACCGCCCGGACCGCAGAATGGGAGCAGGCCGGAATTCCGAGGAAACGCACGAGTACATGCTCGGGTCGCACTCTGCGCTCGACTCGATTGTTAAGCGTTACCAGGTGACAGGCGGCCAACATTGCCGTTGGCCTCTTTGGGTGGGAGCCGTGACCCGCGACCCTTGCCTCGATGAATTGCTGGGTACGCTTCGTCTGTCTCATCCTGCGCCAGTCTTCCGCTGATAAGCCACGATGCGATGCCCGTCCGTGCGGGACGTCCGTGTCGACGGCTGCTCAATCAGGGGCAGGAAGGGATCAATTCTGGTCCCGGGCAGCAGATACACCCGCATCCATTCACCGGAGGACTCGAGGAGATTGCGTAGCTGTCTCGCGAACTGTCCCTCCGAAAGCGTGCTTAAGGAAGAACCTTCGGACATCTGAGCAGCCATCCACGCCTGATATATCCGGTGTGCTGACTGCACGAGCACGATATCCGCGACAAACCTGGGCGCGTAGAGGTGCCAGAACCACTGTAGGTCAATGCGAGGAGCATATCCCGGCGCTGCCATTTGCGTGGCCACTCGTGGACGCCTTCGTCGTTCCTGCAAAGGCCAGCGAGCACTCGACGCTTCGCTCTCGCCGTCTTCGATGCAAGCGGGACTGAGCGCCACGCCATCGACGTTCATGCCATATGTAAATGCCGTGATTTGGTGGCCCCTGTTCCGGAGATACAGGAGATTGTTTTCCGTTCGCGAGTGGAAGGACTGGGCGATCACAATGGCGTGCTGTGTTTCATTGATCGCTTCTGGAAGTGGAAGCCCGAACTCTTGCTGGAAGGCATTTAGCAAATCGATGCCGTGCTCGTCACGCGCAAGCCGGATGAACTCCTCCGGACTTCTGTTCTCGATGGCGTTCAGATAATCGAGCACCTGAGCGGTCGTCTCTGGCAATGCTGCCCCGAGCTTCAGCTCGATGACGTAGACGGTTCCGTCCCAGTCGATTGCCAGCAGATCGATTCGGCAGCGCGGCCCTGCGGAGACTTGTCTCCCGATGATCATCACATTCATGTCGAGGGATGCGAGGAGCTGGGGGAGCACAACTTCCAGGAAGCTCTCGAGGTCGGCCTCGCAGTCGAACTCGTCGGACGAGTCACGGTAGGTCACGGTTAGTCATCCTCCTCAAAGCACGGGTGAAGCTGAGCGCAGAGGCAGAATATGACGATCGCTGTGCGGTATCAGGGATCTGAAAGTCCAGCTGCCGAAGCGACACTGGAAGACGAGTTCAACGTGCGACTTGCCTCGAATGCACGGCGTGTCGTGCATTTTCCCTCGCTAACGAACGAATAGTTTGCCCAGGAGCCAGTGATGAATTCCGAGTCGACAGATAGCCGGCATATCGCATGTCCGAGGCGTGACAAGGTTTCAGCCGACACCGGTCGGTCTGAGCACATGCGGACACTCTAAACTAGAATCGTCCCTATAGAAACGCCAGTTCAGGCAGCAAAACGGATTTGCTGGTTTACGAGCAATTTACGGCCTTAAGGAGCCGCGGGGGACTTACGGACCGAGAGGAGCTTTATGCCGGAGCCAGATCTGACGCTGATCGCCTTGGACGTTGACGGCGTGCTCAACTCATTCACGAAGAAGCCAAGGACACCCCACGCGAAGGCGCTAGTGGGCCGGTGGAATATCCAATGGCAGCAGGCGGTCCTCGATCGGCTGAAGGCTCTCCTCGCACTGCCGAATGTCGAGGGCGCCTGGGTGACCACCTGGCTTGAGGAGCCATGGTTGCTGGATGAGCTTGAGCAAGCCCTCGGGCTGGAGGGGCTGGTTCCGCACCGCGCGGACCACCCAGCTGTGCAGACACGATCTGGCCACACCATCATCAACGACGTGTTCGATGAGTACATCTCGTTCTACCCGGAGACCCGTCACTGGTGGAAGCTCCGCGCTATGGAACTCCTTATCGATCGTCTGAGGCCCGCGCGATTGGCATGGCTCGACGACGACCTCGGCAGCGATCTCCATGGAGATTCCTGGCGGCTAGGAATCACTCCTGAGCGGTTCCTCTTGCGCCCTCATGCGGTTTCTGGGCTGCTACCGGGTGACATGAGCCAACTTGAGCACTGGGTGTCCATCGGCGACCCGCCAGCACGGAGGGGTACGGCATGACTCTATCGATCCGCGAAATTACCCGACGTCTGAATGCCGGACTCGGGCCTACCCTGGTCGCCGGATTGGCCGGCGCTAAAGACGCGAGAATTTCCCGGGAGTGGTCCAAACACGATGGGCCCGTACCGGGTCCCGCCGAGGCCAAGCAACTCGCCTTTGCCTATGAGCAGTGGCGGCGAGTGGTCGAGGTCGAGGGTGAGCAGGTCGCCCGGCTCTGGTTCACCGGAGGCAATCCTTGGCTCGGCGACTATGCTCCGGTGACCGCGATACGCGAAGACCGCTTCAAACAAGTCAATGCCGCTGCCCAGGCGCTGATTGATGATGCTAACCATCGGTAAACAGAAGAAACCGGGCTTTACGCTGGTTATCCGGTGGGACGACCTCCCGACACTCACGCGTTGGGTGCCCTCGTTTCAAAAGCAGATCGACAACGCGCGAGTAGAAATCGCGGGAAGTTGAGCCTGTCCGCTGCCGCCGCACGGCTTCTGTCTCGTTGATGTCCGTACAGTTCCTCGCGAGAAAGGCGTGTACGGCTGGTGGTTCACGCCTGATGCCCTTCCGGTCCCGCACAGCGAGTACGCAACCGCGCGAGGTCTTGAGCTTCTCTATGTGGGGATTGCTCCCAGGAAGCCGAGTTTGGCAGGTACGGAGAGCAACAGCCGTCTCCGGGACGGGCTCACTGCACATTCGATGAAGGACGCCTCAAGGTCGACACTGCGGTTGAGCCTCGGGGTGCTGTTGTCGGACGAGCTCGGACTCACCCTCGGCGCGTATGGTGGCAGGCTGAACTGGGGGCCGGCTAGCGAGGAGAAGCTGACGCGTTGGATGCTCGGACACGCTCGCATCAGTTGGGTCATCGATGACGCGCCTTGGGTCATTGAGAAAGAGTTGCTTGCGAGCATCTCGTTGGCGTTGAACCTGGACGGCCGTACCGACGGCTTTGCTATGTCACTCTCCGAAAGACGGCAGCGATTCCGGCGTGATGCTCGTGCGTCCGCGATGGCACCTTCCAAGAATGGAACTTGACTCTGTCCCTCGGCGCCGCGTGGTCACCTCGCGGTGTCGAGCGCATAGCTGCTTCGGAAGATCGTCGATGTTCTTGCTTCCTCAGCTGTCCTCCCGGCCGTTCTACTGAGAAGCAGTTGAGCCTTGTCACCGGCAACTGCAGGGGCGAGAATCGGCCCATGGTGATCACGCAGGCGGACTACATTGCGCACGAGGCTGCAGCTCTGCGCGACGCGCTGACGCGCGGTGACGAAGACGACGCCCGAGAGACCGCCGCCACACTGCGGCATGAGCTGCACTCACTCCTGCAGACATTCGACCCGGAAGGGACTCAAGAACCGAGAGTCACCATGGTGCGAGGCCGTTACGTGTATCCCGACCACACCGGTCTTCCGGACAACGTGTCGCCGCTCTGGCGGGGACCGTACGCGGACGCGCCATCAGCCGAGAGCGATGTTCTCGACGAGGAGTGGATCTCGACGCTCGATCCCGACAAACACCGCCTCTTCCCAAAACCAGGGGAGGAAGACTAGCGTGTGCGGTCGCTTTGCGATGAACAAAGAGACGGACGAACTGATCACCGAGTTCGTCGCCTCCGGCGGAGACTTCCGGGACTGGCGGCCTGCTTACAGTATCGCTCCTACGGACCCGGCACCCATCGTCCGTGAGTGGCGAGACGAGGCAGGGGACCTCCATCGGAACCTCGATGTAGCGAATTGGGGATTCCGGCCCAGCTGGGCCAAGCAGGGCGGTCCTTCACCAATCAACGCGCGTCTGGAGGGCGTCGCGAGCAACGGCATGTTCCGCAGCGCATTCACCGGGCAGCGATGCCTGGTGCCCATGATCGGCTACTACGAATGGGAGCAACAACCGGATGGCAAGCAGCCCTATTTCATACACTCCGGGGACGACTTTCTTGCAGCAGCCGGGCTCTATGCCGCACGGCGCGAAGGCGACGATTGGAAGATAACATTCACGATCATCACCCGCGCTGCTCGCGACGCGTCCGGGGAGATCCACGACCGGATGCCCGTGTTCCTGACCGCGGACGCGTGGGATCAATGGATTGCCCCCGAGAAGATCAAGGACAGCGCTGAAGCACTCGCGACGCTTGACGCGAGTTCGTCTGCGATCGCTTCAACAATGACTACGTATCCGGTAGACCGAAAGCTGAATAACGTACGCACCGCGGATCCAGAAGACGAGACGCTGATCGCGCGTATTTGACCACAAGGGAACGTTCGTTCTAATGAGTTCATGGGACTCAGCAGGTACGAGCGAGGCATGGACCGCGGCATCGATACGTTCCTCACGCGTACGCGTCCCATTTCCCTGAGCAACGAAGAGCTTGACCTCAAGAACAACCCGGTCCGGCGCCCGTCTGCGCCGATTCCGGTGCGCGCCTGGGTGCGCTTTTTCGAAGCCACAGTGCGACCTGACGCCGAAGCGATCGCATGGACAGATAAAGCGGTGCAGGCGCTGGGCGACACAGCAAGGGGCGACGCTCACGGCATGGGTGTGGGCGTCAGCAGTTGAGCGGCGCGGGTAAAGCTAGGGGGTGTTAGGAAGCTGGCTATAAGGGGCACCTGAGTAGCACGAATGAGGGCCCTGGAACGGCTGAACCGCCCGCTCGACTCTCGATTCCACTAACTCCATTCGCGCTCGTTGCCTCGTTCGGAGTAGCCGCGCCCAATGACGAGGTCAAATTGTCACCTGGCAAAAAGCGCCGTGACGCTCACAGGCCCCTCACTGGCTGACAGTATCCCCGAGCAGCCGCCATACGCCCGGTTGCTACCGGGCGCTTCCGGGCGACGACATCGAAGTGCCGAGCTCCGCTCCGACACCGACTTCGAGGTGAGCGAACATCGGTCCGAATTCTAATCGACAGGCCCGCTCGGGCAGATCAATTGAACTCATTCGGGTGCTTGTCGACCCGCCCATTCCGTTCGAGGGCGTCGATGGCGCCCATCTCGTCGCGGGTCAGCTCGAAGTCGAAGACATCGATGTTTTGCGCGATGCGCTCGGCGTGGTTCGACTTGGGGAACACGATGTTGCCGTGCTGCAGGTGCCAGCGGATGACGACCTGCGCGGGTGTCTTGCCGTGGGCGGATGCGGCATCCGCGACGGCTGGCTCGTCGAAGAGCGGGTACTTGCCCTGGCCGAGCGGGCCCCATGCCTCGATCGCGATGCCCTTCGAGTGGGCGAACGAAGTGAGCTCGCGTGACTGCAGTGCGGGGTGCAGCTCGATCTGGTCGACGGCGGGAACGGTGTCGGTCTCGGCGAGGATGCGGTCGAGGTGCTCGCGGAGGAAGTTCGAGACGCCGATCGAGCGGGTCCTTCCGTCGGCCTTGATCTGCTCGAGTGCGCGCCACGTCTCGACGTAGAGGTCGCGCTCGGGCGTTGGCCAGTGGATCAGGTAGAGGTCGACGTGGTCCAGGCCGAGCTTCTCGAGGCTGCGGTCGATCGCGTCGTGTGCCGACTGGGTGCCCTGGTCGGTGTTCCAGAGCTTCGTCGTGATGAACAGCTCGTCGCGGGCGATGCCGCTCTTCGCGATCGCCGCGCCGACGCCCTCTTCGTTTCCGTAGATCGCGGCGGTGTCGATGTGGCGGTAGCCGGCCTGGAGCGCGTCGGTGACGATGCGCTCGGCCTCGGCAGGGTCAACCAGAAAGACACCGAATCCCAGCTGCGGGATGGAATGCCGATCGTTGAGATTTATGGTCGGAACAGAACTGGTCATGTCTTAGCCAATCGTATGTATGAGTGAAGAGGAGCTGCTGCTCCGACTGCCGGAACAACTCTGTTGCGGGTGCCTGAGAACCGGGCTGGATTCGAATGTTAGATTCGGCGCCGTATTAATTTGCCGAACCGCGACGATTCCCGGCGAACAAGCCTTGTGAGAACTCCGGATGAGATTTTAAGAATTTGCTGCTGAGCGATCAGTCGCGGATCTCATAGAGCTGTTCCAGGTCGATGGGCACTATGCCGAGAGCAGCCCGGATGGTCGCATCATCTGGCAATTCGCTAGGGACGATCTGTATATCTGCAATTCCATGCATGGCTTTGAGATCAAACTCCGAGCGCAGGGGGCCGAAGAAGATTTCTCCCGCTCTCGGGAAGCAACCGCTGACGACGATCTTCTCGGGGTTGAGAATGTTTGCAACTTCTCCGAGAACTCTGCCTATGAAGTGACCGGCATCGCGGACTGCGCGAATTGCCGTGCGTTCACCTTCGTGGGCTGCCAGCAATACATCGTCAATTGACGTGTCGTCGCCGTGAAAGGGTCGTAGAACCGCAGCGACCGCGTCGCCGCCAGCGTATGTCTGCAGACAACCACGATTTCCGCAATAACAAAGAGGGCCATGCGCATCGATGGAAATATGGCCGATTTCGCCCGCCCGTCCGCTCGCCCCTCGATATATCTCCCCGTTGAGGACGATGCCTGCTCCAACGCCCGCGTGCGTAAGGACATGCAGCAAGCTCGTCACGTCGCGCCCGGCACCCCAACGAGATTCTGCAAGCGCGGCTGCGTCCGCATCGTTCTCTAGGAACACCGGCTTTTGCAGAAGGTTCTCGAATTCCTGTCTGATTCGCTCGCCGGTCCACCCGGGAAAGATGTGTTGTCCCTCGATTGTACGATGATCTGCATCCTGGGGGCTTGGCATTCCGAGGCCGACGCCTACTATACGACCTGAGTCGATTCCGGCATTCTCCATAAGGCGCTGCGTGGCGGAGATGATGCGCTGGGTTGCCTCATCAGAGGGTGTGTTGACGATGCTGCGCACCGTTTCGACAGATAGAGGCCGATACTCGAGATCACCAAGCGCCACCCGTGTAACGGTCTGCCCGATGTCGATGCCAATGACGTAACCGAGCTCGGGGTTGAAGGCTACAGCGGTGCCTCGGCGATCGGATGTCGCTGCGCCCAACTCCGAGTCGCTCATCACGACGAGTCCCTGAGCGCGTGCTTCTGAGACGATTGCCGACACCGTCGAAGTGGAGAGGTTGCAAGCTCGGGCGATCTCAGCCTGGCGCATAGGACCTCTGGCATGAAGCGTCTGTAATACCGACAGCCGGTTCGAACGCTTCACGTTTACCGAAGTGCCCGCAGTCATGTTTCTCCTTCTTCAAATCCCACCTCAGTTGTGGGCCCGTCGAACTCGTGGCTCACCAATCGTGCTTCTTTCGTACGAGTTGCGAGCGACTTCACGCTGTTTCGATGCTACACGCTCGCAGAGCGAGCAATAATGCTGAAACCACGCTCTTGCATTCCCATACATGTCCGGATAATGTACAACTGTTTCAAAAGAAACCCCCTGCAATGCCGGTTTGGTCCCGACTACGAGCGACCTCAAAAGGTGCTTGAGGTCAAGTCGCTGAATAGATCGGTCTTGCGATCCACCCGAACAACGAAGTTAAGGACGCAGCATGCGAAACAGGAAAGTAGTGCGAGGGGCAGTCGCTCTCTCGGTATCCCTTGCGACAGTTGCAGCGCTGGCGGGATGTGGGAGTTCCGCCAAAGGCGGCGGAGCCGGCGATGGTGGTCTTGAGATCTTGACGTATTGGACGGCCGGTGCGGAGTCGGAAGCTCTCTCCACCATGGTCGACCACTACATGGCAGAGAATCCGGACGCGAAGAAACCTACCGTCGCTGCCATCGCCGGTGACGGCGGAGAGAACGCGCAAGCCGCGTTGCAGTCTCGGCTTGCCGGCGGGAACCCGCCAGATACCTGGCAGACGTCCGCCGGTTACGGCGTGAGCATGTACACCGACGCGGATCTCCTGCAGGACCTAACGCCTTTGTACGAGAAAGAGGGATGGGCTGAGGACCTGCCGGCAGACGTCATTGATGCATCGACAGTGGACGGCAAGATCTATGGAGCCGTGAGTAACGTGCATCGCTCCAACACCCTTTGGTACAACGTGCCGCTAATCAAGAAGATTGGTGCTGATCCTGATTCCTTCAAATCCCTCGCAGACGTAATTGATCTTGCCCCGAAGATTGAAGCCGAAGGCGCTTCGACACTTTGCATGGCAGGTCAGAACGGCTACGGCGGACGCGTCTTGTACGAGAACCTGCTGTTCGCTGCACTTGGTCCCGACGACTGGCCCGCACTCTTCGACGGCTCCATTGGGTGGGACGACCCTCGAATTGTTCAAGCGACGAAGCTGTTTGTCGACTCGATCCCGGTGTGGAACCGCGACAACGCTTCATTGAACTGGCCCGATGCCGTGGCACCGGTTGGAGATGGCGGATGCGCGTTTACCGTCATGGGCGACTGGACCTACGGGCAGTTGCTGCTCAACGGATTCGAATATGAGAAGGACTTCGACTATGCGCTCTTTCCCGGCTCGAAGGGCACCTTCTTCGGAAACATCGACCTCTTCGTCGTCTCTAAGAATGCACCGAACCCAGAGAACGCCGAAGCCTGGGTGCGCACGGTGAACGACCCCGAGGCGCAGGTTGACTTCTCCGAAATCAAGGGGTCCGTGCCGGTGAGGTCGGATGCTGATCTCTCATCACTTTCGCCTTACCAACAGGAGACCGCCAAGCTCTTCCAAACGCAGAAGCGTGGATGGTCGTTCCAGCAGGGCAACATGGCGTCGGCCGACTACGTGCAGCAATTCACCGACCAGATGACGCTACTTACCAACAACCACGATGTTGACGCCTTCATCTCTGCGATGTCTGCGGTCGCCGATCAGCAGGGCGAGTAGTCATCCACGACATTGAAGGGGGTGGGATGCGGAGGCGCCCTGCCCCCTTCTCTCCAACAGGAGGGAAAGTCAGTGAGTAGAACTGACGTCGCGCCAGTTCAGCGCGCGCGAACGCGGAAGCGCCCGCTAACCAGCGCACCCAGATGGGTCATCCTCGTGCCAAGCCTGGTGGTCCTCGCGATCTTCGTATATGGATTCATTGGATTCACTGGGGTCGTGTCGGTCTCGCAGTGGCATGGCTTAGCGCAAGATCTGGCACCGACGGACAATATCAGCAAGAACTACGTGGATCTATTCGCCAACACCCGTTTCCAAAGCGGCATGCGAAACATGGTCATCTTCACAGTCCTCTTCCTTGCCGTAACCAGCTTGGTCGGACTTGGCTTGGCGCTACTCGTGAACCAGGTGGTCATCGCGAAGGGCTTCTTCCGAACGCTCTTCCTGTTCCCCTATTCGCTGTCGTTCGTAGTGACGGGCGTGGCTTGGCGCTGGGTCTTCAACCCCGAAGGAGGGGTGAACGTGCTGTTCAACGCCATCGGCGTCGACGACGCGCTTCGCGCAGTCGGGATCGATGACTTTGGGCCGCGATGGCTGAGCGATCCCCAGGTGTTCTTCGCCGTGAACGACGCGGTAGCCAAGATAATCCCCCCTTTTGGTGCTGTGCAGACACAGTTCGGAATTCCGGCGGCGTTGATCCCGGTAGTCATCGCGGCATGTTGGCAGTTCGGAGGCTTTGCGATGGCTATGTATCTCGCTGGACTCGGATCAATCCCGGGCGAGGTGATCGAAGCAAGCAAGGTTGACGGTGCGTCCGCCTGGCAAACGCTGCGGCACATTACATTGCCGTTCCTTAAGCCGATCACGGTTTCCCTACTCGTCATCCTCGGTTTTACAGCTCTCAAGATCTTCGACCTCGTCTACGTGATGAGTGGGACCGGCCCTGGGTTCGCCACCGATGTGCCCGGCATCTTCATCTACCAGGAGATGTTCCGCGCTCTGAATTACAACACCGCTGCAACCGCCGCGATCGTGCTTCTCGTACTGATAGCAATCATCGTCGTGCCATACCTGACGCGCACATACCGGAAGGCGGGCAGTGATGTCTGAGACCTTGCAAACCGTCGTCCCTTCACAGCGGCTCCGGTCTCCAGAACGGTTGCATGAAAAGGGTCGCTGGCAGGCGGACAGAGGCAAGAAGATTGCCACCCTCGTCGTGTTGGCGCTTGCCGCGGTGTTCGTCGTGCTTCCGCTCTATGTGGTGCTCACCAACGCGTTCAAGACGACTGAGGATGCGCAACTGAGCCAAATGTGGCTGTTGCCGCCCGAGTTCAGTCTGAGCGGGATGAGCCAGGCATGGACTCAGTTGCGCGGCAGCCTTGGCAACAGCATCATCCTCGTGATTCCTGCAACCCTCATCTCGGTGGGCATCGGGTCAATCAACGGGTATGTTCTGGCCAAGTTCCCGCCGAAGTACGCGAACGGCACGATGATCTTCATGCTTCTCGGGATGTTTATCCCATATCAAGTGATCCTTGTTCCGCTGGTTCAGACGCTGAACTTCATCGGACTGTACGGAAACATCCTCGGCCTCATCCTCACTCACATTGTGTACGGAATTCCCATCACAACGCTGATCTTCAAGAACTACTACGCGACGGTGCCGGATGAAATCATCGAAGCCGCGTCGATGGATGGGTCGGGGTTCTGGTCGACCTTCTGGCGAGTAATCATCCCAATCTCCATCCCAGGTTTCGTCGTGGGGATCATCTTCCAATTCACGAGCATTTGGAACGAGTTCCTTTTCGCCCTTGTCATCGTGCCGAACCCCGGGTCGCAGCCGATCACCGTGGCACTCAACAACCTATCGGGCACGTTCTCCGTGCAGTGGAACGTGATCATGGCAGGCGCAATCCTCACAGCACTGCCCACAGCGATCGTGTACTTCCTGCTCGGCAAATACTTCGTCAACGGGCTAATGGCGGGATCTATCAAATGACACTGCAACTTCCAAACACTCAAGGACTAAACGGAATGGATCAGGATCAGGCGCTTGCCGAACTCACGGAACTGACAGAGCTCGGCAATAGGTTCCACGGCGGCTACGGGATTGGGAAAGCAGCAAAGTGGCTCGTAGACCGTTTAAACGCGGTCGGCCTCACCGCGTCGCGCATGCCGGTGGCGCTTCCCGGATGGCACCCCGGAGCGACGGCTACTGTCACGGTCACCCATCCTTGGGAAGAAAAACTTGTGTGCTGGCCCATGCTCTGGAGCAACGGCACACGAGGACCGGTAACGGGACGCGTCGTATTCCTAGGCAATCAGGGAATATGGGGAGATTCGCAGCTGTGGAAGCGCCTATCGGTCGTCGACGATCAAGGGAGCGTTCTTGCGTTCCTCCACGTCCGTGACAAAGGCCCCGCAGCACCGCAGCCCTTACCCTCCGGGTCCGACAGTACGGTGCCTCACCTCTCGATCTCCCAATGGGACGGGGCGGCCATCATCGACCGCATCAAACAAGGCGAGACCGTACAGGTTGAGGTCAACGCTGACTGTCGCACAACATCTGACATGACCAGCGACAATGTCACCGTCACAATCCCCGGCTCGGGAACGGGCCGTGTTCTCGTGTGCGCCCACTACGACACTTTCTGGAATACTCCCGGCGCCTACGACAACGGAAGCGGCACAATTGCACTCCTCAACCTGGCACGGGATCTGTCAGCTAACCAACCCCAAAGAACCGTAGACCTCGCCTTCTTCACGGGCGAGGAGTGGCACCTGGGTGGTTCACGTCGGTATGTCGATGAAGTGGGATCAGAACGCCTGCAGGAGCTCGATTTCGTGCTGAACATCGATGGCCTCGGTGACAGTGACCATATCGAGTTGGCGAGCGGACCGGAAGAGTTCGAACAGCTTGTTTACTCGAAGATTCGAGCGAGTGTGGAACGAACCAGAGCCTCGACGACAGTAGCAACGCGTTTCCCACCGACAAAGGGCACTGACGATATGTCCTTTGCCGTTCAAGGGGTGCCAACTGCGTTTCTGACCTTCAATAACTGGCACAAACTCCACCAGCCAGATGACACTCCTAACGCGGGAATAGCACGGAACATCGCGTGGAGCGTGCCCGTCGTACGCGATCTGATCGAAACGCTAGATCGCCCTGACCGGCTTTCGCACGTCGACTTTCTCTAAGTACTCGAACGCAGATAAGGAACTTGACATGGCGCAGTTGACACATCTTCCGATTCCCAATGTGGTTGTCGGAACGCGGCCGGGGCTCATCCCGGTTGAAACCTATGCGGCACGTATTGCAGCTGCTCAGGAGCTCTTCGACGCGCACGAAATTGATGCGCTCATCGTCTATGGTGACCGGGAGAGCTTTGCCGACCTTTGCTATCTAACAGGGCTTGATCCAAGGTTCGAGGAAGCGATCTTCGTCCTCCAAAGCACGGGACTCGGCACGTTGCTCTTGGGTAACGAGAACCTTCACCAAGAGCCGGCCTCGCTCCTGAGCACCAAGATCGTGCTGTGGCAAGC
Organism: Paramicrobacterium humi; assembly: GCF_900105715.1. Classification (NCBI taxonomy): domain Bacteria; kingdom Bacillati; phylum Actinomycetota; class Actinomycetes; order Micrococcales; family Microbacteriaceae; genus Paramicrobacterium; species Paramicrobacterium humi. The sequence continues at coordinate 1,091,019 of NZ_FNRY01000001.1, read as the reverse complement.
CCTCAGCCCCGCAGGACAGAAGCGTGACCAGCCAGCCTCGCTGCCTGCGATCCTGCGCGAGGCGGGCGTTGAGCCTGGCATTCGCGTGGGCGTCGCAGGTGGTAAGGCGATGAATGTCGGCTATGTCGAAGACATCCAGCATGCGATCATGGCACCTGCCTACCTCGTCGACACTCTGCGTCAACTGGTCGGATCGACAGGTGACGTCGTGAACGCACAGGCTCTGTTCACCGATCCTCGAGCAGGTCTCCGCACAAGCTCGACAGCGGAAGAGATCGTGCGATTCGAATATGCGGCATCTATCACCGCGCAATCGGTGCAGCGCGCAATGGCAGCAATAGCCGTAGGCGTTCCGGAATATGTCGTCGCAGACGAACTGCGTGATGCAGGGCTACCGCACAGTTGCCACGCCATGATGCAGTTCGGTCCCCGCCAGGGGCTCTACAGTGCAACTGGGAACACGGCTTCGCTTGGAGATGCTTTCACGATCGCTTTCGGCTTGCGAGGCGGGCTCACCTGCCGAGCCGGTGCGGTGGCAGCAAGCGCTGACGATCTCACGGGCGAGAACGCAAACACGTTCGACCCTCTTATCCGGAACTACTTCGATGTCGTCAGCACATGGTGGGAGTCGGTCCAAGTTGACCGCACTACTGGAGCGGTATTCGAAGATGTGGATCGCGTACGTGACGAAACGGTTTTCGAGTTCTCATTGAATCCCGGCCACCACCTCCATCTCGAGGAATGGACGAACTCCGCCTTCGAAGCAGGAAGCGATGTGCCACTCAGATCTGGTTCATTGCTGCAGTGCGACGTGATTCCAGTCGTGCCGCGCAAGAACCAATACGTAAACATCGAAGACGGAATCGCTCTTGCAGACGGTGAGCTTCGCACCGAACTCTCCGCCGGGTTTCCCGAGTTCTGGGAGCGGATCGAACGGCGACGCGAGTTCCTGCGCAACAACATCGGAGTGAACGTGCATGAGTCCGTCCTGCCGCTCAGCGACATTGCGCTCTGGCACGCACCATACGCACTAAACCCCACGCAGGCGCTCACGCGATAGCGCGGCAAAACCTTTCAAGAGCACGAAGGAGACAAAATGGACGAGACCGGGAAACTGCGATGGGGGATCATCGGGCTAGGCGAGATCGCGGGAACGTTCGCTGAGGCGCTGAAGACTAGCTCCAAAGGCGCGCTGGTGGCGGTTGCCAGCTCAGATGCGGGCCGCGCCCGGGACTTCGCGAACAACCACCTCGCACGAGCGCACATCAGCTACGAGGCGCTCCTTGCCGATCCCGAGATCGACGCGGTTTACATAGCTACGGCGCACACGGACCACGCAGAATGGGCCATCAAAGCGCTGGAGGCCGGGAAACACGTCCTTTGTGAGAAGCCGTTGTCTCCCCACCCCGCTACCACCATGGCCATGATCGAGTGTGCCCGCCGCGAGGGAAGAGTCCTCGTTGAAGGTTACATGTATCGCTTTCACCCGCAGATCCAGCAGATGCTCGAGATGATCGCGAAAGGAGCGATCGGAAACGTACGACATGTCAAAGCGACGTATACGTTCAACGCCGATAGATCAGTAGCTCGTCTATACGATTCCGAACGAGCAGGCGGAGCAATTCTTGATGTCGGAGGTTACCCGATCTCCCTCGCTATGGAGGTCGTTGCAGGCGCGAACGGTCGTGCAGGCGCGTTCACCGAGCCTCGCGAGATACTCGCAACGGCGGAACTCTCTGACGAGGGAGTGGATCTGGTTACAACAGCTCACGCCGATTTCCCCGATGGCATCACTGTGCATCTGCGCGCTGGCATCGCCGTACAGCAGGAGCATCACGTTCGCATCACAGGGTCCACTGGATTTATCGAGCTCAAGCAGCCCTGGGCGCCGGCTCCAAGCGAGGCCGCCGAAATCTTGCTGAGTGTGGCTGGAGAAGAGCCGCATAGCGTCGAGGTGCGCTCGGCGAACTCGTACGCCCTTGAAGCAGACGCCTTTGCCGATCTCGTTCGCTCTGGAAAGACGAATAATGACTGGGCGCAGAATTCGATCGCGATAGCGCGCACGCAGTTCCGCTGGCGCACTGCGGCAGGAGTGGCCTATCCGTTCGAGTGTCGCCATGCCGACGTTCGGCCGACCCGCGGCGGGCGATTGAAGAAAAGATCATCGCGGATGAGATACGGGACGATCCCCGAAAGCGATAAGCGCATCTCTCGCCTCGTCATGGGATGCGACAATCAACCCGATCTCATACACGGGAGCGTGATGTGGGACGACTTCTTCGAACACGGCGGCAACGCCTTCGATACTGCGTATGAGTACAACGACAGGCTGCAGGAGAAGCTCCTCGGCCAATGGATGGCCAATCGAGGCGTTAGGGAGGACGCGTTTGTCATCGGTAAGGGGGCCCACACCCCCTACTGCACACCAGAAGATCTCGAAGCCCAGCTGCTCGAAACGCTTGAGGACCTGCAGACGGATTACCTCGACATGTACTTCATGCACCGAGACAACGCGGACATCCCAGTGGGCGAATTTGTCGACGTGCTCGACCGCTATTACCAGTCGGGAACAATCCGCGCGTTCGGTGGGTCGAACTGGAGCCGCCGGCGTTTCGAAGAGGCAAACGCTTATGCACGTGCCGGTGGCAAACAGCCGATGACCGCGCTCAGCAATCACTTCGGCCTCGCGGAAGCGATAGAACTGCCCTGGGCAGGATGTGAGCACGTGACGGACGATGCTTCGAAGCGTTGGCTGAGCGACGAACAGATCCCGGTATTTGCGTGGGCATCGCAAGCTCGAGGATTCTTCGCCCGTGCCGACCGGAACAACACGTCGGACCCGGAACTTGTGCGCTGTTTTTACAGCGAGGAGAACTTCGAACGATTGGACCGCTGCCGCAAGCTTGCGGTTGAGCTCGGTGTTATGTCGACTGCAGTCGCGCTCGCATATGTGCTTCACCAACAGTTCCCGACATTCGCGCTATTTGGCCCCCGTACGCTCTCGGAAGCCACTTCGTCGATGGACGCTGTCGGAATTGAGCTATCACCAGAACAGGTTGCGTGGCTCGACCTCCGCGATTGACGAACACTAAATCGCGTCATCACAGCTCAAGCCAGGAAGAGTTTCATGACTGACAACAACGAGGATCAGCGCTCGCATCGCATCGAACTGACAGCCGCAGACCTCACGCTCGAAGAACGACTGTCATTGACCTCGGGTGATGGCCCGTGGACGACACCGGCAGTTCCACGCGTCGGACTTTCATCGATCAAAATGACGGATGGTTCCAACGGCGCTCGGGGCGACTCCTTCCACGGGTCGACGTCCGTGTGCTTCCCGTCTGGATCTTCCGTTGGGGCCACATGGAACACGGAACTGGCATATGAGCTTGCGACTCTTCTCGCCAAGGAGTGCCGCCGAAAGCAATCAGACGTATTGCTGGGTCCGACTATCAACCTGCACCGGTATCCCCTGGCAGGGCGAAATTTCGAGTGCTACGGCGAAGACCCCTTCCACGCCGGAGCGCTTGCTCGCTCCGTTGTGCGTGGACTTCAGGACGGTGGTGTCGCTGCCGTCCCGAAGCATCTCGTCGTGAACGATTCCGAGATCGAACGCGAAAGTGTCAACGTGCAGGTTGCGGAACGGCCGCTTCGTGAGGTCTATCTCCTCCCGTTTGAGATGGCAGTTCGTGACGGTCGTTCCTGGGCCGTCATGTCTGCATACAACAAGCTCAACGGGACACATTGTTCTGCCAACCACCGTCTGCTTTCGGGAATCCTGAAGGACGAATGGGACTTCGACGGCGTCGTAATCTCTGACTGGGGCGGCGTGGACTCTTCTGTCGACGCGGCAAACGCCGGTCTTGACATCGAAATGCCAGGACCGCCGGACTATTTCGGTCATCACTTGGAAGAGCGCATTCATGATGGCACTGTTGCCGACGCGACGGTGTCCGATAAAGCGAACCGGGTCATCAAGCTGGCGCGCCGCGTCGGTGCGTTCGATCGTACTCCCGGCGCGGAAACATCCGTCGACGATCCCGCGGATCGCGAATTGGTCCGGCACGCCGCCATCGAGGGTATGGTTCTGCTATCGAACGACGGCATCCTTCCGCTGAAACGGTCGGAACTGAGGCGCCTCGCCGTCGTCGGCCCCAAGGCTGCTCTAACAGCGATCCAGGGCGGAGGGTCGTCCCTCGTCAACCCAGCACACGAAGTCAACGTGCTCGACGGAATCAAAGCCGCAGCGGGGCACAAGATCGAAGTTCTGCACGCAGAGGGCGGCTCCATCTCACGATTCGCACCGGTGTTGACGCGTTCCGTTCTCACCAGTGTCGACGGTCATTCCGGGGCAACGCTCGAGTACTTCCGCAGGGGAGAACTAGTCCGCACGGAAACGGTCAGCAAACTGGAGCTGACATGGATCGGAGCGCCTCTCCCAGAAGTCCCAATGGCCGAGACATCGGTGCGAGCCACGGCAGACCTCATTGTGCCGGCTACTGGGGAGTACACTTTCGGAATGGTCAGTGCAGGCCATGCAGTGGCCACGATCGATGGAGAGATCATTCTCGACTCGGACGATGCTGAAGGCGGCGGACCGCACTTTTTCGGCAGGGGTTCCGCTGAGACGTTGCATTCGCTACACCTAGAGTCCGGTAAGAGATATCGCGTGGTCGTCGATCTCGAGACACGGACCGAGAAGTCCGCGACAGCCGGTGTCATTCTTGGCATGCACGCGCCCCAGGCGGACGACCCGATGGCGGAAGCAGTTGCTCTCTCCGAAGATGCAGATGCCGCTGTCGTCGTCGTCGGTACCGGCGGCGAGTATGAGATGGAAGGCGGCGACCGCCCAAGCATGGAGCTGCCGGGCCAGCAAGCCGAGCTGGTAAGACGCGTGATCGCATGCAACCCGCGCACTATCGTGCTCGTAAACGCCGGGGCAGCGGTAGATCTCACTCCTGCAGACGGGGCCGCTGCCCAGATGTTTATCGGGTATGCCGGTCAGGAGATCGGTGCAGCTGTTGGTGACGTCCTCTTCGGCGATGCAGATCCAGGTGGTCGCCTTCCATTCTCCATCCCACGACGAATCGAAGACGCCGTTGAGCTCGGCTACGAGGGCGATGGCGGCGCAGGCTGGTCCGGGTCCGGAGGAACATTCACCTATGCGGATGAAGGGCGCATCGGTTACCGCCACCATGAGCATTCAGGGGTGCCAGCGCTTTACCCCTTCGGCCACGGATTGTCTTACGGCGAGGTGCAGATCAAGAACGTTCAAATGCAGCAGAATCGCCAAGGAGCGCTCGTGACTGCGGAACTCGTGAATTCCGGCACCCGCGCGGCGACGGCGGTCGTGCAGATCTACCTGAAGCTGGCCGATGGTGACGAGCCTCGGAAACTTGTCGCATTCTCTAAACACAAAGTGGCCGAGGGAGACCGTCTACCCATCGAGATTCCTATTGAGCCCCGTTCGTTTCGACAGTGGTCGACCAATGCCGGCCGGTGGGAGCATGTGGCAGGGTCATACCGTGTCGATGTGGCAGTGTCTTCAAACGACACAGTTGTATCGAGAGAACTCAATATCCGGTAGGTTGCCGACGGTTCGGCGCATTCACGCGGACACCTTTCACGAGGTCGTCTAGGGCGAGATCCGGCAGCTGGCTGCCTCAGGCGAAGGCGCCCGAAGCTGCTGCATGCCGAGGCACACCACGTGGTGGACGACACGTAGTCGATGCTCGTGTGCAATAAAGAGATTGACTGGCTCAAGGAGCTAGCTCGGCCAGCCAGAGAGCGTTCGCCGCGCATGGGCCGAAGACCCCGGGCTCAGCATCAGTGAGACGAGCTTCGCCGATGAAGTCGGTGATCCGCAAGACCCGAGTGTCGTCACGATTCGCGACAACGGGCTCACGGAGGTCGCCCCGGGTACGCCAACTGCCCGGGTCTACCTCGAGTAGCTCGTCAGGGCTCGAGTGCCGGCGATAGCATCCGGTAGGACGATCCACGGCCCTGGAACCACCGCGAACGAGCAAATGTACCCGTTTCGCTGGTACGCCGTGCTGAACGCGAAAACACCCGGTCAAGGCCAATATCGCACGGCCGCACCACAGCGCCCGCGCCTCCGTGTAACCGGCAGCAAATCGCAAACGGGTACTTGCGAATTGCTCGCTGACCGGGGATAGCTGTGCACAATCAGGCAAATGTTCCCGATGTACCGGTGTTTCCGCTAAACCCTATGCGTGTGCGCGCATGCGCGCACACGTGTGGAGTTTCTGACTTTTGCTGGTACATCGGGTACATCTCTCTCTATTTCTCTCTACTTCATTGAAATATCAAGCAAGAAGGCCCGCAGCGGCGTACCCTTTCGCAAAATCCACCGGTTACACAAAATCCACGCCTGAGCTTCAGAAAACAATGCTCACCAGCACTTCTTGCCCTCTGAGCAGGAAAAGCGAAACGGGTACATCCGGTGGTACATTTCGCTGATTTCCCCCTCAAGACTGCGCTGAGCACCCCTGAATGGGTGTCAACTGCGCTGCTCGTGGGCAGCTGCAACCCTTATCGAGCTGCCCTGCTCAGAGCTCTTCGGTGAACGGGTCGACCATCGAATGCGCGCCGTGCTCAGGGCACGAGAACGCGACGCGGACGCTGCTGCCCGTATCGATCACCTCAGGAGCACAGTCTCTGCCGCACACCGGACAAGTCCTGTAGCTGTCGTCCTCGGGCATGAGGCCGTCGAGGGGGTCGTCATGCTGTGCCATCTCTCGATCGCCTCCTGCGCTTCCTCGCGTGCACACGTCGAGAGTAGCGGGTGCGCGGCTATCCGTGCCCCGAAACCATTGCATTTATTGCAATGAAAGGCTCTGCGCTCGCGCCTCGAGCATCACCGGCCTTCCGTTCCGGTGCTGCAGCCGGCACAGCCGGCACGGGTGGTGTCCGGGACTGCGCTGTGCGCTCTCCAGCCCTGTGCTGCCCAGCTGAACCCAGCCCACTGTTCGTTCTCAACGAAGGAGAAGAGAAGTGCCTCTAGACCAGAAGACCCTCACCACCGCTCTCGTTCACCTGAGCCGAATCGACGTCGACCGCCCGGTCGGATTCGACGACCTCGTGAGCCTGAACACCGCCCGCGAAGCCGTGAACGATCTGTTCGACTCCTACGTCGACGAGCTGCGAGCCAATCCCGAGTCGACGCCGCTCTGGTCGGCGATCAGCTCTGCTCTGGAGCTGGAAGACCCAGCCCGAGCTGCTGTGGCTTCACGAGCTGCCAACAGCACATCCTCGCAGTCGCGCGACTCGCGCCGTGTGGCGATGTTCTGGAAGACCTTCGAGCCCGAATTCGCCTGGGACTTCCTGCCCGGAACGTTCCTGCACGAGCTCTACCGGCACTGGATGCGGAAGCGCTACCCGCGCGAGGTGCCGGTCTCCCGGCACACGCTCACGCGCCGGCTGAAAGAGATCACCGAGCGCACCGGCGACTGGGGCTACAGCCGCTCCCGTCCCGGCTCGCTGATGAACACTCCGGAGCCGCTTGCTGAGCAGCTCCCCGGCTGGTCGCCCGCGACCTCTGACGCGGCGATCTACGGCCTGAGGCGCCGCTGCGTCTGAGCACCAGGCTCCTCGGCCACCACCTCGAATCCTCCATTCCCCAATAGCAGCATCAATCAACGATCAGAGCCGTCGCGGCATCGCGTGCGGTCAATGCTTCAGTTAGGTCCAACCATGATTCTCATCTTCCGTATCTTCGGCGTGATCGCCGCGCTCATCGCTCTAATGCAATTCTTCAAGGTCCCTGGCGAGTGGGAAGCAGGCGACGGCTTTGGCAGCATCTTGCGCTTGACCTGGTCCATCGGCTGGACGATCTTCTGGTTCTGGCTCGCTCACTCGCGCGCCGAGGACCAGCGCCAGAAGCTCGCCTTCCTGCTCTCGCAGCCGTGCATGCAGTGCGGCTCGGAGGCCTCCATCGGATACCGAGTCTGCGGCAGCTGCGGCCGCGTCAAGCATCCTGAGTTGCGGTAGCCAAGGCAACCGCCCCAGCGTATACTGAGTACGTGACGTACGTGGAGTACGCACGGTACTGGAAAGGCCGAGATCATGTCGCTTGTCGCGGACTACCCGAACTACACGCAGGCGCGAACGCATCTCAAGGACGTGTTCGACGATGCCAAGCGCGGCCGCACCGTCACGCTCCAGCGGGACAACGACGTTGTCGCGGTCACTGCTGTGGATCGTCTCCGGGACTACTTCGCGCGTACCGTGTCGTCTCGGGTGTCTGTGACCCGCGAGGACGGCATCGTGATCGCGACGATGGAGGGCCGGCCGTTTGCATCGGAAGGCGCCACGATCACGGATGCGCTCGACGAGCTCGTCGAGGCACTGCGCGAGTACGCCGAGGACTGGGACGAGCGGCTGCAGTACGCGCCGAACCACCGCGATGCCTGGGGTCTCGTGCAGCTGGTGCGGCTGTCGTCGGACGAGCAGCTGAAGGACTGGATGTCGGCCGGAGGTGAGTAAGCACCCGCCTGGCACCAAGAAGGACCTCGACGCGTTCTGCGAGATCGAGGGCTGGGTTCTCGTCCGGACCGCGCGCGCTCAGAAGATCCGCCACCACAAGACGTGGGAACTCACTCTGTGGAACGGCGACATACTGCGCACGAGGATCTCGCGCCCCGTCAACGGGGAGACGTACTCGCAAGCGCTCTGGAAGCACATCCTGCGCGATCAGCTTCAGGTAACAGAGGATGAGTTCTGGGCGTGTGTCAAAGACAGCGTGAAGCCTGATCGCGGCGAGCCTGAGGCACCGCGCCCCAAGAAGTCTGTGCCGCTTTTCCTGGTCAAGCAGCTCACCGGCCTCGGCGTGCCCGAGGATGAGATCCTCGAACTGGACGCCAAGGGTGCCGCTGAGCTGCTCGCGAAGCTGTTGTCCTGAGCGTGCGGTAGAACCGATCCCCTGCCCTACCCACCGTCCAGCAAGCCGAGCTCATGGCTGGCCTGCAGCGCCCGGCACTGCACCGGGCTCAGATGCTCGGCGGCCAACTGCAGGTCCTCGACGGTGACGTTCCACGGGAAGCCGTCACCGAGGTAGGCGATCTGCTCGACGGGCAGCTTGTGGAGAAGGTAGTCCGCCTTGGTGCGGGCACACCAGAGCGCGGAGTCATGATCGGGCGTCATGGTGCTCCTCGGGTAGGGAGGCTCCCTATCTAACGCTCCGAGCCGGAGAAGCCACCAGACCCCGTGCTGGGGGTAAGTGCGCGAGCCCGCCGAGGGGCTTGAACTCCACCTACTCCGGCTCAGGCGCCTGCTCGGACTCGTGCGCTTCGCCGTTCCACCTGCCGTCCGAGAGGTACCGCAGATAAGCGGCGAAGACATCGGGAGTGATCTCGCCCTCTTGCGGCTCGTACGAGGCCTGGAACTCTTCCCAGCTCATCTTGTCGCTCATGCTCCATGACTACGCCGGCAACCCGGGTCGCGCAAGCTGCTGGACTCGCCGCTGCTATCACTCTGCGGCCGGGAACTGAAGAAACATCCCGTCCGGCATCAGCTGACCTTCGCGTGGTTGCAAATATGGAATCACGAGAGGAGGATTGCGTCATGGACAGTGCAGCAGAGCTCGTGCGCACGGCGCGTCGCTATCGCCGGCTCACCCAGAAGGAGCTCGCCCGAATCTCTGGCGTCTCCGCGGCCACGCTCTCACGCATAGAGAGTGGCCAGGTAGATCCTGCCTACGGCACCGTGGTGAAGCTCCTGCGCACGCTCGGTTTCAAGCCCGGACCGGATCTTCTCGAGCAGTCCACCGACGATCAGATTCTGGCCGCGATCCTCGTCGACCCCTCTCTCAACGAGCGCTTCGATGTCTACCGCGTCGCCGCCCAGGTCTCACCTGTCGCAGCACGAGTGGGCGCGAGAGCGGTGACTGCCGATCTCGGCGAGATGGCTGAGCTTCTGGAGAGCAGCGGCACCACGTACGCGTTCTCGGCGCTGGAAGGCTTCTACGGAGGCTGGAGTGAGCGCGGCCCGCAGTCGTTCTGGCCTGTGGTCTACATCGACGCCGGCTTCGAGCAGCCGTGGCACACACAGCCCATGCAGGGCGCACGGGGCACGGTATACACGTTGCCTCTGACCGAGAATGCCTCGCGCTTCGTCGAGCGAGTGAACACGCTCTCTGTGATGAGTCCAGACTGGTCGATCATCGACACCATCGCTTCCCCAGATCGCCAGTCAGACGTGGGGCTCGACCTGCTCGAAGCAATTGGCAACGCAGAAAAGAGACCAGCGGCATGACCGAGAAAGAGAACGTGCGCCCTCCACGAGGAAGCATACGCCGGGCACCCGCAGGAGGGTTCGTCCAGGATCTCGCCGACGACGCCGAAAGCGCGCGACTCTCGCGCCGGCTCCTCATAGATACGATCCGCCACCTGGAACCGTTCCGCGAGTCGCTCACCGTGATCGGCGCGCACGCTGTGTTCGCCCGGGTGCAGAGCGCTATTCCTGAGATGGAGATGCAGTCGACCAAGGACGCCGACCTCGCGGTGAACCCCGAGTTCGTCGCCAGCGAACCAGCGATCCGCGACCTGATGGCGGCAGCCGGTCTCGAACCTGCGCATCCTGATCGCCCGGGCATCTACGGCTACACGAGCGAATCGGGGACCAGGCAGGTCGAGCGCACGACGATCGACCTGATCGTTCCCGAGGCCTACGCAGGTGCAGGCCGGCGCGCTGCTCGCATCGCCGGGCAGAAGAATGCTGCCACGAAGGCCGAGGGCATCGAGCTCGCGCTTTACGACAGGTCGCCGATGGGGCTGCTGCCATTGCCCGGGGACCCGGATCAAGAATCCACCGAGATCATGGTGGCCGGGCACGCAGCACTGCTGGTCGCCAAGGCGTACAAGATCCGCGACCGGATCAAGCAGTACGACGACCGGCCTTATCGCCTGCGCGCGAAGGACTCGACCGACGTGGGATTGCTCATGCTGACCAGCGATCCGTTCGACGTAGCCGAGACCATGCACCGCATCTGTGCAGAGAGAACTGAGCTCGGCGGCATGGGCAAGGTCGCCGCAAACGTGATCGTGTCGGAATATCTGCGCGATGAAAGCGGCCTCGTCCGGTTGCCGATGCTCAGGCGACTCGAACAACTCGCCGGCCAAGACGCTTCCACAAAGGTCAACAGCTGGCTCCAAGACTTCGACGACGCATCAAGCGGGTGGCGCTCCGCGCAAGCCGACACCTCTCGACCGGGGACTGATTAGCTGGTGCTTCCCGCCAGGAACACATCACGTCGTAGTCATCGGGGCCCGATACGACCACCGAGCACCGCCACTACCACGAGATATCTCAGATAGATCCAACATGAGCACGAAGCGTCGCCTCCCCATCCCGACAGCGAAAGAGCAGCTCAACCGACAACCTGACGCGCCGCATCACGGCACAGCTGCTTCTCTCGCGCTCGAGGTCGCAAAGCAGGTGCGCCAACTCCAGGAGGATGACCTCCGCGGACGCGAGCTTGTCGCCCGGGTCATGATCCACGCCGTGCTGAGCTTCCCGGACAGTCACCTCTCCGATCTCGTGCGAGAACCGGCGAGCACCGGTGATCCGCGTTGGGATGCGCTCCTGCAAGGGCTTATCGCCTGGCGCTGCCAGAGCGCCGATGTGCCCGTAGCTACGCCTGCATGGGCACGTGAGGCTCGTCTCGATGAGGCATGGGCCCCGTTCGGCGGCTCGATCCGCGACGACGGCTGGTACACCTTGTCGGTTCTCGCCACGCCCGCCGCGCTACTGCATCGCGGAATCGTACTGGAGCGCTCAAACCTGAAGGAGCTTTGATAGCCGGCAGCAAAGACCTCGGCGCCGACGACATCCGGCGCCTCCTGCACAAGCTCGACGATGTGCTCACCGAACGCAGTCAGAGTGCCGTGCTGTATGTCGTGGGCGGAGCGAACATGGCTCTCGCGGTGAGCGACCGGCGATCAACAACGGACGTGGACGCGCACTGGGACAAGGTATGGGTCGCTCAGTGATCCCGCAGCACTATTCGGTGCGATGCCAAGCCCGAGGCATCAGACACGCCTGTTCCACTGACCGCTTATAAGTTCCCCATTTATACCAAAGGCTATGTCACTAGCCTTTGGTAAGCTTTCCTCATGACCACGGGTAACGAAGAGCGCGAGCGCGGCAAGCTGGCGCCCGGCTGGCCCGAGATCAGCTACGAACCGTATCCGTGGGTGCGAACCGGTGACGAGGTCGCCTCCCGCCGGGCCCTGCTCCAGGCTCGAGGCGACTACAGCGCTGCTGTTCCTGCGCTCATTGCCGACGCACAGGTTGCCCTCAGCGCCGAGGCGATTGCTCTGGCAGATGACGCGAGCCAGGAGCTCGCCCGGTTCGATGCCGAAGCCGGAACGGTCACTGCACCCTTTGCCTCGATCCTGCTTCGCACCGAGTCTGCGTCCAGCTCGGAGGTCGAGAACCTCACCTCGAGTGCCAAGCAGGTCGCCCTCGCCGAGATCGGCGAGTCCCGCTCCGACAACGCGCGCCTTGTCGTGGCAAACGTCAACGCCATGAAGGCCGCGATCGCGTTGTCCGACCGACTGGACGACACGTCGATCCTCGCCATGCACGACGCACTGCTGCGCGATACTGCGCCCCAGTATGTCGGCCACTGGCGCGAGGAACAGGTCTGGATCGGCGGCGGAGGTATTTCCCCTCACGCTGCGACCTTCGTTCCCCCGCATCACACTCGAGTGCCCGGGCTCATCGCAGACATGCTCGCGTTCGCCGGCCGCACCGATGTGCCGGTGCTCATCCAGGCCGCGATCGCGCACGCGCAGTTCGAGACCATCCACCCCTTCCCCGACGGCAACGGCCGGACCGGCCGTGCGCTCTTACAGGGCATGCTCCACCACGGACGGCTCACCCGCAACGTCACCGTGCCCGTCTCAGCAGGACTCCTGCACGACCTCGACGCGTACTTCAGCGCGCTGACCGAGTACCGAGCCGGGCGACCAGAGGCCATCGTCACCGCGGTGGCAGAGGCTTCTTTCGCCGCCATTCAGCACAGCCGCGCTCTCGTCACAGACATCAGGGCCACAGCGAAGCGCTGGGACAGCCAGGTCGTGGCTCGAAGCGACTCGTCCGTGCACCGGCTCAAGGCGTATCTGTTGCGCCAGCCGGTCGTGAACACGAGGACCGTCGCGGCAGAGCTTGAGATCAGCGAGGTTGCCGCGCAGAACGCGATCGACAAACTGGTCGACGCCACGGTTCTCACGCAGACGAGCACAGCGCGCCGCAACCGCACCTGGCAGGCGCCGGAGATCCTCGCTGCACTCGATGCGTTCGGCGCGCGGGCCAGACGCGGCCGCGGCTGAAACCGGCGCTTGCATGCGCGACATGATCAGCCACGATAAACGAAGGACAACCATGACTACATCAGTCGAACGTATGAACGCGCCGGCTGTGATCGGTCTGTCGTTGTGCCTCGCCGCCTATGCAATCAGCTTTGTGCCAGTGGTCGGCTATTGGCTGTCGTGGCCGCCGCTCGCGGTTGGGGTTGCATGCACTGTGCTCGCGTTGTCGCGGCGTAGTCGTGGTGGGCGCGGCTCATGGTGCGCCTGGGGCGCGCTCGCTGTGGTTGTGCTCGTGCTATTCGTGCCGGGCGTTGTCGTGTTGTCCTGGTGATCCGAACGAGGTCACGGAGAAGCAACTCGTCGAGGAGCGCTCGGCGAACCAGACGCTACGCGAGACGCTCAACGCTCTGATCGCGCGGATTCCTGCCGCTACTGACAAAGAGAAGTAGCATCGGGAACCTGATTATCAGCGAAGCCCGATTCGCCGAATTGCCTCCGGAGCGGCACAGATCGCCGCAAGATCAATGGTTTCCTCTGTCGGACTGGACAGAGCGGTTGCAGCGGAGTCTTCTCGTAAGGGGCTGCCGGCACCATATTGCCCCAGCATGGTCAGCTTTTGGTCAACCTCAGAGGGGTCCGCTCCGGCCGCTGCGGCCCTCTCCTGCTCGTTGAGCACAAACTCGGTCCAACGTTCACAAAGAGCGCCCGCGGCTGTGATTGATCCGGTGTACGTGCCAGCCGTCGAGAATAGGTTCAGAGCCAACGCTACTCCCGCTACGACTATTGACACCAGAGAAATCCCTACAGACCACCAGTTCGCCGTAGTCATTACTTTCGACCTCCTGCACGATCTAGTGGCTTGCAATTTTGACACAACCTCGCATACAGCGCTCTCACCGAGCGCGTCTATTCCTCGTCCGCTATGACCGTCCTCCCATAGGCAGCATGCTCGGCACGGTTACCGGGCAGAAGCTGCAGTCGCTCGTTGAGCGAGTGGGGCTGCTCGTCGGCGCGGTCACGGAACTAAGACCCCCCCTTGTGCGGGGGCCCAGTCGTCAGTACCTCTCGCTAGGGTCTGAAGGGACAGACAGGAAGGGATCGCAATGGCCGCGAAGCCACGCGTGTATGAGGTCGCAGCAGAGCTGGGGATCGACGCGAAAGTCGCGCTCAGGATGCTCAAAGACATGGGCGAATTCGTGAAGGGCCCGAGCTCCACGCTTCAGCCGCCTGTCGCGAGGAAGCTCAAGACGGCCGTGCAGGCTGGAACAAGACCACTCGGAGGCGCTGCGAGCAACGCAAGTGCGGCCATGAAGATGCCGAGACTGCCTGAGTCACAGACGCCGCGCGTGTTCGAGTTCGCCAATCAGCACGGCCAGGGTACGAACCGGGTGCTGCGTGTGCTTCATGATCTCGGGTTTCCCGACCTCAGAGAGACCTCTCGACTGCCGCCGCAGGCGCTTCGCCGGCTGAGCCGAGCGCTGGGGGTTGGTCCGGTGCCGGACGATGCCCCCGCGGAACCCAGTCTCCGATCCCGTGCGCAAGCTCGCGTTGCCCAGAATGCGGCGCGCGCGGGGAGAATGTACCGCCTCCGCGGTCTCGCTCGCGAGCGGTTCCGTGAACAGCTCACAGCGTTGATCCCCGACGTCTACGCGACGTTGAATGAGGGTCGTACCGAAGCCACGGCGCCGGTTCTCATCTTGTGCAGCCAGAACGACGGCACATCTCATACGACCCATGAGCTTCGCACGGTCGATGGCCTGCCGGCGGCAAGCATCGATACCGCCACTGTGTCCAGAGCTCTCCAGCCCATTCGAGATCTCTACGCCTCGTACAAGGCCAACGGCGACGTTCCGCCCTCCTTGTACATGGCAGTGGATTTCGATGCCGGTCACGCATGGATCGCTCGCTCGCTCACAACCCTGGGGCGGCGCGACCGCGCCGTCAACGCTGCGACCCTCGCCCCGGTACCACCGAAATGGCGACCCCCGATGCTTGCATCCAAGGGCTTCGTGGTTGATGCGAAGGCCGCTTCAGAGCTTGCTCGAACTGTCGGCGCTGCGGCGGATCGACCCGAGGAGACGTTCCTCATCAGCGATGACCTGCTGCGTCTGGCCGTCGACAGCCTCAATACCGCACCGCAGCTGCTGCCTTTGCCGGTGCACACCAACGCGCTGTGGGTGTTCGCTCGTCCCGTGGTCATGACGCTCCCGGACGGGATGGTGCGAGGCGTTCGTGCCATCTGGTTCAGGCAAGGCGGCACGATGTGGCGGCTTCGCACCTACGCAGGCAGCACGACGGAGATCAAGCAAGTGGGTGTTCAACTCTCCGGGCGGGTGCCTTTCGTTCCCTCGTGGGAAGAAGAGCACCCTGAGCAACAGGTTCTCGCTGCTGTCTGGGCTCTTATGACCCAAGGTGGTGTGACCGAATCCAGCGGCGAGCCGCTGGGACGTCACCTGGGGGACGCTGTGCCTGCGTCTCCCCGCGGTGCTCTCACCGTCGTCGACGTGAAACCGGGGACCTCGCATGCTGAGTTCTACGGGGGCACTCGTCATTCTGAGTCCGAACGACCAGCCTGGTCGGTGCGAGGTCACTGGCGCCGGCAACCATACCCTTCGCTCGGCTTGGACGAGAACGGCCGGCCACGGACGCAGATGATCTGGATCGCGACCTATACGAAGGGATCTCCCCACGCCGACCCGGCACCCAAGAAGGTGCTCCGCGTCGGGTAGATCGTCAAAGAGATTGTTTCCCGGAACCTTCCGGTATGAAGCGGTCGGAATTCAACGATGCGATCCAAGCTGCAAGCTCCGGTGGGCAGATCCGATAGCGTGCTCTTATGGCAAGATGCACCGAGTGCGGCACGCTCTTCGATATCGACGATGCACGCGACGACTACAACGCGGAGTTCAACGGCGAGCTGGACTACGACGAAGACTTCGTCGGCACAAAGTGCGGCAATTGCGCGATATCGCAGTCCGCGTCCGAGATCAACGTCGGCGCCGCCATCGACATGATGAACGGCGAGATTGAGTATGATGCCGACCACGTGGAGAAGTACCTGTAAGCCACCAGTTCTAACCCGTTTCCCGAGGAGATTTCATGCGTTTTCCTGACGTCGACTGGTCGTGCGATGAGTGCTTCACGTATCTCAATGAACAGCCCGGCTTCACAGACGAGAACGGCTCTTGGACGTGCACCAGCTGCGGGCACGAGTGCGCTGTCACCGCGGATAACATCCTGTCCGAAGAGGCGGTGGAGCGCGCCGAGCAGTGGCTGAGCAACTTTGACCCGAACAACTACCCCCAGCCCTGACGGGTCCAGGTATGAAGCGCTCCCAGCTCGAGCACGCCATTCGAGCTTGGGCGTGTCGGTCGTGCTCCAGACCCCTGGGCGTGGATCGACCGTCAGTACGCGGGCCCCAACCGCTGGGATGATGCTACTGGCATCTTCTGCACGAGCAACTTGCCGGTATCGGGCCATGTGCCGTAGCAATCCGCCCTAACGCCCACTAGACTAGTTAGCAAGCGTTAGGAGGACAAATGCCGAACACGATTGCACCCGGTGCACGCAACGGCAAGAAGGCTTCCCTGCGACAAAAGACCGAGGGATCGGTCACCTACGAAGCCTACGGTTTTGATCATGACGTGATCGACACGGACACCGAGGACGGAGTAGCGCTTTGTGAGCAGCTCGCTCTGCTCCATAGCAAGTTCCCCAACTCGGACCTGATCGACGTGCTTCAGGGTTTCAACGATGCAGTCGGCAAGGAAGAGGATCCTCGCCACACGTCGCTGACAGAGGCAGAGATCTCTGCTCTTCGCGAGGCCGGTTCTCTCGTCGAGGCTGCCGACGCGCTACCGATCAAGGAGCGGCCGAGCGTGCGGACCGCGCTGAGAGAGCAGCAGCTTCTCACAGAGTCGTACACGACCGAAGAGGTCGCAGACCTGCTCGGCGTCTCGGCGAGCAGGGTGCGTCAGCGCAGCGGGGAGAGGTCGCTCTACACGCTGCACGGAACCCACAGAGCCCTGCGCTTCCCGCGGTTCCAATTCACCGACCACGGCGAGCTGCCGGGCTGGGGAGAGGTCAGCAGAGTTCTTCCCGAGTCGGTGAGCCCCGTTGCCGTCGAGTACTTCCTCACGCACACGCACCCGGATCTGGCAGATGGAGAACTCTCGCCCGCCGCGTGGCTCGCCGCAGGCCGGACAGCCGACCCCGTCGTGGCTCTTGCCGAGCAGGCGTTCACGATTCAATGAGCGCGTTGCCCGCGCCCGACTCGAGTAGGTTCCCGACTTCGCTCAGCAACGGCGACGTGCGCACGTTACCCGCTGGCACAACCTTCGGCCGCATCTACGATGCCGGTGGGGCGCATCCGTCGCGCTGGCATGAGTTCCGCCGGTTCGGTCCGACGGGAAGCCGCTTCGATCACCATCCCGAGCCCTCGGGCGTCCACCCGGATTACGGGGTGACGTACGTGGTGCCTCAGATATCTGTCCAACCTGCTGCCCAGACGCAGCAGGTGCTCCTGATATGCCTTGCTGAGTGCTTCAGCGACCGAGGCGTCATCGAGAGAGGCGGCGGCAGTCCTGGCAGCACTCAGCCATATTTCACTCTCTTCAGCTCGGTCCGCGACGTGCAGCTCCTCGACCTCGTGGACTCGTCGTGGTTGGTCAATGCTGGAGGCAACGACACGATCAACACCGGGAACCGTGCAGAATCTCGACCCTGGGCTCGTGCTATTCACGCGAGCTACACCGACGTCGATGGCGTGTTCTACACGCCCCGCACGATTGCAGCCCGGAAAGACCTGCCCCCGGCGCGCGCTGTCGCGCTCTGGGAACGAGCGGAGGATGCTCTTCCGCCCAGTCCTACCGTGAACATCGCGCTCAGCTCACCGGGGCTCACCGTGACGCTGGAGGCGTTCGCGAAGAAGTTGAAACTGGGACTGGCAGGATGACTGCGGCGACGATTTCGTTACAAAGACCCGAGGCTCTCATACACTGACACCCAGAAGAACCATGCCAGCCCTCATCCCCACTAAGCGCATCTCCTCGGAGATCCGCAACCATCTCCTCGCCGGCGACCAGGCCGCAGCTCTTCGCGATGCCGTCGAGATCGCGGGGCGGATCAGAGCGCTCGGCACGATGCCGACTGAGGGTCTTCCTGCGTGGGCGACCGCGAAACCGCCGAGCACGGGAAGCGCTCGCTGGGACACCATTCTCGCCACGGGCATCGCATTCGCGATCGAACAGATCGGCGGCCGGCCGGAACCGTGGATGGAAGCGGTGGCGCCTTTGGATGAGCTGTCGACGCTCAGCGGCTACGAGCCCGGTGATCTGCTCCGAGAGCGACTGCTTGCTGAGACGCCGGCTCGGTTCCTCGGTATAAGAATCCTCTGCCGAGATCGGGACTGGACGATCGCATAATGAGTATCGCCACATGGAAGCTGGCGATATCAGGGGCAGCGCCGGGTCAGGATGCTTTCGCCAGGTCCTTGATCCACTGGGGAGTGTCCACCTTACGCGCCTGATCCGCGTTGACGCGGATGCGAGCAGCGATACGACGCTCAGCCTCGGTTGGCACACGACGACCGGAGCGGTTCTCGCTCTGTGACTTGTTCATGCCGAGCCTCCTGTCTTGCCTCGTGTACGTCGAATATCTCTCAACCGGCGGAGCTTTGTCCATAACGATGCACTTGTCTCGCGCACGCGCGGAGCGCCCGGCTCTTTGCCAAAGCGGCGAACATAGATCTTGCGCAGCTGCTGGAGCTGTTCGCGCTCAAGCTCGCTGATCGGCTCAGCCTTGCCCTCGGCGATGCGGCGCTGCAGACCGCTCGGCTGCTTCACCTTGCCCACGGGAACCACCTCCTCCGGCTACTTCACGCTCCCTGCAGGGAACCTGCTCCCCAGTGTTTCAAGATCCGGCCTCCGCCTCAATGCCCCGCGCCAGCTCATCCGCGAATGCCCGGGTGATCGCATCCTCATCCGGCAGAGCCTTCTGCGCCTCCTCGCCGAGCTCGTACCGGCTGACGGCCACCGGCTGCGTCGTCGACGCGAGCGCGTACCGCACCACGGTGTCGTTCTTGCCGGCGACGAGAAGGATGCCCACCGTCGGTTGGTGCTTGTCGTGTATGCGTAGCCGGTCGTCGACCACGGCGACGTAGAAGCCGAGCTGTCCGGCATCTGCCGGCGTGAACTTGGTCGTCTTCAGCTCGATGACGACGTACCGCAGCTGCTCGACGTGGAAGAACAGCAGGTCGATGTAGAAGTCGTCGCCATCGATGTCGAAGTGCACCTGGCGGCCGACGAACGCGAAGCCCGGACCGAGCTCGCGCATCGTGTCCAGGATCCGGTCGACCATGCGCTGCTCGAGCTCACGCTCGGAGGCATCTCCGTCGACGGCGAGGAACTCGAGCGCATACGGGTCCTTGGTGATCTCCTGCGCCTGATCGGAGTCAGGTCGCTCGAGCGCGCCGGCGAAGTTGCTCGGCGCGGCGGCCTCGCGCTCGTGTAGCCGGGTTGCTATCTGGTGCGCGAGCATCGGCCGGCTCCAGCCGTGGTGCACGTCCTTCGCGGCGTACCAGTCGCGCAGGTCTTGGTCGTCGAGCTTGTCAAGCAGCTCGATCACGTGGCCCCAGGGCAATTGTCCAACGGGTCGTTGGACAATTGCCTCCGAGTCGGGCCACGCCTCGGCGAAGCTGCGCATGTAGAAGAGATTCGCGCGAGAGAACCCCTTCATCGAGGGGAACTCGGCCCGGAGGTCTGTGGCAAGGTGCTCGAGCACCTTCGTTCCCCAGCCCTGAGCCGCTTGGCGTTCCAGGATGGTCCGGCCGATGCCCCACCACAGCCGCAACAGCTCGGTGTTCGCCTTTCGCTGCACCCGCAGACGTGCGGCATGCACTTGCTGCTTGAGCTCCTCGAGCGTGGCTGTGTAGTCGTCGGGGATCAGGTCTGTCGCCATCACTCCACCGTAGAGGCGCGGACCGACAATCTCGCGAGCTGCTGCGGACGGTTCGGGGCGGTCGCCCGCCCCGATAGGGGCACGCTGACGTTCACCGGTGCATCGTGCAGCTCGAGGAACTCGACGTACATCGCCATCGACGTGTTCTCGTGCGCGGGCTGAATCGCAGCGTCTCCTGTGCCGGCGCCGACTCTGAGCTCGATGAGAGCGAGCGAGTCAGGGAAGGCCACGAAGACGTTGGCGCGATCCCCGAACGCTTCCACGCGCTTGATGACCGTCGTGAGGTCGTCGTCGGGAAGAGCCACAACGATGGGTCGCGTACCGTCGGGGCGATGACAGAGATCACCCGGGTCGATGACCACATGCCGTCCCGGTGATTACCCATCAGAACCAACCACACAACGAAAGGGCACTCGCCATGAGCACCGTCCACACCACCTCCACCGCCGAACCCGCCGCGTCCTTCCATACGTGGGTGCTGAGGCAAGCGAGCCGCGACGATCCCATCGGGGATCTCGCCCGCGACTACAAGACCGGCGTGGGTCTCCGCGTGCACGGGCAGGCCAGCAGCCCCGACGGACTGATCAAGATCCTCCGGAAGCAGAACGCCATTCAGAAGGCCATCGACGCCGCAGACAGGCTTCGCGCCGAGTGGGAGAGCCGTCGATGATCCGGCTGCCAGCCCTAACGCATTCAGCTCGTTTACGTGCTCAGAAGCCCCGATTTCAACTCAGCCTCATCTCACTTCAAGGGGCTGTTTTCTGGCCCCCGATAATCGCACATTATCCCGGCTATCGGCGCGAAGCCCTCCTGTTGCAGTTCCACGTGGCTGACCGAAGGGCGAGTCAGCTCGAGGCTAGTGTGGGATCATGACGCGTCACTCAGCCTTCGGTATCGCGAACGCGTTAGGAGTCGATGAGCGAGCTGCGCTCGAAGCACGCATTGTGCATGCCACACGCCAGGGCGCCGATTTGAAGAGGATCGTCGACCGCTGGGTTTCGGGTACCACATTCACTACTCGGACGTCGCTGCTCGGTCCTAACGGAACAGGCTTCAACGTGTACGTCGAAATGTCGCGCCCCCACCCGCACGACCGTTGGGCGACGATTGCGAGCAGCATGGCGCATGCATCGCGCGCTGCGCTCGACAACCTTAACGATCGCTTGTTCGCCCGTTTCGCGAACGGGTCTTACGACCGGCAACGCATCTCGTTTCCAATCACCACGAACGGACGAGAGTGGCGCAAGTGGCGGCAGGCGCACCGGGCGCTTCCGGCATGGATCATCGAACGATATGAGGCGGTTCAGCCTTGGCCGGACAAGGTCGGGCACCACTACGTAGGACTCGCCGGTCTTCAGTGGTACGACAACAAGGATAAGCATGTGTGGTTGCAGGGCATCAGCCTTGCACCAACAGAATTCATCGGTTCCGGGCAGTTCGACATCGAGGGTCTAGACCCGATTCCGGAGATCGAAGTCGACGCACATGACGTGTTCATCTCTCACGGACAGACCCGTGTCCACGTCGCGACTGTCAGCACCCAACGGCGGCTCGTGAATGTAGGCGCCATAGGGGGACAGGAGATTGTCCCGGTTCTTCATTTCCATATCGATGGCGGCGACGGAGTAGACCGCACCTACACCTTGACGGAGATGGTCGAAATTCCTAAGCGTGTTCGGTATGTCCTCGACTACGTAGACGGAAACGCTGGAGCCTTGGCTTGGTTCCAGTCAAAGCCGCGGATTGGTGACAGTTCCTCGTAACCAGCCCTGGTCCAGTTTCGCCGTTCCGCCACCAATTGACCCCAGGCGTCAACCCGCGACTTCGGGCAGCGTTCCTCCGGCGGCCGCCCCGCCACCAGTTGACCCCACAGTTCGGCTCGAGGCCTCGGTCAACGGCTCAGCCCTTCGTATTAGACTCGCCCGCGAATGGCGGACATGGGCATCGGTTCAAAGGTCATCGCGGGGATGTCGAGAACGCCGGCATTGCCTGCGAACGTCGCGATCGAAGCTGATCACTCGGCGTCCGTCCGCGTGCTCAATGTCGCCATAGACGTCCGTGCGCCCGTGGACGGGGGAGCGCCGGAAGCACCGCGTCACCTACGCGCTGGACACGCTCGCGCTGTTCTACCGGAAGGGCGAGGGCGTCAGTGGGCCACTGGAGCGAGTTTCCGGCCAGTACCGCCTGCACCTCGGGAACAGCACGCGCGGGTGATTCGTGCGTGAGCAGCAGATCTGCGCATCCACCAGCAACTGCAGCGGCTTCCATTGCCTCTGTGATGAGATCTTCCTCGAACCAGTCCTTTCCAGGGGTCCGGTAAGACTTATCCACGCTCGATGCGCCACCGAGGGAGAGTACTTCGCGGCCCGCTACCCGAAAGCGGAACGGTCGGGGCAGCAGCCAGACGGCGTCGCTCACTCGGGAGGCCCTTCCGGCGGCGGCCCACTGGCCGGGCGCAATGCGGCCCCAATCTTCATGGCTGCCGAGAGCGACAAGGACGCGATCGATGCCGGCGTTCTTAGCCCAGAAATAGCACGATGACTCCCTCGGCCGAACCGGCCGGGGAGCGGTTTCCCGCGCCGGTTCGGGCAACGTGGGGGACGCGCAGACGCAGAAGGCAGGTCGTCGACCTCGTCCTCGAACGGGCGGTCAGCCGCTACTGCTCTCCACGGCCACTTTCGGGCGCTCTTCCTCGTGCACCTCCTGCTCCGCGTCGCCGACGTCAGCCTCGGATGGAAACTCCTTCCGCGTGACAAGGCGGCCGCCCTTTGCGGCTCAAATGCGTTTGACTCGTGTTGCTCTCGCCCGCCTCTCGCTGGGACTCGTGAGCGTGTTACGCGAAGGCGACTTCACACCGGCGGGCGTGCTTCCCATCCCATCCTCGGCCGAGTTGCTCTGTTGATAGCCTTCGCGCGCGGCGCGTTCCTCGCAGGGCGCGGCGATCGTCACCGCGTACGTCATGCACCAAAAGCCAACCCTGTCCGCCTCGGCGCTGCTGATCTTGTCCAGCGCATCGCTCTACGTCGCGATGATCCTGCTTCCTCTCGACTGGCAGGACGTTCGTGCCGTTGATGGCTCGGTGCAGGTTCCAGCTTATCCCGCATGCCGGAGGTTCTCTTCCTGATGCAAGAGAACCTCCGGCGCTCGCTGCGCCATAGCGTCACCGGAGGTTCTCAAACAACAATAGGAACATCACCCTCGACGGTGTGGAAGCGGCGCTCTGAATCAACCACGCATCCCGCCCACTGGCCCAACCGACACAAGCCCGACCCGTATCAGCCTCCGCACACGGAGCGACTCGGTTTAGCCCCGCTGTGCGGGCAGTCGCAGCTCTCCGTCAACCCGCTGCGGGATCTGGAAGGGGTTGGCATCGAGCAGCGCCGGGGGCAGGATCGCCTGCGGGGCGGACTGGTAGGCGATCGGCCGCAGGAAGCGTCGGATCGCCGTCGCGCCGACGGAGGTGAACAGCGAGGTCGTCGCGGGGTAGGGTCCGCCGTGATGCTGCGCCCAGCTCACCGCAACGCCCGTCGGCCAGCCCTCGAACAGCAGGCGCCCGACCCGGGGCGCCAGCGCGGAGACGAGTTGCGCGGTCTGCTCCCCCTCGGCCGCGTGGATGGTCCCGGTCAGACTGCCGGGGACCGCGGCGATCGCCTCCCCCAGCTCCTCCTGCGACGAGTACTCGACCAGCAGCGTGAGCGGGCCGAACACCTCCTCCGTCAATCGTTGGTCCGAGATGAGCGCCGCGGCGCTCGTGCGCACGACCATCGGGCCGGGGTTCTCCCCCTCCGCCGGTGCGGCCCCCGCAACCACGGTGACGCCGGCATTACCGGCCAGTTCCTCCGCCCCCGCCACATAGGCGGCGCGGATGCGGTCGTTGAGCATGAGAGCATCCGGCGCCCCGGCGCTCCGCGCGACCCACTCGGGAAAATCATTTCCCGCGGGGATGAAGACGATCCCGGGCTTGGTGCAGAACTGCCCCATGCCCATCGTGAACGAGCCGGCCAGCCCCGCGGCCAGCTCCTCGCCCCGCTCGAGCGCCGCACGCTCCGTGATGACGACGGGATTCACTGACCCGAGCTCGCCGTAGAACGGGATCGGCTCTGGCCGCGCCGCCGCCTGGTCGAATAGTGCCCTGCCGCCGGGGATCGAACCGGTGAACGCCCCTGCCGCGATGCCGGGGTGCTGGATCAGCGCGACGCCCTCCTCACGGGAGTGGATGAGCCGGATGCTGTCGGCCGGTGCGCCGGCGCGTGCGAGCGCCTCCACAGCCAGCTCGGCCGTCCTCACCGAGAGCTCGCGGTGACCGGGGTGCGCCTTCACTATGACCGCGTTGCCTGCGGCGAGCGCGGAGGCCGTGTCGCCGCCGAGGACCGAGAAGGCGAACGGGAAGTTGCTCGCCGCCCACACCGCCACCGGCCCCAGCGGCACGAGCATGCGGCGCAGATCCGGACGCGGCGGCACGTCCGCCGGATCCTCGTGGTCGATGGTGACCTCAAGGTAGGCGCCCTCCTGGACGACCAGTGAGAACTTCCGCAGCTGCGCGGTCGTGCGCGCGAGCTCGCCGTTCAGGCGCGGCGACCCCAGATGCGTCTCGCGATCCGCAATCGATACGAGCTCCTCGGCATGCGCGTCCATCGCGTCAGCGATGGCGGCCAGCCATCCGGCGCGCACGTCGAGCGCCGAGCCCGCCCACGCGGCGGATGCGCGCACGGAATCACGGACGAGGGCATTGATGTCGATCACTTCTTCTCCTTCAGGTCGCGTTCTGCGTGGCGGGGCGACGGGTCACGGCGATGAGGTGCTCGCACACCACCGCGACCGCACCGTCGTCCCTGGTGCCGGTGTAGCGCTTGACCACCAGCCCGATCTCGGGCCGCTTGTGGTCGCGCAGATCGATCACCTCGCTGGTTGCCGTGAGGGTGTCTCCGGCCAGCAGCGGGGACGGGAATCGCAGACGGTCGTAACCGTACGCCACTCCGTGCTCGTTGCGCTCGACGGTCATGCCGACGAGCAGGCTGAAGGTCAGCGCCCCATGGGCAAGCTGCCCTCCGAAGCGCTCCGCAGCGAAGTCTAGATCGGTGTGCGCCGGATGGTTGTCCTTGCTGAGCGTGGCGAACCCGAAGATGTCCTCGGAGGTGACGGTGTACGCGGGGAACTCCTCACGCTCGCCGATCGCGTAGTCCTCGAAGTAGCGGTTCGCGCTCATGACAGGCCCACGCGCTCGGAGCCGCGGGCGGGCGTCCGTGACGAGACGGTGCGGATCGCGCCGGTCGTGTCCTCCTCGAACCGGGCGTCGTCGAGCTGATCCTCGTCGGAGCGGAAGTACTTCGAGAAGTAGACGGCGATGAAGGCGATCACGGCGTTCGCGACCATGAAGACCGCGATCAGCGCCCAGTGACCCGTGGTGGCGAAGATGGCGGTGGCGATCAGGGGAGCGGTGCCGCCCAGCAGTGCCCCGCTGACCTCGCGTGCGAACGCGACACCCGAGTAGCGGATGGCCGGCGGGAACAACTCGGCGAGGAAGGCCGCCTGCGCGGCGTAACAGGTTGCGACTCCGCCGACGAAGCACACCGCCAGCGCCAGGATGACGATCACCGGCTGCTTGGTGTCGATCAGCATGAACATGGGGAACGCCCACAGCGCGCCGAAGATCGTGCCGATCATGAACAGCCGGCGGCGTCCGATGCGGTCGCCGAGCCGCCCGAAGAACGGCATGAAGACGGCACCAGAGACGAGCACGATGGCGTTGGTCGCGAGCCCCAGCACGGCGGCGAGGCCGATGTTGTTCGTCAGGTAGCTCAGCGCCCACACCTGCGGGATGTAGGAGAACCCGGAGAGCATGAAGTTCGAGCCGAGCGCGACGGCGAGACGGCGCTTCTCAGTGCGCAGCAGCACCATCAGCGGAACGCGCTGGGCGGTCTCCGTGCCCTTGACCTTCTCGAACTGCTTGGTCTCGTCGACGCGGTGGCGGATGAAGAGGCTCACCAGCAGCAACACCAGGCTCAGCAGGAACGGGATCCGCCAGCCCCAGGTGGAGAACCCGTCACCGGTGAGCGAGAGTGTGAGCTGGAAGACGAGGAGGCCGATTGCCGATCCGATCCAGACGCCCGCTCCCGACCACGAGGCGTAGAAGCCGCGCCGTCCGGCAGGTGCCGACTCGGACGAGAGCACCACCGCTCCGGCGTACTCGGCGCCGGCGCCGAGCCCTTGGAGCACGCGCAGGAACACGAGCAGTGCGGGGGCCAACACCCCGACGACGTCGTAGCTGGGCAACAGGCCGATAAGCGCCGTGCTGATGCCCATCAGGGTCAGCGTGATCATCATGACCGGCTTGCGGCCAATCTTGTCGCCGAGGTGACCGAAGACCATGCCGCCGAAGGGCCGGGCGAAGTAGCCGACGGCGAACGTCGCGAACGACGCCATCAGCCCCACGGCCGGGTTATCGGCGTGGAAGAAGAACTGATTGAAGACGAGGGCCGCCGCCGCGCCGTACAGCGCGAAGTCGTACCATTCGACGAGGCTTCCGATGGCGGAGGCCGTGGCCGCGCGGCGCGCGCTCTTCTCTGATTCGGTATCCATAAGTGCTCCTTTGCGATTGTGGATGATAGTCGGGATCTATGCGGATGCCGGTTGCAGGACGGTGCTCTGGTGGACGGCGCCGGCCGCGACGAGCTCGGCGATCTGCGCGGCGTCGAGCCCCAGCTCGGCGAGCAGCTCCTCGCTGTGCTGGCCCGCGAGCGGCGCCGGGCGGGTGACCTCCTGGGTGGAGGCGCTGAGCCGGAAGTTGAACCCCGGCGTCTTCACCCGGCCCTCGGTGGGATGCTCGTACTCCACGAAGGAGTTGTTGTGCGCGACCTGCGGGTCCTGCATCAGTCCGTCGTAGTCGTACACTGGGCCCACCCAGGCGCCGGCGTCGCCGAGCGCTGTCAGCCAGTGCTCCGTGGAGTTCTTGGCCAGCCCCTCAGTCACCAGCCGCGAGATCTCGTCCTTCTTCTCGAAGCCGTCGCGCTCCACGTCATACTGCAGGAACCGGTCGTCGTCTAAGACGGATGCCAGCAGTGGGGCGTCCGCGAACGACAGGGCGATGTAACCGTCGCTGGTCGGGAAGACGCCGTAGGGTGCACGGATGTAGGAGTGCGCGTGGATCTCCTCGGCGGGCATCTGCGGGATCCCGCCGACGGTGTGCACCGAGATCTCCTGCATCTGCGCGGCGATGATCGCGTCGAGCATGTTCACCTCGACCAGCTGCCCTTCGCCGGTGCGGAGACGGTGGATGATCGCGGCGAGCGTCCCCTCGAATGCGGAGTACGCGGCGAACGCGTCGACGAGGAAAAACGGCGCGGGACGAGGGGCCTCGCCCTCGCGGCCGGCGGAGTACAGCGCGCCGCTCATCGCCTGCAGGATGACGTCCTGCCCCGGCTTGGTCGCGTACGGTCCGCTGCCGCCGTAGCCGGACATGCTCACGTAGATCAGCCGCGGATTGATCTTGCGCAGGGTCTCGTAGTCGACGCCCAGCCGCTCGGCGACGCCGGTCCTGTAGTTCTGCAGGAAGACGTCGGCGGTCTCGACGAGCTTGTGGATCACCTCGCGGGCGGAGTCGTTCTTCAAGTCGAGGGCGATGGACCTCTTGTTGCGGTTGAGAGAGAGGAATGAGGCGTTCACCTGGTTCCCCCGCGCTCCTCCTGCCGCGGCGTGCCGCTGCCACTCGCCCGCGAGGGGCTCGACCTTGACGACGTCGGCACCGAGGTCCGCGAGCTTCTGGGCCGCGAACGGTCCCGACATGGCGATCGACACGTCCAGGACGCGCATGCCTTCCAGCGTCTTCATTACTCACTCCTTTGTCAGCGCTAACGGGAACGCTGCCGGAAACATTAGCACGGGCCCTCCGGCAGCCACCACCCATCCGCTGTTACGCTCGATCCGACCGCGCAACAGAAGGGCGGGTACCATGACCACCCCCGACGGAGCTCCGCGCCGGCGACGCATATCGACCAAGCGCGTGACGCTTGCCGACGTCGCGCGGGCGGCCGATGTGTCTGCGCAGACGGTGTCGCGGGCGATGCGCAATCACCCGGACATCTCCGACGAGACGCGGCGTCACGTACAGGAGACCGTGCGGCGGATCGGCTACGTCCCGAACCTCATGGCCAGCAACCTGGCATCCAATGTGAGCCGGCTCGTCGCGACGATCGTCCCGTCGATCTCCACTTCGGTTTTCGCCGACACCGTGTCCGCCGCATCCCGGGTGCTCGAGCCCGCCGGCTACCAGATGATCCTGGGGGTGACTGAGTACTCCTCCGTCCACGAGGAGCACCTGATCGAAAAGCTCCTGGGCCGCCGCCCCGACGGCATCCTGATGGTCGGCACGAAGCACACCGCGGCCGCATCCCGCATGCTGCGCGCCGCTGGGGTCCCCGTCGTCGAGACCTGGGGCTGGACGAAGCGCCCGGTGGGCAGCCTGGTCGGTTACGCGAACGACGACGCCATGCACGCCCTGGCGCAGGAAGTCCTGAGCGCGGGCTACCGGAACCCGGTGTTCATCGGGTCCGCCTCCGACGGTGATGAGCGCGCGCGCGCGCGCCATGCCGGCTTCACCCGCGCGATGCGCGAGGCCTTCCCCGAGCGAGAACCGCGATTCGTCGACACCGAGGGACGCTCGCTCACACTGCAGTCGGGCGACGAGATGCTCACCAGGGCACGCGAGCGCCACCCCGATGCCGATGTCGCGATGTTCGCCACCGACATCCTCGCTTGCGGGGCCGTGCTCGGCGCGGCGCGGCGCGGGCTGCGCATCCCGGAGGACATCGCCATCACCGGCTTCGGTGACTTCGAGCTGGCGACAGCGATGGATCCCGCGCTGAGCACGGTGACCATCCGGTCGGACCGCATTGGCACAGAATCCGCGGAGATCCTGCTCGCCCAGATGCGGTCGGAGACCACCGGGACCCAGAAAGTGGACCTCGGCTACGAGGTCGTCCTCCGCGGCACGACCTGAGATCGGACGGGGGATTCCGGCGACGCGGTTTGCACGATTTCCCCATGAGCGATACCGTTAGCGCTAACGAAGGAGTTCGCCATGATCTACCGCGGCCTGACCTGGGACCACCCTCGCGGCCTGATGCCGCTGATCGCGGCCGCCGACCGGCTCGCCGCGGCGACGGGGATCGAGATCCGCTGGGACGTGCAGCCGCTGGAGGGCTTCGAAGCCGCACCGATCGTGGAGATCGCCGAGGAGTACGACCTGATCGTGCTGGATCACCCGCACCTCGGTGAGGCCGTGCAGACCGGCTCCCTGCAGCCAATCGACCAGGTCCTCGGCGGCGCATCCAAGGAGCTCGATCCGTCGGCCTTCGTCGGGCCCTCGGTGCGCTCCTACCAGTTCGAGGGCCGGCTGTGGGCGCTACCGCTCGATGCGGCCACCCAGGTGTCGGCGGTCCGCGCCGACCTCGGACCGATGCCGGACACCTGGACGGATGCCGTGGCCGCGTCGTCGGCGCTTCGCACGATGCTCTGCCTCGGCGGGCCCCACGGCATCCTCATGGCACTGTCGATCGCACTGGCCGAAGGTGCCGAGCCCGACGAGCGCGGCGCGGTGCCCCTGGATCGCCTGCGCGACGCCCTTGAGCTCATCGGAGAGCTCGCCGCGAAGAGCCTGCCCGTGATCGACGTCAATCCGATCCGCGTGCTCGATCGCATGGCCGCCGGCGAAGTCGATTACTGCCCTCTCCTGTACCAGTACGTGAACTACGCGCTGCCGGGAGCGGGCCACCGCGTGCGCTTCTCGGGTGCCCCGCGCGGGGGCGCTGGGGTGCGCGGCTCGGTCATCGGCGGGACGGGCCTGGCGGTCTCCCGCCGATGCGAGCCGTCGCCCGAGCTGATCGATCATCTGTGCTGGCTCGTCTCGCCATCCGCACAGACCCGCTTCATCCCCCGCCACGAAGGGCAGCCGGCCAGGAGCTCGGCGTGGACGGATGACGGGCTCAACGACTCGTCGCTCGACTTCTACCGCGGCACCCTGCCGACCATTGAGCAGTCGTGGGTGCGACCGTGCCATGTCGGCTTCCCTCGCCTGCAGAATGTCCTCTCCGCACACGTGCGTGCGGTCGCCCGGCGCGAGGCACGCGCGGCAGAGGCCGCCGCGACCATCATCCGCACACTCGAGAAAGACGGCACGAATGCGCACTGAGCCGCTCCCCTTGCCCGCCCCATCCACCGCCCTGCCCCGCGACGCGGCATCCGCCATCCTGGTCGGACGTGTCTGGCGCCCTGAGCTCTCCGGCCCGAGCGTCGTCGTGATCCGCGAAGGGCGGGCCGTCGACATCTCGTCCCATCACGCGACCATGACGGACCTCGTCGAGCACGTCGCCGGCGGAGGATCGGTCTCTGACCTCTCCGGCGAGGACATCGGATCCGTCGACGACCTCGTCCGAAACGCCGACCCCTCCGCGCGCGACGAATCGCTCCCCCGGGTACTCTCTCCCATCGATCTGCAGGCCATCAAAGCGGCCG
Organism: Paramicrobacterium humi; assembly: GCF_900105715.1. NCBI lineage: Bacteria > Bacillati > Actinomycetota > Actinomycetes > Micrococcales > Microbacteriaceae > Paramicrobacterium > Paramicrobacterium humi. The sequence continues at coordinate 1,060,222 of NZ_FNRY01000001.1, read as the reverse complement.
GGGTGACCTTCGCTGTGTCGATGCTCGAGCGCGTGATCGAGGAGCGGGCCGGAGGCTCCGCAGAGCATGCGGACGGCATCCGCGCGAAGGTGACGGAGGCGCTCGGCGGCTCGCTGGACTCTCTCGTCCCGGGTTCGGATGCCGCGGAGGAGCTGAAGTCGGTGCTCCGGCGCGAGGGGCTGTGGAGCCAGTACCTTGAGGTCGGGATCGGTCGTGACGCCGAGATCTTCACCAAGGCGCAGACGCTGTCATCCGTCGGCACCGGCGAGACCGCCGGCGTATACTCCCGTTCGACGTGGAACAACCCGGAGCCCGAGGTCGCGGTGATCGTCTCGTCCGGAGGGACGGTGGTCGGTGCGACGCTCGCGAACGACGTCAACCTGCGTGACTTCGAGGGCCGCTCCGCGCTGCTACTCTCCAAGGCTAAGGACAACAACGCCTCCGCGGTGATCGGCCCGTTCATCCGCCTCGTCGACGACGGCTACACGGTCGCCGACATCGCCGAGACCGAGGTCTCGCTGACCGTGCGCGGCGCCGAGGGCTTCGAGCTGCAGGGCTCCTCGTCGCAGGCCGCGTCCAGCCGCACCATCGACGCCCTCCTCTCGCAGCTGATCGGTGCGCACCACCAGTATCCGGACGGCGCGGTGCTGCTCCTGGGTACTATGTTCGCGCCGACGCAGGATCGATCCGAGCCCGGACTGGGGTTCACGCATCGCATCGGCGACGCGGTGACCATCTCCAGCCCGCGGCTCGGCACGCTGGCCAATCGCGTCGGCCATTCCGAGGACTGCGCGCCGTGGACCTTCGGCGTGTCGGAGCTGATGCGGAACCTGGCCGCTCGCGGGCTGCTCGGAGCCTGACCGTCCTCAGCCCCCAGCCCCGTGACGATCACCTGCACGTGCGCCTTGGCGAGCGCGGCGGCGATCGCGGGGGCTTGCGGTCGGTGACCAGCACGTCGATGTCCCGGAAGCTTCCGAGGCGAACGAGGTCGTTGTAGCCCATCTTGCTGGTGGCGGCGACGAGGACAACACGATCGGATGCGGCCATGATCCCTCGCTTCGCGGAGAGTTCGAGATCCCGGAGGCGATCACGACTTCGAAGCCGATCAAGTGTGTCGCCGATTCCTGGTGCGGGTAACGAGACACTTCGCAAGTGGTTGATCAGGTACCGCGAGGAACACGGCGGGACTTGAGGAAGAACTTATGGCGCCTGAGCGGGCCCGGTTGAGGGAGCTCGAGTGGGAGGGACACGAGCTGCGGGCAGAGACGGCGTTCTTAAGAATGCCCAGCACTTACTTCCCGAGGGAGCAGCGGTAGTGAGCAAATACGAATACATCGACTCCCAGCGCAACGGTCCGGCGAACACGAACCCGGTGGTGAAGATGTGCCGCTGGTTGGCCGTGTCGACATCAGGCTTGGGACCGCTGAGGAAGAGCCCGATCGCATTTTTCTGCCGCGCCGACGTCATGTTGAGTGCTACGGCGAACGACCATTTTGTGGTCGACGATTTCAACTCTTGCCTCGGGTTGTTCGTCGAGGGTGAAGATTTGCCGCGCAAGTTCCATTCGTTCGCGGCTTTGCGCAACACTGTCAAGGAAGAGGACTTCCAATGGGGAGCGCGGGTGTCCGTCGGCCTCGACCAGCTCATCAATGACTTCGAGCTCGATTCGCTCGCCTACTATCATCGGGGCCTCAACGGCGAACAACACGAGCGGCTGGGTGCCGGGATGATTCTTGGCGCATCGCTGCTCACCGCGAGGGGAATCCCGACGAGCGGAGAATACGAATTGAGGACAACCGTCGCGCAACTAGTCACTCAAGTAATCGGAGCCGGCGGCTCGTTCTGTGAAATCCAAGCGCTGAACTTCGAAGACGGTGTCGTGGAAATGGGCCACGATGGGCCCGCGCATCTCGCCATGTCATCACAGGATCCACTGCTCCGAGGACTCGGGGTGTATCACGGCAAACGCGGGTGGGGCGTAAGCGTCGAGTTCGACGTCAAGCACGGCCCCGTTACTCTCCTCGGACTAGGTCAAGACCGAGACGGAAGCCTGTGCTTCGTCGCTTCCGAAGGCGCAGTCGTAGCCGGTCCATTGCTCCAGATCGGAAACACAACAAGCCGCGTCGACTTCGGTAGAGACCCTGGAGAATGGGTCGACCAATGGGCAGCTACCGGCGTCGGTCACCACTGGTCACTCTCCATTGGACACCGAAGGGACGACTACCGCGCAGCAGCCTCACTACTCGGCATTCCCTTCCGCACCGTCGACGAAGGCACTAACTAACAGGGTCGGTAGGGCGCGTACGTCGAGCGACGCCGCCTCAGCATAAGGCTTCGATCGCAGTTCTTGAAGGAAAGACTGAACATGCAGAAAGGAAGTCGATATTTTCGAATGCGGGAAGGGCTAAGCCATCTGAGCATCGACATCATGGCGAGCTGGGAGGCTCGAGGCGGTGGAGGCCGACGAGGAGACCGTCAAACTGATTTCAGAGTTCGTCGACGGGAAGATCGCCAGGGAGGATCTCGCCACCACCGCTAGGCGCATCAAGCGATGAAGACGGCCAGCGGATTTGTGGCCGCTTCCCGGCCCCAGGCTGTCCATTTGCTGACCATCCACTGACCGTAATCTGGTCATCCGCTGACCATTGGCTGTCCAGGCACTGCCTTTATCGGGAAGCGGGCGGCTTTCGGAAGAAAACTCGCCATTGTGGCCGGGTTGTGACCACATTATGGTCCTCATCGGGACATCTTCCGCCCACCGTGGGCGGCGGATGGTCACCTCCCGGACACTGTGCCGCTTGCGCGACGCAAATCCGGCTTGTCGCGTCCAACCGAAGCGGGAAGTGTGCGACTCCAGGTGGCGAAGGTCGTTGGCGAAGCGGGAAGCCGATTCAACTCGGGGACTGGGCTCTACTCCACATTGAGAATCGACGAGTCCACGGCCGCCATGTCTTATTTGCTCGGCCGGCATTTCGTCTTGTGGAGCGACGTTGTCGATCCCGATTGCCGCTCACCCGAGTAGCTCGCGGGGACGGTGCAAACTCCGCCGCTGGAGGAAAAAGCTGGCCCCGCATCCATGTCTTCTTCTCGGCAGAACTAACAGGATGGGAAGTTTTGAACCTGCGCTCGATAGGTTCGGACAGGACTGGTACCTCGGTGCCACGAGAGCGAAAACTCTGGTACCAGCCAAACCGCGACTTTCCGCGGGAAAAGGACGTCTCTGGTACCAGTCCACCCATTGGTACCAGCCGATTTCGGGCTGGTACCCACTCGAGTGGTACCAGCATTCTGGAGAACAATGAGGTCTCCGCGATGCTGCGACCAGCGCTGTTGCAGTGCAATGGCAACCGCGCTGCCCGCGGCCGCGTCGGGGACGAATGAGCATGATGCAATGGGCGTCAACGCGCGCTCCCTCGCTTCGCTCGATGCTTGGGCCCACGGTGCCACTTCGTTCTGAACCGTGGGCCCAAGCAAACCCCGACTTTCCAACGGAAAAGGATGGCGATGGGCCCACACCACCCGTTGGGCCCTTCGGGTTCTGGTGTGGGCCCAAGAGTGTTGGGCCCATCCTTTTCCGCTGATACATCAGCAAATCTGACCTCGTTTCTCCGCTGAAGCTCCGAAACGAGGGAGAAAGGAAAAGGGCATAAGAGAGCGTGGCACCGGGCTGCGTTTCCTGCCTCGCTTCGCTCGTTGGAAACTTGCCCGCTGGTCGGCGCAGCCGACGCGCTTTCGGGCGTCCTGCCGACTTCGCTCCGCTCCGTCCTTGTACGCCCTCACCCTCGACGCTGACGCTCCTCGGGCTCTTACTGCGGAGCTGCGCTCCTTGCCCTGGGACGACTCGCTGGCCGTCCCAGGGTGCCTCCGACGATGCCGATCCTCCGCTCCGCTTCACCTCGGACACCGTCGGCTGACCGAGCACGGAAGTCATCCGCTCTCTGCTGTCGTCGATTCTTCGGCGGCTACCGTATCTCGACTCGGACACTTGATCATCACAGCAGTGTCGACAAGATCCCGTTAATAGTTCGCGGAATGATTTAGCGAATGATTTTGCAGGGTAAGCGCATCCTGGGCGCCTGTTGAGCAATCCAAAATTCCGTCGTGATGCAGTTGTGCAATTCCGGGTCATAACTCTCCAAGCGCGCCCGCGTAACTAGGTCTGGTTCCTGAACTTCACAATTGCATGATGTCGCGTTTGGTCGTGCAAGTCTGCTCCTGAGCATTTGCTTGACGACGGGAGCCGGTGGACGGCCGCACGCGGTGTGTGCGCCGCATCGAATGTGAGAGTGGGGATGACAGGTCGGCAGCAGCGCGGCCCAATTCTCGACTCACCACCGACAAGGTGTTCGCAACTCGAACTCGGGGGCATGAATGAGAAAGTCCCGTCCAACCGACAGGCAGAACGGGACTTCACTCGAACTGACGTTGCACACGCATCCATGCCATCGATGGACTGGACTGGACTGCGTGCGTCCGTCAGCCGGTATATGAAGGAGCGGGCGGAGACTTCCACATTTCTTCCGTAAGGTAATCGGTATTTCGCGCTGTAGCCGTGGCAGCGTTGGCGGGATAGCCCGGTTCCTCCTGCGGTTCGGAACCGGAGCGCTCCGAGGCGGCCGGTTGCTGGATGACAACGACACCGCCTGTCCTCTCGATCGCCAGTCCTTCGCGCACCATCCCACGGCTCTTCTTCACAGCGGGGAGCCCTAGTTTGTCAAGTGCGCGACCAAAGTCGGTACGTCCCAGACGATGCTCGCGAAAGATTCCGTCAGCGATCGCCCATTCGGTGTAAGCATCATGCAGCTCCTTGGTTGTGTCACCACCGTTCTTCGGGTTCTCGTCGCAGACGGCCTCGATGAAGCGACTGACATTGTCCTGTTTGGCGGCATAGTCGTTTGTTGCCACCTTCACGGCATCCGGCTCGCTGAGCCCGTGCTCCCAGTAGTCGCGCAATCCCTGCACCGCCCAGGTGACGATCCCATGAACCTCTACCTGCAGCTTTGCGGTCAGCTGGGGATCTCGCTTCTCTGGAGCGATGAAGATGTCGAACGGGATTACCCGCACGCGCTCCCACACCGCCGGGTCGTCTGCGGGGAGGGTTGGCAGGTGGTTAGTGACCAGAAGGATCAACCACGAAGCGATGAAGGTGATGGGATCCTTGTAAAGGCCCCGCGCCGTGACCGGATCGCCGCCCGTCAAGCTCTTGAGGAGAGCTGAGGCGATGCGTGCCATCTTCTCGGTCTCGGACAAGGCCACGAATCGAGCTCCTCGTAGGTCGAACAGTGCTGGGCTCGCGCCGTTGGCGTTGCCTTTGGTTTGTTCGAACAGCGTCGACGGCGCGAAGTGCGCGTAGTCGCCGATCGCATACCCTAACGTCTCGTAGGTGACTCCCTTGCCGTTTCGGCCGGTCCCCGTCGCGATAACCAGGATGTGCTCGAGTTGCTTGCCGACGAGTGCGACACCCAGTACGCGCTGCAGGTAAGCCCTCACATCAGCATCAGGCAAGATCTGCTTGAGGAACGCTTCCCATTGATCACACGAAGCCGAACGATCGTAGGAGCCGCGTGTGACCTTGGTGAGACGGTCTGCGGGATCGTGAGGATACAGCTCGAAAGTCTTTAGATTAAGTGACCCCGAGGGCGTGTTCAAAATGTAGGGGTCGGCATCAAGTTCCGCGGCTTTCACCGCGATACCCGGAAGGCTGGCGGCGAGCCCGAGTACCCCCTTCGCTCCGCTTGCTGTCTGCGACTTCACCAGGTCGTTGTACAGCTCCTTGTCGGCGATCGCGTCGGAAGCGAGTCGGCGGATTGTCTTCATGACTGCATTGGTTGCGGCTTTGTCCCCCTCGTCGACCACCCAGCGCGATCCCTCATATTGGAACCAACCGAGACCGGTGACATGCATAAGGCTCATCTGCGCGTCTGCCGCGAGCTCGTAGGCAATGCGCATGTGCTGCCGATGGTTTTTTGCTTGCTGACGGAGCCAGATCCCTTGCCACTCCAGGTCGAGCGTATCGGTGGCTTGGATAGAAGAGGTGTCGTCCTCATCGACAGGGAAGTGCTGTTGTTGGAACTTCAAGTCTTCGCTTGGTTCGGCGTCTGCTGGTAAAGTCATCGATAGGTTCTTTCAGTCATTCGGCGAGCTGCAACTCGTCGGCTGGAGACGGTTCTCATGTGAAACGCCTCGGCGAATGCCGGGGCGTTTCGTTTGGTCTTGCCCCTCGCGGGGCGGCTGCGTGACCTCACACGGGTTCGAGCTGCTGCTCGATCCAGAGGTCGACATCGGCTTGGCGCCCGGTGCTCAGGAGGCCATCAGGTCTCGGGGGCGGTTTTCGCGGCTCACCAGCCACGCGGTGAAGTCCTCTGGATCGATGCGCCATCGGGCCGACTTTCCGTAGGAGCCGACATTCATCGCCCGGATCTCCCCTTTCGCAATGAGTTGTCTTATCCACCACTCGGTGAGCCCGGTCAGCTCCGCGGCGTCCTTGACGGTGAGCAAGGCGCACTCTCTCTTAAGTTGTCGCAAGTGTGTCGTAATTGGCATGCCACCACGCTATTACACATTGGTAGCACTGGTAGCAAATGTGTGGCAATCTGTATTAGGCAACTCCGCGACCAATTTTGAGCGAAGGGAAGAACTTATGGCGGTGCACGATTTCACGTCCAATGACGAGCAGCGATCAGGAGGGGAACGGAGCGTCAATCCACCCGCGGAGTCGCTCCTCCTCAATGCGGCATATAAGAAGTCGGGCCTAACCGCCGCCGATTTGGCGGCAGCCACTGGCATCAGCGTTGGGGCAATCCGTATCGCGCTCTCGGGCCTTCGATATCGAGACGGGCAGCCAAAGGCGACAGTCCCGCCTGATCAGACTCTCGCTCGATTGGCGTCCGCGCTGGGGATTGTGCCGTCAGTCCTTCAAAGTATTGGCAGGGAGAGAGCGGCGGAACTCCTGGGCGAGGCCAAGAGCACCGCTATCGCCCCTGACCTTGACGCCACCGCGGCCATCGCTGCACGAGAGGCTCTGACCCGTCAGGTCCTCGCGGTGTTCTCCACCGACGAGTTGCGTGCCGAAATCAACCGCCGAACCGGGTCCGAAGGATGACCGTTCACGACCTCTGGAAAGACCTCTCCAAGAGCGAGATCGCGCAGCGCCGGCAGGCGGGACGCGACCGTTGGCAGCGACGCTGGCGCGAAGGTACCGGACGGGCGGCGCAGCAGCGAAAGCAGTCGTACAAGGAGCATCAGAAGGCGCAGGCGTATCTCGACGACGCGAACCACATGCAGAACCCTCGGGCTCAGCGCATTCGCCGCGAGTCAATCACAGTCGGTACTCTGCTTGACCGTCATCTTGCAGCCAAAGCAGACCGCGCGCCCAAGACCGTGGAGGCCGATCACCATCACGCTGCCGGCGTGCGGCGCCAGTTCGGTGATCGCCACGCCTCGACCATCGACACAACTGAGATTGAGGTGTGGTCTCAACGAGGTGACATCGCTCGGTCCAGTCGTAAGAAGCAACTCGAGATCTTCCGGGCTTCCATCAAGCGTGGTATTCGCGACAAGTTGATCGATCACGACCCCACAGAGGGGATCGTTGTGCCGCTGGGGCACAAAGAGCTACCTCACTGGTCTTCAGCCGAACTAATGGCGGTGATCGAAGCGGCAGCCAACGAGCGCGAGAAAGCCCTCCTCGCGGTGCTCGGCTTGATGGGCGTGCGTGCCGGCGAAGCGCGTTCGCTCCTCGTGGGCGACTACAGCGACGGGCGACTCAGCGTTACAACGTCCGGCGTTGACAGCGACACCACTAAGACGCGAGCGGGAAGGCGTACCCTGCCCGTCCCCGGGTTCGTGGTGCCACTTCTCGAGCGGCAGGTCGGCGACCGACCGAAGTCTGAGTGGCTTTTCCCCAGCCCGCGGCTCGCAGGGCAAGCGATCGGAAAGGGCTATGTCTCGGATACCGTCACTCGAGCGGTTGCCCGGGCAAACAAGAACCGCGAAGACCCGATCGAGCGGATCAATGTCCATGGACTACGGCACACATTCGCCGCCATGGCTTTGTCGGAGGCCGGCGCGGACTTGCTCTCCGTGTCCCGCGCAATGGGACACGCACGTCCGTCGATCACATTGGACCGTTACGGCCACCTCGCGCCGGCAGGTCTCGCTCCGCTGATGGACAAGATCGACCAGTTGGCGGTTGTGCAATCCTAGGGTGCTTCGGTGCGGCTTCTCGCGCCGTCCGCAGTGGGAAGATCGGGTCATGGATATCCTCGCACTAGTCATCTCGGCCCTGTCGCTGATCGTCGCCGGCGTCGGGACGTTCCAGGCGAACAAGCGTGCGAAGGAGGCTGTGGGTGAGGCGCGGAGGGCTGCAGCCGATGCACGGTGGTTTGGTGTTCAGGAGGCCGTGCAGCGTCTCGTTGGATTTGACCCTACGGCTGAGCCGGTAGGAGAGCGGCTGGCGAACCTGCGCATCGGGATGATCTCTCTCGTGGATCACCTGGATGACTGGGACGGCCTCGACGCTTGGCTGGACGCCGAACGAACACTTGGCGCGCCGTACGCTCGGCAGGTGATAGAGATTGCCGGGCCCGGCGACACGGTCGAGCAGCACATGACCAACCTCGAGCCCCTGATGACGTGGGCTCAAGCGCTAAGCTAAAATCTCCGGCGTTTCTGGCCCATCGTCCCCTGCCCTGCCCGATCGGGTCCAGGGCGCGAGTCATGAGATAGGCATTTCAGTGCAGAGACATCGTTCGGGAACTCTCCTCGTGCTCTCACTGCTCGACGATATCGTGCGTACAGGGAACTCGATCGCGTTGGTGGAGCAGATCACACGCAGGATCTCGGTGTCCCAATCGAGGAACGGCGTGAACTCGTTCCATGCGTGGTTCCGAAGTGTCAGGATCGCGGGGTATTGGTCTCCCATCTGTCAGCGAACTCATCGAACCGTGCTCGAGCTGCAGCCTCGGTCAAGCCGGCCCAGATACACCGTTCAATCCACAGTCCCTTCACACACGAAGAAAATCTAGGGGCGGCGGGCGGAACTGGATTCGCGTATGCGGAGAACCATCGGAAGCGAGTGCGTCTGCGCCCGCTCGCCGTTGTGTCCCCGCCGTAATTGGCGGAGCCCCTCGGTGACGATCTCCTGAACAGGCTGAACGACAGTGGTGAGCTTCGGCCTGAGCCATGCGCCTACGCCGATTCCATCGAACCCGATAATCGAGAGGTCGTCGGGAATCCGCACGCCATTCTGCTCAGCGGCGGATATGATCCCCACGGCCACAATGTCGCTTGACACGACAAGAGCGGTTGGGCGCGGATCGAGTCGCAGTACGTAGGTGAGCACGCTCGCTCCGAACGACTCGCTGTATGGTCCGCGGAAGATCAACTCATCATCAGGTGTATGCCCGTGAGAGCTGAGTGCCTCGCTGAATCCGCGCAATCGCTCGCGGGCCGACTCCAGGTCTTCGGGACCGCCGATGTGCGCGATGCGCTCGTGATTGAGGCTCAACAGATAGTTCGTCGCCTGATACGCGCCGCTGAAGTTGTCGGCGCCAACGAAAGGTAGCGAGTGCTTCCCCTTCAGCACCACAGGTTCGTCGAGCACGACAACCGGCGTTCTTTCGGCAACAGTTATGAGGGAGGGGTTTGTGCGGTTCATGCCCACATAAAGAATTCCGTGGAGCTCGGGCAGTGTCGAGAGCGACGTGAGGAGCTGCTGCTCTCGACTCGATATCCCGCCCGAGACAGCGACGAATGGGTCGAGACCCTGCTCCGCGCTGGTGCGCGACACCACGTCGGCGAGATCGGCGAAGTACGGGTTGGAAAGGTCGGGGACGATGAGAGCGACGCGTGACTCCCGGCCCTTCTGCCGCTTAGGGGAGTACCCGAGTTCATCCATGGCGGCATGGATCTGTGTCGCGGTCTCCGACGTGACATGCAGCTCACCCTTGACATAGCGGGACACCGTTGAGAGCGAAACACCGGCTTTGCGGGCGACTGCCGACAGGGTCATGACATGTTCCTTCGTTGATCGGCTCTTAAGCCTTGCGTGAAGTCCATTTCCAGCTTAGCATAGGACGCGCAAGGGTTTGCGCAAAACGTGCGCAAGATCGATACGAAACGGAGGTTCAATGGCAAAGCTGCTGCTTGCGAGCGTCCTGGATGAGCTTGGTAGTCGGAATGGGGACGAGTGGTTCTGCGTGCGAAACCAGACCCGCATGCATCACGTTTCGAGCGCGCTTCTGGCGGGTCTCGCCGGGCTTGACCCGCACAGCTACCTCGACTAGGGTGTCCGCAGTGCAAGCAGATCGTCTTGCATAGCAGAATAATAGGTGCGTACGCACAACGAATCTGGATCTATCGCTCCTCATCGACGAGGTATTTCGCGTCAACGATGAGGTCGCGTGGAATTGAAACAAAATTTGTCATTCTGACAAGCGAATTGGAGACAGTGTGGTTACTCATCGCTTCACCTCGGATCAAGAGCGAGAACGTCGTATGGACGCGGTCCGCTCGGAGATGAAGGAAAATGGTCTTGATGCCTTGGTAGTGGCCGGGGCTCCTGACATTAGGTTCCGGGGCCGGATTTTCTACCTAACTGATTACTGGCAACTCCTGGCCGACTCCCATGTGGTCATCACGATGGACGAGGGGCCCATTTACGTCGGAAATCTTGTTTGGGGCCTGTCTCAGGCGAAGCAGAGCGACTGGATTACCGAGTTCCGGATATCTGGTAAGCCCGGTATCGAGGTTGCTGATGTGCTGAGCAAGCGGGGGCTGGACAAGGCGCGGGTGGGCTTGGTCGGCCTCTCGGATGGCGCCTTCGCCCACCAGCACGTGGAAGATCTGCGTAAGAGCCTTTCCGGCGTGAACCTGGTGGATGCAACGGAAATGTTCGAACGAGTGCGCCAGGTCAACAGCGAGGAAGAGTTGGCCAATCTCGGGAAGGCGTCGGCTACTCGCCGCTCAGTTTTCGACGAGCTGCGCAAGTATATTCGTCCAGGCGCGACCGAGCGTGAAGTTGCCGCCCAAGGACACCGCATTTCACGGGAGCATGGCCTGCGGGACCCGATGGTCCTGGTCTGGTCTACCCCCTTCATTGGCGCAACAAGCTTCGGCGAGCCGCGGCCAATCGGCAAGGACTCTGTCGTCACCGTCTGGATCGAGTCGCCGGACGAGAACGGCTACTGGCTGGAATACCGGGAGTGCTATAGCTTCGGTCCGCCAACCAGCGAGTATACGGACTACTGGCAGCTTTACACCTCGGCTCTAAATGCCGGCCTGGACAAGCTGCGACCGGGCAACATGGCCAGCGAGTTTGCAATTGCTGTGCAGGAAGTCATGGCAACCGGTGGGTACAAGGTCGACTTCCCCGACCCCGGCTACCAGCATCAGCAGTACTCCCTGCATGGCATCGGATCTGATGCCATTCAGGGTGTCTGGACACCCGGCCAAGACCGGGGCCTGGCCCACAACGAAATGGTCAACGTCCATCCTGTGATCGTCCAACAGACGCCGGAGCTTGTTGCCAAGTTCGACGTCTTCGGTGTGACCGACAACGTCCTGGTCACTCCCGAGGGTGGCAAATGGGCTACCCACGACCAGAACATCACTCGCGGATTCACGGAGCTGTGAAAATGACTGAACGACTCAACGGCAAGACCGCAGTAATCACCGGTGCCTCAACTGGAATCGGACGGGCCATCGCGCTTCGCTTCGCTGCGGAAGGTGCAGCAGTCGTAGTGAACGACGTGAGCGAGACTCCGCTATGGGGTGGAACCGAGCCCACAGCGGAGGCGATCGCTGCTGGAGGCGGCCAGGCGACGTTCGTCAAGGGCGACGTTTCAGTTGCGGCTGACGTCGATCGCCTTTTCGATGAAGCGAAGAAGGTATACGGCAGTGTCGACATTGTCGTGAACAATGCGGCGATCTTCGATGCCACCAGCGTGTTGGAGACGACTGAGGAGTCCTGGGACCGGTTGATGGATATCAACCTCAAGGGACAGTTCTTCGTGGCCAAACGCGCCATCAAGGAAATGATGGAACAGGAACCCGTTAACGAGGTACGCGGCCGGCTGATCAACGTCAGTTCCCAGCACGGGATGGTAGGACCGCCAGATTTCTTTGCCTACGCGGTGGCTAAGGGCGGAACTGTGAACATGACTCGCCAGCTCGCAGTTGATTACGGCAAGCACGGCATCATCGTGAATGCACTGGCACCGGGGCGAATTCTGGTCCGCCACGAATCCGACGAGATTGCCGCGGCCGAAGATGACACGATCGCTTATTCGCAGTCGCGCACTCCGTTCCACCGCCTCGGTCGTCCCGATGATCTAACCGGTCCAGCGGTTTTCCTTGCCTCCGAGGATTGCACCTATGTATCCGGGCAAAACCTTCTAGTCGATGGTGGCTGGATGGCGTATTAGTACGCCGAATAAGACTAAGGAAAAAGAGATGAAGAAATATCACAGCCACCGTCGATCAGGCCTTGCTCGTCTCGGCATAACAGCGATCGGAGCGGGCCTAGCATTGACTCTGGCAGCTTGTAGCGGGGTAGAGGACGGCAGTGCCAATGCCGGGGTGAGCGAAGACAATGAGCTCCTTGAGAAGTACGACGTAGCCATACCTACAACGGACTTGAAGATGGGGCTAATGCCCTATGGGGACCACATGTCGATGGTCATCGCGTACGAAAACAATTGGTTCGAAGAGGCCGGGATCCAGGTCGACGACAAGCGGGCAACGTTCGATCTGGACCAACTACAGGGCTTGATGATCAACCGCACCTTCGACATCGCCACAAACTACATCCCGGACCAGCTACGGAACGCGCAGGGCTCACCAGACGTGAATTTCCTCGGGATCGTCGACATCACCAGCGGAACCGGTGTACTCGCTGCACCTGACTCAAACCTGAAAACGATCGAGAGCGAGCTCGAAGCTGGAGCCTCCTGGGACGACGCCGTAGCCACCGTGATGAACCAAATGGTCGGAAAGCGGTTCGGTATGGAGGACGTTGGAGCACACCGTGGCTTCATTGACACGGTGATGGATGAGGGCGGCATTTCCTTCGACGATCTGGGCGAGTTCCAGACCTCCAAGGATCCCCAACTGGTGCTAATGGCACGAGGCGACAAGCTCGACTTCGTGCTCCCGCAGGGCGGCGCGATTGAAGCGAAGCTGATTACCGAGGGCTGGTACCCGATCATTCAGCAGCATGATCTGATCGAAAACCTGCCCGCAGGTAGTCCCGAGGCGATCTCTGGGGTTGGAAACGTCGGGTTGTCTATCAACGAAAAATTCTACGAGGAGAATCCTGATGCCGCCTTGCGCATCGCCGGTGTCATGTTCCGAACTATCGACGCCGTGATCGAAGATGTCAACAGCGACACCACTGACAATGTTTCGCTAGTGGCACCGGTGCTGTCAGCTACTACCTCCGTGGAGATCACGCCGGAAGAGGTCTTGTCAATCTACCGTGATGTCGGCCCATTTATCTCCTTTGAGGATCAGGCCGACGTGTGGGCGAATGAGGATTCCCCGCTGTACTACAAGACCGTATACAACCTCCAAATCGAACGAGCTCGTGAAGCCGGCGTGATCACTGATCCGGATCTGGCGGCAGAAGACCTCGCCGGCATTGCCGAAGAGGTGTATATCGAAATGTCGAGGCTCAAGTCGGAATACGAGGAACTTGTAAAAGAGGCGGGCGACCTCACCGGTGAGCAGAAGGAACTGGCCGAGATCGCAGCGAAACATTACGAGAACCGTAATTACCTCGATGCACAGCGCATTTTGTCAGCTGCTCTGAACAGTTAGCGAACACCCACGGTGTGAGGGGCGGCATAGCTGTACCGTCCCTCACACTTGGACAGAGATTAGGAGCTAGAATGCGCTTCAAGTCGTGGGCCCTCACCCTATGTTATGGTCTCGCAGGAATCCTCGTATTGGTGGCCGTGTGGAGCGTCCTTGCTGCCACCCATCCCGGTACTGCGAGATTCCCTTCACTGCTATTCATCGCCGAAACCATCGATGAGAATCTGTGGAACTCGGCAGCGATTGCGTACGCTTCGTTTGGGACAGGTGGAATAGTCTCTAACGTCCTATCGACAGCCGTAAACGTCTTAATCGCTGTTGCTGTCGGCCTAGTGGTTGGTTATGCGGTGGGCATAGCACTCGTTAGATCGAGACGTCTTGCCAACCTTTCCAGCCTCAGCATCGCGCTGTTAGGCACGCTTCCAGTTTTGGTTCTACATCCCTTCCTCACCCTCTGGTTCGGCGTCTCTCAGATCGCGATGGGCGGAATGGTGGTTTTCTACACCATTCTCACCATCATCGAAGCAGTACGCTCCTCGACCGCACGCGCTCAGGACCGTTGGGGTGACTATTCCGCCTCGCTAGGTCTCTCCGGGCCAGGATTCATCACCTCCGTACTGGTACCGGCGAGCTTGCCCGCCACACTCGGCACCGCGCGTGCGGCAGTAGCTTTCGGGTGGGGATTTCAGGCCCTAGCCGAGGTTCTAGGTGGAGCTAGCGGAGCTGGCAGGCTTGTTCGAACGTTTGCCGATGCGACAAACACAGCGGGCGTTATCGGAGTACTGATCTGCCTCGGGATAGTCGCCCTGATAACCGATGCGGTCATCGCTGCTTTGGGTAAATGGGCCGTGAGGTGGAACGAATAATGATCGGATCGACACGAGTAACCGTGAAGTCAACATCAGACGACACCCGGACGGGATCTTTCATGGAGTCTACAGATATAGTTCCAGCGCTTGAAATAGTCAACGTAAGTAAGGAGTTCCGGCTCGAATCTGGAGAGGTGGTGATGGGTGCCCGGAACCAGAACCTCCGCATCGAAAGTGGTGAGTTCGTCTGTGTGATCGGACCTTCCGGGCACGGTAAGTCGACGCTGCTGAACATGATCGCCGGATTCACTAGCCCCACCGCCGGCAGTATTCAGGTCGCAGGGCGCCCGGTCACCAAACCCGGGCCAGACCGAGGCGTGGTGTTCCAACGCGATACGCTTTTCCTCTGGAAGCGTGTCGATGAGAACATCGAGTTTGGTCTCAAAGCTCAAGGAGTTCCCAAAGCGGAGCGAACCAAGATTGTCTCGGAGCTCCTCAAAGTCACCGGTCTGCAAGCCTTCGCCAAAGCCTGGCCTAAGCAGCTCTCTGGTGGTATGCGTCGCCGGGTAGCGATCGCTGCAGTCTTGGCTAACAAACCAGATGTGCTGCTCATGGATGAGCCGTTCGCTGGATTGGATTACCTGCGCCTTTCGCAGATGCACAGCTTCTTGCTAGACCTGTGGCAGGAAAGTGGTCACCGCGCCGTCGTCATGGTCACACATGACGTGGATGAGGCCATCAGCTTGGCGGACCGCGTCGTCTTGGTGAAGAACGGTACGATCGCGCTGAACAAACGAGTCGATCTGCCTCGTCCCAGAACCGCTTCAGACATCACCGGCGATCAGGCGAACGAGTTAAGAGCAGAGCTGCTGCGCGCGTTCGAGAGCGAGAACTGATGTTGCAAAAGAGTACTCAGACGCGTCGGGTTCCGTCGCCTACTCGCTCTTTCACGCTGTGGTGGGGTCTCCTGGGGCTCGCGTGCCTGATAGTGATCTGGCAGCTTCTGTCCATCATTCTCGGTGTATCGCAAGCAGGGGTTAAGCGAGTGCCAGGTCTGCAAGACATCATCGGTGCGATGATTCAATTCTCCGGCTACTGGCCAGGCGGCTTGGGTGCCGGAGATGTGACTCGGGGAGCCGAACGCACGATCTGGGGCGCGGTACTCGGTGCCGCTTACAATAGCTGGTTCACCCTGGTTCGGGTTCTGGTGGGTTTCGCGTTTGGTGTCATTGCCGGTGTTGGCTTAGGGCTGTTAGTTAGCTGGTCGCAAGCCGCGCGGCGGCTCTTCGGGGCCTCGGCACATTTCTTGCGGATGATGCCACTATTGGCGATGATGCCGCTTTTCGGGCTTTGGTTCGCGCGCAGCGAAACGGGTACTTACGTGTTCGTAGCTTTCGCAGTCGCCGTCCTGCTCTTCGTCATCACCCTTTCGGCAGTAGATGGCGTTCCCGAATATTACGTGAACTACGCGATGAGCTTAGGCGCAAGCAAGTTGTCCGTCTATCGTTCGGTTATCATTCCGGCCGCGCTTCCGGAGATTCGTAATGGGCTGCTTCTGGCAGTCCCCTTCGCTTGGAGCGCTGTGTTGGCTGCTGAATTTATTGGTAAGCAATACGGCTTGGGTCGGATCCTCAACTACGCCCAGCTATATGCGGAAACGGACGTCATTGCCGCAACCGGTCTCGTCGTAGTCCTGCTAGCCGCTATTTCATTCTTCCTCGTGCGTCGGTATTTGAACTACCTGACGCGTTGGGTCTAACCATTCCCCATGGGGCATTCTGCCCCATGGCTGCGACACTCGAAATGATTCTGAAAGGCAGACGGTTGCAATTCTCGAACAATCAAAACAGTATTGGGCCGATACGAGATTATATTGGCTACGGCGGGCAGTCGCCCACAGTGCAATGGCCCAATGATGCGAAGCTCGCGATCAACTTCGTGATCAACTACGAGGAAGGATCGGAGTACTCCTTCCTTCAAGATGGCGAGAACGATAACTACGTCGAGGTCACCTACAACTTTCCCGAGAACATACGGGACCTGTCTCGTGAGAGCATGTATGAATATGGCAGCCGAGCGGGGATCTGGCGGCTGTTCCGAATCTTGGAGGAGTACGGCGTTCCGGCCACAATGTACGCCTGCGCACAGGCCTTCGAGGTGAACCCAGTCGTGGCCAAGCACGCGCGGAATGCAGGCTACGACCTTCTTTCTCATGGATTGCGGTGGACCGAGACCTGGCGGTATTCCCGTGAAGAGGAAAAACAGGCCATCGAGACTGCCATCGCCTCTTTCCAAGAGACGTGGGGGGAACGCCCAGAGGCCTGGTACTGCCGGTATGGGTCATCGGTCAATACCCGAGAACTGGTTGTCGAAGAGGGCGGCTTCGTTTACGACTCCGACTCCTACAATGATGACCTACCCTATTATGCAAACGTTGAAGGTCAGCCGCATCTGGTGATCCCATACTCGCTCACCTACAACGATATGCAGGGCACCAAATCTCCGGCAACCTTCGTGGACTACGTCAAGCGCGGGATCGACGAGCTCTGGCGCGAAGGGGACGCTGGTAACCCGAAGATGATGTCCATCGGGCTCCACCCGCGGCTGATGGGGCAGGCGGGCCGTGCCAACGCTCTTCGTGAGGTGATCGAGTACGCGTTGGATAAGGGCGATGTGTGGTTCGCCAGGCGGATGGATATCGCGAAGCATTGGCTCCGGGAACACCCGGCATCGGTCAGCAACAATGCCTGAACTGCTTGAGTCCCTGCGTGACAAGCTCGCAACATTAGAACCGGTACTTTTCGAGCTGAGCGATTACCTGCACCAGAATGTCGAAGAATCCGGCCAGGAGTACCGCAGCGTCGAGCGGCTCTGTTCGGTACTTACGGAATTCGACTTCACCGTAACAAAGGGTGTCGCGGGCCTGCCGACTGGATTCCGCGCCGAATCCGGTCCGCTGGATGCCACCGCGACCGTTGCCTTCCTTTGCGAATACGACGGGTTGCCCCCCTACGGGCAAAGCTGCGGACACAATGTTAGTTCCGCGTGTTCGATTGGGGCCGCATTACTGGTGGCCCCAATAGCTTCCCAGTACGGGCTACGGGTAGTGGTAGTCGGCACTCCTGCAGAGGAGGGGTTCGGCGGCAAGTACGTAATGGCGGACAACGGAATTTTCGATGACATCGATGTTGCACTCTTGGTCTACCCCGGGATGGCAGACATAGCTGCTTCGCGAACGTTATGCGCCAGATCAATAGAGGTGACCTTCACGGGGGCCGCCGCACATGGTGCCGCACACCCGGAGCTTGGCAGGAACGCACTGGACGCGTTTGTCTTGGGTTACACGGCCGTAGCAACTTTACGCCAGCACATACACCCGCAGGCCAAGGTTCACGGAGTGATCCGAGAAGGTGGTTCCCATCCTCAGATCGTGCCGGACCAGATCAGGGGAACCTTCGTGATGCGTGCACCGAACCCAGCAATCCTAGAGGAGCTCCAGCAGCGGGTCACGAATTGCTTCGTAGGGGCGGCAACTCAGACCAACACAGGTGTGACAGTTTCCCCAAGTGCCCGGACGTCCAAGTCAATCCTTCCCAATACGGCATTAGCGCAGGCTTATGAGAATGCATTGAAAATCATTGGCAGGGATGCGATGCCGCCAGATGAGTTGACGGGAGCTTGGTCCACGGACGCCGGTTACTTGAGCAGAAAGCTGCCGCTGTTACAGCCGCAGTTGGCGATGACAGCGAATGACGTCTCACCACACTCGCATGAGTTCCACGCTGCAAGTACCGGAAACCAAGCGCAGGAAGCGATTCGTGCGGGTAGCTTGGCCCTAGCCCTGACCGCCTTAGACATCGCTACTAAATCTGAGCTGGCCGAGCGAATCCGCCAGGAGTTCAGTTCGCGTAGGCAGGCGGAATGTTAGCTAGACGACGAGGCTTGGGCCCATCGGATGACCAACAGCACCAGAAAACAGTGAAGGCGAGGATCGATGTCGACCACAATCGAGCAGCTTGATCGGATAGTCCGAACCGCACACGAGGCATTCGCGGCGGCGCGCGACGTCGCACCGCGAACCCGGGCGAACTGGTTGGAAGCCATTGCAACCGCGCTTGAAGGCGCGGGCGATGAACTACTTGCCCTAGCGCATGAGGAAACGCACCTGCCGGAGGGGCGCCTGCGCGGAGAGCTGGCCCGTACTGTCTTCCAGATCCGATTATTTGCTGATGAGGTACTTCGCGGGGAGCCGCTGGATGCCACCATCGATCACGTTGATCCCAGTTGGGGTATGGGGCCGCGTCCGGATCTACGGCGGGTAAACTTTCCATTGGGCGTCGTAGGAGTTTTCGGCTCGTCTAATTTCCCCTTCGCCTTCAGCGTGATGGGTGGGGATTCGGTCTCAGGGTTGGCTGCTGGCTGCGGCGTCGTGCACAAGATTCACGATGCCCACGAGAAGTTAGGGCAACGAACTGCCGAGATTGTGATCCAGGCCCTGCAAGCGGCCGGCGCCCCGCGTGGACTGTTCGCTACTGTCATCGGCCGCCCTGCAGGGGAGGAGCTGGTAACCCATCGGCTGGTCCGGGCCATCGGCTTCACCGGTTCCACCCAGGTGGGACGACTGCTGCTCGACCGCGCTGCTGCGCGGCCAGAGCCGATTCCCTTCTATGGCGAACTGGCCAGCATCAACCCGGTCTTTGTTACCCAGCGGGCGTGGCAGGCTCGCAAGGAAGAGATTCTGCGCGAATACGTCGGCTCTTACACCCTAGGTATGGGGCAGTTCTGCACGAAACCAGGACTGTTGTTCGTGCCTCAGCTTGACATGGCTACTTCGCGGATCCTGCAGGCGGCGGTTGCCGCAGTGCAACCCGCGCAGATGTTGACCTCAGCCTTGGCAGGGGGATACCGCAAGGTGCGCGATGAGATGCGACACCGACCCAAGGTCGAAGTCCTGGTAGCAGGCGACGACGGTGACTCGCCGGCACCTACCTTGTTGACCACATCGGTCGCTGCGGTACTCGAAAACCGCGACATTCTGGCCGAGGAAATGTTCGGCCCAGCCAGCATTATCGTGCAGTACGACGACGAGTCCCAGCTGACGCAGGTCGCTGCCACATTGGACGGTCAACTTACCACCACCGTTCAGGCTGAGCCGGGGGAGCAACTCACCGAGTTGATCAGCGAACTACAAGCTCGCTCCGGTCGAGTAATCTGGAACGCCTGGCCCACCGGCGTCACCGTTACCTACGCCCAGCAGCACGGGGGGCCTTACCCCGCCACCACTGCTGCAGGAACCACCTCGGTGGGAACCGCAGCGGTACGCCGGTTTCTGCGGCCAGTTTCCTACCAGGGCTTCCCGGATGAGGCTCTGCCCCTGGCG
Source organism: Paramicrobacterium humi (assembly GCF_900105715.1). Taxonomy (NCBI): domain Bacteria; kingdom Bacillati; phylum Actinomycetota; class Actinomycetes; order Micrococcales; family Microbacteriaceae; genus Paramicrobacterium; species Paramicrobacterium humi. Next base: position 1,040,218 of record NZ_FNRY01000001.1, on the reverse strand, counting down.
CTGCAAGAGAACAACCCCTGGGGGATCATGCGGCGGGTGGACGGGGAGTGGCAGCATGCCTCCAAGGTGGCCAAGTGAACAGGCAAAGGACCGGCAACGCGCCCGCCAGCTCGCAGGTGCTGCCAGCAGATGCAGCCGCTGCCCTGCTGGTGGGGCGTGTCTGGGACGCCGCGACCGGTGGACCGCGCCCAGTGAGGGTCGACGGTGAAGACGTCTATGATCTGTTCCCGGTCGCCCCGACTGTCGCGGCACTGCTGGAACGACCCGATCCAGTAGCAGACCTACTGGCGGTCACTGGGAGCCCGCGCTGGCAGTTGAGTGAGCTGTTAGCGGCGACTTTTGCTGAGGACCAGCACCGTTCGCAGCTGCTCACGCCAGTCGATCTGCAGGTGGTCAAAGCGTGCGGAGTGACCTTCGTGGACAGTATGATCGAGCGGGTCATCGAGGAACGTTGCGCTGGGGATCCCACTCGTGCTGCCAGCATCCGACAGTCATTAACTACGGTGCTCAGCGCCGAAATCGGGGACATTGAGCCGGGCACGGTCGAGGCCGATCGAGTCAAGCATGTCCTCCTTAAGGAAGGTCTGTGGTCGCAGTATCTAGAGGTGGGTCTTGGGCCAGATCCGGAGGTGTTCACCAAGGCACCGGTACTTGCTTCGGTGGGAACCGGGGCTCGGATCGGCGTGGCGTCCTTCTCGGATTGGAACAATCCCGAGCCCGAGCTGGTGCTCATCGCGGACAGCCGGGGGCAGGCGCGTGGTTGCACGCTAGGCAATGACGTCAACCTCCGGGACGTGGAAGGCCGCAGCGCTCTGCTACTCGGCATGGCCAAGGACAACAACGCCTCAAGTGCCATCGGCCCTTTCATCCGACTCTTTCACGACTCTTTCGCGCTGGAAGACGCGCGCGAGGAACGGCTCCAGCTTCGGGTGACCGGCGCTGCCGACGGCTATGAGCTGGTGGGTGAGAATAACGTGGCGCGGCTCAGTCGTAGCTTTGAACGACTGTTGTCGGCGACTCACGGGGATCACCACCAGTATCCCGACGGTTTCGCGCTTTATACAGGAACTCTTTTCGCCCCCGTCCAGGACCGAGGTGCCCCGGGGGAGGGCTTCACCCACCGGCTCGGGGACCAGGTCAACATCAGCAGTGAGCACTTGGGCGCTTTGATTAACGAAGTCGGGGCAGCGGAGCAGCTGCCCCGCTGGGAGTTCGGGATCCGATCCTTGATGGACTATCTCCAGCAGGAGACAAGACGCGCGGAAGATTAACCGGGCGGCTGCGCAATTTTCAGACAACTTTAGGAGTTGGTCATCTTTGGCCCGTCTCCTAACAGTTCTAGTTGCAGTTGCGACTGATCAAAACGCTCGTTTCACCTAGCGTGCAGTGACGACGCCGAGCTTCAAGCCATCGACGGACGTCCCAACCGGAGTTTTGGTTCAACTAACGCTAGAATCTCACCGTTTGATTTGGCTCGTCCATTCAAGGAGCGAGGGGCTCGCGCTAAGTCGTTGTGATATGAGCGCTGCTTCGCCAGACACAATCGTGCCAAGTTCCAGCAGAACGTCTCTAGTAACCCGGTTGTCTGGTCCAGCGATGCTGATCGCGGCAGTGGGACGGCCATTTCGGTCGAAGATAGCGGCACCGACGCAGCGTATTCCTGGTTCGTTCTCGACGTCATCTACCGCGTACCCGCATTCGCGAATTTTATCTAGTTCTCGGCGAAGCTCATGTGCATCAACAATGGTGGTTGGCGTGCGGCGCGGCAGGCCAGCATTAACCACTTCTTCCAAAACATCTTCGGGCAGGTGGGCCAATAACGCCTTGCCAGCACTCGTGCAATAAATTGGCATACGGCCACCAACACGCGAATGCATACGAAGAACTGCGCGGCTTTCGATCTTGTCTATGTAGATGACTTCGGTGCCCGTGCGCAATAGCAAGTTCGCGGTCTCGCCGGTTAGCTCGTTCAATTTTTGCAGGTGCGGTCGAACGATCTCGCGCAGATCCAGTTGCTCGAGGTAAAGGCCTCCGAGATACGCAGCGAAGGGACCGATCCCATAAGTCTTGTCATCGGAACGTTCAACCAGACCGGCTTCGGTAAGCGGCGCGAGAAGCCGGTGCAGCGTGCTGCGAGCAAGCCCGGTCTCTTCAGTGAGATCTTGGAGCGAACCTCCACGTCCACAGCGCTCTACGATACGTGCTAGGGCATCCAAAACTGCGATCGCGCGACGCAGAGATAGCGAGCTATTCCGTTTTGTCGTTGGAGGTGTCGGACTATCGTCAGGTGGTATTGCCGTCATGGGCCACTTCCTGATAGCGGGCTGGAAATGGATACCTCCGCCCTTCTTGTTGGTTAACAAGCTGTTCCACACGCCAGTTTTCCAGCTGAATATCGGCTACGCAACTACTGAGTTCGCGTAGCAGAAGTGTGCCTCCGACTCGAGCGCGGTCTCCAGAATGGTCTTCGTTAACCCGTCCAAAAGCCGATCAGGACCGACAAGACTGATTCCTTCCGCTTTGGCCCCAGCCAGCAGTTGCTTAGCCATCTTCTGCTGATCAATAATCTCTCCGGTTACGAGATCAATCATCACCGCGGACTCAGCCGCAGCCTCGATTTCCACAGACGTGTCTGACATTGTCTTACCTCTCGGTCAGACCAACCCAGACACACCGCTTAATCCACGGTCCCCCTGAGGCCGCGCGATCTCCGACGATTCACTGTCGAAGGGGGATCCGCTACCGTAGCTGCCTAGGCTTCGGGCAGTCGCGTTCACCGAAAGCGCAGCAATCCTGCTTTCGTCCGCCCGGTCATTGGGCTACGCCAGACCTTAGATTTGGCTGCATGAGTAAGGACGTCTCGCGCTTGCGGGACTCGTCCCACTCATGGCGAAAATTGGCGAAGCCGCTATCGGTGCGCCTCCGGTGCGCCTCGACTGATTCTGAGACTGCTCCTGATCAGGGTATATGCGTCCTGCCGCTATGCTTTGCAAGCAGGAGGTCAGGGGTTCGATTCCCCTAGGCTCCACCCAGTAGCACGTCTAGTTGCGGCTTCCCGCGGTAACGGTCGTACCTCGTGAAAAAGCAGGTCGGCGTTCGTGCCCCCACACCGGCTGACCCGCATCGGCAGCCGCCACGTGCTCCTGCCCGAACGCTTCGACCGCACGGCGCCAGATGGGCCGCATCAGTGCGATGACGCTCCTCGGCCACAGCGACGGCGATCCTGGCGAATATCTGGACATCGCCGAGTAGCTCTTGGAAGTGAGCGCCAAAGCAAAAGACGATGCACGGCAGCTGTTCCGTCGCTTCGCCGTCAGCGTAGGGCTGAACAACACCGACGACAGCCTCCGATACGCGCTACGGAGCTTATTCCTGACATGACGTCTCGCGGCCAATCAGGATCTTGCCTTGCGCTGTGCAAGCTTCCCGCTCAAAGCACCTGAGGCACGTCGACCCTTGTCCGCCACGAATCCTCCGATAGAATAGATCGTAGGAAATGGAGGTCATCATGGCTACGCTTGAAAGGCACCCTTCACCCGAATACGACGCAGAGTACGGCCGAATCCGCGAAGCCCTGAGTCAGGATGCTGGCATCGACCTGTCAACCCGCGAGGTCGTGCGCCTCGTTGAGATCGCACGGGAGCAGAGCTCCATCGACACTCTGTCCGACGCAATGGCACGGATGCCGGCACCGGTAGACCCGGCGGTTGCCCGCGCAATTCAGGCCGGGGAGAACATCAAGAAGCAGATCGAAACGGAGTTCGGCCTGCTCACGAGCGCGGAGGTTGCGGGGCTACTCGGCTCGAGCGCGAACCGTTCCGCTGTACGTTCACTCGCGCGCGATATGCGCGCCCGCGGCGAGCTGCTGGCCATCCGCAGGCTGAACAAGTACCTCTACCCGGGGTTCCAGTTCGACCGCTCCCGAGGCCAGGTACTCCCTGTCGTGAAGCCGCTGCTGCAGATTGCCGACGAGCGCAGCTGGGAACCCGAAGACGTGGTGATGTGGTTGTGCGCTCCGACGACGTACTTCGTGGATGAGAGCAGGCCAGTAGATCACATCAGCAGGGATCCGGATCTCGTCTTGAACGTAGCCAAGCAGGCCTGGGGAGTTCAGTGGTAGCAGCTGTCGTTCCCGACCCGCCGGAGCCCTTCGATGCACAAGCGCTGACTCTCCCCGCAGGCGGGAAACTATTCCGCGTGCACCAGAAGACGCGCCCTGGCAACGAGTTCAATCCCGGCATCGGTGCAGCCACGCGTTTCGCCTTCTTCGGTAACCCCGTCGTGCCTGTGTTGTATGCCGCAGCCACGGAACAGGCGGCGATCGCAGAGAGCCTGTTGCACGATATCCCTCTGAGAGGAGGCGCGCTCCAGCAGTCGGCGTACACCGGCAACCGCATGTCCAGGCTGACGACGACCCGTGATCTGCGACTGGCGCTGCTGGCCGGCCTCGGGCTGCGTCGTCTCGGTGTGATCGCTGACCAGGTCACCTCGACCCCCGCTGCAGAGTACTCCCGCACCGTGCTGTGGGCCGAGGCTGCGCACAAGGCCGGCTTCGATGGTGTGGCGTACATGAGCCGCCAGTGCAACTCAGACGGCGCTTACGCGTTCTTCGGCGACCTGGCTGGCGACGCCTTCGATCTCGATCTGTCATACCAGTGGAACTTCGGGGACGCTTCGACCGGTCGCCAGAAGCTCATCGACTTCTGCAGCGGGCTGCGGGTGAACGTCATCGTGCGTTGAAGACCAACCGCGGCCGCGAGAGCGCCCATAGGCAGCATCATCACATGAGCGCCCAGCATCCGGACGAACCCGATCGTATGGATGATCGTCGTGACAACGCCGATTGAAGCGGGTAAGCCCGTCGCCGTCATGCTCGACGTGAAGGTGCTCGATGAGACGGAACTGGACGGCTCCTCCGTCAAGGCTCGCGTCGTCGAGACGCTCGATTGCGGTTGCATCGGCGGGAGTCGCTTCCCGAAGCGGAAAATCTCCATCCATCTGTGTCTCTCAATCGCCACTGATCGATTTCTGGCTCTCGATCGAAAGCTACGCCTGAGGAACACCGAATTCGGCTGCCTTGACGTCACGAGCGTGCGGCGGCGTCGCCGGCGCGCAGACCCTGTTCAAAAGCGATGACGGCATTGAGATCGGCCGCGTCACGGGCGCCACCCACCACGGTGTGCGAAATCCCGAAATTCGAGAGTTCAGCGGACAGGATCGTGTGCGGCACTTGACCGGCCGCGACAACGACCGTATCGGCCTCGACCAGCCTCTCGACACCGTCGATCCCCACGCGAAGTCCTGACGACTCCATCCGGCGATAATCCACTCCCGTCAGAGTCTCCACACCGGCTGCGCGGATCGCCTGGACCGCCGCCCAGCGAGTGGTCAGTCCCATCCCGGCGCCGATCGGCCCATTCCGGCGCATAATCGTCACGGCGCGAGCGGATGCCGGAGGGAAACCGGCGGCGAGACCGTGTTCCACGAGGAAGCGGTGGCGCTCGTTACGAGCCTGGATTTCGGCAGAGTCTGACCCGGCCTCGGACGCCGTCACGAGGAAGTGTGCAAGATCCACGCCGATTCCGCCAGCGCCGACGATCGCCACACGTGGTCCCACTTCTTCCGGATGAGCGAACGCGTGTGCGTAGTCGAGGATGTTCGGTCCGCTGGGGTCCGTCTGCTCGATGCCCGGGATGGCGACTTGTCGGGGTAGAACGCCGGTCGCGATGATGATCTGATCGAAGCCCTCAAGCTCGGCTGCTTCTGAGACCCGGTGGCCGAGCGCGACCTGCACGCCGAGCCGTCGCAATTCCTGTTCGAAATATGCGACGGTTCCCAGGAAATCCTCCTTGCCGGGAACGCGTCCCGCCATGAGAAACTGGCCACCGAGTTGCTCGTCGGCCTCGAACAGGGTCACGTCGGCACCTGCCGTTGCCGCGGCGCGCGCGGCTTCGAGGCCCGCGGGTCCCGAGCCCACGACGGCGACCGTGCGGCGATGGGGTGCGAGGGTCGGCTCAATCGGGAACTCGATCTCGCGGCCCGCCCGCGGGTTCACCGTGCAGGAGATGGGCTCGCGGCCGAAGCTGCGATCGATGCACGCCTCGTTGCACCCGATACAGGGATTGACGCTCGAGGCGTCCCCGGCGAACGATGTCGCCACGATGGTCGGATCGGCCAAGAAGGGCCGCGACATCGACACCAGGTCGCACGCCCCATCGGTGATGAGTCGTTCCGCCTGATCCACCGCGTTGATGCGATTGGATGCGATGACGGGCGTGTCGAGGCCCGTGGTTCGAAGGGCTGTGCGGACCCGCGCGGCCACTCGCGCCCACACCGCGTGCGGCACCATCGACTGTACGGTCGGAACGCGGGACTCGTGCCAGCCGATGCCGACGTTGACGGCCGCGGCTCCCGCTGACGCCAGTTCGACGGCGAGCTCGTCGGCTTCCTCATCGGAGGACGAGCCGGGAATGAGATCGGCGCCCGACGTGCGGGCGATGACCGGAAGACCGTGCGATTCGTCAAGCACGGCTCGCATGACGGCGACGCCGAAGGCGCGCCGCCTCGCGGCATCCCCACCCCACGCGTCATCGCGCTGATTCGTCACGGGGGAGGCGAACTGGTTGATCAGGTAGCCCTCCGAGCCCATCACCTCGATCGCATCGAAGCCGAGAGCCGCCGCCGCGCGGGCGCCGGCCGCGAAGTCCGCGATCGTCCGCTGGATGTCTCCCTCCGTCATCGCGCGCGGCGTGGTGCGGGAGAACCGGCTGTAGACGGCGGAGGGTGCAACCGGAGTCAGCCCGAACGAGTCCTCGAAGGCGTACCGGCCGGCGTGGAACAGCTGAACGCCGATGCGGGCGCCCGCGGCGTGAACCGCGTCGATGACCGGCAGCCAGCGCTCCTGGTGCTCGGGCTCGTTGATGAGGAAGTAGCCGGCGTTGCCCGCGCCCTCACGGCTGACGGCGGCGCCGCCTGTAATCATGAGCGCGGCACCGCCACGTGCGCGAGCCGTGTAGAACGCGGTGAGCTGGGCCGACGAGTGCTCGCGATTGAGATGCATCGACCCCATCAGCAGTCGGTGCGGAAGCTCGAGCCCGGCCGCCGCCGATTCCGTGCGATTGCGCAGAATGATCGGAGTGCGCAGCGCCGGATAACGGTCGGCCATCGGGGTCAGCCTCGAGTGGGACGGTCGGGCAGCCCCAACGGCTCCGTCGTGTCGTGCCAGTAGGGCGGAGCGGCGACGGTCAGCCCGCCATCGACGACGATTGTCTGTCCCGTGATGTAGCTCGCCCGCGACGAGAGGAGGAACTCGATGGCGTCGGCCATGTTCTGCACGGATCCTGGCCGTCCCAGGGGGATCGCGTCGATGACCGACTGCATGGGCGCCATGCCGGGCATGGAGTAGAAGTACTCCAGCGAGTCGGAGTCGATGAGTCCGCCGTTCACCCCATTCACAGTGACGTCGTACGGTGCGAACTCGACGGCCATGAACCGGATGAACGATTCGACGGCGGCCTTGTACGAGCCGAGGGCGGCGTACGTGGGGAAACCACGCATGCTGCCGTAGCTCGAGACCGCGACGATTCGGCCTCCGTCGTCCATGAGCTTGATCGCCTCCTGCGCGCCCAAGACGAAGGGGCGCAGATTCATGGCGTACGAGCGATCGAGGTGGTGTGGCTTGAGGTCGAGGACGCGCTTGAAGGCGGCGGCCGCCGCATTGTTGACGAAGTAGTCGAGTCGGCCGTACTCCTCGGCGACCGTGTCGAAGAGTCGAGAGATGTCTTCGGGACTCTCCATGTCGGCGCGGACCGCGATTCCCTTGCCTCCGCGGCGCTGCGCTTCGGCGACGACTTCCTCGGCCAGGTCGGCGTTCTTCCGATAATTGACGACGACGGCGGCACCCCGAGACGCGAGATCAAGAGCCAGGGTGCGCCCGATGCCGCGGGAGGAACCGGTGATCAGTGCGACGCGACCGGCGTGCTCGCCCTCGCGTTGGTCGGGACGATTCGAGGCCCCAGAATCGGTCACTGCGCTGCTCCGTTCCGTTTTGAGTCGTCGGCATCGCCGAGAACAGCGCGCGCGACGATCGTCTTTTGGATCTCGTTCGTTCCTTCTTCGAAGCGCTGGGCGCGGGCGTCGCGGTAGACGCGTTCAATCGTCGACGTCTTCCAATAGCCGACACCGCCATGCACTTGAAGTGCCTTGTCGGTCACCCGGGTGAGCATGTCGACCGCGGTCATCTTCGCCATCGACGACAGCGTCGGCGCATCGGGAGAGTCCGCTTCCCACTCGCGCGCGGCATGCAACGTGAGCTGCTTGGCCGCTTGGATGTCGGCCGCATTCTCGGCGAGCATGAACGCGATGGCCTGCCGCTTGGCGATCGGCTTGCCGAATGTGACGCGTTCCCGCGCGTACACGACGGCGAGCTCCTGTGCACGCTCGGCGAGCCCGACGCAGCTCATCGCCACGGAGATGCGGCTCGGAGTCAGGAATCCGCCGAGCGCAATGCGCAGTCCCTCCCCCTCGTCGCCGAGCCGCTGGGCAACGGGAACCGGCGTCTCCTCGAACCTGAGGGTCGCGTGATCGGTGCCGCGAACGCCCATGGTGTTCGACGTGTCCTCGACCTGAGCGCCCGGCGCGTTCCGGTCGACGAGCAACGCAACGAGCCCATCCGGGCCCGTCGTGCCCTCAAGGCGGGCGAAGAGCAGCCAGTAGTCGCACTTGACCCCGAACGTGATGAGGTGTTTGCGGCCGCTCAAGTAATAGGTGTCGCCCTCACGGCGAACACTGCAGCTGATGTCCGCGCCCGAGCCGTTGCCCGGCTCGGTGAGCGTGAACGCGACGAGTGTGCGCCCCGCGATCATCGGCTTGACGTAGTTCTCGATCTGCTCCTCGCTCGCATAGGGGAGGATGGCGCGCCACGTTCCATTCACGACGTGTACGAGCATGCGGATGGAGGCATGCGATCGAGAGAAGATCTCCATGAGCCCCATCCATTGCGTGAAGCTCACACCGCGACCGCCGAGGTCGACCGGGGCCGCCATACTGAGGTAGCCCCGATCGCGCAGTTCGTCGAACAGTTCTCGAGGAACGTCATCGGCGGCCTCGATGCGCTCGGACCACTCTTCACCCGGCCCCCTGACCCAGTCGGTCACCTCCGTCAGAAGCGCATCGTACTCAGCGTCATCGATGCCCGCGGTTCTGGTTCCGACGGCGAAATCAGTCATTGCTGCTCTCCTCATGGGTGTTCGATGCGGCCTCTCCGGTGGCGGCTGCCAGAGCGGCGGCGCGATCCCGGAGCACGAACTTCTGGACCTTCCCGACAGCGTTGCGGGGGATCTCGTCGATGATCTCGAGCCGCTCCGGCCAGTAGTGCTTGGACACGTTCTGCTCGTCCAGGAACTGCTGCATCTGAGTGAACGAGAGACGCTGCCCGTTCGTGAGCGTGACGAAGGCGCACGCGCGCTCGCCGAGCCGTTCATCGGGCATCGCCACGATCGCCGCGTCGTCGATGGCCGGGTGCCGGTACAGCAGCTGCTCGATCTCGGACACCGGCACCTTCTCGCCACCGCGGTTGATGACGTCCTTGAGCCGTCCGGTCACCCGCAGGAATCCCGCGCCGTCGAGGGTCGCGAGATCGCCCGTGCGGTACCAGCCATCGGGCGCGAACACCTCGGCCGACAGATCCGGGCGGTCGAGATAGCCGTCGAACACCGTCGGGCTCGTGAGCTCGAGGTTGCCCTCGGTTCCCGCGGGCACGACGCCTCCCGCGTCGTCGACGATGCGCAGCTGCACTCCTGTCAGCGCTTTGCCGTCGGTTCCCCATGCCTTGCTCTCGGGATCGGACGGGCCGGCGAGGGCGCCGAGCCCCGTCTCGGTGGTGCCGAACGCGCCGCAGATCGCGGCGCCGAGCACGCGTGTGGCACGCTCCGCGAGGGCCCGGGGCACCGCGGCCCCCGTGACGACGAAGATGCGGAGGGATGCCGGCGCCGGAGTGCCCGACTCGACCTGGCGCACGAGATCGACGAGGAACGGTGTCGCGGCCTGCACGAACGAGCCGTCCCACGCCTGCATGACCTGGACCGCGCGCGCCGGATCCCACACGGCTTGCACGATCGCGGGGGCGCCGAGCACCCACGACAAGTACATGCCGTAGAGAAATCCCGTCTGATGCGCGAGCGGCGACGGCACGTAGATGCTGTCCGTCGTCGACAGCGGCAAATGCTCCACCTCCATCCAGGCCGCGCGGCTGAGGGACTCGTGGCGGTGAAGCACGCCTTTGGGCTCGCCGGAGGTGCCCGACGTGAACAGCAGTTGTGCCGCGTCTTCGGGAGCGGGGGAGCGCGCGTCGATCGCCGTCCGGTCCACCGTCGTCATGCCCATGGCGTTGTGCCAGACGTGCCAGCGCACGTCGCGGTTCTTGCACGGCGGCAGGATGTGCGCGGTGCCGGGGGTCGCGTGCAGCACGAGGACGTGCTCGAGGTTCAGCGTGCGCCCGGTCTCCGGGTCATCGAGGATCTGCGCCGTCTCGCGATCGTGCTGCCGACCGCGGAAGTTGTCGACGACGACGAGCACCTTCGCCTTCGAGCGCCGCAAGGCGAACGCCACCTCCCGCTGTCGGAAGATCGGCATGATCGGGCAGATCACGGCGCCGATGCGCATCGCCGCGGCGGCGATGATGACGAACTCGCGGCAATTGGGCAGCTGAACAGCGACCCGGTCGCCGTGCTCCACGCCGAGGTCGAGCAGCATGCTCGCGGCGCGATCGACCTTCTGGTCGAGCTCGAGCCAGCTCAGCGTGTCGGTGCGTGTCGGAGCGGCGTCCACGACCGCGAGCGCGTGCGGCTTCTCCTGCGCCCAGCGTCGGATCCATTCCGCACCGGTCACGCGGCTCGCGATCTCGGCGTCGCCGGTGGGCCGGGTGCGGCGTGCGCGGGCAGTGGGCTTTGCCGGTCCGCTCTCCACCTGCATGTCCACGTGCATGGTGTCCATGGCGTCGAGGAATTCCGGGTAGGAGATGCGATACGCGTTCGGGAAGGTGAGCGTCGAGCGCCCCTCGGAGCCCGACGCGGCGACAGCGAGCGACATGAGCACGCGGTGATCGTTGAACGACGACAGGTGGGCGCCGTGCAGGCGGCACGCGCCATGAATGCGCAGGTCCATGCCGTCGAACTCGAGATCCGCGCCCATGTCGTTGAGCTGCAGCATCGCGACGACGCGGTCGCTCTCCTTGAGCCGTACGTGCTGAACGTTGCGGAAGACGCTCTCACCGTCCGCGAACGCGGCCATGACCGAGAGCACGGGAAGCATATCCGGCAGGTCACGGCAGTCGAGCTGGATGCCGCGCAGCCGGATGCCGTCGTGGCGCACCCGCACGCCTCCGGCGTTCGCGTCGTACTGCATGGGCACGCCCATCTCGCGTGCGACGTCGAGAAACCCGCATTCGGGGTGGTCGACGTCAGCGGAATTCACGCTCGGGATGCCGGTGAGCAGCACGTCGGCGGGATGCACCGCCGCGACGGCGAACCCGAACGCGGCCGAGCCGATGTCCGGCGGAATCTCCAGGTCAGCGGGATGCGCGCTCTGGTTCGGGGGAATGTCGTAGCGGCGTCCGCCGTCGGAGACGTCCACATGCAGGCCGAAGTTGGCCATCATCCGGACCGTCAGGTCGATGTAGTGCCGTTCGTTGAACTCGCCGTCGATGACGACCGTCGTGTGTGCCGTGGCGAAGGGGGCGACGAGAAGCAGCGCCGACACCCACTGCGAGAGGGTGCCGGAGATGTGCACTTCGCCGCCGCTCGGCCGCCCGGAGCGCACCGTCACGGGCGGGCAGTCCGTCGGCGACGAGGCGTCGACGCCCATGTCGCGCAGCGCACGCAGCAGCGGCGCGATGGGCCGGCGCTGAAAGTACTTCTGGCCTGTCACGATCAGGTCGCGATCGGCGAGGGCCGAGAGCCCGACCATGAAGTAGAGCGTCGTGCCCGAGCTGCCGGCCGTGACCCAGTCGCGCCGCGGGTGGTAGCGGCCGCCGTGCACGACGAACGTGTCGCCGTCCACCTCGATGCGGGTGCCGAGGCTGCGCAGCATCGTGACGGTGTAGCGAACGTGGCGCGCGTTGCTCAACCCGTGGATGCGGCTGACACCCGGCGCGAGGGAGGCGAGGATGAGGGCGCGGTGGGCATGGTATTTCGAGTTCGGAACGCGAATCGAACCGTGTGCGCGGGCGGAGCTCCCGGTGACAGACAAATGCATGCGCTGCTCCTTTGCGACGTTGGCGACACCGCAACGGACCGTTCCCAGTTCCGTCGGGGGAGTCCCATGCCGGACGCTACCACCATCCGTCGGCTATCGGCAGAGGGCGGCTCTACTGCCGGCCCTCGAGCACGAGGGCCGCGGCATCCTGCACCGACTCGACGAGGTGCACATGCTGCTCCATCGGCCGGCCGGCCGCGAGGCTCTTCAGCAGCGGCCACGCCGGGAACTCGCGTGTCCAGTAGTCGCCGCCCACGAGCACCATGGGGGCGACAGCGGACTCGTCGGCGTAGTAGTTCTCGCACGCGTCCTGGAAGATCTCCTGCACCGTGCCGCCCGCCCCGGGCAGGAACACGATGCCCGCCTGGCACACCTCGAGCAGGATCGCCTCGCGCTGCGCGTTGTGGAAGTACTTCGCGATCGCCGAGGCGAACGCGTTCGGCGGCTCGTGCCCGTAGTGCCAGGTGGGAATGCCGAGGGATGCCGCTCCCGTGCCGTTCCGCTCGCGAACCTCGAACGCCGCACGCGACCACGCCCCGATGTCGGGCCGGAACCGCGGAACCCGGCGCAGCGTCGCGAGCGCGACCTCGACGGAGTCGGCATCCTCTGCCGAGAGGTACCCGCCGAGGTTCGCCGCCTCCATGGCTCCGGGGCCGCCGCCCGTCGCGACCGTGAGGCGCTGACCGAGCAGCCAGCCGAGCGTCGCGGCATCCGCGTACGTCGACTCGTCACGCTTGAACGCGTGGCCGCCCATGACGCCGACGAGCTCGCGGTCGCTCACCCACGCCGCCAGCGCGGCGTCGATCGCGTGATCGTGCAGCGCCTCGGCGAGAGTCGCGTCGATCGAATGGTTCTGCTGCGACCACGCGTAAGTTCGCGCGTCGAGGGACGAGTGGTAGTCCTCGGTGTCGTACAGCTCGTCCGGCGCGTACAGCGTCGTGCGATACGTGTCGACCGGCACGCTCGGCACCTCGGGAAACACGACGGCGCCGCGGGCGCGAACCGAGTCCTCGTCGTGGTTGTCGAACACGCAACCGAGAAACAGCGCCCCCGCGACGTCGGCGGCGCGCAGCTCGCGAGAGCGCTGCGACAGGTCGACGGCCATGATGCGCCAGCCCGAGAGGTCGCGCGCGCCCTGCGCGAAGCGGCGGTCGAACTCGTCGAGGCTGTCGATCTGCACGATGCGTCCGCGATTGCGCTTCATGCCCCGAGCCTACGAGGCCGACCGCGTCATGCCCAGCGGGCGGCCCCGTCCCGCTTGATAATGTTTCGGGCATGGACATCCGCGTTGCGGCGTATGCCGTCATCGCCGACGGCGATCGGATGCTGCTCGCGCATTGGAACGAGGGCGGCCGCAGCGGCTGGACGCTTCCCGGCGGCGGCATCGAGCCCGGCGAGGCGCCCGCCGACGCGGCGGTGCGGGAGGTGTTCGAGGAGACCGGCTTCACTGCGCAGATCGACGCGACGCTCGGCGTCGACTCGATCGTCATCCCGGCGGTCGCGCGCTTCGCAAGCGGAGCGAACGCGCCGCTGCAGGCGATCCGCATCGTCTACCGGGCGCACATCACGGGCGGCTCGCTCACGTACGAGCTCGACGGCTCGACCGACTACGCCGACTGGCACCGCATCGACCAGATCGGCGCGCTGCACCGGGTGTCGCTCGTGGATGCCGCGCTCCGCATGCTCTGAACGCGACGAAGGGCCGGGACGCACGTCCCGGCCCTTCGCTCCAGCGAGTCAGTTGCTCGGAAAGGCGTCTTCGTCGTCGGCGACCCACAGCTCGTCGTCGGCGCGGAAGGTCTGCCACACGGCGTAGGCCACGGCCGCGGCGGCGGCGATGCCGGCGGTGACGGCGATGGCGGAGCCGATGCCGGACTTCTTCTTCTCGACCTTCTTGGGCTGCACTCGGTCGAAAGCGGCCTTGACGCGCGAGTCGCGAGCGACGTCGCCGAGCGCCATGACGGTGCCGATGGCGCTGCCGACGGCGGGAAGCACCTTCGAGTCGAAGCTGCGCTTTGCCGACTGGCGGGCATCGTGCGTCGCGGCATCCATCTTGTGGACGACCGGCTGGACCTTCTCCTCATACGCCTTGACGACCCGGGGCGCGATCTCCTCGCGGCTGTACGCCTGAAGCTGGCGGCTCGCCTCACGAGCGACGGAGTTGGCCTGGTCGAGCAGATCCTGCTGTGCGGCCCACAGGGCGTTCGCGTCACCCTTGAGACGCTTCAGCTGCTTCTTGCGCTTGCGTGTCATGCTCACTGGGGACCTCCATTGATCTCGTGACGAACGACTCACTCCATCTTGTCACGAGACACTGGGAGGGTCACAAGGCCCACAGCATCCCTTGTGCAAGAATTGCATCTATGTCAAAGCACACCGCTGTCGCCACGATCCACACAAACTACGGTGACATCAAGGTCAATCTGTTCGGCGACCACGCCCCCAAGACCGTCGAGAACTTCGTCGGACTCGCCACAGGGTCGAAGGACTGGACCGACGAGCGCACCGGTGAGACCAAGTCCGGAACGCCGCTGTACAACGGTGTGATCTTCCACCGCATCATCCCCGGATTCATGATCCAGGGCGGCGACCCGCTCGGCAACGGCACCGGCGGCCCCGGCTACAAGTTCGACGACGAGATCAACCCCGAGCTCGACTTCACCGAGCCCTACATCCTCGCGATGGCGAACGCCGGCAAGATCATGGGGCGCGGCACGAACGGCTCCCAGTTCTTCATCACCGTCGGGGCGACGACGTGGCTTCAGGGCAAGCACACGATCTTCGGCGCGGTCGAGGACGAGGCGAGCCGCAAGGTCGTCGACAAGCTCGCGACCGTGCCGACGGACGCTCGCGACCGTCCGCTCGACGACGTCGTGATCGAGAGCATCGACGTCGAGAACGTCTAGTCCTCGGCATCCGTGAGCATCCCGACCGGCCGCGACAACTACTGCTACCGGCATCCTGACCGCCAGAGCTTCGTGCTCTGCCAGCGATGCGGGCGGACCATCTGCGCCGAGTGCCAGACCCCCGCGCCCGTCGGAGTGATCTGCCCCGAGTGCATGCGGGAGCAGCGGGCATCAGCGCCGCGCGTGAAGCCGCGGTCGGTGTCGCGGGTGACGAGCATCATGCGCGCCGACTCCGGCCAGCCCGCTGTCACGTACGTGATCATCGCGCTCACGCTGCTCGTGTTCGTTCTGCAGTTCGTGCCCGGTCTCGACGTGACCAACCGCCTGTTGTTCGCGGGCGTGTACGGCATGCCCGAGTTCGGCCACTTCGAGCCGTGGCGGATGCTGACGGTCGCCCTCGTGCACTCGACGAGCTTCTTCCTTCACGTCGCGCTGAACATGTACACGCTGTGGATCTTCGGCCGCATGATGGAGCCGATGATCGGCCGATGGCGGTTCCTCACGCTGTACCTCGTGACGACGTTCGGCTCGTCGGTCGGCGTCATGCTGCTCGACAACCCGCTGCAGCCGGTCGTGGGCGCGTCTGGCGCGATCTTCGGGCTCATGGGCGCCGTGCTCGTGATCGTGCGCCACCTTGGCGGCAACATGACGGGCCTGCTCGTTCTCGTCGTCATCAACCTCGTCATCGGCTTCATCCCCGGAACGAACATCGCCTGGCAGGCGCACGTCGGCGGCCTCGTCACGGGAGCGCTGATAGGACTCATCTACGCGACGACACGTCGGCGCAGCCAGCAGTCGCTGCAGAAGCTCGGCGTCGCCGGCATCGTCGCGCTTCTCGTGGTCCTCGCGGCCGTCGCGGGGTTCATCTACCACTGATCGCGGCGGTCACCCCTCGAGCGTGACACCGCTCGACGACACCGTCGCCTCGCCGCACGTCACCGACTGCGCCATCACGACGCGCGGGTCATCGGCGCTGAGCCCCGTGCCCACCGTCGTCGTCTCACCGTTGCGCGCCGCGTCGCCGTTCTCACTCAGCTCGATGACCGTCCGCCGTACCGTGTACCGGTCGTTCCCCGTCGGTGTCGCCTGGAATCCGACGAGGGAGTTGTCCACACAGCCGACGCCGGTGCCGTGGCCGCGCAGGTTCTCGAGATCGAAGGTGTACGGCTGGCCCTGCAGATTCGTCGGCTGCACGAAGCCGCAGTCCGTGATGACGTGCTCGAACGCCTCCCGGCCTACCGAGAGCAGCGAGATCGACTGCGCGCCGTTCAGCGTCACCACGAAGCCCGCCGGCGCGACGGGTGACCCGGTGTCGACGGAGTAGGAGAACGTGGCGCCCGAGGCTGTCGTCACGCCGAACCGCACGCCGCTCGACTCGCCCGGGGCGATCCACTCGGTGTCGGCGCGACCGTCGCCATCAACGTCAATCGTCTGGCGGGTAACCGCTCCGGCCGGTGTCGTTTCGTCCGTGGGGGAGCAGCCGGTCTCGACCGGCGAAGCGCTCGACGAGCCGCCCGACGGCGTGGGCCGCGGCGCGCTGTGCGAGGGAGCCGCCGTGGAGGACACGGGCGCCGGCTGCTCGGGCGCGCACCCGGTCACGACGAGAGCGAGAAGTCCCGCTGCCGCGCCGAGAGCCCCGAGACGGTGTGCGCGCATACGCCCAGAATGCCCGTCTCGCCGACGAGTCGCGAGCCCTTCCGCGGCGATTCTCGGAGCCCGCTCAGCTTCTCGTCCACATGCTTCCCACAACTCGTCCCCAGAGTTATCCACAGCCTTGTCCACACTGTGGAGAGAATTACACGACTGTAACTAGAACTCGAACTACACGCGTGTAACTCATCCACAGACGGTGCAGAACGCTGTTGATAACTCCAGTCTCGCCAGGGCGTACGCTGGGAAGACCGATTGTCATGCCGCCACCCGCGGGTACTCGAGAGGACCTACCATGCCCACACGTGAACGGATCCGACACGAGCTGCAGATTCGCCGCACGACAGTGCAGAGCGTGACCCCGCTCAACGACTCGATGGTTCGCGTCACGGTTGCCGACGAGTCTCTCCTCGGTTTCGACGCGCCAGGACCCACCGACCACGTCAAGCTCTTCTTCCCCGACCCCGAGACGGGCAGGCTCACGACGCCCGAAGTGACGGCGGAGGGCCTCAAGCGCCCGACCGACGGCGTCATCCTCTCGCGCGACTTCACGCCCCTCGTCTACCGGGAGGAGAACGCGTCAGGCCTGCCCGAGCTCGACATCGACTTCGTGCGCCACGGCGACGATGGTCCCGCGACGGCCTTCGCGTCTTCGGTCAAGCCCGGCGACCTGCTCGGCGTCGCGGGGCCGCGTGGCTCGAAGCTCGCGCCCGAGGGGATCTCGCGCGTCGTGCTCATCGCCGACGAGACGGCGCTGCCCGCGTTCACGCGCTGGCTCGACCTGCTGCCGACGGGAGTCAAGGTCACGGCGATCGTGCTCGTGAACGACGAGGACGCCGAGACCTACCTCACCGACGAGCACCGCTCGCGCACCAACATCGAGATGCTGTATCGCGAGGACGGTCCCGGGCAGCTGCTCGAGGCCGTGCGCTCGCTCGGCCCGCTCGACGCCGACACGTACGTCTGGGCCGCCGGGGAGGCGAGCGAGCTCGTTCCGGTTCGCCGGTATCTGCGCCGCGATCTCGGCCTGGGCAAGGAACAGGCGGAGGTCGAGGGCTACTGGAAGCGCGGCATCGTGAACCTCGACCACCACGCGCCGCTCGACCCCAGCGACCCCGACTGATGTCTCACGACGCGCACCTCGTCGATCCCACGCATGTCGAGCGCGCGGACATGGACCGCTACAGCTCTCTCGCCGGCCTCGTCGCGAAGGGCGTCGCGATCGTGTCGACGCGCTGGGGCCGGTACGACTACGCGACGACGGTCACCGACTTCCTCTCGGTGTCCTACGATCCACCGACGATGCTCGTGAGCCTCTACGGCCTCTCGCGCACGACGGAGGCGGTCGAGGGATCAGGGCGATTCGCCGTGAGCGTTCTCGCCGCGCCGCAGCGCGTGATCGCCGAGCGGCTGGGTGAGATCGGAGCGCCGCTGCGCGGCCTGCTCGATCTCACACCGCACTGGCGGCGGGAGGAGGGCGCCCCGGCGATCATCGAGGACTGCCTCGTCTGGTTCGAGTGCCGCGTCGCCGACGTGCACCCGGCGGCGACGCACCAGCTCGTCGTCGGCGAGGTCGTCGCGATGGGCCGCTCGACCACGCACGGCGAGAGCTCGCTCGTGCGCTTCCGCTCGGGCTACTCGTCGGCCTGACGGGCACAGCCCGGCGGCATCCGACCGAATTCGGGGTTAACGACTGCGGCCCCCGCGTGAGGCGGAGGCCGCGGTGTGCGAAGAGCGCTACCGCCAGCGCGTGGTCATGAGGAAGCCGACGAAGGCGATGCCGAAGCCGACGAGGATGTTCCACGAACCGAGCGCGGGAACCGGGAAGGCGCCCTGCGAGAGGTAGAAGACGATGATCCAGGCGAGCCCGAGCAGCATGAAGCCGAACATCACGGGCTTGAACCACACGGGGTTCGGTGCGTCGGCTCCACTGCGCTGTTCTGTCACCGCGGAGGAGTTCTTGGAGCGTGCCATGCCGCCCATTGTATATGGTCGACCTCAGTAGAATCAGCGTCATGGTGTCCTCTGTCGACAGCGAGACGGATGCCGCTGCCGCGACGCGCGCCGCACGGCGCAGGCACCGCACCGGCACGGCGGCACGACCGCGGCCTCGCGCGAGCGTGCTCGGCGTGTTCGGCGAACTGCTGATCACGGCCGGGGTGCTCGTTCTGCTGTTCCTCGTATGGCAGCTCTGGCTCAACGACGTGATCGTCCGCGCGCAGCAGGACGAGGTCGCGCAGCAGCGCTCGCAGCACTGGGTCGACGAGGCCGCGGGCGAGCCCGCTCCGCCGGGCGACGACATCATCGTGCCCGCCCAGCCGGACGACGCCCAGATCTTCGGCGTGCTGTTCGTGCCGCGCTTCGGCGAGGACTACGCCGCCGACATCGCGGGCGGCGTCTCGCGAGCGCGCACGCTCGACCCGATCGGGCTCGGCCACTATCCGGGCACGCAGATGCCGGGGGGGCAGGGAAACTTCGCGCTCGCCGGTCACCGCACGACCTACGGCAAGCCGCTCAACCAGATCGCATCGCTTCGCGTGGGCGACGCGATCGTCGTGCAGACGAAGGACGGCTGGTACACGTACCGGTTCCGCACGCTCGAGTACGTCACGCCCACGCAGGTCGACGTGCTCAACCCGGTTCCCCAGTCGGATGCCGCCGCGTCGGACCGCTTCATCACGCTCACGGCGTGCAGCCCCATGTACTCGGCGGCCGAGCGCATCGTCGCGTTCGGCGTGTTCGAGTCGTTCACGCCGACGGCCGACGGCCCGCCGGCCTCCCTCGACCCCGTGGAGAACTGACATGTATGCCGCCCTGTGGCGCTTGCTGCCCGGCCCCGTGTGGCTGCGCATCCTCATCCTGCTCGTACTGGTCGCGGCGGTGCTGTTCGCCCTGTTCACGCTCGTCTTCCCCTGGGTGCAGTCGCTCATCCCGGTGCCGGATGCGACGCTCGAGCAATAGGATTCGTACATGACCCGTGTGCTCGTCATCGACAACTACGACAGCTTCGTCTACACGCTGAACGGCTACCTGCAGCAGCTCGGCGCGCAGACGGAGGTGCTGAGAAACGATGAGTTCGCAGAATCGGATGCCGCCGCCCGCATCGCCGAGTACGACGCGGTTCTGCTGTCCCCCGGTCCGGGAAAGCCGGCCGACGCGGGAGTCTCGATCGCGATCGTGCACGCGGCGCTGGCCGCCGACCAGCCGTTGCTCGGCGTGTGCCTCGGCCACCAGGCGATCGCGGAGGCGTTCGGGGCGACCGTCACGAACGCCGACGAGCTCATGCACGGCAAGACCTCGGAAGTGACGCACGACGACAGCGACTTCTACAGTGGGGTTCCGCAGCCGTTCACGGCGACCCGCTACCACTCGCTCGCTGTCGTCGACGACACGGTTCCCGATGACCTCGAGGTCACCTCGCGCACCACCGGCGGCGTGATCATGGGCCTTCGGCACAGGTCCGCTCCGCTGTTCGGCGTGCAGTTCCACCCCGAGAGCGTGCTCACGCAGGGCGGCTACCAGATGCTCGGGAACTGGCTCGAGCTCGTCGGCCTCACGGGTGCCGCGGCGCACGCGGCGACGCTGCACCCGCTGCTCCGGTCAGACGGAGAGCGCACGGCGTAGCTAGCCGTTGCCCTTGCCGTTGTTCCCCGTGCCGTTCCCGTTGTTGCCCGTGCCGCTGTCTCCGGAGCTGCCGTCGTCGGCGCTGCCCGTGCAGTAGGTGAGCTCGATCGTCGAGTGCTGAGCCACATCGCCCGGTCCGACGGACTGTCGGGTGACGGGATTGCCGTCGGCGGCGGGGCACGAGCTGTCGGTGACCTCGATCACCGTGAGGCCGATGTCGCCGCCCTCGAGCTTCTGCTTCGCCGTGTCGTAGGAGTCGCCGACGACGTCGGGCACGGTCACCATGCCCGACGACACGGTGATGTCGACGCTCGAGCCCTGGGCGGCATCCTGCCCCTTCTCGGGCGAGGACGACAGCACGGTGTCCTTTGGCGCGTTGGGGGACGACTCGCTGCTGATCGAGCCGACCTCGAGGCCCGCCTTCTCGATCGCGTCTCGCGCATCGTCTATCGACATGTTGATGATGTCGGGCACCGTCGCCATCTCGGCGCCCGTCGACACGTACACCTTGACTTGCGAGTTCGGGGAGACCGTTGTCCCCGCGTCGGGATCGACGGAGATCACATGGCCGGCGGCGATGTCGGCGCTCGTCTGCTCGAACTTGGTGGGCAGCAGGTCGAGTCCCGTGAGGGTGTCTTTCGCGTCCTCCCACGTCGCGTCGGTGAGCTCGGGGATGGTTCGGGATGCCGTCGGCATCTGCGCGCCCTGGGGCAGGGTCATGACCCACCACAGAACCGCGAGCAGAATGACGGCGACGACGGTGACGCCGGCCCAGATCCACACCACGGGCGGACGCCGCTGCGTGCGCGTGACCGTGTCGTCGTTGGTGAGCTGACGCAGCGCGTGCTCGGTGACGTTCACGGGCGCTGGCGGCGCTCCGAAGATCTCCGTCGCGTCGTCGTAGCGCTTCGTCGACGTGGTCGCGGCGGGAACGTGCCCGGCGGCGGCCATGCTGAGCTGCTCACTGAACTCAGCGGCCGTCTGATAGCGCTGGAAGCGGTCTTTCGCGAGCGAGTGCACGACGACCTGGTCGAGAGCGGGCGAGACCTTGGGGTTGAGCGCCGAGGGACGCACGGGAGTCTCGCTCACGTGCTGGTACGCGACGGACACCGCCGTGTCGCCCTGGAACGGGGGCCGGCCCGTGAGCATCTCGAACAGCACGACGCCCGCGGAGTAGAGGTCGGTGCGCGCGTCGACGGTCTCGCCCTTCGCCTGCTCGGGCGAGAAATACGAGGCGGTGCCGAGGATCGCGGTGGTCTGGGCGACCGTCGAGGACGTGTCGCTCACGGCGCGGGCGATGCCGAAGTCCATGACCTTGACCTGGCCGGAGGGCGTGATCATGATGTTGCCGGGCTTGATGTCGCGGTGGACGACGCCCGCGCGGTGCGAGTACTCGAGCGCGGTGAGCAGATCCTGCTCGATGCGCACGGCCTCGTCGATATCGAGCGGTCCCTGAGCGATGAGGTCCTTCAGCTGGTGGCCCTCGACGTACTCCATGACGATGAACGGATCGCGGGCGAGCTCTCCGTCCGGCCGGCGGACGGTCTCCTCGCCGGCGTCGTACACGCGCACGATCGTCGCATGCGACATGCGTGAGGCGGCCTGAGCCTCCTGGCGGAAGCGGGTGCGGAAGGCGGGGTCGCTCGCGAGCTCCGATTTGAGGATCTTTATCGCGACGGTTCGCCCGAGCTTGGTGTCGGTTCCCTTGTAGACGACGGCCATGCCGCCGCGACCGATGACGGAACCTACGCGGTAGCGCCCCGCAAGCACGCGCTCTTCGTCAACCACCCCATGAACTCCGAATCGGTCGGGACCCCTTCAGTTGCGGGGCTTCGAACGCGTATAGCTTAGCCGCCGCTTGCTGGCAGGTTGCCTAGGCCGCCCGCTCGCGGAAACGGCTCGCCCGTTCGGCTCAGCGGCGGCTCGGAAGCACGCCGACGGCGCCCGGCAGTCCCTGAGAAGTGCCCTCGTCGCCCGGTGCGGGGGTCGACGAGCTGTCGTCCCAGGTCACTGTCGTGATGGTGTTGGGTGATTGGGCCGACTCGGCCTCCCCGCAGAAGACGCTCCACGAGACGGTGAGCTGGTTCGCCCCGTCATCGATCGTCACGGGAACGTTCTGGTTCCCGCCCGGGTCGATGTCCGTCGACTTGGCCGAGCCGCCGTTGATGTGCAGGCGGTAGCCCGTGACGCTCGTGCCCGTCGGGCAGTTCGAGTACGCGTCCCACGTGACGCTCACGGTCTTGTTCGACTCGCTGGCCGCGAACTGGCAGCCGCCGCCCGTGCAGTTGTTGACGCTCGGCGCGTTCGACGGCGCGTTCGGCGTCGCGAGCGGACCGTACACCGTGAGCGTGATCGTCGTGCCGGGGTCGACCTTGCCGTACGGGCTCACGTCGGTGACCTTGTCGACCTGCTCGCCCGAGGTCGCCGTCGCGCCGACCTTCTTCTCCACCTTCAGGCCGAGCGTTTGGAGTTCCGCGGCGACGTCGTCGTAGGGGCGCCCGACGTAGTCGCTCTCGACGATGTCGACCCGGGTGTCCTCCGGCGTCGGCTCTTGCGACGGCGTCTTGGGCGGCGTCGACGAGCGCGTCGCCGTGTTGGTCGCGGGAGTGTCGCCCGTGTTGTCCTGGTTGACGAGCGCGAGAATCGTGCCGCCGAGCACGAGGATGAGCACTGCGATCAGCACGATGAGCGGCCACGTCCACGGGCTGCGCTTCTTCTTGCCCGTCTCCTCGTCGCCCTCGGCGCCCGCGACGGGCAGTGCCGCGGTGCCGGTGTCCGTGTGCTCCGACAGCAGCTGTGTCGCCTGGTCGTTCCCGCTCGGCACGATGCTCGTGCCGCCCGTGCCCTCCGAGACCGCGGGAACCGCGGCGGTCGCGGCGGCGATGTCTCCTCGGCGCAAGGCGTTCGCGGCCCGCACGACGTGGGCCGCGGAGGCCGGTCGGTCGTCGGGGTTCTTCGCGATCATCGAGAAGACGAGGTTGCGCACGGGTTCGGCGACGGTCGCGGGCAGCTCCGGAGGAGCCTCGTTGATCTGCGCCATCGCGATCGCGACTTGCGACTCGCCCGTGAACGGGCGCTTGCCCGCGAGGCACTCGTAGGCGACGATGCCGAGCGAATAGATGTCGGTCGCGGGAGAAGCCGGGTGGCCGGAGGCCTGCTCGGGCGACAGGTACTGCACGGTGCCCATGACCTGCCCGGTCGCGGTGAGCGGAACCTGGTCGGCGATGCGCGCGATGCCGAAGTCGGTGATCTTCACGCGGCGGTCGGGCGTGATGAGCAGGTTTCCGGGCTTGATGTCGCGGTGCACGAGCCCGGCGGCGTGCGCGGCCTGCAGCGCTCCCGCGGTCTGCGCGACGATGTCGAGCGTCGCGTCGGTGGAGAGCACGTGCTCCCGCTCGAGTGTCGAGGACAGGGCCTCGCCGGGAACGAGTTCCATGACGAGGAACGCGGAGCCGTTCTCCTCGCCGTAGTCGAAGACGTTCGCGATTCCCTCGTGGTTGACCAGTGCCGCGTGCCGGGCCTCCGCACGGAAGCGCTCGAGGAAGCCGGGATCGCCCATGTACTCGTCTTTGAGGATCTTGATCGCGACGGTGCGGCCGATGACGTTGTCGGTGGCCTTCCAGACCTCGCCCATACCGCCGATGGCGATGCGAGACTCAAGCTCGTATCGTCCGCCGAAGGTCACCCCTGCCATGGGTCTCATTCGTTCAGCACCGCCTCAATCACCTTCTTGGCGACCGGCGCGGCGATCTGGTTGCCGCTGCCGGACTGGCCCTTTCCGCCACCATCTTCGATTACGACTGCTACTGCGACCTGGGGGTTGTCCGCGGGGGCGAAGCCGGTGAACCACAGGGAGTATGGCTCGTCGGGTCCGTTCTCGGCTGTGCCCGTCTTCCCCGCCACACTGACTCCGTCTATTGTGGCATTACTCGCGGCCCCGCTCCGGACACTGAGGACCATGGATCCGGCGACGTCGGAGGCGACGTCGGGGGAGACCGCCTCCTTGTACACCTCGGGAGTGAAGCTCTGCAGCACTTCGAGGTTGCGTCCCGTGACCCGGTCGACCAGATTCGGCTTCATGACCGTGCCCTCGTTCGCGATGCCGGCCGACACCATCGCCATCTGCAGCGGCGTCGCCTTCACGCTCGCCTGACCGAAGGAGCTCAGCGCCGTCTCGTCGTCGCCGAGGTCACCGGTCGGGAAGGTGCTCGTGCCGCACTGCAGCGGAATCGTCAGGTCGGCGTCGTTGAAGCCGTATGCCTCGGCGGCCTCGCGGATAGCGTCATCGCCGAGCTTGACGCCGAGTTCGGCCATCGGGATGTTGCAGCTGAGCCGGATCGCGTCGGAGATCGAGACCTCGTCGCCGCTGCCGCACGTGCCGCGGCCCGAGTTGTACACCTTCGTCGAGGTTCCCGGCAGCGTGTACGACTGCGGGTTCGGCAGCTTCGAATCGGGCGTGTAGTCGCCCGAGGCGTACGCCGCTGAGGCGACGACGAGCTTGAAGGTCGACCCGGGCGGGTTCTGGCTTCCGGCGATGGCGCGGTTGAAGAGCGGGTTCGCGGGGTCGTCGTTGAGCGCCTTGTACGCGTCGATGACCTTCTGCGAGTCGTGGCCTGCCAGGGTGTTCGGGTCGTACGTCGGCGTGGTGACCATGGCGAGGATGCGACCGGTCGCCGGCTCGATGGCGACGATTCCGCCCTGGTAGCCCTGCATCGCGTCCCACGCCGCCTTCTGCACGGCCGGATCGATCGTCACCTCGACGGCGGCGCCCTTCGGGTCCTGACCGGCGATGATCTGATTGAGCATGTCGAGGAACTGCGAGTTCGAGGTCCCCGACAGGTACGCGTTCATCGTCTGCTCGAGCCCGCTCGAGCCTTGGGTTGGATTGAAGTAGCCGGTGACGGCGGAGTACATCTCGCCCTCCGGGTACTCGCGCTGGTAGACGTAGCGGTCGCCCGTCGGCGTGGACTGCGCGAGCACGGTGTCGCCGGCGAGGATCGCGCCGCGCTGCGTCTGGTAGCTGTCGTACAGGGTGCGCGTGTTGCGGGAGTCCTGCGCGAGCGTGTCGGCCTGGAACACCTGGATCACCGTCGTCGACCCGAACAGGGCGAGGAACATCGCGAGCACGACGATGCTGATGCGCTTGAATTCCTTGTTCACGCGCTCACCCCCGCCGGCTGGCGCCTTACGCTGTCGCTCACGCGCAGCAGAAGCGCGACGATCATCCAGTTCGCCACGAGGGAGGAGCCGCCCGCCGCGAGGAACGGCGTCGTGAGGCCCGTCAGCGGGATGAGCCGGGTGACGCCGCCGACCATGATGAACACCTGCAGGGCGATCGTGAACGCGAGGCCGAGCGCGAGGAGCTTGCCGAAGTCGTCTTGGCCGACGAAGCCGATGCGGAAGCCGCGCGAGACGAGAACGAGGTACAGCACGAGAATCGCGAACAGCCCCGCGAGGCCGAGCTCCTCGCCGAGGCTCGCGATGATGTAGTCGCTCTCGGCGACGGGCGTGAGGTTCGGGCGCCCCTGGCCGAGCCCGGTGCCGATGAGCCCGCCGTGCGCGAGACCGAAGATCCCCTGCACGAGCTGGTAGCTGCCGCCGACCTTCGCGTCGTACACGCTCGGGTCGAACGCGTTGATCCAGTTGTTGAAGCGGTTGTGCACGTACGTGAGGTACTGGCTCGCGACGGCGGCGCCGACGGCGAACAGGCCGCCGCCGATGAGGATCCAGCTGAGCCGCCCCGTCGCGACGTAGAGCATGACCGTGAACATGCCGAAGTACAGCAGAGCGGTTCCCATGTCGCGCTCGAACACGATGATGAGCATCGCGAACACCCACACGACGAGGATGGGACCGAGGTCGCGCAGTCGCGGGAAGCGCACTCCGAGAACCTTCGTGCCGACCATCGAGAGACTGTCGCGCGTTCGCACGAGGTAGCCGGCGAAGAAGACGGCGAGGGCGATCTTCGCGACTTCACCGGGCTGGAACGACATGACGTCGCCGAGCCCGATCCACACCTTCGCCCCATTGACGCTGCGCCCGAGTCCGGGCACGAGGGGGAGCAGCAGCAGGACGAACGCCGTGAGGCCGAACAGGTAGGTGTAGCGGAACAGCACCCGGTGGTTGCGCAGCCACAGCACGACGATGATCGCGGCGATGATGGCGATCGCGCTCCAGGCGATCTGTCGGGTGGATGCCGCGTCCCAGCCGAAATCGCCGCGTGCGATGTCGATGCGGTAGATCTCCGCGATGCCGAGTCCGTTGAGCACGGTCGCGATCGGCAGCAGGAGCGGATCCGCCTGCACGGCGGCGTAGCGCAGGCAGATGTGCAGGCCGAAGACGAGCGCCGAGAGCGCCGCACCGAAGTAGATGAGGCTGAAGTCGAGCTCGCCGAGGGCGCCGAGCTGCACGAGCATGATCGCGACGGTGTTGACCACGCACGCGAACGCGAGCATCGTCAGCTCGCGGTTGCGCAGCTTCTGCGGCACGTGCAGCTTGCGCATGAGGCGGATGACCGCGGTGTCGGCGGTCACGGCGTCGTTCGAGGTCGCGGCGCTCATCCCTCACCTCCCGCGGTCGGGGTCCCGGTCGGAGTGGGGGCAGGGGTCTGCGTCTCGCCGGGCGCCGGCGTACCGGCATCCGACCCGTCGTCGACGCGCAGTCGGGACACGATCTGGCGCGCGTCGCCGAGGCTCGACGCGCTGATCGTGCGCTCGACCTCCTGCCGGTCGTAGAACGAGAGGCCGTCGAGCGGGATGCCGGTGTCCTGGTACTCGTGCGAGAGCGAGAACGGGCCGACGGACTGCTGGATGCCCTGGAAGATCACGACGGAGTCGTCGTCGGCGCCGACGTAGTAGCGCGTCTGCGTCCACGAGTAGGCGCCGAGCAGGCCGAGAACGAGGGCGAGCACGACGACGAAGATGCCGAGCGCCCACGTGAGCCGGCGGCGGCGCGCGCGGCGCGCGTCTTCTTCGATGAGCTCCTCGAGGTAGTCGTCGGCGGCGGGCTCGAAGTGCGACGGGTCGAGCGGCGCGACGCGGCCCGTGTGCAGCCGGAGCGCGGGAATGAGACCCGTGCGGCGCGAGGGACGCACCTCGAACGCGAGCGGCTGCGAGACCGAGCCGACGATGACGGGCTCCGACTTGGAGCTCTTCGCGCCGATGTCGAGCACCACGACCGTGACGTTGTCGGGGGCGCCGTTGTCGAGCGTCTTCTTGACGAGCCGGTCGGCGGTCTTCTGCGCGTTCTGCCCGGCCGAGACGATCTGCAGGGTGTCGCGGTCGTCGACGTAGTCGCTGAGGCCGTCGGAGCAGATGATCCAGCGGTCGCCGTCGTGGATCGTCATGGCGAACACGTCGAGCTCGGGCGAGGTGTCGACGTCGCCGAGCACGCGCATGAGCACCGAGCGCCGCGGGTGCATGCGCGCCTCCGCGGCGGTGATGCGTCCCGAGTCGACGAGGCGCTGCACGAACGTGTGGTCCGTCGTGATCTGCGTGAGCTCGCCGTCGCGGTAGAGGTAGATGCGGGAGTCGCCGATGTGCGCGATCGCGACCTCGTCGCCGACGACCATGAGCGCGTCGACGGTCGTGCCCATTCCCGTGAGCTCAGGGTGCTCGACGACGGCCTCGCTCAGCTGGTCGTTCGCCGCCATGACGGCATCCTGAAGCGCCATCTGCGCCGCCTCGACGGACTCGTACTTGGCATCCGCTTCCATGATGCGCTTCGCCGCGATGGCGGAGGCGACGTCACCGCCCGCGTGGCCGCCCATGCCGTCGGCGACCATGAACAGGTACTCGCCGGCGTACCCGGAGTCCTGGTTGTTCGAGCGGATCTTGCCGACGTCTGTCGCCGCCGCGCTGTTCGCCTTGATCGGCACGATCAGCCCCGCAGCTCGAACGTGGTCTGGCCGACCTTGACGGGAGCGCCGAGGCGCACCTGGGTGGGCGAGCCGACGCGCTTGCCGTCGAGGAAGGTTCCGTTCGTCGAGTCGAGGTCCTGCAGCATCCAATCGTCGTTCCACAGCAGCAGTCGCGCGTGGTGGGTGGAGGTGTAGTCGTCGCGCAGCACGAGCGTCGAGTCGGCGGCGCGGCCGATCGTGATGGGGCCTGTGCCGAGGGCGAACTCCGTGCCCGTCTTCGGTCCGGCGGTGATCACGATGCGCTTGGCGTTGTGCACGGTCGCGGTGCCGCTGCGGGCGGCACGAGGGGCGGATGCCGCCGGCGGAGGCGCCGCGGCGGGCGCCGTGCGCGGAGCCTGCGCCGCCGCCTGCTTCGGCTCGACCTTGCGGCCCTGGCCGAACAGGTCGGAGCGCAGGGCGTAGACGACGCCGAGCACGAAGAACCACAGCAGGATGAGGAATCCGAAGCGCAGGACGAGAAGGGTGAGTTCACTCACGAGGCCGGCCCCCAGAACCCGCCCATGTCATGGCGTCGGGTGGCGGCATCCGGCCCCGACTGGGGCGGTTCGGAGGCCTGGGCCAGCACGCGGAAGGTGATGCGCGTCCGACCGATCTGGATGACGGAGTCGGGCTGCAGCGCCGCTTGCGTGATGCGGTTACCGTTGAGCGTCGAGCCGTTCGTCGAGCCGAGGTCGCGCACTTGCGCGCGCTCGCCGTCCCAGAGGATCTCGACGTGCTTGCGGCTCGTGCCCGAGTCATCGACGGTGATGTCGGCGTCGCTGCCGCGACCGATGACCGTGCGGGACTGGCGGATCGGGTACCGCTTGCCTGCGATGTCGACGACGGGAGTCCAGCTGACGTCGCCCTTCACGTTCTGCGAGCTGACCTGCAGCATCCCGTCGCTCAGGGAGTCGTCTGCGGTGAGGCGGATGTCGATGCCGCCCGCGAACTGGTAGCCCTGCTGCTTGGCGTGCTTCTGCACGACGCTCGTGAGCTCGTCGACGAGGGCGGGGCCGATGCGCGTCATGCGCTCGTGGTCGGCTGTCGACATGGAGACGGTGAACCGGTTCGGGACGAGGATGCGGTCGCGCGTGACGATCGCGGCCTGGGTGTCGAGTTCGCGCTTGAGCGCACTGGAGATCTCGACAGGCTGGAGCCCGGCGCGAAAGGTCTTCGCGAACGCGCCGTTGACGGCTCGTTCGAGACCTCTCTCGAAGTTGTCCAGAATGCCCACTGGTCTCCCGTTCGGTTCGGTGGCTACGCACATGTTAGTGGGAAGGTCTGGGAGAGGCATCCTGCGCCGCCTGTTCTCGGGGGCTTCGAGGGGTGCCGACCGAATAGGAGTTGCTTGTCGTTTCGTGCTAATCTCGCTGAGTTGACACGCTGAGTGTGTCCACACGCGCGAGTGGCGGAATTGGTAGACGCGCTGGCTTCAGGTGCCAGTGCCCGCAAGGGCGTGGGGGTTCAAGTCCCCCTCGCGCACGCGAGGCTAGATCCGTTAATTCGGACGGCCGGATTCGTTTATTGCTTTTTGCGGGGCCTTTGGTCGCGGTTTTCTATGCGGTGAAGCGTTTTTCGCGTTTTTGCCAGCTCGGCCGGGTCTCTTTCGACAGTTAAAGCGATTCGGCCTTCTTTTTGGGCAGGCCGGATTGTTTCGTTATGCGGGGTGTTTTGCGGCGCTGGTCGCCGCGCGAGTGTGGGTTCGAGTGCGTCAGCTTGGTGGGGCTAAGGGCAGCGTCGTTGTGAGCCGTGCCAGGGGAGTGCCCGAGGGGTCTTTGCGGCGCCGAGCTCGCGTGCCTTCCTCTTCGGCTTGTTTCTCCTCGGCTTTGACGAAGAATTTGGCGATCTTTCGCAGGTTGCTCGCGACGATAGCGACGGTGGCTGCGATGTAGTTGAAGGTGTAGCCGCGTCCGCTTCGCTTGCCTTTATCGCCGAGGAAGGCGAAGCGTTCTCTCTTGCTCTCTTTGTTTTTGGTTTCGACGAGGTTTCGCATCCCGTAGTGCTTCCGCCATGTCTTGGTTTTGTAGGGGAATTTCTGGACGTGCTTGGCGGGGTCGGTTTCCCTTTTGTCGTCGGATTGTTTGAGGCTTGGGGGGAGAGTGACGCTGCCTCGTTCTGTGGGTCGGGGGATTCGCTTTCCTGTTGCGCGGTCGATGGCCATGTAGGTTCCGGGTTCAGGCAGGGTGAAGCGTTGGAAGCCGTCGGCGTCGGGGCGGCCCTTGGGGAGAGCTCGGTAGGGAGCACGGTTTTCGATGTACTGCTTGAACGTCGCCTTGTCGATCTTCTTGTCTGCGTAGTCTTTGGCTGCGTCAATGAGGTGTTGGGGCATGTGCTTGATGTACCAGTTGCCGTCGACGAGGATGAGATCGCCGTAGTGGCCTTGTAGGCCGAGGTTGTTGTCTTTGTAGTCGAAGACGAATTCCACGCCGAGCTTGCGTGCTGGGATCTGGAAGTTTTCGGCTTTGGAGTTGTTGTAGGCGCGGTCGGCGAGGGCGAGGAAGCGGTCGAACCCAAGGGATTTGTGGGATTTGATGAGTTTCAGGCCCTCACCGATTATTTCGCCGGGTCGGTGGAAGCTGACCGCGGTGGCGAGGGAGGGGAACAGCCCCTTCTCGCCGGGCTTGTTCCAGACCATGACCGCGAGTTCGAGTTCGTAGCCGGCTTTGTCGTTCTTCTTTCCTCTTCCGTCGTGTTTCCCGCCGCGGCGGTACCGTCCCGAGGTCGGGTCGGCGTTACCTCGCCGGTAGTTGGGGCTAGTCGGGTTGGGTTTGCCGGAGACCTCGATGAGCGTCGCGTCAATGGAGATGTTCCCTTGGTAGGCATCCCATTGTCTGCGGGGGAGCACCGCGATCGAGGTGTGGACGAGTTGTTCGCAGATCCAGTCCAAGCGGCGCAGCTTGAGTTCGGAGCTCTTCCGGGCCTTGGGTTTGTTCTGTTTCGCGACCAGTTTCTGGTATGCCTTGGGACCCAACCGTTTGTTGCGTCGTACGGGGTAGGGGTCGAGGTGCGAGAGCATCCGGTTTGATGCGTCCCAGATGCGCTTGTACCAGTCCGTGCGGTCGCCCGGAGCGTCGGTGATGCCGAGGAGCTTGAACTCCTTGATGCCGAAGCGGTGGTGGAGCGTATCGGCGAGATCCTGGTACTGCAGGCCGAGGTTCATTTGAGCGTGCAGGAGAAAGAGGACGAGCACGGCGCGGAACGGGATGTATGCCTTTCGTCCCGCCTTTGATTTGCGTGACGTGGTTCGCCATTCTTCGAGTTTGTCCACGACGCCGGACTTGTCGACGATGCGTATTGCGGAGGTCAGGTAGGCGGTGGGGACGGGGTTGCTCGCGTGGGCGCTGTTGTAGTCGGCGGCGTCTGCTCCGAAGAGCTCGAGCATCCTCGATTCCAGGTCTTCCGCTGCAACCTCGACAGGACCGCCGGTCATCGTGCACCGCCGTCGCGGAGCTGACGCCGGTACTCGGTGTCGTCGAGGGAGTCGACGAATTCGAGGTAGCGGGGTAGGTTCTCGAATTTGTCCTGCCCGAGTGCCTTCATGAGTTCCTTGACGCGCGTGCCGGCGCGCAGATGGTTCACAATCCAGGTCGCCCGCAATTGCTGGCTGTTGGGCTTTTTCCCGACGGTGTATTGGGTGAAGCTGCTGAGGAGGTTGCTGGCGTTCGTGCGGTTCGGTGTGCCCCACAGCGGAACGCCGGGTTCCGACTGTTGAAGGAGCGCGAAGAACCAGTCCTCCCAGTCCCGTGCCAGCGGGACTCGGCGAGGTGCTCGCCCTTTGATGCTGATGACGATGCCGGCCTCGTCGGCTGTGACATCTTCGGGGAAGATCTGTGCGATGTCGGAGGACTTCAGGCCGGCGCCAGTGCAGAGGACCAGCATCAGCATCGCCTTGCGGCGCTTCTCCGGCGTCAACTGCCCTAGCGCCCAGGTCCGGAACCCGGCGATCTCCTTATCCGTGTACGGCGTCGCGGTTCGCTTTCGGGCTAGGCCGTCGTACTTGTCCGGGTGCTCTTCCGGAGCGACAACTTCGGAGATCCGGGTGAGCATTGCCCGGTAGTTGCGCCGGGTGCCCTCGCTGCGGGCCTTGTTCTCTTCTGTGCAGTACTGATTGATTGCCTGCCTGCTGAACACGACGTCAGCCTGCATCGGCCAGCCTTGCTCATACACGCACCACACGACGAATGGCGTTGTCACAGTCATCAACAGCTTCGCCGTGTAGGCGGTCGCGGGTGCCGCGAGCGAGCAGGCGTCGGTGACGAATTCCTTGAGGGCATCCCATTCATCGGTCTTCTGTGGGCGATACGTCTTCAATGCGGTGAGTACCTCGTCACTCAGTTGGCTGTAGCTACAGCACTGTAGTACATCAGAGAGGTCCGACACTGCGGCCTCGGCGAAGCGGCCGACGGCGGGCGCTAGGCTCTCCACATGTCTCCGCGCCCCGCTCGTGTCACCCCAGCGGAGCTGTGTGTCGACTGGCCGACGACGCCCAGCGACGACCCGGTCGCCGAAGTCGCCCGGCAATTCGTCGTCACCCTGATTAGCGTGATTGGCGATAGAAGCGTTCGAAGCGTTGCCGAACAAACCGGAGTCCACCGGGCCGCCCTGGGAACCATCCTTCGAGGTGGAAGTTGGCCCGACTCCGCTACCGTCGCGCGGCTGGAGA
This sequence comes from Paramicrobacterium humi, assembly GCF_900105715.1. NCBI lineage: Bacteria > Bacillati > Actinomycetota > Actinomycetes > Micrococcales > Microbacteriaceae > Paramicrobacterium > Paramicrobacterium humi. The sequence goes on along the minus strand of NZ_FNRY01000001.1, from coordinate 1,007,226 downwards.
TCGGACTGGATGAGAGGCTGTGGCCTGCTCACGTCAGCCGAGCCTAGGGTTCTGGTTTTTTCGTTCATGTGATGTCCTATGCGGCGACAACGCACACGGGGTGTGGGACAGGCGACATCGTGGTGGATCTTGGGCGCGACCGAGTGTCGGTGGCGCGTATCCTCGGACTTTCGAATGCAGTAATCCTTGATCGACGTGACAAGGCGAACGCGATCGCGGACGTTGAGGCTCGCCGACTCGCTAACGACGAAACCGGCACCCAAGGGCGTCACAGTGCCGCTCCACGTGCCGAACGAAGCAGCTGATGAAGAACGCGCTCGGGGTCCGCTTACTGAACGCCCGGGCGTCGCGCATCTGCATTATTAGACTCAGGGACCGGCATCGTGCCGTTCGTCGATCGGGTACGGTTCGACGAGCGCAGATGTAGGTTCCAGAGGGGTTCCGGATGGGCAAACGGGAGACGCAGTCGCACGAGTCGAGTGCGATACGACACGGGCGTCTGAAACGCCGTAATGCTGGCAGGACGGTTCTCAAGGGCGTGGCAGCTACGGTCACTGTCGTGGCGGTTAGCGCCGTCGGCGTCGGGGCATGGGCAGTAACCGATGTGATGAACGATGTACAGCCAGGGGTTGCGCTGGTTGGCGAGACCCCGGGACAGATCATTCCGGACGTGAACTCCATAGAGGGCGGTATCAACCTTCTCGTCATCGGAAGTGACAGCCGTGCCGGTCAAGGAGATGGCTACGGTGATCCGAAGAAGGAAACCGGTGTTCTCAACGATGTGACGATGCTTCTCCACGTGGCTGAAGACCACAGCAACGCCACAATCGTTAGTTTCCCGCGTGACATGCGCGTTCCCATCCCGCAGTGCCCAAGACCGGAAGAAGACGGCGGCGGCTTTTACAGTGCAATGAGTTCGCAGCCCATCCATGCATCTCTTGGCTACGGGGGCATCGCCTGCACGGCGGAGACAGTCGAACAGTTAACCGGGCTGGATATCCCATTTGTTGGTCTTGTGCAGTTCAACGGTGTCGTTGCTCTGTCGAAGGCCCTCGGTGGCGTTGACGTATGCCTCGCGGCTCCGATCAGCGATAAGCACACTGACCTGGATCTTCCCGCAGGGAACGTAACGTTAGAGGGAGATCTCGCCCTTCAATTCCTGCGCACCCGGTATGGAGTGAGCGACGGATCCGACCTGGGTCGCATCAGCAATCAACAGATGTTCCTGTCCGCGACCGTTCGGGAGTTGAAAGAGGCGGGCACATTAACAGATCCGGTGACGCTTTACAGCATCGCCAAGGTGGCCGCACACAATATGGATTTCTCACAGAACCTCCGCTCCCTGAACACGATGGTGTCGATAGCGCTCACGCTGAAAGACATTCCGAACGACAAGATCACTTTCGTGCAGTACCCCAATCACTATGGGCCGGACGGTGAGGTTTATCCGACCATCCAAGCTGCCGAAGTGCTCATGGACGCGGTGAAGGCCGACAAAGACCTCACCATTACTGACGGAACGGGAGGGTCCGTTCCGAAGGACCAGAAGACAATCGCGCCGAACACTCCTGAAACGACCAACCCAAGCACTGCCTCGCCGGGATCATCAGAAGCTCCCGACGATTCGACTGTGGAGCTTCCACCCGGGGTTTACGGGCAAAGAGCCGACGAAGTGACCTGTGCAGCCGGAAACGGGTAGAAGACTATTCCGTGCACGTACGTCAAACGGTAATGAGGAGTTGTAGCGACCGAGAGCAAGGCGCCCCATCTCAGGGGATAAGGCGCGGGAGCCCTCATACGGGCAATTGTTGATCGCTTGTGCTGACCAGTGAAGTGAGGGATTCTGAGTCCATGGATGATGCGCTAAATTGCCCTCGGCCGCTCGCCAGGGCAGACGCGGTGGCGCTCATTGGGATTCTTGCGAACCTCAACGGGATGATAACTGTGCAAGCTATCGACGGCGCCGACTTCGAGGCCTTCCGTGCGCGTGCCGAAGAGGACGGATACATCCCACCCCAGGGCGGCCACTATGAGCTTCGGCAGGCGCTGGAGGACTTGACACAGCGGGTTAGATACGTGTTGGGGGAGTACGACCACCGCCGCGCTCAGAGCCGGTTCACCCGTCCCCAACCTGGAAGCGCGGGAAATCCGCCGACGGACGCGAACTCCGCATCGATCCCTAGTCGGTTCCGAATTGGGCCGGGTACAGGAGTCGCTACGAGCACGGCATAGACACTTTTCTGTGGGGCTCGGACCCCACATGGCTCAGCAATGTAGAACTCGACCTTGAGCATCATCACCCCACTACGCGCGCGAGCCGGCGCGGGGCAACGGGGCTCCATCTCAGCTCACACTATGCGGCAACGCGCAATCTGGGGCCAGTGAGCCTTGTGTCAAAAACAATCGTTTACGGCCAGTTCATCGCCTTCCTCGTGCCGATCACCTTGGACGCGAAGCGAAAGCCTCAATCGACGGAAATGACCGAAGTGAGCTTACGTGCGAGTTCCGGCAGCGTACCGTCCGCGAGGCGGTAATAGGCCCATCGACCGCGTTGCTCACGTGTTAGAAGTCCGTTGTCGACGAGGATCTTGAGGTGGTGGCTGACGGTCGGTTGTGACAAGCCGACGGGGGCTGTGAGGTCACACACGCAGGCTTCGCTCTCGGTGTGGGCGGCGACGAGAGCGAGCAGCTGTACGCGTGTCGGGTCGCCAAGCGCTTTGAATGCCGTTGCAAGCTCTCGGGCCGTTTCGGCGTCAACGCCGGTGTTCGTAGATGAGCAACAGGTGTTGTCGAGTACTGCCCCGGTGACCGCTTCTGTTGTCGTCATGACTCCATCTTGTCATCCATTGATGAATGTCGATAGGTTGGGTATCGCATTCATTGATGAACGTCGATTTGAGGAGTGATGATGAGTGAGGTTGCACGGGACCAGCTGCCGGTTGTCGTAATTGGTGCAGGGCCGGTGGGTCTGGCTGCGGTCGCGCACTTGATGGAGCGCGGCGTGGAGTGCCTGCTTCTGGAAGCTGGCGATCGGGCGGGCTCAGCGGTGGCGTCCTGGGGACACGTGCGGCTGTTCTCTCCGTGGCGTTATGACATCGACGGCGCGGCGCAGCGGCTGCTTGAGAAGACAGGCTGGGTCGCCCCTGACTTCGACGCGCTGCCTACCGGAACCGAACTCGTGCGCGAGTACATGGAGCCGCTGGCCAAAACGGCGGAGCTGGCATCGCGTCTCCGGCTCGAGACGCGCGTGATTGCGGTCGCTCGTGAGGGCGGAGACAAGACCCGCTCGCTCGGACGTGAGCGTCAGGGGTACCGAGTGCGCACTATGAACGCGGAAGGACGGGTTGAGGACGTGCTGGCCCGAGCCGTGATTGATGCCTCCGGCACGTTCGCGTCATCGAACCCGCTGGGCATGAGCGGATTGCCGGCGGCAGGCGAAGTGGAGGCCGCGTCGTTCATCACTGGGCCGCTCCCCGATGTGCTGGGCGTGCAACGCGACCGGTTCGCGGGCAAGCACACGCTGGTTGTGGGGATGGGGCACTCGGCCGCGAACACGCTCCTGAGTCTTGTCGACCTCGCGGAATCGGAACCGGGCACGACGATCACTTGGGCGATCCGCGGCGGCTCTCCGCGTCGTGTGTTCGGCGGCGGCATCGATGACCAGCTCCCGGCACGCGGACAGTTGGGAAGCCGGCTCCAGCAGGCCGTTGAGAGCGGAAAACTGACCCTGCTCAAGCGGGTGTCGATTGAGCAGCTCGTTCCCGGTGAAGAGACGGTGCAGGTGCTCGGCCAGAGCAGGGATGAGCCGTTGGCGCTTGATGTGCACGCGATCGTGAACGCGACAGGGTTCCGGCCCGATCTGACGATGTTGCGCGAGGTTCGCCTCGAGCTGGATCCGGCGGTGGAAGCGCCCACCAAGCTGGCGCCACTGATCGATCCGAACTTCCATTCGTGCGGCAGCGTGCCACCGCACGGTGAGGCGATGCTGTCTCACCCTGACGACGGGTTCTACCTGGTGGGAATGAAGTCTTATGGGCGGGCGCCGACGTTCCTGCTCGCCACCGGGTATGAGCAGGTGCGCTCGATCGCGGCCGCTCTTGCCGGTGACCGGGAATCGGCCGACAAGGTGGAGCTTGATCTGCCGGAAACCGGAGTTTGCTCGACTGACCTCGCGTTTGATGTTGATGGTGAGGCTGCGGGCGGTTCGTGCTGTGCGGTGCCGGCGGGCCCTCAGCCGGTCGCTCTCGGGGTCGGTGCTCCGACCGGGAATGGGTTTGCGACAGGTGTTGTGCACGGCCGTTCCGGCGACGACGCCAACAGCTAATCGATGCCAACAAAAGAGCTGCGGGCCGGGGCGCATTGCCCCGGCCCGCAGCTGTTGGTTGTTCCTCAGCTGTCCGTGCTGATGGGAGTGATTCCCAGTTCGTCGATCAGGGTGAGCACGCGGGAGCGGATATCGTCGCGGATTGGTCGCACGGCTTCGATGCCCTGTCCGGCCGGGTCATCGAGTTTCCAGTCTTCGTAGCGTTTGCCGGGGAAGAACGGGCAGGCGTCGCCGCAGCCCATTGTGATCACGACATCGGAGTCTTGCACAGCTTCGGTCGTGAGGATCTTGGGTTGCTCGGCTGTGATGTCGATGCCGACTTCGGACATCGCTTCCACTGCCACCGGGTTGATCTGGTCGGCGGGCATCGATCCTGCCGAGCGGACCTCGACAGCATCCCCGGCGAGGGCTTTCAGGAATCCTGCGGCCATTTGGGATCGGCCGGCGTTGTGGACGCAGACGAACAGGGCGGAAGGCTTGTTGGTGCTCATGAGTTTTCTCCGGTCTTCTTGAGAAGCAGGTTGGGTGTGAGTTCGTTCACCAGAGCGCGCACTCGGGTGGCGATGTCGTCACGGATCGCTTTGGCTCCGATTTCGGAGGCGAGAGCGGGGTCGCCCACGGCCCAGTCTTCGTAGCGGACGCCGGGGATGACGGGACACACGTCCCCGCAGCCCATCGTGACGACGACGTCGGCCGCGCGCACGGCATCATCGGTCAGCGGCTTCGGGAATGCTTCAGCACTGTCCGCGGCATCCAGCTCATCAAGCAGGATCCTGACGTTCGGGTGGATGTCTCGCGCCGGCCGGGAACCGGCCGAGCGGGCGATAACCCGGCCCTGCGCATAGTGGTTGACAAGGGCCGCTGCCAGCTGGGAGCGGCCCGCGTTGGCGACGCACACGAACAGCACTTGCGGCACCGTCTTGTCGCTGCGGGAGATGTCGGTGAGGCGTTGCCGCGCGAAGCGTTCGGTCAACGTCGTCAGGTGCGAGGTCACTGTGGCGTTTCTGGCCAGGGCTGTGTATGACTCCCGCACCGTGCGCAACACCAGATCCTCAGACAACGCGGGAAAGGCGCGCCGCAGGCTTTCGGCCGCATGAGTCAGCCCGCCGTCCACATCGGACAATTTAGTTGTGGCCGCAGGCAGGGCCGCCGATGCGGTCGCGGGTGCGAATGCGTCCAGAAGCGTCGTGATCGCCGGGTGCAGCTCCGGGATGATTCGGTACCACACCCAGGTTCCGCGTCGTTCGGATGTGAGGATCCCCGCGTTCTTGAGCACCTTCAAATGGTGCGAGACGGTGGGCTGGGACACGTTCGTCAATTCGGCCAGGTCGCACACGCACGCCTCGCCACCAGGGGTAGCGGCGATGTAGGAGAGGAACCGTAGCCTCAACGGTTCTGCCAGCGCTTTCAACGCCGTCGTGATCAAACCGGCCGCTTCATCACTGATCGCATACCCGGCGGCTGTCGGGCTGCACTCGACCTGTGGCTCGACAACGCTGCTCATGATCGCATTCTTTCTGGTTCGGCGGACCCGACGCTGCCGGGTTGCGGCGTGAACCAGCGTCGGCCGACCCATAGCGACACGTAGACGAGGCCGACCAGCACCGGCACTTCGATCAGCGGGCCGACGACACCGGCGAGGGCTTGCCCAGACGTAGCGCCGAAGGTGGCGATCGCCACGGCAATCGCGAGCTCGAAGTTGTTGCCCGCCGCGGTGAATGCCAGTGTGGCCGAGCGCTCGTAGCCCAGCGACAGGGCTTTGCCGGTGACGATGCCGATCGTCCACATTACCGCGAAGTACGCCAGCAACGGCAGGGCGATGCGCACGACATCCCAGGGGTTGCTGGTCACGGCCTCACCCTGCAGAGCGAACAAGAGCACGATCGTGAACAACAGGCCGTAGAGCGCCCAAGGTCCGACGCGGGGGATGAATGTCTCCTCGTACCACCGGCGGCCCTTGCGTCGCTCTCCGAGCCAGCGAGACGCGAAACCCGCTAGCAAAGGGACGCCGAGGAACACGAGAACGTTCAGCGCGATCTGTCCAACGGACACGTCCAGACCGTTTGTGTCCAGGCCAAGCCAGCCGGGCAGGATTGTCAGGTAGAACCAGCCGAGCAGGGAGAACGCGACGACCTGGAATACCGAGTTGATCGCCACGAGGACAGCTGCCGCTTCACGGTCGCCGCAGGCCAGATCGTTCCAGATCACCACCATCGCGATGCACCGTGCGAGGCCGACGATGATCAGGCCGGTGCGGTACTCCGGAAGATCCGGCAGGAACACCCAGGCGAGGGCGAACATCAGCAGCGGACCGACCAGCCAGTTCAGCACAAGGGAGGAGGCAAGCAGTCTCTTGTCGCCGGTCACCGCGGCGACCTTGTCATAGCGGACCTTGGCTAGCACCGGGTACATCATCACGAGCAGACCCAGTGCGATCGGCAAGGAGATCCCGCCGACTTCCATGCTCGCCAGCACATCAGAGACTCCGGGAATGAAGCGGCCGAGGGCAAGGCCGGCGATCATGGCTAGGCCGATCCACAACGGCAACCATCTGTCCAGCGTCGAGAGGCGACGGCTAGTGTTCGTGCCGATGCTAGTTGTCTGAGTCATGCCAGCAGGCCCTCGATCTTCTCCGCGATAACCGGTTTCGGGTGGGCGCCGATCAAGGTATCCACGAGCCGTCCGTTCTTGTAAAAATTCATCGTCGGAATCGAGGTCACTCCAGCATCCATGACGGTGGCTGGGTTCGCGTCCGCATCAAGCTTTGCGATCACCACGCGACCCGCATACTCGCCGGCCAGCTGGTCCAGGATCGGTGCGACACGTTTACACGGCCCGCACCACGTTGCCCAGATGTCGAGAACGACAGGCAGCTCGGAATTCAAGACTTCTTCGGTGAAAGTGTCATCTGTCACCGCTACAGGGGTGCTCATCGTGCAGCCTCCAATTGTGTGGGGATTACTTGCGGGTTTGGCGCCACGTCTTCTGCTCCTACCTGCTCGGCAAGAAAGCGCTGAGCGTCAAGCGCTGCGGCGCAGCCGGTGCCCGCCGCGGTCACCGCTTGGCGGTATCGGTGGTCAACCACGTCTCCTGCCGCGAAGACGCCCGGAAGGTTCGTGAGCGTTGTTGGCGCGTCCACGACGACGTAGCCGTTCTTGTCCAGAGTGATCTGGTCAGTGAGCAGTTCGGTTCGTGGTTCGTGGCCGATGGCGACGAAGATTCCCGTCACATCCAGCGGCCTCTCTTCACCGGTAGCTGTGTCGCGCAACGTCACAGATTCCACCTTGTCGGTGCCGTTGATCGCTGCAACCTCGCTGTTCCACGCGACATCGATTTTTGGATCCGCAAAGGCTCGGTCGGCCATGATCTTCGAAGCACGGAATGCGTCGCGGCGGTGCACGATCGTCACTTTGGACGCGAAGCGGGTGAGGAATGTTGCTTCTTCCATTGCCGAGTCTCCGCCGCCGATCACCGCGATGTGCTGATCGCGGAAGAAGAACCCGTCACAGGTGCCGCACCACGACACTCCGTGTCCGCTCAGACGCGCCTCGTCCTCAAGGCCGATTTTCCGGTACGCCGACCCTGTGGCGAGAATCACGGCCCGAGCCGTGAACGTTTCCCCGTTTCCGGTCGCGACCGTCTTCACTGGGCCATCCAGGTCCAGCGTCGCTACGTCGTCAAGGAGCACGCGGGCACCGAAACGCTCCGCCTGCACTTGCATGGATTCCATCAAGTCGGGGCCTTGAACCCCTTCGGAGAAACCGGGGAAGTTCTCCACCTCCGTTGTCGTGACCAAGGCACCGCCAGCGGTCACTGAACCGGCGATAACGACGGGGGATAGCCCGGCGCGTGCCGCGTAGATCGCGGCGGTATAACCCGCGGGGCCCGAACCCACGATCACAAGGTCTGTTGGCTGTATCGACATGCTTCTATATTGACATACATCGATTCAAGTTGAAACTTTCATCGCCATTTCCGCGAGGTGTGATCGTCGGGCACCACAAGCACCGGGCGCTGCTGTAAACGCGTGAGTGATGCAGCTATCGAGCCGCTGAGTAGGTCTTCCAACTCGTGGCTGATTCCCTTGCGAACGCCGCCGACAACAATCAACCGGGCATCGCACTCATCGGCAAGGCGGCTTAGGGCGTGAGCAGGATCGCCACCCAGCAATCTGAAATCCCAAGCGACCTGCCCGACAATAACGGCGCTCACCCGCTCGGTGATGCGTGTCGCTACTGAGCGCATCTCCTCATCAAAAGGGGGCGCAGGGATAAAGTCTCTCGACGGCTGGCTGGCTCCTGTTCAATGAGCGCACTGTTTATCTCGACATACGCAACGACCAGTTCAGCTCGAAGATCATGCGCCAGAGCTGCCGCAACTTCGATAACCTGCTCGATCCTCGACGGGGCAACGCCCACTAACACCGTCCCGCTACTGCCAGTCTCAATCATGTCCCTACCCCGTCCGCTGGATGGAAACTGGCTCTATATTGACACTTTTCGAAGTAGAAACCTATAGCCCAAGCCGGATTGAGCACCAGGGCCCTAAACGAACGTTTACGGCGCAAGCTACAGGTCGGTAAATGCGGCACATGACACGCCGAGCCCGAACGGGCTGAAACTGCGGGCCGAAACCAAGGGGTGCGGCATGGGGCGTGTCGAAGCTAGTTGACATCATGATCCTTCGGCCGGCTCGGGCCGAAAACTCAGTATGTCGACGCATCTCCACCGGCCGGAGCCGGTGTGAACTACTCCCCTTCATCACTCAGACTAGACGAATCAACAGCATCATGTAAGGATCTGCGTATGGATGCAGATAAAGCGATATGTGGTCGTGAAGTCGATAGTCAGTACGTTGAGCTGGCGGTTGAGGTGTTCTCCATGCTGGCGGACGCCACGCGCGTGCGGATCGTGCTCGCGCTGCGTGACGTGGAGGAGCTATCGGTGAATCACCTGGCGGATATCTTGGACAAGCCGTCGTCGGCCGTGTCTCAGCACTTGGCGAAGTTGCGTCTGGGACGGATCGTGGCGACGCGGCAGGACGGGCAGCGGGTGTTCTACCGGCTGGAGAACGAACACGCGAAGCAGCTCGTTTCTGACGCGATCTTCCAAGCCGAGCATTCGCTCGGCGGCGTCCCTCGACACCACCACGTGCAGGACGGGGAGAGTGCATGAGCCAATCCCACGAGCACGCGCACAGCCACGATTCCCACGAGCACCCGCACGGTCACAGCCATGACCATGAGCACGGTCATAGCCATCCCACGGGTTTCAAGGGATTCTTGTACGGGCTGTTCGTGCCACATTCGCATGACGCGGCGGACTCGATCGATGATGCCATGCAGAGCAGCGCAAAGGGCATCCGGGCCGTCAAGCTATCTCTCCTGGGCCTGGGCGTAACGGCAATATTCCAGCTCGCTGTGGTGCTGATCAGCGGTTCGGTCGCGCTGCTGGCCGATACGGTGCACAACTTTTCCGACGCCTTGACCGCGATCCCGCTGTGGATTGCGTTCCTTCTTGGCCGTCGCGCTGCCACTAGACGTTTCACCTTTGGCTACGGGCGGGCCGAGGACATGGCCGGCCTTTTCATCGTCGCGATGATCGCGCTCTCGGCCGTGATAGCTGCCGTGGAATCCATCCGCAGGTTCTTCGAGCCCCAGCCGCTGGACAACCTCGGCTGGGTCCTGGCCGCTGGACTGATCGGCTTCGCCGGCAATGAACTCGTCGCGATCTACCGCATCCGGGTGGGCCGTCAGATCGGATCGGCCGCGCTGGTCGCGGACGGGGTGCACGCCCGCACGGACGGCTTCACCTCGCTGGCGGTCGTACTGGGAGTCATCGGCGTATGGCTCGGCTTCCCGCTGGCCGACCCGATCATCGGCCTGCTGATATCCGTTGCGATCGCCGTCCTGCTGTGGGGCACAGCGCGGGACATCGGCCGTCGCCTGATGGACGGCGTTGATCCCGAGCTGGTCGGCCGCGCTGAGAACGCGATCGAACCTCTCGCCCCGGCCGGTTCAGCCGTTCGGATGCGTTGGATGGGCCACAAGCTGCACGTGGAACTCTCCATCCCCGCAGACGACGCCAGCACCGTGGAATTGAAAGACAGAAGCCGTTCCATGGAGCAAGCGATCCGGACCGCCCTGCCCAACGTCGGCTCCGTGGTCAGCATCCCGGTCTGGGACACACCGACCGAAACCGTTACCAGCTAGACCTCGCCCACATCCCCAGGAACCCCAGGTGGGGTTCCCGGGCCGGGGCGAGTGAGGCCACAATCAGGGACCAAGGGGAGACTTCGCGGTGATTGACAGGATTGCTCCGGCCAGGAGCCCGAGACCGAGCACGGATACTGCTCCGATGATTGCAGAGCAAGCTGCCCAGCGGCGTCTAACGGTTGCTATGCGGGCGATGGGTTCGGTGTCCGATGGGGAGGACGGATGTGCCTCTGTCCGGGAGAAAACCGGTACGAGCCAGCGAAGGTAGTAAAAGAGGCTGACCGCCGTGTTGATAGCTGCGACGATGACAAGCCATACGAGATCTCCATCCCAGGCCGCGGTGAAGACCGTGAGTTTGCCCACGAACACGGCGGTGGGTGGTGTGCCGACGAGTCCGAGCAGGCTCACGACGAGTGCGCCGGCGATCCACGGGTGGGCGCGAGCTGCCCCACGGTAGTCGGCGAGGGTGCGGCGAGTGGGAAGCGCGGCCACAACGGCGAAGGCTGTGAGGTTCGTTACTGCATAGCCCACCAAATAAAGGAGTAACGATGGCAGGGCGAGGTCGGTGCGCCCGGCGGCCGCGACCGGCAGGAGCAGGTAGCCGACCTGGCTGACGGTCGACCAGCCGAGCAGCCGGCGAACGTCGTCCTGCCAGAATGCGGCGAGGTTTCCCAGCGTCATGCTTGCCGCAGCGAGGATTCCGACCAGTAGTGGCCAGTCGATGCTTCCGGGGAGGGTGTCGAGGAGCCGGTAGGCCGCGACGAGGGCGCCGATCTTGGGAACGGTGGTGAGGAAGGCGGCGACGGTCTTTCCGGACGCCTGCGTTGCGTCGGGAATCCAGAAGTGTCCGGGTACACCGCCGGCTTTGAACATCAGGCCGCCGAGTATCCCGACGACCCCGACGGCGACTGCGGCAGCCGGCGCCTCGACCAGAGTGAGCCCGAGCTGACGGTAGGAGGTTCCCCGGCCGATTGCGAACAGCACGGTGACGCCGAGCAGCATCGTGATCCCGAGTAACGCACCAAGCAAGTACGTCTTCAGCGCGGCCTCCGCAGCACCCGGTGAACGACTCATTCCAACCAGGGCATACAGCGGGATCGAGGTGAGCAGGTATCCGGTCACGAGAATGAGGAGGTCGCTTGCGCCGGAGAGGACCATGGCGCCGAGTGCGGCGAGAAGCAGGAGGGCGTGGGTCTCGCTTTCCCGACGGGTACCGCTGAGCTCCTCGATTCCGAGCACGATGACGAACGCCGTGGCCAGAGCAATGATGATCCGCGCGAAACTGGAGCCGGCATCAATGGAGAAGCTCGACTCGAAAATCGTCATCGGCGGCTGGGCCGCTCCGGCCGCACTCGCGATCACACTCGCTAGCAGCGCCAGAATGGCGATCCACCGGGTTACCACCTGGCGATTCCGGGGGAGGAACGACCCGGCGAGGAGCGCGACGATCGCGCCGCCTAAGACGCACATCTCCGGCAGGAGGGCGAGTGTGTCAGATGTTAGATTCAACCGCTGTTACCGCCCGACGAGATCGACGACGACGGATGCCGCGGGCTCGATGACGTCGAGCAGGAAGCGTGGGAACACTCCGATGATCACCGAGAGCACCAGCAGTGACCCAATCGAGAGCACTTCGCTGGTTTTCAGGTCACCGAATCCGCTGGACAGCCCGCGGGTCTTCCCGGTGAGCAGGTGCTGCGACGCGCGGAGGAACAGTGCTGCGGTGATCAGGATGCCGGGGAGTGCGAGCAGGCTGAGCGGTACGGTTCCGATGCTGCCGGCGAAGATCTGGAATTCGGCGATGAATCCGCTGAAGCCTGGCAGCCCGAGCGAGGCGAAGGCTGCGACGGCGAAGAATGCCGCGTACCGGGGGGCCGGTGCGGCCAGCCCGCCGTAGGAGTTCAGGTCGTAGCTCTGCCGCCGTTCGTAGAGCACGCCGGCGAGGAGGAAGAGCGCACCGGTGATCAGGCCGTGGCTGACCATCTGCACCATGGCGCCGGTGACGGCGACCTGTTGCGCCTGGGCGGAGCTGTCGCTGACCACGCCGGCCGCGCCGACGGCCAGGACGATGTAGCCCATGTGGTTGACGGAGGTGTAGGCGATCATCCGTTTGACGTCGGTTTGGGCGAGGGCGACGAGTGCACCGTAGAGCACCGACACGACACCGATGATGATGATGACCCAGGCCCAGGAGCGCCAGGCGTCGGGAAGCAGGGGCATGGCGATGCGCACGAAGCCGTAGGTGCCCATTTTCAGCAGCACGCCCGCCAGCACGGCGGAGCCGATGGCGGGGGCGTCCGTGTGTGCCGGGGGCAACCAGGTATGGAACGGGAACGTCGGGGTCTTGATTGCCAGGCCGAGGAAGATGGCGGCGAGCACGAAGCCCCCCGCGACCGGGGCGTTCTGGAACGGGGCGGACTTTGCGAGTTCGACCATGTCGAAGGTGTGCGGCTCGGCGCCGAGGTAGAGCCCGATGAATCCGAGCAGCAGGGCAAGGGAGCCGAGGAAGGTGTAGAGGAAGAACTTCAGGGCTGAACGGGCGGCGTTGCCGTGACCCCATCCGGCGATGATGAAGTACATGCCGACGATCGAGAGGTCGAAGAAGACGAAGAACAAAATCAGGTCCTGCGCTGCGAACAAGCCGAGGCAGGCCGACTGGAGAAAGAGGAAGAGAGCGGCTTGCGGCCGTGGCCGGTCGGTTTCCCTGAGCGCGTAGACCGCGCAGGCGGTGAAGATCACGGCGGTGAGGGTGAGCAATGGGAGGGACAGGCCGTCGACGCCGATGTGGTAGCTGCTGCCCACGCTTGGCATCCACTGCAACTGTTCCTCGTAAGCGAGGGCACCCGGCTGCGGGTTGCGGTAGCCGATCCACATGCCCACAAGCAGCGCCACATCGATCAGGGTTGTCGCCAACCAGCTCCATCGGGCGACCCGGTCGGGAACCTGTGGCACCACGGCCAGCAGCGCCGCGGCCAGCACGGGGAGGAAGATGACAAGACTGAGCACGGGCTACCTCACAACGAGAAGAAGGACGACGGCGACAGCGAGAACGACGGTGATCTGCGCGTAATACTGGTGGAGCCGGCCGGTCTGCGGCCGCCGAGCTGCCGAGCCCAGCCGACGAGCCGTGCGGGCTGCGGCTTCGACCGCCGCATCGACGCCGCTGGTGTCAGCCGCCGCGGCGACGGATGCGGCACGCACGCCGGCACGAGCCGTCGCGGTGACCGCCGCATCCAGGCCTCGGTCATCGAACAGGGCCAGGCTGCGTGCTCCGCGCACAGCTTTACGAGCGACGGCGTGAATGCCGCGGTCGAGCACCGCGTCGTCGAAGCGGGCCAGCCGTTCACTCAGGGAGAGCACGGGAGTGACCACGAGTACACGGGTGGTCTGCTCCAACCCCAGCCACTTCTCCGCCCACGCCGGCTGGGGCATCCGTTTCCAGGCCACCAACCCGAGCACGAGGAGCGCCAGGATGGCCGAGCCGGCCAGTTCGAGCAGGCCCGGCCGGGGGTCGGATTGCGCTCCGAGCTCACCGCGCAGCCAGTTTCCGACGGGGGGAAGGGCGAGTACTCCGGATACTGCCGCGCCGGCTGCCAGTACGACCAGCGGTATCCGTTCCCAGGTGCCGACGTGCCGGGTGCCGGGCTGCTCGGTGTCGTACTCGTCGCGTGCGTTCGACAGCGGGCGACGCCACACCATGACGAGAGCCTTTCCTGCGTAGGCGGCAGAGAGCGCTGCGGCGGCCAGCCCGACGACATACAGCAGCGGGTTTGCCTCGAGCGCTCCGGCAAGAACATCGTCCTTCGTCGCCCAGAGCGAGAGCGGAACGACGCCGGCCAGTGAGAGCGCGCCGACGGCGAACGTCACTCCGACCAGCGGCCAGCGACGTGCCGCCCCGCGGAGGGCTGAGAGCTGTTTGGTTCCGAGGGCGCTCAGCCACGCGCCCGCGGCCAGGAACAGCAGGGCTTTCGTCGACGCGTGTGCGATCAGGTGCGCTGTTCCGCCGGCTATCGAACCGACACCCGCCGCTAGCACCACGAAGCCGAGCTGCGCTGCAGTGGATGCCGCCAGGAGCTGCTTGAGGTCGCGCTGGGCCACGGCGACTGCTCCCAGCAACAGGGCGGTCACAGCTCCCACCCACGCTGCCGTCGGGCCAGCCCAGCCGGTGACCTCCAGTAGCGGGGAGAGTCGGAGGAGGAGGTAGCCGCCCATCGCCACCATGGCCGCGGAATGCAGGAGGGCGCTGACCGGGCTCGGGCCTTCCATCGCCCGGGAAAGCCAGAAGCTAAAGGGCAGTTGGGCGGCCTTGCCGAATGCGGCCATCAGGATTCCCGCGGTGATGAGGTGGTGCCAGGGGGAGGCTGCTGTCGCGAGGTCCGCGAGTCCCAACCCGGCGCCGCCGGCTATTGCGGCTCCGGCCGCAATATAGAGGCCGAGATCTCCGATCCTTGTCGTGATGAACGCGGTTAGTCCCGCTGTGACCCGGAAGTCTTCCCGCCAGCGGAAACCGATCAGCGCATAGGACATGGCGCCCATGATCTCCCAGGCGAACAGCAAAGCGGGCAGTGTCGTGGCGGTCGCCGTCACCGCAACGGCCGCCGCGAAGATGAGCATCAGTCCGTGGAAGCGCGCCGGCGCTTCGGTTCCCTCAGCAGCTGCGAAGACCAGGACCGCGAGGGTGATGACGGCGACCGTCGGTACGATCATCGCCGAGAGCCCGTCCACCGCTAGCCCGAATGGGGCACCGGCTAAGAACGGGACTTCGACGGCGGGGCGGGAGAAGGCGACGACGAACGCCGACGCCACGGTCACGGCCGCAGTGCCAAGGGATACCGGAACCGCCACCCGGTTCGCGTGCTGGCCCGTGATGCAGAGCGCGATTCCCGCGAGAGCGGGCAGGCCGACGAGAAGCCACAGCGACGTCACACCAATCGCACTCACTGCTGCGGCGTTCATCCGGAGAGGTCCGTTGCCGAGTCGGTCATATCGGACCCGCGGGACCGGTGCAGGAGGGTGGCGACCGCGAAGCCCATTGCCATCTCGACGGTCATCGCTGCGATCACCACGAGCAGGAGCACCTGTCCGTCCGGGGTCGGTGCGAGGAACCACCAGAAGGCAGCCGCAGCGAGGATGACGCCGTTGAGCATCAGCTCCAAACCCATCATGACCATGACGACGACCTGCTGGGAGAGCGCACCGTAGAGCCCGACGCAGAATAGCGCCGCGGCGGCGATAAGAACGAGCTGCAGTGTCATTTGCCGAACCCTCCTTGCTGCGGGTCGTCGGGGCTGGGACGCTGCAGGTTGTCGCCCCACCGGTCATAGCGGCCGCGGGGGTTCGCGAGCACGAGTGCGGCGACGATCGTGGCGAACAGGATCGGGCTCACGGTGAGCATCACCAGCATCTTCGACCCCATGATCGCCTCGCCGAGGGATGCGGTCGAGTCGGTTGCCGGCGAACCGACGCGCGCCGGCCAGGGAACGAGCAGCGCCCCACCGGCCAGCAGGAGGAAGGTTCCCCCGGCGAGGATCGCCGACCAGCGCTTGTTATGCACCATGCTCATCGGCATGAGGGCGGGGTTCATGCCCATGAACATGATCATGTAGATCGCCATGATGGCCATCTCCATCACCATCATGAGAATCGTGATGACCCCGACGTAGTCGAGGTCGAACATCAGGAGCATCGCACCGACCGCGACGAACGAGACAGCCAGGGCGTAGGTCGCGCGCGCCATCGAGTCGACACGGAAGACCGCGATTCCCGAGGCGAGAGCAATGACCGCCAGTACAGAGAAAACGATGATCGACAGCATCCTCAACCCCTGACAGCCACGACGATGGAGACAATGAGCGTCTGCAGAAGAACGACGGGGAGCCCGATCATCCACGCGACCTCGGCGAGACGATCGGGGCGCACCTCCGGCATGCGATGCCGCACGGCGACGAACGCCGCAAGCAGCAGCAGGGTTTTCACGAGCGTCCACAGCCAGTCCGGTAACAGCGGGCCGGCCCCACCGCCCAGAAAGAGGGCAACGGCGAAGGCGGCGCCGGTCGTGAGCAGCGCATAGCGTCCCGCGAGAATCAACAGCCGGTCCACTCCGGAGACCTCGGTGAGGATACCGCCGGCGATATCTCCGCTCGCTGCGGTTGCGAACGGCCCCCAACTGGAGAAGGCGACGACGCTCAGGCAGTAGACGACGAAAGCGACGGGCATCCAGACGATGAACCACAGCTCCTGCTGAGCGGCAATCACATCGCTCACCCGCAAGCTCCGCGCCGCGACGGCGGGGGTGACCAGTGCGAACATCAGCGGCAGTTCATATGACACGGCTTGCGCGAGAAACCGGTAGCCGCCGATCAGCGAGTAGGCGCTGTTCGCGCCCCAGCCGATCAGCCAGACGACCGCCCAGACCATGACATCCATCGCGTTGAACCAGACGACCCCGACCGGTATGTCGGCCAGGACCCACGGCCCCATCGGGATAACCGCCGTCTTCAGCAACGCGACCACCACGAGGCCGGAGCAGCCGATACGCCACAGCAGCACGTCGGCCGCTACGGTGGTGCGCCGCCGCTGCCGCATCAGGCGAGCGAGCTCGAACACCGGAGCGGCCGCCCCCGACCGGAAGGTCCGGCCCTCGGCCCGGGCGACGAGGATCCCATTGAGAGCCGCTGCTGCCAGGGCGAGAAGGCCGAGCACGACCGGGGCGAGCAGGGCCCAGGCAGGATTCGTCCCGGCGGCGTCCATCATGTGCGCGGCTCTCGATCCTGGGCGATCTGGGCCGTCTGGATTGCCAGGCCGGCGACGATGAGTCGCGCCGTCGCAACATCCGTGCCGCTGAGCAGTCGTGGGATTGCGTCCAGAAGGCTCCGCTGCAGCTCCGGGTTGTCCGGCGACTCGTACGCTTCCCTGTTGTCCCGGGCGATGCGCCGCGCCTCGTCAAGCCAGCCGATGAGACGGTCTCGCACCGTCTCAGGCTCATCCTGGCCAATTCCTTCCCCGGCGTTCGCGAAGGCACCGCCGACGGTGATGCCTTTCAGCGCCCAGCGCAGAAGCCAGGAACGGCTGACGCTCCGCGCGAGGCCGTCGAGGTCCGCTGCAACGTCGACCAGTGCCGTGCCCGCCGACACCTCGTCGCGAATCCTTCGTGCGCGGCCTGCCGCATGCGACCATCCGGCCAAAGCAAGCACCTGCACAGCGGCATCGGAAAGACGGATGACCGTGCTCCGTCGTTCGTCCTCCGCCGACCGGTCATTGTTCCCGATAGGGCCGCCGTTGTTCGGTTGCAGTCCCGCCGGCAGGACTTCGGGTTCAGCGCTCACGATCACATCGCCCTGAAGCGCACAGTGCACCACGAGGCCCGCGGGCCAGTGGGGGAGTACCGGGCCAAGGGGCACGTGAAGGACATCCATCTCAAGGCCGTCGCGGTCAGACCCGCCGCTCGCCAGAGGAATTCCTCCCGGCATCGGCATGTCCATGCTCATGTCCATGTCCATGTCCATGTCCATGTCCATGGGCTTGCTGTGCTCGGCCGATTCCTCGTTCCCGCCGTGCTCTGCAGGCTCGGTCTCCCTCGTCTCCATCGGTTGGTGCGAGCGGGTCCGTGCATCGCCCTGCTGTCTGCCGTCATCGAGTAGTTCAGTCGCTGCCTTCTCCAGCGCTGAGGCGACGTCGCTTGCGCCGTGGACTGCTACCCGGGCACGCGGACCGGGAAGCTGCGACCAGATTCGTGCGCACACGGACTCGAGCTTCTTCCCCGGTACTCCACACACCAGTAGCACGTCGGCATCCGCCGGGGAACGTGCCGCCGCCCAGCCCCGGCGGGCGAGTTCCGCCTCGACCCGCATCCGAGTCACACCCCACCCAGGTGCCTCGACGACGAGAACATGGACGCTCTGCACCGCCCGGAGCGCGATACTTGCCCTCAGACCCACCGCAGCGCTCCCTCTCGCCAGGCCCAGACGACAGCAACCATGAGCACGCCGAGGAATACGAACATCTCGATAACGGCACCGATACCGTCTCGTGCGACGACCACTGCCCACGGATACATGAAGAGCATCTCCACGTCAAAGGCGAGAAAAAGCAGGGTCAACGGATACCACCTGGCGTGGTACCGGGATAGGGCATGTTCCTGCGCTGCCCAGCCGGAGAGAAACGGCATCCGTTCAAGCGGGTCTGCGGCCACGGCGGTATACCGGGCCAGCAGGTAGAGGCCACCGACTGCCAACAGCGCGGCGGCGAGAAGGACGGCAATGCTGATGTAGGTGGACACGCACTTCCTCCCGCCACTCCTCGATTCCACGGCGCTATCAGATCAATCAGTTCTCCGACCCAACATAACGCTCGGGTGCGCTTTTGCGCCGCGGAGATTAAGAGAACTAGCAGACGATGCTCGCTATAGGGGATGTTTTTGAACCAAACTGGATTTCGCAGACTCGACACATCGAGAACTGGAATAGTTAGTTAACAATCGAACGAGGGAGGTTTCAACGTGCATGCCCTGCAGCGACGCTTGACGCCGGATGGCGTGGCCTCTCGCAACCTGCTGCTGAGCGTTCTCGCTGTTCTTGCTATTGTTATCGGCTTGCTCTCAATGCACTCGTTCACAACGGCTCCGGAGCATTCCATAGGCGCCACGAGTCCGGTCATCACGACGTCGACAGTCGATGTCTCACCGATGCCTGATCATGGTCAAAACGCTGCCGATTGCACAGGAGCATGCGGCAGCGAACACGCAATGACCGTCATGGGATGTGTGCTCGCGCTGCTCCTCTTGCCCGTGCTTTTCGCTGTACCACTTCTGTGCACTCGGATTGCTGCCCTTGTTCGCCCTCTCACGCTGATGCAGGGCAACGCCGGAACTGTTTCTGTTCCGCCTCAGCCGTCACTTCACGCACTCTCAATCAGCCGTACCTGATTCTCTCCCGTGCCGGTGCTGTCACCGGTTGCACTCGCGCCTGGATGGGCGCGTGGGAATCATTCGTACCTGCTGATTGAAAGTGAACAATGAGAATTCGTACTATTTCGCTGTCCTCTGCTGCCCTGGCAGCAGCTCTTGTGCTCGCCGGCTGCTCCGACCCCGGCAGCGGCAGCGGTTCCACCGCCGACAACTCGCCATCGGCGCAAATCTCGTCGACGACATTTAATGACGCCGACGCCGACTTCGCGATGGGAATGGCTGCCCACCACGAGCAGGCGATCGAGATGTCCGACATGCTGCTGGCCAAGGACGGTGTAGACCGTCAAGTAGTAGCACTCGCTCAGAAAATCAAAGAAGCTCAGGGCCCGGGGATCGAGACGATGAACTCCTGGCTAGAGGCATGGGGCGTAGAGAGCGATATGCAGATGGATCACAGGATGATGTCCGGCGAGGACATGGGCAAGCTCGACGCTGCTAGTGGCGCGGACGCTTCCTCGCTGTTCCTTGAGCAGATGATCGAACATCACAGGGGCGCGGTCACTATGGCTGAGGCCGAGATCGATCAGGGAAACAACGCGGATGCGCTGGCTCTTGCCCAGAAGATCATCGACGACCAGAACGCCGAGATCCAGAAAATGCAGGACCTCCTCGAAACCCTGTAGCAAGAAGAACCGGGTGGTATCTAACTTCTGACTTTAAGGATTGATTCAGTGAATCTCTGTACATCCATGTTCGGCCTGTGCTTCGCAACATCAACCATTGCCGCAGTAGACGCGTTAGAAAGGGGTCGAGCATGACTCGCCTGCTTCGAACGGCGATGGCCGCCAGCACCTGTGCTGGCGTGATCCTGACGCTGGCCGCGTGCTCAACGACTCAGCCGCACGACGCGCCGGCAGCTGCGTCCGAACTTGCTCACATCCACGCGCTCTCGGAATCGACCGAGGGTGCTCTCCTGGTCGCCTCTCACAATGGGATCTACGAGGTCACCACGGGAGAAGCAGCGGAGATCGCCGGCCCTATCGGAGAAATCGCCTTCGACTCGATGGGTTTCGTCGCAGCCGGCGACACCTGGTACACCTCCGGGCACCCCGGAGAGAGTTCTCCGCGGGATTTCGCGGCACCGAACCTCGGCTTGCTCAAGAGTGAGGATCGCGGGAAGAACTGGACCCGCGTGTCACTGGCCGGGGAAGTGGATTTCCATAGTCTCACCGCAAGCCCGGCTGACTCCAAACGGTTGTACGGCATCCGGACCGACTCTCAGGAGATCCAGATCAGCACGGACGGCGGGGTGAGCTGGAAGCCGGGCGCCAGCCTGGTGGCTCGTGCACTTGTCGCGGACAACAACCCCGACATCGTGTACGCGACGACCGAGAACGGCCTCGCTATAAGTTCTGACGCCGGTGCCACGTTTAGCATTGCGACTGACGCCCCGCCACTGTTTCTTCTGGCCGCCGATCCGACACGTGGCGGCAGCCTGGTCGGCATTGACACCTCCGGCACCGTCTGGGAACAGCAGAGCGACCGCGACTGGGTCTCCGGCGGCACCATCGACGGGATTGCTCAAGCGCTCACCGTCACCTCGAAGGGTTCTCTTGTGCTCGCTCTCGAACACGGCATCGTCACATCCGATGACCTCGGTGAAACTTGGAGCACCATTGTTGACATCGGCTAAGACGAGCACGGCCACAAGGCGTCTCCTTGCTGCCGCGGCGGCTACGCTTCTCGCCATCACGCTGGCAGCGTGTTCCGGGAACGCGGACCTCTCTGCACAATACCGTTCTGGCAGCAACAAGGGATATATCGCCGGCGACGGCTCGATCCTGGAAATCCCAGTCCCAGACCGTGGAGCGCCGGTCACTTTTAACGGTACCAGCGACACGGGCGCAGAGATCAGCTCTGAGGACTATGCCGGTTCGGTTCTCGTCGTGAATTTCTGGTATGCCGCCTGCGCGCCATGCCGGGCAGAGGCCCCAGATCTGGTGAGCACGTACCAGGACCATCGTGCTGACGGTGTCAGCTTCCTCGGGGTGAACATTCGCGATCAGGCTGCAACCGCACGAGAGTTCGCCAACGCCTACGGCCTCAGCTACCCCTCCATCGCTGACACCGACGGGAGCGTAAAGCTCAGCTTCGCGGGCGAACTGGCACCGAATGCTGTCCCCACGACCCTGGTGCTCGACCATGAGGGCCGCGTGGCCGCGCGAGTGCTCGGCCGGGTGGATGGATCAACGCTGAGCGCACTGATTGACCGGGTGGTGGAGGAGGCGTGATCCCGGAACTGGTCTTCAATGGGCAGCTCATCGTTGCTGTCCCGCTCGCGGTACTCGCCGGAATCGTCTCCTTCGCCTCACCGTGTGTGCTGCCCCTGGTTCCGGCTTACCTCGCTTACGTGACGGGCACGGCCAATCCACAGGAAAAACGTGCGCGCGCGTTCCTCGGGGTGGGCCTATTCGTGCTCGGCTTCACCATCGTGTTCGTCACCTACGGTGCACTTTTCGGAACGATCGGTGCCTGGCTGATCCAGTGGCAGGATCTCATCACCCGCATCCTCGGCGCGGCCGTCATCGTCATGGGGCTGGCCTTCCTTGGCTTAGTTCCAATCCTGCAACGAACCGCACGCCTGAATCTCACCCCCAGCGCGGGCCTCACCGGGGCGCCGATTCTCGGCATCGCATTCGGGCTCGGCTGGACGCCGTGCTTTGGGCCGACGCTAGTGGCCATCTCCGCACTCAGTCTCGACTCGGCATCCGTCGGCCGCGGCGCCCTGCTCGGATTCGTATACTGCCTCGGCCTCGGGATCCCGTTCCTGCTTCTTGTGCTCGGGTTCGGCTGGGCCTCCCGTTCGATGGCGTTCCTGCGCAACCACATCAAAGCGATCAACATCCTCGGCGGCATCGTGATGATCCTTCTGGGCGTGCTGATGCTCTCCGGCCTGTGGACGTTCATCATCGGCAACATCCAAGGCTGGATCGGAGGCTACGAGCTTCCCATCTGAACCCGACCTTGAAGGAATATCCACGGTAGGTATGTCGTTGGCACGGATACCCCGAGGGGGTATCGAGTGAAGGAGAAGAACCCATGAGCGTAAAGAGCGAATATCAGGTCACTGGCATGACCTGCGGGCACTGTGAGATGTCCGTGCGGGAAGAAGTGTCGCAACTGGCAGGCGTAGAGCAAGTCGATGTCAGCGCGGCAACCGGCCGGTTGACTGTGACATCCGGGCAGGGCACCGAAGATGCGAAGGTGCTCGCTGCGGTCCAGGAGGCCGGGTACTCCGCCGCCGCGGTGTCATAGCGGACGCTGGCACGCAAACGACGGCCAAAAGAGTTGCTACCTCAGAAGTAGCGGCTCAGTCGACCACCAGCACCAGCACCAGCAACGGCAGCGGCGATCGTTGGGGTATTTGCCCATGAGGCATCGAGCGCGATTTGATGGAGGTTCTTGATCACCTGAAAGGTCGAGAATCAATGCCAGCAATGAAGAAATATCCGCCGGAGTTGAAGGAACGAGCGATTCTGCTCGCGACGAGCAGGGTGGCCGCCGCGGTGCGTGCAGCCGTGTTGGGCAGCAGCTCGGTATCAACGTCGGTGCTTTACGTGGCTGGGTCCAGCGTGCGAGGTCGATGAGGACTGCAGGCCGGGAACGACAACCGATGACGTGGCCTGTCGAGAAAGAACAGCACTTCTATTCACCGTGATGTGAGACATGTTCAAGAACAAAATGCTCAACATCACGATCATCAAGTAACAAGAAGTCGACCAGATGAAACAATTCCTCGAACGCTACTGACGCAACTCCGCCAAATAGCAAGGCGTGGCTGAGGGCAACGGCTCCTACGGGGTGCGGGTGCGAATTGACTGTCGTCACATCATCCTCTTAGCCGATTGAGGATTCGGGGGAAGAGAAGCCCATGAGCACGTACTGACTGGTCCTGGGGTTTGCGTTCCTGCCCGCGGCAGGAAACCTCGCCGGAGTTATCCTGGCCGAGCTATTTCGGATTTCGAGTCGCACACTTAGTCTCGCGCTGCACCTTGCGGCGCGGATCGTGCTCGCGTCATTGGCTTAGAACTCATGCCCCAAGCTCTAGGAGGAGAGCGGTCATGGGCGCCGCTACTCGCATTCGTCGCCGGTGGGGTGCTGTTTATTGGACTCGATCGACTGGTCGGACTGGTCAGGGCTCGCCTTGGGGGCACCGATCGGCAGGCCAGCGCCCTGACTATCTTCTCCGGGGTATCCATTGACCTGTTTAGCGACGGTGTGATTATTGGCACTGGGACCATCGTCTACCCGGTCCTGGGGCTGCTCCTGGCGATTGGCCAAGTCCCGGCAGATATCCCTGAGGGATTTGCGGCGATCGCTACCATGCGACGTGCTGGCATACCCTGACTCCAACGGATACTGTTCGCTGCTGGCTTCACTGTTCCGGTACTGCTAGGGGCCACCCTCGGCTATTTCGCCCTGCGCGAGGCTCCTGAGATCATCACGCTGTCCGTCCTCGCCCTAACCGGCGGGCCTTGACCGCCGTCGTGATCGAAGAGATGATCACCGAAGCCCACGAAGGCGACACCTCGCAACTAGGTCCCATCGCCCTGACCGCAGGGTTCGCGATCTTCGGCGCCATCTCTGTTTACTCGGGACTTTGAAGCGACCACTAGCCGATAGGAGGCCGAGAGCGATCAGGTGGCATGCATGGACAATTGCCCCAACAAGGTGTCCGCTTGGGATCGGAACTGGCCCGGAGATCGAGGTCGAACCAATCAATGGTTAGCGTCCTCCTCTTCGAGGCCCTCGAAAACTTCGAACGGTGATTCGGCGTCGCCGCGCCATGCTTCAATGCCTTCACGGATTGCGAGCACCGCGACGATGAGCGCGGCCACTGAGTCGGCCCACCACCAGCCGAACAGGCTGTTGAGGATGAGGCCAACGAACACTGTCCCGGACAGGTAAATGCAGAGGACGAGCTGCTTCGCGTCGGCCAGGACGCTCTTCGAGTTGAGTTGACGTCCTGTGCGCACCTCGAACCATGCCAGCAGGGGCATGATCATGAGGCTCAGCGCCGTGATACCCAAGCTGAATGGACTGTGCTCTGCACCCTCCTTCTGGACCAGGCTCAGCACGGCGTCGATCGTGACGTATACGGCCAACGCGAAGAACGCGAGCCCGATCGTGCGAACGGTCACCTTCTCCCACCGCTCCGGATCTTTCCGGGTGAACTGCCACGCGATCGCCGCCGCGGAGAGCACTTCGATGACTGAGTCGAGACCGAAGCCGATGAGGGCCGCTGAAGAAGCAGCTGTGCCGGCCCACACGGCCACAATGGCCTCGAACACGTTGTACGCAATGGTGAAACCCACGATGAAGCAGACACGACGGTGGAGCGCAGCACGGCGCTCGACCGATAGGGAAACGCTCACGACTCCACTTCCATCTCGCAGCATCCGGGGACCGTACAGGAGTCATCGAGACACGGTGCGTGCTCATCGACGGCGAGCGTCACATCGACAAGCGCAGTGAGCGCGGCCGCCAGATGCGGATCAGAGATCTCGTACCGCGTCTGCCGTCCTTCAGGCTCTGCAACGACGATCCCGCAGTCACGCAGACAAGTCAGGTGGTTGGAGACATTGGATCGCGACAACCCCAATGCCCGCGACAACACAGCGGGGTAGCTTGGTCCTTCGAGCAATGTCATAAGGATCCGGGAACGAGTCGGATCGGCCATAGCTCGACCGAGTCTGTTCATAACATCGATGCGGGTAGCGATAGCCAGCATGCAATGACTATACAGCAGTCGATGAACTAGATTGAATGAGCGGAATGCACCGGACTTCGCTCGTGAAGTGCGGTTTTCGCCAACTCAAGTTGGGCGATAGCAAAAGGTGGTAAAGGACACTTTGAGTCCCGAGTGCGAATGTCCTGGTTGTGGTCTTTACGCCGTTACTTTGCCGGACATTGGCGTTCGGCGGCCTCCTCAAAGTCGGGAACCGCCCGGGACTCAGCCTCCTCTCGTGTTTTGGCTGCACCGTTCCGTTCAATGTCCCGGATCAGCCAGTCCATCTCGAGGATCTCTCGCCGCTGGGACTTGCTGATCTCAACCGCCAGTTCGCATACCCGCACATCCTGGTTTTGGAAGCGCTCGGCGCGGGTAATCGCGAGGGAATGATGGGGGATCATCGCGCGCATGAACGCAGTGTCGTCGACAGTGATCTGGCTGCGGTCGAGCGCGATTCCCCCTCCGATGAGCAGCAGACTCGCGACGATCACGGCAACGTTGGCCTTCAAATTCTTGTACATGCCCAGCATCCAAGCGAGCATTATGAGCCCCATGGTGCCACCCATGGTGAGCGCCATGAATACGCGACTCTGGCTGAAGCGCACGTGGCTCCATTCCCAGGAGCCGGTGAACATGACAAAGTACATCAGCACCATCGCGGTGAGGATCATAGCGGCAAAGCGCAGATACATCGTCAGCGAGTGATGCTCCTGCTTCTGGTCATTTGGACGCCGCTCGGCATCGTCGTGTTCACCCTTCGACATTTCGCCTCCTCGTTTTCCTAGACACACCATTTGAGCCGCGTAGAAGGGGTGCCACAAGGGGGTTGCGCGAAGCCCGTGCACCATCGGTTGCATGGCCTTACGGCGCGGTGAGGGAGGGAAACTCACCAATACCGACCCTTCACCGGAAATATCAATGACCGAGCCACCTTGCGCTTGTGCGTTGGGGAAGGGTAAGCGGAGCGCCCTGCTCCGGTTCTTCGCGGCAGCTCCTGAGCCAGACGATCACAACGCAAGGATTTCTGCCGAGCCACAAACGATCGTTTATGGCGCACCTGACACGCCGAGCCCGAGCGGGCCGAAGCTACTGGCCGAAACTGGAACGGTGGCCGCACCCATCAGGTAACGTACCCCCCACCAGCGGGACCACCAGATTGTGTCTTGAAACCTTAGGGATACGAGACGTCTCATGCCCTACCGTTTCTGTCCTTCAAATATGCCGGGATCTCGTGGCCCGGCGATTCTAATAACTACGTCTCGTGACCTGATGTTTGAGTGACCGTACGCGCCGTTAGTAATGAGCCATGCCAGTCGAGCGTAAGCGCGTCGGGTTGGACCGGCTCGTAGATGCTTCTGTTGCCTTCTTCTTTTTCAGCGCTATGCCGATCAGATCCTCGAGCGATGCATGTGCGGGTCCTCCGCCATGCGGTGATTGTGGATCCGTGCACCACTAAACCGCTCTTTCGTGCCCTGTGGAGCGCGCAGATCAAAGTCCAGCATGCATTACTTTCCCGAGGGCGTTGCAGCTTGCGCGATCGCGGTGCTACTCGCCCAACACCATCAACTCGGATGCCGCGCATAAGCCTCCCGAGAACGCATCTCGCGTTTTCGGGAAGGAAAACGTGCACGACGCATTACGTGAACTCATCACGGAGTTCATCAACAATGGCAGTGATCCCCGGTCGGCAGTATTCGCTGCGAACGAATACGCCTTTCACACGGGCGCCTACCTTGAGGGTGGTGAACGTGTGCGGGAGTGGATTCGCCGGGTGAACGACCTTGATGCTTTCCTCGCCGGACACGGTCGGTTGCCGCGGGAGCGCGGCGAGCACACGTCCGCAGCCGAGGCTGCGCTTGCGGGCTGGGTGCGGTATCAGCGGCGGGCGGCGACTCGTGCCCAGCATTGTGTGTACCAGCAGCGGCGTCTTGAACTGGTGCCTGGTTTCAGCTGGGATCCTCGCAGGGATGCGCAGCTAGCTCACGAGCGTGACTACCTGGAGTTCTTCACAGGTCACGGTCAGGCACCCAGCTACCGCTCTGCTGAGGCGGGGGAGCGTCGCCTTGCTGATTGGGCGGCGAAACGGCGGATGGCTGCGCGGCGCGGTGATTTGTCTGCTGAGGAGGTGGAGCGGCTCCGAAGAGTGGGGATCACTGCCCCGCGACGGAAGTGAAGCGTATGCCAAAGCGGGAACGAGGCATCTGGTCGCGGGATTAGCTTCGCAGTTGTGCAGTCTCTCATTTCCAGTATGTCCGGCGCGTATCGCGTCCGCACGACCTCCGGTGCGTCCTATGTTCTTGATTTGACCCGGCGAACAATGATCCGCGAACGCGGGCTCACCGATTTCTCTGCGAAGCTTCGGCGTGATGGGGACGAGGCGATCCTGCTTCAGGTGATCCAGTGTCAGCTGGGCGCAGCCATGGTGTTGTTGATTGATCTCAGTTGGCCCGCGGTGATGAACACCACCCGGGTTACGACCGATGTGCTCAGCATTACCGAGATTGAGGACGCGGCATGACGTGCAAGGACCAGCCTGTCGCTGATTGCCCTGAGAACGCTATTCGGCGTGACGTGTCGGCCGACGTTGTCTGGCATGACGCGTCGGCGACATGGCCGCTCCTCGGCGGCCGTCGTATCGGGCTGATGGGTGATGTTCACGGGGACCGAAACCACATCTTCCGGGCCGCGAATATGTTCGGCCGCCGCGGCATCCGCGTGATAATTCAGCTGGGGGATTTCGGCATGATCTGGCCGCGCCGGAACTGGCCTATCGATTTGAATGCCCTCGACGTGTTCCTCGGGGACCAGGATCAGACGTTGTTGTTTGTCGACGGGAACCACGAGGATCACCCGTTGCTTGAGACATTCCCAGTCTCGTCGACTGGGATTCGGTGGGTGGGGGAGCGGATAGGGCATCTCCCACGCGGCTATCGCGCAGTGTTTTCGAACGGGATTCGGCTCGCTGCGCTAGGCGGCGCCAATAGCATCGACCGGTATCGAAGGCTGGAAGGCCGTGATTGGTGGGCGCAAGAGCAGATCACGCTCGCCGATCTCCGTGTGCTCGGGGAAGAGCCGGTGGACGTGCTTCTGTCGCACGACGTACCGCTTGGTGTCCCGTCTTTGGACCGGCACCTTGCGTCGATTCGCGACTTCGTGCCGCGGCAGGGGATCCGATATGCCGAGCGCGGGCGACGCATGTTCCATGAAGGATTCGTGCAGGTGCGCCCTCGGCTCTCACTGGCCGGGCACTACCACTGGCACGTCGACGAGACCATCGAGTTCGAGACCGAATCGGAAAGCTTTGCGACCCGCGTTGTCGTACTCGATGCTCAAGGAGCATCGCGGGGCAATTGCGCGATTCTGAACCTCGACGACCTCAGCGTTGAGGTCATCGATGTGGAGGGTCGGCCATACCTCCTCGACCACCTAGGAGTGCACCGATGAGTGAGCAGAACGAGCTGGACGGCCAGCTGGTGCGCTGGCTGCTCACACAACCGCTGGAAGAGCTCGAGGCCGAAGAGGAGTCGGAACTGCCGCGTCCGCGCGTGTCACTGACAGCATCCGAGTACTACGGCCTTGCAAGAGGCTTCCCGATCGAGGTTCACCTCCCGGACGGCAAGCGGATGCTGATCACACTTGGTAGGAACCCGGACGTGGCAACTCTGGAACACCCCACCAGAGGCAGCTGGTTCTCGGCAGTCGGCCCGGTATTCAGCGAGCATCAGCTCGCCGACTGGTTGGAACTAAGCAGTGCCGAGCTCCAATCGCTCGTCGATGCGCGCAGAGTCCTGACCGTGACGGGCTTGGACGAGACCGAGCCGCATTGTCCGATCTTCCAATTCGCGCCCGACAAGTCGCTCCTGCCGCGACTGCCCGAGCTGTACCCGATTCTGGAGAACATCGGCGGACCGTGGGACATCGCACTGTGGCTTAACTCGCCGTATTCGGGTTACGGGCGGTTATCGGCTGTTCAGATGCTGCGCCTCGGCCACGGTGATCTCGTCATCGCCCATGCGAAACGCGACGCCACCCGATCACGAGCCTGACTTGCGACGAAGGAAGGAGCACAGCATGAAGCAGCAACCGACACCGTGGCCCGGCGGCCTCAGGCTGCCGATCAACACCAGTATTGAAGACCTCATGAACCAACACGGCAACCTCGTAAACCTCCCTCCCATGCGGTGGCAGCTATCCCGGCACCTGGAGATCGACATCGAGGGCTGGCCGCTCAACGACTCGGCACAACAACGCGAACACACGACGCGAGCATGGGCTTCATCTCTCGGGCTACATGAACTTGACGACGTTTACTGTGAGGGCGTCGTCGATGACGTGACGATCGCACTCAGCCCCGAACCACTCGATGACGACCCCGCCGGCACCTGAACGATGAACAAAACACGACGCCCCGGCCGCATCAAGTTCTTTCTCGACTTCGACGGTGTTCTACAAACCCCAAATGCGTCCGAGCATTGGTCCCGCACCCGCACTCGACGCGTCACCTACCGCAACACAGACGGGACTCCCCATCCGGGTTTCGTGATCACCTGGGCGCCGGAGCTGGTCACGCAGCTCGAGGAGCTGATTGACGAGTTCGACCTCGAACTGCTGTATCTGACGAGCTGGCTCTACCCGGAATCTGCGCTAACCAGTTTCCTTGCCACGATCGGTGGCCTCCGAGGAGGACACGCGCTGCGCATGCCACAACGAGAGGACGGCCTCTACCTGCCCTGGCGGTGGAAGATCCAGGAAATACACCGTGTTACGACCGCTGAACCGGGACCGGTGATCTGGATCGATGACATCGACGCCAGAACCTTCGGCCACGAGATCAGCGAGAGCGAACTTGGACATCCCAGCCTTGTCCTCGCCCCGGACTCCGACACCGGTCTCACCCGTGATCACCTCGACCAGATCCGCACCTTCTGCCAAGGCGTTTCCACCAGGCAACAAGCCGCAGGAGGACAAGAGGCATGACGGTCCTCATCCTCGACATCGACGAAGTCATCCAGGCCCGCCACATCGGCGACGAATGGGGACACGCTCGCACCGCAAGGATCCAGCTGACGAAGGCACGATACGGTGCTGAGATCGCTGGAACCTACTATGTCCGCATTAGTCGCGAGCTCTTCGACGCCCTCAACGCACTGGACGTTGAGGTGTGGTGGTGCTCAACCTGGAACCAGAACAACGCGATCGAAGAGTTCCTCAACGAGACACGGCCAGGCGGCCGACTCGCCGAGGGCCGGGTTCTGCCCCACCCGCCGTTGCGTCCCGGCGCGACCTTGTCCGAGGACCCGAACTGGAAGATCACCACGATCAACGCCGCCCTCGACGAGTACCCACAGCCCTACATCTTCGCCGACGACATCTACGCCCACCCCGATTGCCAACGAGAAATCCTGCAGCGACACCCGGGCTTACCGGGCTTGTTCATCCAACCCCTCGCGCATCGGGGACTCACCCGCGAACACGTCGAGTCGATGCGCACCTTCCTGGAGGAGAACCGCACCGCCCCCTACATCGACACGATCGGGCCATGGGTCGCCGAGCACACAGTGCGTTCCCGTCTTGGGGCCAGCGAGGACGAACTCCGCGGAATGCGAGAACGCCACCAAATCCTTGGCGTGGACTTCAACACAGGCGCGTACTATCCCATCCAGCAGTTCAGGAACGGAACCCTTATCCCCGGGCTCCACCCTGTCCTCACGGCCCTGGCAGCCGGCTTTACGGACATGACTCAAGCAGGGTGGCTTGCCGATCAGGCCTTCGAGCGCGCCAGCACCACACGCTGGGATCTCCTCCGTGAAGGCAAGATCACCCTCATCAAACAATGGGCAATCGAGGACACGGACCGACTCACCCGACCGTAATCCTGGGCGAACGCTGGAGCAGCAGCAGTGCAGATCTGACGGCCATGTCGCGCATCATTCTCCGTGCTCGACACCCGGTGGATGACAGCCCGCATAGAACCCTGAACGCAGATCGTATTCGTCGCAAAGCGTCAGGGGCCACCAATCCGTCGACTGCGAAATTCGCAGTCTCTTGCATCAACGACGCCTTCCCATGCACTCCTTATGACCGGGCCCGACTACTTCGGGCTCTCGTTCGCCTGTTCGGATGCTCTCGTCAGCTCCCGGAGGGGGACGGAACACCTCGACAGGCTCGTGTTGTGCATACTGAAGTTCATGGACGGCGAGGGCGAGTTGAACGAGTGGCATGGCTACTGGTGGTTACCAGATGCCCCGGACGACCGTGTCCCCGGTCGGTTAAGTGTCGAAGCCAACGGTTCGACACACCTCGAGCTCATCGGCGGCTTCGACTTGACGAACAGAGCCGCCCGGCCTGGCCCAGTCGTGGCCAGCGAGCGGCATCGGGACGTGCCGGTGCTGCTCGGGGAGGCCGAGGGGACACCGATTACGCTGCTGGAGTGCTTCGAGCTGGCCAGCCGCGGTGGCTTCTTCTCGCGTCCGACGTTCCAGCGCATGCATGTACACCAAGCGCTCGTGGGCGCCCACATCACTGACGACGAACCGGTCTTTCGCTCGGCCCGCATCCAAATCGAGAATTTGGCCACCTGGCTAGCTCTTCCGACATCCATGCGATCTTCGGATCTTGGTAATGGAAGCCATGAGGCATCCGTGCGGCCCGCTGAACCGCGGACAGTCACGGTAGACGGGTGGAGGATCGAAGCTCGCGCACACGCACAGCACTTTCAAATGACGCGAACCCGGGAGCGCGAAACCGTCGCCAGCGACATCACGGCGTATCTCTTCCTCACTCCCGATTCATCCACGACCGCGACTGGGTTCGATGAGATGATCCTTCGAATCATGGACCTCGTAACCCTCGCGTCCGGGAAACCGTCCGGCCTCATCGGCGCGACACTCAGCCATGTTCGGGAACGTGAACACCGCATGGCTGATGGATCGACGCGCAGCTACCCCATCGAGGTCGAGTCCTACGGGCGCCGTGTACATACTGCTGAACCGGCCGCCCCCGGCGTATCGGAGCACGACTTCCGATTCACCTGCGACGACCTCGCGTTCGACCGGCTCTTGACTGAGTGGATGCGCATCCGCGACGCAGCGCCGGCCGCGTGCAATGTCTACTTCGGCATGAGCTATTCGAACCCTGGATTCACCGAAACACGACTGCTGATGTCCGTGATCGCCGCCGAAGCGCTGCATGGCTCCCTTCGCGGAAATATCACGGACATGACGAAGGAGCATTTCGCCAAGCTCCGTGATGATGTGCTCGCCGCTATTCCGGACGAGGACGACAAAGCCTGGGTGAAGCGCGCTCTTCGCAACGCCCCAAGCCTGAGGGAACGCCTTCGAGCACTCGCTTCCATACCCGACCAGAAGGCTCGCGAGGCACTCGTTCCCGACGTCGAAGAATGGGCTGGCCGGCTCGTCCGCGCTCGGAACGGGCTCGCTCACAGCGGAGACGAGAACGGGGATCCGAACATCTTTGAACTCGCCTGGGCGACCTCCGGACTCATCGCCCTCATACTGATGTCCGAGCTCGGTCTCCCTGCCACGGTGCAGCAGCGGGCCGCTACTAGCGTGCTAACCGTGGCACGCTGACGGAGAAACGGGGCAAAACTGGCAACATAATTGGGGGTTATCAGCGGACAAGGCGCTCTTTATGGGTGGCTGAGAGATTCTGGGGGAGGCCTAGCATTGACGTAGCGAGGAGCCTCGTTTTCTTGAGCTCAAGCGAGCAGGTTCTTGCGACGACGAATGAGGGGTTGATGGTGGAGGCCTTGAAGGAGATCAAATCTCTGCTCTCCAGTTCAAATACGTTACCGGTTCTCTTTGTTGGCTCCGGGCTATCTCAGCGGTACCTCGGTTCTCCCACTTGGGCAGGTTTACTCGAGTACGCTGCGACCCTGGTTCATCGGTCGCTGAGCTACTACGAGGGACTAGCCGCCGACGGTCCCTCTAATCTGCGGCTTCCGCGCATCGCGTCGCGGATTGCCGAGGATTTTTACCGAGAATGGTTCGACGATCCGGAGTATGTGGCTAGTCGCGACAAGTACGAAAAGCTTGTGCGCAACACGGGCGATCCATTGAAGATCGAGCTTGCCCAATACCTCCAGGGTCTCTCGATTACTAATGACGAGACGATAGCTGAGGAGATGGAAAAGCTCTCTGCTGTACGGACTCACGCAGTAATTACGACCAACTATGACTCGATCCTTGAAGATGCTCTCCCTGACTTAGAGCTTTATGTGGGACAGCAGTCGGTACTATTCTCTGCGACCCAAGCTGTGGGCGAGATTTACAAAATACATGGATCGGCCGGGGATCCGACATCAATGGTTTTGACAGATGAGGACTACAAGGAGTACTGGGCCCGCAACCCATACCTTATCGCAAAGGTACTCACGCTCTTTGTCGAGCATCCAGTGATCTTTCTGGGCTACAGCCTTACGGACTCTCACATCCAAAAGCTTCTGGGCAACCTCGTCGAGTGCTTGACGGAGGAACAGCTGGATACGCTCAATCGGCGTCTCATCTTCGTTAACCGTCCGAAAATCGATCGTGCGGAAGGCCTCCGGGACTCGACGATTACCGTTGAGGAACACAGTTTTCGCGTCCAAGAACTGATCATTGAAGACTATGGATCTCTCTATGATGTCCTGGCAGAGCTCCCGCAGCATTTTCCAGTTCGTCTGTTGCGGCAGTTGAGCGAAAGTGTGTACCAGCTGGCGTACTCGAGTGAGCCGACGGGACGCGTGTATGTCCTCCCCTTCGAAGAAGCTCGCGAAGACGAGGTTGAAGTCGTCGTCGGAGTCGGGACCATGGAGCGCCTGGGGCTCAAGGGATACTCGGCGTTCACTCGCACAGAGTTCTTTCTCGACATGCTTGTGGGCGCAACAGACCATAATGTTCCGAACATGATGAATGAGTTGCTGCCGTCGGTATTCCGAGTGGCAAAGTTTGCTCCAATTTGGTATCCCTTGTTTCTCGCCGAGCGAGCCGGGGACACCGTTGACCTTTCGGCGCTGCCCAGGCGGGCGCGAGCCTTGCTTGAAGGAGAAACTGCATTGACTCCATATCCTGGGCGCCGGCCGCCGGAGTGGGATCAGCTCCGTTTCTCAGAGCTGCTCGCCTCCTACCCGGATCTCGCGACAAATCTCGGCGTCGGTTGTCGGTACGAACTGGAAGATGTTCTTGTCCTACGTGAATACCTACGTCCCGAAC
Organism: Paramicrobacterium humi; assembly: GCF_900105715.1. Taxonomy (NCBI): domain Bacteria; kingdom Bacillati; phylum Actinomycetota; class Actinomycetes; order Micrococcales; family Microbacteriaceae; genus Paramicrobacterium; species Paramicrobacterium humi. The sequence continues at coordinate 972,780 of NZ_FNRY01000001.1, read as the reverse complement.
TCGTTGGCAAGACGACCATACAAACACCCTTGGCTAAGCTGTGTTCTCGGTTCGATCTGCTTGCCTTTGGGCACGGATTCGACGGAGACCGGCGCGAACTGCACCGAGAACTGGGTTTCAAGTGTGCATAGCTTCGCTGCTGCGAGCAGTCTTCGTCGGCGTCCGCGGAGATGGAGCGCGGGCGGAAAGTATGTTCTGGTGAGTGTTGAGCGATCGAGCGTGTGTAGGGCATGTTCGGTCATACACGATCGCGGAGCACGTAGACACAAGCAGGAGCGTGGATTGGTGTATCTATGCTGGCGGCGGCTTCTGGCATCCGCTTATGCTGTCTCGTCGGGCTCGATGGACCGGACAGATATTGCTATCAAAGGGCGAGGCTTGATGGCATCGCAGAAACGTACCGTGGTCAGATCGGCTTGGGTCCAGGGCACGGCCCAGTACAACAGCACGCGTTGCGATCCCCGCAAGCTCGAACGCGGCAGCGACCGACTGAACATGCCCCCCACTGACCCACGTATCGTCGAGGATAAGCACGCGCTTGATCTCACCTAATTCCTCTGTATCGATGTGCCAGTTGGCAGGGTCTAACCGCCTACGCTCGTTTCGTTCGTTATCGGATCGCCCAACGTACCGAGGTGTAACCCGCGGAATTGAATTGGCGAACATCGACAGGAAGTTCGTTGTAAAGGGATGTGGGCCGTCGCGGAGCCCACTCGTACTGGGAACAGCTGCTATTGCGAATGACCGCTCGGTATGGTCCGGAATTATGCATTCGGCGTGTTTCGTAAAGGCCAGCCACATGAGAGAGCGAAGCCGGGCCTGCTGCATTGGTGTGCCGTCAGGCCGCTTGTAATGGAGAAGGTCCGAGTAGCCTTGACCCGAGTAATTCTCTATTTGCGCCATCGGTGCCCAACTGAGCATCACTACGCCGCGCGACAATTGACCGCCCCATCTGGAATGGTTTTCGCATGGAACACACATCGTGTAAAGCGGTCCACTCGTTGGGGCAGTGCATACCGAGCAAAGGCCCGCCGTAGCCGACGGCGGGTTGACGTAGGTACCGCGGATCTGGCGCTCAAGATCCTCGGCGGCCGGCTGGCTCAAGCGCGGAGGAGGGTGCCGAACCCCCAGTCGCCCGCTGCGGCCCTGCGGCTCCGGTGGATTTCCTGCACAGCAGTGAACGCCTCCCGCGGCGTGTCGACGACAGTCACTTCGTAGCCTTCGCGCTTAAGGTCACGTGCCCAGCCGGCTGAGCGCAGCACTTGGCTCGTAATGATGACTGGGCGCCCGTGTTTCACCGCGGCCTTGGCCTGATGCATAGTTCCCGACGTCTCTCCAGCTTGGACGATCACAGTCAGAGACGCAAACCCGGACATCGTGATGTTGCGCATTGGGAACTTCGGCTTCGATACGGCTGTTCCAGGGGCAAACTGGGAGAGGAGGAGGCTGTTCGCGACCTCGTCCTGAAGATCACGGTGCTCGGGCGGGTAGTAGACGCCGAGACCAGCGCCAATCACGCCGATGGTGCGTCCACCGGCCTCGAGGGAGGCGCGCATCGCCACGCCGTCGATTCCTCGAGCAAGACCGCTAACGACCGGCACTCCCTGAATTGCGAGGAGTCGCGCAAGACTACGGGCAAATTCCTTACCCCACTCATCGGGCGCCCGAGTACCCACGATGGCTACTGAGTCTTCGTCGCCGACGTCATGAAAACCTTGCCACCATAAAACGGGCGGGGCGTCGTGCACCGTGCGTAGCTGGCGGGGGTATCCATCACCTCTTATTGTCGAGAGATGGAAACCCTGCGCTTCATAGCTGTCTATTGCTTGGCTGGCGGTTCGGATTTCCTGATCGAATCCGTCATCGAGTAGCTCGTTGGAGAACTTCAACCTAAGTACTGCCTCAGCAGAACCGAACTCCTCAATACGCAGCCGAGTCTTGGCCCACGAGAATCGGGGAGTGGTTGCCATCGCGAACAATGCCAAGTCTTCCAATGGCCGTTCCATACGCCCAGACTAGTCCGAGGTCCCGACATTTGCCCTTTCCTCTCTGATGGGAAGGCACGTCAGAGCGAAGCGCGGCGCCGCTCGACGACTATCGCGTGGCCTCAACTGGGGCAGGTCTGCTTCACTTGCCAGAACTACATTCGTATTTATGCGCGTAAGTAGCGAGATGGCCGATGTTCTCATCACGGTGAAGACTTCGCCGCAACCATCCCTCAAGTACGGCGACACTGTGTGCGTTGCAGGTATCAGGATCGACGGTGGCCGCTTCGACTGGGTTCGAATCTATCCGATCCCATTTAGATGGCTCGGTTCGGATCAACAGTTCAAAAAGTACGACGTGGTCCGAGTCGAATTGCGTAGGCGAGACCAGGACTCGCGTCCTGAGAGTTATTCGCCCACCATCGATTCAATAGAGAGAGTTGCTCACAAGGACAAATGGAAGGATCGTGAGCCGATCATGCGGCACGTCGCCCGCACCTCGACCTGTGAAATGCGACGGAATGCATCGGTGGCACATAACGCGCCTTCGCTTGGCATGGTGGATATCGCTGAGATCGTTCGTTTTGACTTCGCTAAGCACCCCGGATGGACTCCCGCGGAAGCGAAGAAAATTGCGGCCGCAATGGAAATGCCGAGTGCCGACCTGTTCGGCTCAAGACTTGTACCGCCGAAGCTGGTAGCGCCGCGATTCAAAGTGAGCTATCGATACCGATGCTCGGAGCCACCGTGTCCCACGCATACGGGCCAAATATTGGATTGGGAGCTGAGCGAACTACAGCGACATCTCAAGGGGAAAAGTGACGAAGAACTTCGAGCTGCGGTCAAGACGAGGTTTGTTTACCAGATGATGAATCCGAGAAAGATGACGTCCTTCTTCATGGGCAATTTTGAGGACCCTCGGAAGAGGCACAACTTCAGTGTGCTTGGCGTGTATTACCCTGACCGGACTACCGCCATGGATGTGCCACTGTTCGACCTCTAGCAGGTCTGGGCGACGTCGAGCAAGAGATTCGCCTCGTGCAGAACTTCATGCCGATGACAATGAAGCTCGGATTGCTCAAAACAGAAGACTGCAACGTGTTGATGGGCAGCGAGCTCGGCCAGTTCGTGAAGTGCATCCGCGGCTGGCTTGGCAGCCAACCTCTCCCGGAAAGTTGCGCGGGCGGCGTTACCGTCATTTGTGCCGGTATATGCATAACCGGCGCGGTTGTCCTTTGGGTTACCTAGTGCCGGGCGATGGAGGTATGCGATCCCGTGTTCGGCTAGGTGAGCGGCTAGTCGGCTCTTCGAGAAACCGGGTTTTCGAGAGATAGCGTTGAGGCGAACGTCTACCAGCAGGGTGACGCCCCATCGCGAGAGTCTGTCCGACAGTTCTTCGACGGCTAAGCCCTCATAGCCAACGCCAATTAGCCCGCCGGTTTCAGTCCACATCGAAGCCATCCTCTCACGAGAACCGCTACTTCTTGAGTCGAGAGGCGGGAGTGCGAGGAACCGTGCCCCACCGCCGTGCATAGGAGCGAACCTTTCGTAGCCTAGCTGTCCCGGCTCGCCCGACTGCGTCGAATCGCCGACTGACTCTGAAGCTTGAAGCAGCGAGTCTCTCTTCCCACCGCCGGTCGACTCAAGACCGCAGAAACCAGCACTGAATCCCGCGCCGCGGAGCCAGCCGTCGCACCAGGCTTTGAGCTGCTGGAATGAGTCTGCTCTTAGCGTGGAACGGTCAGTTTCCTGTACGGTACGTGTCCAGCAATCAGGCGGCATCCGGGATTTACGGAATCACCCACGCGAATGAAGCAGCCCCTGATCAGGAGATTTGACCTCCGGATCTGGGGCTGTTCTCGTTCGCCCTGCGAGAAGAGGATCAGGCGCGCAGGAGCACTTTGCCGGCACGCCCGGGGCGGTTGTGGGCGGCGATGGCGTCGGCAATCCGTTCGAGGGGAAGACTTCCTCGACGGGAAGCGTGATGTCGCCGGCGACGGCCCGCTGAATCACCTCGCCGATCAGGGCACTGCGCGCCTCGGGAGCCAATGCGGGCATCACCTTCGCACCCCAGAAGCCCTCGATCGTGACGCCACGGAAGATGACGTCGGCGATCGCGGCCTCCATTCGCCACGAGGCCATGCCGCCGAACAGCACAAGCCGGCCGCCATCGGTGACCAGGCTGAGCATGTCGCCGGTCGCGGTCCCGCCGACTGAGTCGACGCCCGCGATGATCGCCGCACCGTCAGTGATCTCGGTGACGCGCTCGCGCCAGCCATCCGCGTCGGTAGCGACGATGTTCTGGATTCCTGCCTCCGCGAGCTCCTCGACACCCGCGCTGCGTCGCACGAGGCCGAGAACATTCACGTCCCGGCTGCGGGCGAACTGTGCGACCAATCGACCGACGGCGCCGCCTGCCGCGTTCTGTGCGATCCAGTCGCCCTGGCTCGCCTTCAGCGTGTTCAGCAGCGCGAGCGCGCTTGCTGGCATTGAGATGAGCTGGGCGGCGGTCCCGTCGTCGAGTGAATCGGGCACAGGGACGAGACCGGCCGCGTTCGCGACGTATTTCTCCGCCCAGGCGCCGAACGAACCGCCGGTCACGCGCTGGCCAATCGCGAGGTGAGAGACTCCCTCGCCCAGTGCCTCGACGACGCCGGTCGCCTCGGTCCCAGACGCGGCCGGCAGTTCGGGCTTGAAGCCGTAGTCGCCCGCAACGGTGAGCAGATCGTGGTTGTGGATGGGCGAGGCGGACATCCGAATCAGTACCTGGCCTGGGCCGGGAACCGGATCGGGGACGGTCTCGATGTGGAGTTCGCTGCTGGGGTCGCCGAAAGCGTGGTGGATGAGTGCGCGCACGAGACTAGCCTCCTGTCGGTGGGTCACTCGGTGCAACCCGGTTGTGCTTCGGAGCATTCCGGCGAGAGCATGCTCCATCTCAACGCTGTGAGGGGGCAATTTGTAGACGGGCAGCGATCACCGGTGGGAACCTATCGATGGGCGACGCGGCCCGCATCGAGGGAGAACACGAGATGAGACCACTTCGATACTCGATCAACGTCACGCTCGACGGCTGCTGCCATCACGAGGCAGGGCTTCCCCCGGACGAGGAGTCGATGCGCTACTGGTCCGCTGAGATGGCACGGGCTGATGCCCTGCTCTTCGGTCGGGTGACGTACGAGATGATGGCGCAGGCGTGGCGGAAGCCGGCCACGGGGACCTGGCCCGAGTGGATGGATGAGTGGGAGCTTCCGTTCGCCGAGGCGATCGACAAGGCGAAGAAGTACGTCGTGTCGAGCACCCTGAGCGGAGTCGATTGGAATGCCGAGCTGGTGCGCGGCGACCTAGGGCACGCGCTTGAGCGGCTCAAGCAGGAGCCAGGTGAAGGCTTGTGGGTGGGCGGCGTGACGCTGCCCCTGGCGTTGGCAGATCTGGGACTCATCGACGAGTACGAATTCATCGTGCAGCCGATCCTTGCCGGACACGGGCCGACGTTGCTGGCCGGCCTGCGCGAGCGCATCCAGCTTGAGCTCGTGGAGCGCCATGAGTTCCGGTCGGGAGCTGTCGCCGTGCGATACCGGCCCGTTCCGGCCTGACGATGACGCGGCGGCAGCGTGCGCGCTGCCGCTAGCTCCAGTGCTCGCCGGGCATATTGCGCGCCTCGGCGGCGGGGCCGGCGAGGCGAGTGTCGGGCGCCAAGGCGCTGGATGCAGAGACGGCTGCGCGCTCTGCGGGGTGGAAGCCGATTCCCTGCCCCTCGGCCACCTCGAGGGCGTCGGCTCCCGTAGCCGAGACGCCCCAGACGATGTGATGTCCTGGTCGGTCGAGAGCGTGGACGGCCTCGATGAGGCGGGCCGCGTCGGCTGGAGCGAACCAGGTTTGCGGCCCCAGTCCGGATTCGGGGTCGTCGGAGAATGCGCAGATGCGCGCGGAGACGACGGTCATCCCATACCGGTCGGCGTACATGCTGCCGAGGGCTTCCATCGCGGCCTTCGATACCCCGTAGAACCCCTCGGGACGCGGAATGAGCGTGCCGGTGCGACGCGCGTCTTCCATCGTCGACATTCCGACAGCGTGAATGGAACTCGCGAGCATGATGCTCCCGACGCGCGCGTCCTTCGCCGCCTCGAGCACAGCCTGCGTCCCGTCGATGTTCGTCTGCAGCAGGTCCTCCCACGCCGTCTCGCTCGGGATGCCGGCCAAGTGGATGACCGTGTCCGCGCCGCGGAACGCCTCGCGCAGCGCGTCACGATCGAGAATGTCCAGCTCGATGACGACATCATCGGATGCCGCTGAGCTGACGCGTTTCGAATCGATGAGCACGAACTCCCGTTCTGGTCGGCGCAGCAGCGGCAGCACAGTGGCGCCGATTCTCCCCGCCGCGCCGGTGATCGCGATTCTGTCCATCCGCGCCCCCACCTGTCGTTGGCTTCAGAGTCTTGCACACGGCCGGGCGGTGGCTCGAGAATGGGCACCGGACGAAACCAAGGAGCTGTCATGGCAGTCTTCCGCACTGTTCTCGAATCGACCGGCGGCAACAACGTGGGAATCGTCGTTCCCGAGGAGGTTGTGCAGAGCTTCGATCGAGGCAAGCGCGTTCCCGTCATCGTCACCATCGACGGCGGCTACGCGTACAAGAAGACCATCGGCGTGATGGGCGGTCGCTACCTCGTCTCGTTCAATGCCGACACGCGGAAGAAGACGGGTCGTGGTGCGGGTGACGAGATCGAAGTGGGGCTCGACGTCGACCCTGACCGCTGATCCCGTGCGGTCGGGCGGAGTCACGCTTAGGCGGGCGCGAACTCGAGACCGCCCCAATGGCCGGGCTCGGTCAGCTCACCGTAGGTCAGGTCGACGCCCTCGGACGAAACCGAGGCGGTGCACGCGAGAAGCGACAGGGTCGGGAAGCCGTGGGCGCGGTTGTCGCGGATGATCGCGTCGTCGTCGGTGGGATCGAGTGCCGCGGACCGAGCGACGAGCTGCAGCCACGGCTCCCACCAGCGCTCGCCGTCGGCAACGCCCGTGTCGCGGAATTCGTCAAGCCACCGGGCGATGCGCGGCGTCGCCGGGTCGTCCAGGCCGTCGTGCGCGATCATGTGCGAGCCGGGTTCGAGGGGCGTCGTCGTGAGCTCCACGCCGTTCCACGTGATCACTCGCGCGCCGTGCGCGTCGATCTCGACGAGGTTGAACCCGTGGGCCGGCGGCTCTTCGGCAGGGGAGCGGCCGGCGACGGAGTCGAGGACGATGGCGCCGCGCGAGACGAGCTCGGAGTCGGGGCGCCTGAGCACGTCGGCGCGGTTCAGCAGCACGGCGAGCCGAGACCGCGCCGGGTCGGCGGCGAGCCAGGCTCCGCCAGCGCGGACGTCGCGCACGCCAAGCACGCCGGGAAGGGTGTCGGGCCACCACGCGCCGAGCGGATTCCACGCGCGTGCCGGATCCTCATCGCGCACGGCGAGCAGGCGGATGGGAGCGTCAGCGGCATCCGGAACCCGAATGAAGACCGTGCACACGGCGCCCTCCGTTCTGTTCTGAAGCCGACACTTCCCGACTGTACCGCGTGGGTCGGCAACCCGGCCAAGCGTCACTGCGGCCCGCGGCGTTCGAGGAAGCCGGTGAGCAGCACGTGCACGAGCGGAATGACGGACACGACCATGAGAACGATCGCGACCGGTGTGTTGAAGGGCAGAAGCAGCGCTCCACCGATCAAGAGCCCGGCGAACAGGAGCGCGGAGACGGCGCGGAGGCCGATGCGCTCGAGCCGATTCAGGCGACGTTCGAGGCGCGAGGTGTCGAAGGTGATCTCGCCCTGCTCGATCGTCGTGATGACGGCGTCGATGCGCTGGGGCAGGCGCGCGGTGACGCCGACGGTCGTCCAGGCCTGCTGAGCGACCTCCTTCACGGTGCTGCGAGCCTCATCGCGCAGGAGCTGGTTCGCGTAGGGTTCGACGGCGTCCCACACGTTGAAGGCGGGATTGAGGCCGCTGCACATTCCGGAGGTGAGCGACACGGCGCGGAAGAGCAGCAGAAGCTTCTCGGGAAGCTGGAACGGCAGGGAGCGGATCGTGTCGCCGAACTCGCTCGCGAAGTCGCGGAACTCGCGCGGATCGATGTGGCTGAGCTCCACGAAGCCCATCCCGCCGAAGCGTGCGAACAACTGGGTCAGCGCGCGCTCGAACTCCGCCGTGTTGGCTGCCGGCAGCAGCATGCCGATCTCTTGGGCGGCCTGGACGAGCTTGTGCCCGTCGCGCGCGGCGACCGCGATGACGAGCGCGCGAAGACCGCCCCTGATGCCGTCGGGAACCTCGCCCATCATGCCGAAATCGATGAAGGTCAGCCGCCACGCGGGGCGCCCGCCTTCCGTTCGGCCGGCGATCGGCGTGACGAAGATGTTGCCCGGATGAGGGTCGGCATGGAAGAAGCCGTGGGTGAAGACCTGCTCGAACATGACATCGGCGAAGCCGTCGGCGACGTCTGCCGGGTCGATTCCGGCCGCGCGCAGGGCTGCCGTGTCGTTGATCTTTATCGCGGCGACGTTCGACAGGGTGAGAACGCGTCTTGTCGTGCGTTCCCAAGCGACCTCGGGAACGTTGACGCGCGAGTCGCCGGCGAAGTTCTCGGCGAACCGCTCGGCGCTCGCCGCCTCGTGGAGGTAGTCGACCTCTTCGAGGCTCGTCTGCGCGAACTCCTCGACGAGAGCGCGGACGTCGACGCGCTCCGAGACGATGCGCACCTTGCGCAGCCATCCCGCCGTGCGGCGAAGCGCCGCGAGATCAACGGCGATGATCTTGTCGATGCCAGGGCGCTGCACTTTGACGACGACCTCGCTGAACCCGGCGTCGGCCGCCTGGAGTTCCGAGAGACGGGCTCGGTGCGCCTGCCCGAGGGATGCCGCCGCGATGGGCGTTTCATCGAACCAGGCATAGGCCCGTTCGAGCGGCACACCGAGTTCGGCTTCGGCGAGCTTCTTGATCGCGTGAAACGGCACCGCGGGCACTTCATCCTGCAGATCGGCGAGTTCCGCCGTGACCTCGGGCGGGAGGACGTCCATGCGCGAGGAGAGGAATTGGCCGACCTTGATCATGAGGCCGCCGAGCTCGATGGCGAGCGTGCGGAACCGTCGGGCGAGACGCCGCGTGCGCGCCTTGCGGGAACGCTCCGCGAGCGCCTCGAGGCCGACCCGCGGGAGGAACAGCTCGTACCACCAGATCTGCACGAGCTGCCGTGCGGCAAAGCGCAGAATGCGGCGGTAGCGGGCGCGGTAGACGCCGTCCGTCATCGCGTCATCCTCTCACCGGCCCAGGCCGGGCCTGTGGTTTACCGAGCGACGTGAGGCGAGAAGCCCCGCCACGCCACCGCGTTCAGATCGTCAGCCCTCCGCAAGGATCGAGTACAGCTTACGACGCGCGTCGTCGAGGATGGCGACGGCCTGCTGCGCCTGTTCGGGGGTGCCCGTCCGGGCAACCTGCGCCGTCGCGCTCGCGAGGTCGATGCCGGCCTTCGTGAGCGCAGCGTGACGGGAGCCGTTCCGTGCGCCTTTCGCCTCCCACGGCGCCGGGGCGTCGGCCGAGTCCGCCGCTTCGCGACCGGTATCCGTGAGCGAGTAGGTCTTGCGGCCGTTCAGCTCTTCCGCCGTGATGAGTCCCTCGTCGGAGAGCTGTTGGAGAGTCGGGTACACCGAGCCGGCGCTTGGCTTCCATGCGCCGCCGCTGCGCTCTTCGATCTCGTGCATGATCTGGTAGCCGTGCATCGGCTCGATCGCGAGCAGCGCCAGCACGGCGGCGCGCACATCGCCGCGTGCCATGCGTGAGGGGCCGGCGTGCTGCTCGAAGGACTTGCGAAGCTGATCCATCGCATCGACGATCGCGGACGCGGGACCTCCCGCAGCCCCGAACATGTGTGAGTTGAATGAGTTGTTCACTGTGGCCTCCTCGAAGTGGTGGTTAACGATATATCGTTCACAGTCGGTAGGGAAGAGGTGCGCAACGGTGTACTGATGGTGCCTCCCATACCGTGGCGCGGAGATCTACCGTAGGAGTCATGGACCAGCGAGTCGAGATCTCGGAGTTTCTGCGCACACGTCGGGGCCGGATCACGCCGGAGCAAGCGGGAATTCTTGGTGGCACGCGACGGCGGGTCACCGGGTTGCGCCGGGAGGAAGTTGCGCTGCTCGCCGGCGTGAGCGTCGAGTACTACGCGAGGATGGAACGCGGCAACCTCGGGGGCGTCTCCGCCGAGGTGCTCGACAGCGTCGCCCGTGCCCTCCGGCTCGACGACGCCGAAGTCGACCACCTGATCGACCTGGCGCGGTCCGCGGGACCGCAGCCCGTCCGCTCCCGCAAGCGCCCCGCGGAGCAGGCGGTTCGCCCGACCCTGCAGCGGTTCTTGGACGCCGTCACCGGGGCCCCCGTCTGGGTGCGCGACCGACGCATGACCTTCGTCGCCGCCAACCCTCTCGGTCGCGCACTGTATGCGCCGATCCTCGATGACCCGGTGAACCAGGCGAACACCGCACGGTTCATGTTTCTCAATCCCGCCGCTCACTCGTTCTTCCCGGCGTGGGAGCCGTCCGCGGACGACCTTGTCGCGACCCTGCGAAGCTATGCGGGGCAGAACCCCCGCGATCGAGGCCTCACCGACCTCATCGGCGAACTCGTGACCCGAAGCGACTTCTTCAGAGAGCGCTGGGCCGCGCACAATGTGCGCCACCATCGAACGGGCATCAAGCGCATTCGGCACCCCGAGGTCGGCGACCTCGAACTCGCCTATGAGGCGGTGGAGCTGCCCGCCGACCCCGAATGGTCCATGTTCGCCTATACCGCGGAGCCGGGAAGCGCGACGGAGGAGCGTCTTGCCATCCTCGGCAGCCTTGCCGTCGACAAGACGAGGAGCGTCGCCGACGAGGCCGAGGCTCGCTGAGGGTGCCCTGCCAGTACATGGAAGATCCGTGACTGGTTGGCTGGCGGCATCCGCTATTGAGTGTTCATGAGCACGTTGGCGAACGCATCGCAACGGCAGGTGATTCAGTCGTCAAGAGAGAAGAGGAGCGACACATGCACACCAGGGCACTCGGACAAGGACTCGAGGTCTCGGCCGTCGGCTTCGGCGCGATGGGGATGTCGCAGAGCTACGGGCCGAATCCCGGAGACCGCGATGACATGATCGGCGTGCTGCGCTACGCCGTAGAGCAGGGAATCACCCTGATCGACACCGCCGAGGTGTACGGACCGTACGTGAACGAGGAGCTCGTCGGCGAGGCCATCGCGCCGATCAGGGACCGCGTCGCGGTGGCGACGAAGTTCGGCTGGAACATCGTCGATGGCCGCATGCAGGGCACGGATTCTCGACCCGAGCAGATTCGCCGAGTCGCCGAGGGCTCCCTCAAGCGGCTCGGCGTCGACAGCATCGACCTGTTCTACCAGCACCGCGTCGACCCGAACGTTCCCATCGAGGACGTCGCCGGCGTCGTGGGAGAGCTCGTCGCGGAGGGGAAGGTGAAGCACTTCGGCCTCTCTGAGGCGAGTGCAGCGACGATCCGGCGGGCGCACGCCGTCTTCCCGGTGACCGCCGTGCAGAGCGAGTACTCGCTGTGGACGCGGGATCCGGAGGCCGAGGTGCTGCCCACGTGCGCGGAACTCGGCATCGGCTTCGTGCCGTTCAGTCCGCTCGGCAAGGGCTTCCTCACGGGAACGGTGTCGCCCGGCGACACGTTCGCCCCGGGGGAGATCCGCGCGCGGGTGCCGCGCTTCGAGGCCGAGAACCTCGCCGCCAACGAGGCGCTCATCGACCACGTTCGAGCCCTCGCCGAGCAGCGGAGTGCCACTCCGGGCCAGGTCGCCCTCGCGTGGCTGCTGGCGCAGTATCCGTTCATCGTGCCCATCCCCGGCACGCGGCGACGTGAGCGCATCGACGAGAACATGGGTGCCACGGCAGTCGCGCTCTCAGCTGACGACATCGCGGACCTCAACGCGCTCGTCGAGCGAGTGGGTGTCGCCGGAAACCGCTACGACGATGCGGGGATGAGAATGGTCGGGCTGTAGCCGGCGGCGATGCCTCAGCCGAGGTAGGAGACCAGAAGTACGGCGAGTGACAGCGCGAGCATGCCGAGGCAGTTGACCCAGAACTCGCTGCGCATGAAGCGAACGCGGATGTGCGCGTAGCCGGCGACGGCGAAGTACGCGACGACGCCGGCGTTTGCGGCGAATGCGACCCCGGGCACCGCGAGGCCGAGGAGGAGACCCGCAGCTGCCAGAAGCTTGACGACTACGAGGGTCCACCACCACTCGCGCGGGAAGCGCACGCCGGTGAGGCAATCGCGAACGAAGCGCGGCGGCAACGCGGTCAGAATCGCGTCGCTGAAGATGATCAGGGCGAGAACGACGGTCGGCCACCAGGGACCGGGCAGGAGAATCATCACGACTCCGAATCTGGGCTGGACGAGATGACCGCGACGATGGATCTCAGCTCGCGCAGCGCCGCGGGGAGGTCTGAGCCGCTGCCCGCCCACGCGAAGAGGATTCCGAGGTAGGCGAAATAGACGGTTCGGGATGCCGCTGCCGCACGCTCCGGCGACAGCCCCGACCGGGTGAATTCGTGCGTGAGCGACTGGAGCAGCTCGTCGGCCAGACGCGTGAAGATGACGGAGTCGTGGGAGCCGCGCACCAGCAGTGCCGCATACTCTCGCGAGAGCTTCTCGTCACTCGAGAACAGCTCGAGGAACGGCTGAAGCAGCGCCAGGATGCGTTCTCCCGCATCGCCATCTGGCGCTGTCACAGGACGACGCTGCTCGCGCTGCATGGTGGCAACCGCGGATTCGAACACGGCGACGAGCAGTGCGCCCTTGTCGCCGGCGGCCATCACGGTGCCCGTGCTGACTCCCGCCTCGATTGCGATCTGCCTGATAGAGGTTGCCGAGAAACCCTGCTCCCGGAAGAGCCGCTCAGCCACCGAAATGACGTGCAGGCGGGTCTCGTTCCGACGGTCACTCCGAGACTGAACGCGTTCACTGAACATGTTCAGTACTGTAGCGCGCGGGAAGGCGCATCCGCAACCTTCACCGTCGTGGCGCGATCCGCCACCCCCTGTTCACCACGGGGCAGTCGACGTAGCATGGCGAGCAACTCTCGAAGGAGAAGATGCATGTTCGCAAGGAAGCTCCTCACAACGGGCGCTCTCGTCACCGCCACCGCGGCCGTGGGGTCGATCGCCACGCAAGACGTCGACAGCCGCTGGTACCGCAAACTGCGCAAGCCCGACTTCCAGCCGAGCCGCAGCGTGTTCCCGATCGTGTGGCCGGCGCTATACGCGAGCATCGCGCTCGCGTCGGCGGGCGTGCTCAGCGTCGGCGCAAAACGGCGCGCGGCTCGCACTCGACTTGTCACAGCGGCAGGGGGAGGGGAGGCCGCCGAAGCCGTCGCCCCGGACAACCCGGCGCGCGGCTACCGCCGCGCTCTGCTCGCGAACCTCGCGCTCAACGCCGGCTGGTCGTGGACCTTCTTCCGCATGCACGACCTCGACCTCGCTCGCGTCACGGCGAGTGGCTTGGCGGTCAGCAGCACAGACCTCGCGCGCCGCGCGGGCCGGGTGAACAAGGGCCTCGGTCTGCTGCTCGTTCCGTACGCCGCGTGGTGCTGGTTCGCATCGCTTCTCACCTCGCGCATCCGAGCGCTGAACAGCTGAGTCGCGCACCGAGGCAGAGGGGCCTTGCCACCAGTAGAGTGATGCGCGTCGAGGGAGGCGTGCGTGCGGCATTCACGCGTGGGGGACGCTGGGACTCGCGGTGGGCGCTGTGGCAATCCTTGGCGCATTCGGGGCGATCGGCATGTCGGATCGACCCCTGCAACGCTCCATTGCGTACCGTGTCGTCTCAGCCTGCTGGGGTGCAGGTGCAGCGACCATCATCGCGTGCGTCTTCTTGGCGGCTCTCGATGGATTCTCGGGCGGTATCTTCGTTTTCTACTTCGCGATGATCCTGGGGTTTCCCGCCGCGGTCACGGCGGGATTGCTCATCGGCCTGGCGGAAGCAGCAAAGACGTCCCGTGCGAGCCGGTCACGCGCGATACGTCAGTGAGCGGTTCGCCCGCCGCGATCCTGGATCTCGAAAGGTGTGAGCGCTTCAGCCTTGAGGATCAGCGCATGCTTCTCGCGTTCGTTCTGCGTCAGCTCCGCCGCGGCGATCAGCTCGACCCGCGCCTCCTCCCGCCTGCCCAGCCGGGCGAGCAGTTCGCCGCGCACGCTCGGCAGCAGGTGCGAGCCCCGCAGTGCGCCTGCCGCGGCCAGTTCGTCGACGATCCGCAGAGCGCTTGCGGGGCCGGTCGCCATCGACACGGCGACCGCGCGATTGAGATCGACGATCGGGTTGGGAGCGAGATTCCCCAGTGCCTCGTAGAGCAGCACTATCCGGTCCCAGTCCGTCGACTCGACGCTCGACGCGAGAGCGTGGCACTGCGCGATCGCGGCCTGAAGCGAATACGAGCCCCGTCCGCGGCCGAGCGCGTCGGCGCGAGCGAGGGACGCGCTGCCGCGACGAATCTGCGCCAGGTCCCAGCGCCCCCGCTCCTGGTCGGCGAGCAGAATCGGGTTGCCGGCGGCATCCGTTCGCGCACCAAACCGCGAGGCCTGGAACTCCATGAGGGCAACGAGCGCGTGCACTTCGGGCTCGCGCGGGAGCAGACCGGCGAGCACGCGGCCGAGCCGCAGGGCTTCGTTCGCGAGATCGGGACGCATCCACGCGTCTCCCGCCGTCGCCGCGTAGCCTTCGGTGAAGACGAGGTAGACCACGCCCAGAACGCCGCTCAGGCGCTGCGGCCACTCGTTGGGCTCCGGCGTCTCGAATGGCACGTGAGCCTCGGCGAGCGTGCGCTTCGCGCGGGTGATGCGCTGCTGAACCGTCGCGACCGGGGAGAGCAGCATCCGCCCGATCTCCACCGAGGTGAGACCGCCAACGACTCGAAGGGTCAGCGCCACCTGCGACTCGCGTGACAGCACCGGGTGGCACGCGGTGAACACGAGCCGGAGCACGTCGTCACCGATCGGCCGCCACTCGTCATCGCGAGCCTCCTCGAGGTTGCGCGCGAGCTCCCGGTAACGCTCTTCGAGCCGGTCCCGGCGCCGCCATGCGTCAATCGCGCGCCGCTTGGCGACGGCGGTGAGCCACGCACCCGGATTCGCGGGGACGCCGTCCGCGTCCCACTGCTCGAGGGCGGCGATGACGGCGTCCTGCGCGAGATCTTCGGCGAGGCCGACATCTCCCGTGACGCGCGCGAGGGTCGCGACGACCCGAGCGCCCTCGATGCGCCAGATCGCTGCGACCCTCGCGTGCAGATCAGCCATTGGCCGTGGCGCGCTTCGCCTGCTCGTCGCGCCAGCCCTCCTCCTTCTTCACGTACTCGTTGTCGGCGTAGTCCTCGAAGTCGGTCATGTCGGTGACGCGACGCACTTCGAGCTTGCTGCCCGGGCCGAGCGGGCACCGGCTCGCCCATTCGATCGCCTCGTCCTTGCTCGACACTTCGATGATCCAGAAGCCGTTGAACAACTCGTGGATCTCGCCGTACGGGCCGTCGGTGACGATCGGCGTCTCGGCGGCGAAGTCGACGACGAAGCCCTCGTCGGCATCCGACAGCCCTTCGCCGGCGAGCAGCACGCCCGCGTTCATCATGGACTCGTTGTATCGGCCCATCGCGTTGATGACCTCTTCGAAGTCCATCTCCTTGTAGGCCTCGACCGCCGTCTCGCTCACGTTGCGCATGATCAGCATGTACTTCATTGTGTGCTCCTTGAGTAAGAGGACGCCTCTGCGTCCTTCTACTATGTCGTCGAACGGCGAGGCACGGAATCGACATCGACGGAAAAGAAACTCGGATGCCGCCACTCAATCGCGCCAGAGCGCTCTGAGTACGCGAATGCTCTCATCGAGGTCGATGTTCGAGTGCTGGCTTGCCGACGACGAATATCTTTACGTCGAGCACCCGTAAATCGCAGACTATTTGTGGGCGAGTAACTGGTACACGCGAGCACGAGTGACCCCGAGGACACGTGCAGCGTCCATCACAGACATCCGATAGGTGTGACGAAGCGTGTGCGCCGCTTCTCGCCGACTGCGAGCGGCCTGCGTTGTAGCGACGTGCGCCTCTTCGTCGAGTTGTGCGGCGCGCTCGAGAATGGCGGCGACGTCGTCGGGTCGCACGATATCGACGTCGAGATCGAAGGAGTCGGGATCAATACGGAGCGCGCCGGCGACTAGGTCCCGTCCCATCTCGTCAACTCCGGCAAGTGAGCGTGCCTGGGTGCGGTAGTCGATGTCGGGGGCATCGATGATCCACCATGAACCCTGGCGGGAGATGTTGAGTTTGTATGTTGTGCGGACCATTACGTTGCTCATTCCAGATGTCAGGAACATGTCCGACGATCTTTTCTATGCTGCGCAGTACACCGGGCGATATCTTCCGGTGACGAGGCAGAGGAACCGCGCGAGAACCGTCCCTTGCCCACCACGTGTGAGGACCAGTTTCGCGCTCGATCGTGTACCCGATCGTCCGTAAGAATCGCTCGACCTCGCTGCGTTTGACGTCCTTCATAGCAATTGTATACCCCGGCATAGACAGACACTGTTTATCCCGCATAGGCACCGTCGAGAAGTGGAGCGGTGAACCAGATGCAAACACAACACCAGCATGAGCGACGTGTTCAAGTCTTGTCTCGAGGAGAGACGTGGATAACGGATTATGCGGCCTGCTGTGGAGGGCAACTTTGCGTTACCTCGCAAGACCCCGGAGCTCGGATGCCGCTGAGCGTCGTTCGCGCTTCCTGCCGCGTCCTGCTGCTCAGCGTGTGGTGAGGCGGCGGGCGACCGCCAGCATCCGTTCGGCGAAATCCGTCGCGTCGCGGCGGTTGAGTTCTGGATATGCCTCGGGCAGTGCGCTCGCGAAGTAGAGCCCGTCGCTCATGAACAGCAGGGCAAGAGCGATGTCGGCGTCGTGCACCTCGGCCATGAGTGCGTCGTGCCAGCGAGACCTCGTCTCGGCGAGGGCGGCGGTTGCGTCGCGGTCGCCGCCCTGTGCGAGCGCCACGGTGGCGTTGATCACCACGTCGTACTGCGTGCCGGCATCGGTCGACGTGCGGATGAAGTAGGCGACAGGTCCTTCGGGAGCCGCGGCCATGGCCACGTCGTCTTCCTCGACGAAGCGGTGGAGACGGGCGAGGACGCCGTCGACGAGCGCCTTCTTCGATCCGAAGTGGTACAGCAGGCCGCCCTTCGAGACACCGGCGCGCGCGGCGACGGCCTCGAGAGTCGCGCTCTTCTCGCCGCCCTCAATGAGCAGGGCGCAGAAGGAGTCGAGCAGGCGGTCGGCGGTGGTTCGGGTCTCAGCCATGATGCTACTATACCGTCCAGACGGTACAGTTTCGACGGAGGTGGAAAATGCAGACTGCGGAGGTCCCCGTGGTGCCCCGGGCCGGCATGCGCGAGTGGGTCGGCCTCGCGGTGCTCATGCTGCCCGTGCTGCTGATCTCCGTCGACAACACGATCCTCAACTTCGCCCTGCCCGAGATCTCGGAAGCACTCATACCGTCCGGAACGCAGCTGCTCTGGATCCTGGACGTGTACCCGCTCGTGCTCGCCGGACTCCTCGTGACGATGGGCAGCCTCGGCGATCGCATCGGGCGCCGCAAGCTCCTGCTGATCGGCGCCGCAGGATTCGGCATCGTCTCGGTGCTCGCGGCATTCGCGCCGACGGCCGAAGCACTCATCGCCGCGCGCGCGGCGCTCGGGCTGTTCGGCGCGACGCTCATGCCCTCGACTCTCTCGCTGCTGCGCAATCTGTTCCTCAACCGCGAGCAGCGGCGTCTCGCCATCGCCGTGTGGGGCAGTGGCTTCGCCGGCGGCGGCGCGCTCGGCCCGATCGCCGGCGGCTTCCTGCTCGAGCACTTCTGGTGGGGCTCCGTGTTCCTGCTCGCCGTTCCCGTGCTGCTTCCCTTGTTCGTGCTGCTCCCGCTTCTCGTCCGCGAGTCGAAGGACCCTGTCGGCTCGCGCATCGACCTGTGGAGTGCTGCGCTTGTGCTGCTCACGATGGTGCCGCTCGTCTGGGCGATCAAGAACGTCGTCGATCAGGGCGCGAACATCGCGTCCGGGCTCGCCCTTGTCGTGGCGATCGTGAGTGGCGTTCTGTTCGTTCGCCGGCAGCTGCACCTTGAGCACCCGCTGCTCGATGTCTCCCTGTTCAGGAATGCGGTGTTCAGCGGGGCGATCGCGATCAACCTTCTCAGCATCATCGCGTTCGTCGGCGGCCTGTTCTTCATCACACAGCACCTGCAGCTCGTGCTCGGCCTCTCGCCGATGATCGCCGGACTCGTTCTCGTGCCCGGACTCGCCGCGATGATCATCGCAGGACTCGTCGTCGTGCCGATCGTCCGACGTGTGCCCGCCCACATCGTCATCGCCGTCGGACTGGGCTTCTCGGTGCTCTGCTACGGCAGCATCGCCGTGCAGGGCGGCACGGTCAGCGCGTGGGGAATCGCCCTCGCCATGGTCGCGCTCGGCATCGGAGTCGGCGGCGCCGAGACCGTCTCGAACGACCTCATCCTCGCCAACGCTCCCGCCTCGAAGGCCGGAGCGGCGTCTGGACTGTCAGAGACGGCGTACGAGCTGGGATCCGTGCTGGGCGTCGCGACTCTCGGCAGCGTCCTGACAGCCTCCTACCGCGGCCACATCGAGATCCCTGCCGGCGTCAGCAGGGCGGATGCCGCGGCCGCAGGTGAGACAATCGGCGGCGCGATGCACGTGGCAGGCGAGCTGCCCGAGGCGATCGGCAACGCTCTTCGCGAGGCGGCGATCACCGCGTTCGGCAGCGGGGTGTCGATCGCGTCCTGGCTCGGCGCGGGCCTCATCGTGGTGGCGATCGTGGTGTCGCTCGTCACGCTGCGCCGCGCGTCGTAGGCGCCGTTAGTCATAATCGATGCATCGCACATTATGAGTAACGCCGTTACTCATAATCCTCGACACGGTTCTTATGAGTAACGCTGGTCCCTCTGGGATCGCACGTGGCTGTTGTCACCCGCCGCGGGTGGCGAGGATGACGATACCCGTGCCGTTCTCGTCACAGGCCTTCGAGATCGCGTCGCGTGTCTGCGAGACGTCGTCGATCACATCGAAGCGCTCCCTGAAGGGGCAGGGATCAGGGCGAGGCTCCATCGTCTCTTCAGCATGAGGTGATCCTAGCGACCTGCCCACGCACCGACGGTAGAGCTGCGGCCCAGCTCAACTCATGAAGCGCTGAACCACCTGCGCTCGGCACAGCAGCTCGGCCTCGAGGCGGTCCACGAGTTCGCGTCCTCGCTCCTCCCTCGCGGACCTTTCTGATGGCGAGGACCAGCCGGAATCCAGAGAGACGTTCGCTTCCCAATCGGCCTGCCACTGCCGCAGGTCCTCGCCGAGGCGACCGCTGATCCCGAGGTCCTCTGGCTCGAGCGGTGTGTGCTCGCCCCAGAGCGGATAGGCAACTGTCCACTCGGGGTAGACGAACACGATCGGGAGTTCCCCGACGAAATCATCTGCTGGTGTCGAACGCGTTCCGAAGCGTCACTGCCGCTGGCACTCGCCAAGCCCGGGAGCGTGCGGCATTGTGGGCCCTCCTCCCAGTCACGGCACACGTACACCGTGCCGAGGACGCGCAAGGATTGCAGGGCCCTCGGTCAGCTCGCCCGGCGCGCTCGCGCGGCGCGAGCGGCATCCGTTCCCACGCTCAGAAGGAGGCCGGCGGCGAACAGTGCGACGGTGACGGCCGGCAGCGTGCCGAGGCCGCTGTGCGAGAGGATCAGGCCGCCCAGAAGCGCTCCGCCGCCGATGCCGACGTTGAACGCGGTCGTCTGGAGCGCCGCGGCGAGATCGCGCAGTCGGAATGACGCGGTGTGCAGCATGCGCGTCTGCAGCATGGCCGGGATGCCGCCGAACGCGACGCCCCACAGCACGAACGCCGCGGTCGCGACGGCCTGGTTCGCGGTCGCGAGAGCGAACACGGTCACGGCGGCCATGAGGGCGAGCACCGCGATCGCGAAGCCGCGCTTGGGGAACCGGTCGGTGGCGAAGCCGGCGATCACGAGGCCCACGGCGCCGGCGCCGCCGAACAGGAACAGCAGGAACGCGACGCTGTCGGCCGAGAATCCGGCCGCTTGCACGAGCCACGGCGCGATGTACGTGTAGAACGTGTTGTGCGCCGTGAGCATGAACAAAATCACGATGCAGACGATGATGATGCCGGGCAGGCTGCGGTCGCGGCGCACGGGAATCGCGATCTCGCCCGTGCGGAGCGGGACCTGATGGTTCACGGCCGGCAGGAACCGCACGACGACGATCGCGAGCACGACGACGATGCCCGCGATGATGGCGAAGGCGGCGCGCCAGCCGAGCTGGTGGCCGAGCGCCGTTCCGACGGGAACGCCGAGCACGAACGCGGCCGATCCGCCGCCCGAGGTGATGGCGACGGCACGGCCGAGCTGGTGGGCGGGCACGAGGTGCGCCGAGTAGGCGGCGACGACAGCCCAGAACAGGCCGTGCGCGAGCCCGCCGAGGATGCGCGCGCCGACGAGCAGCTCGTAGGTGGGCGCGATCGCGGCGAGCAGGTTCGCGAGCGCGATCACGAGAAGCACGATGACCACGAGCGCCTTGCGCGACACGTTGCGGGTGACGGCGGCGAGCGGCGTCGTCGCGACGACGACCGTTCCCGCGAACACGGTGACGAGGTAGCCCGCCGTCGAGAGGCTCACGTCGAGCTCCTTCGCCATGTCGGGCAGCAGCCCCGTCGGCAGAAACTCGCTCGTGACCGAGACGAAGATCGCGCCGGCGAGGGTGAGCAGTCCGATCCAGGGGAAGCGTGCGTCGTCTGACGCGGAGTCGTGCGAGGACACAGCGGGCCGTTCGTGAAGGGGAAGAGCAGAAGCGTCCAGCTTACGGGTTCGCCGTTCGCCCAGTCGCCGCCCGTACGCTGTGCCCATGAGCGACATCGAGACCCGACGCAGCCCGTGGCTGCGTGTCGGAGTGTCGATCGGCACCATCCCCGCCTACCTGCTGCTCGTGCACCTGCTCGGCGGCATCGTCTACCGCGCCATGCAGAGCGGGCTCACGCAGGTCGACCGCCTCGTCTCGGCGGGCGTGTGGGCCGTTCTCGGCGCGATCGTCGTCGGCGGCCTCGGCGTGCTGCTCTCCCGGCGCGGCACCCTGTACTGGTGGGTCGCTCCCGTCATCGGTCTCGTCGCGCTCGCCGAACTCGTCATCGTCGTTGTCGCCCTGTTCGTGCCGGGCGGTGAGGCGCCGGCATCCGCTCTTCTCTCGCTCGCCTCGCCGCGCTTCTGGGCCGTGCATCTCTGGATGCCGCTGACGCTCGCCCTCTGCGTCGCTCCGCTGCGGCGGCGCTCCCCTGTCAGGGCGGCGCTCATCGGCGTGATCCCGTATCTTGCCGCGGGTCTCGTTTTCATCACAATGCTCTGGCTGGGGCTGTTCTGACGCCGCTCCGCTCGCGGCATCCGATCGCCGCCCCGCGAGATCATGCGGAACTTCGCGCCGCCATATATCACGCGGGATCGGGCAAATCTGAGGGGTCTCCGGGTATCTCGCCCAGCTGTTGAAGCGACTACAGGGCCTCGGTAACGTCGGGGGCCATATGTCTGTGACTGAAGAGATCACCCCTGTCCATGATGTCGAGACCCCGCCGGGCGCGCTGATCGTCGAACCCGAGGTTCGGCACGCCGCCGAGATGTGGCGCGTCGCGCGCGACTCGAAGACGCTCGACGTGAACTCCTCGTACGCCTACCTCGTGTACTGCCGTGACTTCGCCCGGACCAGCCGTGTCGCCGTCATCGACGGCCGCGTCGTCGGCTTCGTCATCGGCCACGTGCGCCCCGAGAGCCCGCACCACCTGTTCGTGTGGCAGATCGCGGTCGACGAGAGCGCCCGCGGCAAGGGACTGGCCGGGCGACTGCTCGACGAGCTGTTCGGCGCCGTCGCGGCATCCGACGATGTGCACTCCGTCGAGACCACGATCACCGACGACAACGAGGCGTCGCAGAAGCTGTTCGCCTCGTTCGCGAAGCGGTGGCAGAAGGCCCCGATCACCGTCGACCCGCTGTTCGAGCCCGCCCACTTCCCCGACGGGCACGACGCCGAGAAGCTCTATGAGATCGGCCCGATCTTCGTCCTCGACGACGGGATCGCCGACGATGCTCGCGAACTGGTGGCGACTGAGCCATAGCGGCGTCCTCGTCCATCCGCTCGATTTCCTCACACCGTTAGGAACCCCATGTCTCCCATTACCGACCGCACCATTTCCCTCGAGTCCGAGGTGCGCAGCTA
Source organism: Paramicrobacterium humi (assembly GCF_900105715.1). NCBI lineage: Bacteria > Bacillati > Actinomycetota > Actinomycetes > Micrococcales > Microbacteriaceae > Paramicrobacterium > Paramicrobacterium humi. The sequence continues at coordinate 950,460 of NZ_FNRY01000001.1, read as the reverse complement.
CTCCCGCTCGTGGCCCGTGGTGTTCGACCGCGCCCGCGGCAGCAAGCTCTACGACGACGAGGGCGCCGAATACCTCGACTTCTTCGCCGGAGCCGGTGCTCTCAACTACGGGCACAACAACCCCGCGCTCAAGAAGGTGCTGCTCGACTACATCAGCGACGACCGCGTCATGCACTCGCTCGACATGTTCACGTCGTCGCGAAACGACTTCATCGACACGTTCAACTCGCTCATCCTCGAGCCGCGTGGTCTCGACTACAAGATGGTCTTCCCGGGGCCCGGTGGAGCGAACGCCGTCGAGGCGGCGCTCAAGCTCGCCCGCAAGGTCACGGGCCGTGAGTCCGTCGTGAGCTTCACGAACGGCTTCCACGGCATGACGCTCGGCGCCCTCTCGGTGACCGGCAACTCGCTCAAGCGCGGCGGCGCGGGCGTTCCGCTCGTGCACGCCACGCCCATGCCGTTCGACGACTACTTCGACGGCGACTACCCCGACTTCTTCTACTTCGAGAAGATGCTCACCGACAGCGGCAGCGGCCTCAACACCCCCGCGGCCGTGATCGTGGAGACCGTGCAGGGCGAGGGCGGCCTCAACCCGGCGCGCGTCGAGTGGCTGCGTGGGCTCTCCGAGCTGTGCCGCAAGCACGACATCCTACTCATCATCGACGACATCCAGATGGGCTGCGGCCGCACCGGCACCTTCTTCAGCTTCGAGGAGGCGGGGATCGTTCCCGACATGGTGTGCCTGTCGAAGTCCATCTCCGGCTACGGCATCCCCATGGCGCTCACGCTCATCAAGCCCGAACTCGACGTGTGGGAGCCCGGCGAGCACAACGGCACGTTCCGCGGCATCAGCGCGGGCTTCGCCACGGCCGCCGAGACGCTGCGCGCGTACTGGGCCGACGACGCGTTCAGCTTCGAGATCCGCGCCAAGGCCGAGAAGGTCGCGAAGCGCTTCCAGTCGATCGTCGACGTCACGCCCGGCATCACCGTGGGCGTGAAGGGCCGCGGCCTCGCGCAGGGCATCGAGTGCGCGACAGGCGAGATCGCCGATCGGGTCAGCCAGGCGGCGTTCGAGCGCGGACTGCTCATCGAGACCGCCGGGCCGGAAGGCCAGGTCGTCAAGGCGCTGCCCGCGCTCACCATCACCGACGAGGAACTCGAGGCCGGGCTCGAGATTCTCGAGGGAGCCTTCGCGAGCGTCGCCTCGGGAGAGCTCGCCGACTCGGCATCCATCATCCCCGGCCGAGAGGAGAGCTACGCATGATCGTCCGCACACTCGACGAGATCACCGACACCGACGCCGACATCAAGACCGACAACTGGCGAAGCAAGCGCATCATCCTCGCCAAGGAGGGCGTCGGCTTCTCGCTGCACGAGACCACGCTTTACGCGGGGACCGAGAGCGAGTTCTGGTACGCCAACCACATCGAGGCCGTGTTCATCACGCAAGGTGAGGGCACCATCACCGACAAGGGCACGGGAGAGACGCATGAGCTCAAGCCGGGGACCGTCTACCTGCTCAACGATCACGACAAGCACATCGTGCGCCCGCGCACCGAGATCAAGTGCGTGTGCGTGTTCAACCCGCCGGTGACCGGTCGCGAGGTGCACGACGAGAACGGCGTGTACCCGCTCATCACCGAAGACTGAGAGATCGGATGCCGCCGACGGCGCCCCGCACGGGCCCCGTCGGCGGCATCCGTCGTTTAAGCCGCAGAGATCGCGCGGCTAATTTCTGCAAATGTGGACGACACGCCGATTGAGAACGGACTTGTGCGGCGTGGCGGCCCGTTCTGCAGATTTAAGCACGTGGTTTGAGGGCTCCTACCTCTCGTCGCCTGCGAGTATTGCTGATCTTCTGTAAACGGAAACGTGCTCGACCCGAGATATTGGCGCGCGACAATCGTCCACTAACGTGGCCGCGGAGGATTTCATGCGTGCGATCATCTTGGGCGGAACCGGTGCGATCGGTGGCGCCACCGCGTTGCGCCTCGCTTCGCGGGGCTGGGACGTCGACGTCACGGGGCGTCACGCGAATGCAATGCCCGGCGAGCTCCGCGACGCGGGTGTTGCCTTTCACGCCATAGACCGGGCGGATACGGGAGAGATCGCCACCCTGATGGGCGAGGGTGCGGAGCTTCTCGTCGACGCCGTTGCCTACTCAGCGCGCGATGTTCGCGCGCTTCTCCCTGTCATGTCGTCCGCGGCGTCAACGGTGCTGATCTCGAGCCGCGCCGTCTACGTCGATTCCGTCGGCAGACACATCAACGGCGACGAGCGGCCGCGCTTCGAGCTTCCGATTCGCGAAGACAACCGCACCCTGCCGCCCGCTGGCGACGAGGTCTCGCCGTTCACCCGCGAGGGCTATGCGCCCTCGAAAGTCGCCGCCGAGAACACAGCGCTCGACAGCGGGCTTCCCGTCACCGTCATCCGACCGTCGAAGGTGCACGGCCGATGGGCGCGGAACCCGCGCACGCGGTCGTTCGTCACACGGATGCTGCGTGGCGAGCCCGTGATCGCTCTCGCCGACCGCGGAGAATCCGTGGACCATCTCACTGCCGCCGTCAACACCGCTGCCCTCATCGAGACTGTCGCGCTCCGGCCGGGGCGGCGCATTCTGAACAGCGCCGATCCCGACGGTCCGACCGCGGCGCAGATCGTCGCCGCTGTCGGCGAACACCTGGGATGGAGCGGAAGGCTTGACCTCCTGCCGGCCGGCGCTGATGGCGGGGAGCATCCGTGGCACGCTGCGCATCCGATCGTGCTCGACACCTCCGCATCGCTCGACCTCGGCTACCGCCCGATCGGCACGGCCATCGAGCTGCTCGGCGACGAAGCACATTGGTGCGCAGATGTCGTTCGCCATGAGACGTCAGGCTAGTCATCCCACGCCGGAGCGCACGGCGTGAGGTAGAGCGGGCACGCGAAGTTCGCGGTCAGTCCCGGTGGGCGACGATGTTCAGGATGCTGCCATTCGGCGCGCGCACGAAGAAACGACGCACGCCCCACTCCTCCTCCGTGAGGGGATGGACGATCTCGTAGCCACGACGCTGGGCCTCGGCATACGCGGCGTCGACATCGTCGACGTGAACCGACAGCTGCGAGTCTTCCGGTGCCGTGGCATCGCGCGTGACGAGCTGCACGTGCGCGCCGGTGTCTGGTGAGGTGAAGCGCGCCACCCAGCCGAGGTTGAACTCCTCGTCGCTCAGGCCGAGGAACTCGACGTAGAACTCCTTGGCCGTCTCGATGTCGTCGACGGGAAGATTCGGGGTGATGACTCTTGCGTGCACCGCTTCCTCTGCCGATGGTGGCGTCGCTCGTTCCTCCGCGCCAAGCTCCTCGGCGAGTTCGACGATGATTCCCTCGGGACCGCGAACATAGCAGAGGCGGTAGATGTCCTCGTAGTCCTGCACCTCCCCGACCATGTCGTAGCCCATTTCTCGAAGATGCGCGAGCGTGGCATCGACCTCGTCGACGACGAATGCGAGGTGCCGCAGGCCGCGCCGGTTCGCAGGCGGCTGGTTCGGGGCGCCGTCGATGCCGGGGGAGTGGAACTTCGACAGCTCGAGCCACACGTCGCTGCCCGGCACCCTGAGGGAGACGATCTCGCTGCGCACTCCGTCGAGGCCGATGACCCTGTCGACCCACTCGCCGTCGACGGATGATCGCCCCTGCACGTTCACCCCGAGAGCAGCGAAGAACGAGATCGCGGCATCGAGGTCGTCGACCACGATCCCCACATGATTGAGGCTGCGCACACTCATGACTCGGCCGCCTTTCAGAAGTCGATTCGCATGACGACGCGGCGCTTCGTCGGCCGGCTCACCTCTGTGAACCCGGCATCCGCGAAAATCCCCCGGCTTCCCACGAAGAGCTCACCCCATGTCACCTTCGTGTCCGGGGTCGTGATCATCGGGTAGCCCTCGAGCGCCCTCGCTCCCCGATCTTGAGCGAAGCCGACGGAAGCGCGAGCAAGAGCGCGGCTCACACCGCGTCGACGAAAGCCCGTCCGTGTCACGAAGCAGGTCACCGACCACACGTCGCCGTCCGCTCGGTCCTCGTTCCGGCCCGCCCAAGGAATGGTCGAACGTGAACTGAGCAGCCGCGGGTACGCGGTGCGTGGCTCGACGGCGCACCAGCCGACGGGCTCATCGTCGAGGAACGCGACAAGCCGGCTCGTCGACGACGCCTCGGGATTCCCGCACTCCGTCTGTGCATAGTGCGCCTCGGTTCGCTCCTCGATGGGAGTGGCCCGGAACTCCTTCTGCTGTGACTTGAACCACTGGCAACGGCAGCGCGCCGGCTCGCCGCGCGTGCCGAAAATCACATCAAGCTGATCGGCGGTCGCCTCGTTCGCGGGAACGACTCGCATCTCCGGTTCGGCCATGAGTCCTCCTTGACGGTGCAGCCGCGTCACAAGGAAGGGTACGCCGCGGAGCCGGCGCAGTACACGCCCGCACGCTATTCGCGCAGTCGGGCGAGGCGCTCGGCGGCATCCGTCCCCGGCATCGGGGTGTAGACGACGACGTGGATCTCGGGGTGGTCGGAGAGAGCGAGCTGGTGGTGCTCGAGATGCAGCAAGCCGACGTCGGGGTGATCGAACAGTCGCTCGCGCGAGGCGAAGCGCTGGATGTCGCGGCTGTCCCAGCCCGCGCGGAACTCGGGACTCGCCTCGCGCAGGCGCTCGACGAGCACGCCGTGCGCCGGATCGCCGAGGCGGGGCCCGGTCTCGGCGCGGAACTCGCTGAGGAAGCGGCGGCTCGTGAGCTCCCAGTCGGGGAGCAGCCGGCGGACGTATCCGTCGGTGAACACCATCCACAGCAGGTTGCGGTTCTCGGGCGCCACGGAACCGATGCCCGGGTAGAGGCGCTCGTAGGCCTCATTCCACGCGAGCACGCCCCAATCGGGGGCGAGCGCGAAGGCGGGCACATCCCACGCGTCGAGCAGGCGCTTCAGGTGGGCAGGCGCCTCATGGCTCGGCGGTGCGCTCGCCGCGGGCGGCGCCGAGTAGCCGAGAAGGGAGAGGACGTACGCGTGCTCTGAGGCATCGAGGCGCAGGGTGCGCGCGATCGACTCGAGCACCTGGCGGGACGGATTGATGTCGCGGCCCTGCTCGAGCCACGTGTACCACGTGACGCTCACGCCCGAGAGGTACGAGACCTCCTCGCGACGAAGCCCGGTGTCCCCGCCTCGGCTGCGCGGCGGCAGGCCCACCTCGGTGCGCGAGAGCTGGGTGCGCCGGTCGCGCAGAAAGCCCCCGAGTTCCGTGCGCCGCGAATCCGCCATGACTCAACACTAGTAGTGCCACTACTAGTAGAAACACTGCCTTCCGGCATCCGCTCGACTGCCTCAAACTGCTTGCATGCCCCAATTGCGCTCTCGAACAGTCACCCACGGACGGAACATGGCCGGAGCCCGCGCACTGCTGCGCGCGGCCGGCGTCGCGGGAAGCGACTTCGGCAAGCCGATCATCGCGATCGCGAACAGCTTCACCGAGTTCGTCCCCGGCCACACGCACCTGCAGCCGGTCGGCCGCATCGTCTCCGAGGCCGTGAAGCAGGCGGGCGGCATTCCCCGCGAGTTCAACTCGATCGCGGTGGACGACGGCATCGCCATGGGCCACTCGGGCATGCTCTACTCCCTGCCGAGCCGCGACCTCATCGCCGACTCGGTCGAGTACATGGTCAACGCGCACTGCGCCGACGCGCTCGTGTGCATCTCGAACTGCGACAAGATCACGCCGGGCATGCTCATGGCGGCGCTGCGCCTGAACATCCCGACGGTGTTCGTCTCCGGCGGCCCGATGGAGTCCGGCCGGGCGACACTCGTCGACGGCACGGTGCGCTCGCTCGATCTCGTCGACGCGATATCGGATGCCGTGAACGAGAGCATCTCGGACGCCGATATGCTCCGCATCGAGGAGAGCGCGTGCCCCACGTGCGGTTCGTGCTCGGGCATGTTCACGGCGAACTCGATGAACTGCCTCACCGAGGCGATGGGGCTCTCGCTGCCGGGCAACGGCTCGGTGCTCGCGACCCACACGGCGCGCAAGGTGCTGTACGAGAACGCTGGCGCCACGGTCGTCGACATCGCGAAGCGCTACTACGACGAGGACGACGCGTCGGTGCTGCCGCGCTCGATCGCGACCCCCGAGGCGTTCGGCAACGCCATGGCGCTCGACATCGCCATGGGCGGCTCGACGAACACGATCCTGCACCTGCTCGCCGCCGCGCACGAGGCCGGCGTCGACTTCGGTCTCGACGAGATCGACGCGGTATCGCGCCGCGTGCCGTGCCTCGCGAAGGTCGCGCCGAACGTGGCGAAGGACCGCACCTACTACATGGAGGACGTGCACCGCGCCGGCGGCATCCCCGCGATCCTCGGCGAGCTGCGTCGCGGCGGTCTGCTCAACGAGGACGTGCACAGCGTGCACTCGCCCTCGCTCGTCGAGTGGCTCGACGCGTGGGACGTGCGCGGCGGAGCGGCATCCGACGACGCCATGGACCTCTGGTACGCCGCACCGGGCGGCAAGCGCTCGTCGACGGCCTTCAGCCAGTCGGAGCGCTGGGCGACGCTTGACACGGATGCCGCCGAGGGCTGCATCCGCGACGTCGCCCACGCCTACTCGAAGGACGGCGGGCTCGCGGTGCTGCGCGGCAACCTCGCCGTCGACGGCGCCGTCGTGAAGACCGCCGGCGTCGACGAGTCGATCTGGACGTTCTCGGGCCCGGCCGTCGTGTGCGAGTCGCAGGACGAGGCCGTGCAGAAGATCCTCTCGAAGGAGGTCGGCGAGGGCGATGTGGTCGTCATCCGCTACGAGGGCCCGAAGGGCGGCCCGGGCATGCAGGAGATGCTGTACCCGACGTCGTTCCTCAAGGGCCGCGGGCTCGGCAAGAAGTGCGCGCTCATCACCGACGGCCGCTTCTCGGGCGGCACCTCCGGCCTCTCGATCGGCCACATCTCGCCCGAGTCGGCATCCGGCGGGCTCATCGCCCTCGTCGAGGACGGCGACATCGTCTCGATCGACATCCCGAGCCGCTCGATGACCCTCGACGTCGACGAGGCCGTGCTCGACGAGCGCCGCCGCGCCCTGCTCGCGAACGGCGGCTTCAAGCCGCGTGAACGCGAGCGCGTGGTCTCGCCGGCGCTTCGCGCGTACGCCGCGATGGCGCTATCGGCCGACAAGGGCGCCGTGCGCGACGTCGACAAGGTCGAGCGGGCGCTGCGCCTGGTCGAGGCACAGGATGCGTTGGGGGCGGATGCCGCTGCGCTGCAGCCCTGACACCGCGCTGTCACCCCAACAGGTGTGACGCGATGGTCCGACGGCGTCGCCCGGCTGGTGCACACTGAAAGCATGTGGCGCTTCGGGAACATCGTGACGATGGTGCTCGCCGCGACCGTCGGAGGAGCCGTCGCGGGTGGTGGCTATACAGCCGTCGGCACGCTCATCGAGGGGGCGAACTCGCCCGACGGGATGGCTCCGGAGCTCGCCGTCGTGTTCGGGCTCATCTCGGCCGTTATCGGTGCCGTCGTCGGGCTCGTCGCCTCGGTTGCCGCCGCTCTCGTGCTCGTGCTGCTGAGGCACTCGAGCGACGCCCGCAGCCGGATCTGGATCGCGACCGCGGCCGCGCTCGTCACGGGCTGCGCCGCACTGACGTGGCTGTTGCACGAGATCGGTTCCCTGAAGCACGGCCTCGTGCTCATCGGCGTCTGGGGGCTTCTCATCGTTGTGCTCGCCTCGCTGGGCCTGAGCATCGCCGAGCGCGCGCAGCGAGCACGAGTGAGGAACTCTGGCTAGTACGCGTATTCGAATGAATGTCGGTGGCTCGTGATTGACTACCGTCATGAAATTCGAAGACGAATTACGGGGCAGACCCGATGATCCCGGCGGTCCTCGCCGTTGGGCCGACCGGCTCTCGGGCCTGGTCGACGACATTGCCGCCCAGCACGCGCGAATCGCTCGCGCTCAAGCGAAGATGACCGGCCAGCTCGTGAACGTTCTGGAACTCGCACTGTCGGACCCTCAACTGGTCACGGGCTCCGGGGCTGCCGACGGCAGGACCCGCGAGATGGTTCGTCGATCGCTGGGTGCCGACCTCGCGCTCGCGCTGCACGTGTCCGAAAGCAAAGTCCGGTCCATGCTCGAGACGGCCGAGGTGCTCGTCGCCGACTTTCCGGACACTCTCCGGTCGCTGAAGGCCGGCCGGATCTCGTTGCCGCACGCGGAGTGCATCGTTCGGGAGTCGACCGGACTGGATCGCGACGACCTCGCCGTGTTCGAGGAGGCGGTGTTGGAGTACGCGGAGACGAGCACACCGAGCCAGCTGAAGGCGCAGGCGATCCGCATCCGGGAAGGCCTTGCGCCGGAGTCGATCACCGAGCGCCACACGAGCGCCCTCGAGGAGCGGCGCCTGGAAGTGTGGAAGGGCCACGACGGCATGGGCTGGCTCGCCTGCTACGACCGCATCGAAATCGTGCAGAGCCTCTACAACGCGTCCCACGCCACCGCGAAGTCGTTGCGGAAAGCGGGCGACGAGCGCACCGTCGCCCAGCTGACCGTCGACTCGTTCGTCGACGCCGCGATGACGGGCTTCGTCAGCGGCACCGACCCGGCCGACGATGACGCGGCGACAGGTCCCGCGCTGGCTGGCCGTATGGGGGCGATTCGCCCGACCGTGCACGTGACGGTTCCGGTGTTCACACTCATGGGACTGAGTGACGAACCGGCGGATCTCGAGGGATACGGGCCGATCGACCCCGAGACCGCCCGCCGGCTCGCCGCACAGGCGCCAAGCTTCACCCGCCTGCTGACGAACCCCGAGACCGGCGCGGTCCTCTCGGTGGGCCGCGACCGCTACCAGGTGCCCGCGGACCTGCGGAAGGCGATCGAGATCCGGGACGTCACCTGCCGGTTCCCGGGCTGCAACCGATCAGCCCGGCAGTGCGACCTCGACCACGTGGTCGATTGGCAGTTCGGAGGTGAGACCGACCTCGACAACTGCCAGGCCACGTGCAGAGCGCATCACACTCTGAAGCACGCGACCAGATGGGCCGTCGAACGCGACCCGATGGGCAACGTCATCTGGACATCACCTCTCGGACGCAGCTACCGAATCCGGACGGAATCGAAGGTCGGATTCGAGCCCCTCGATCGGGACCGGCCGGTAGATGACCACGAGATCGCTGACCTCGTCGGTGCCGACGCCGATGAGCCAGTCGACGCGACCATCGCGGACGACGAGAAGTGGGCCGACGAATACCCGGAGAATCCGCAATTCTGACCTGACCTTCGACGCTTGGACGAAACGGGTTCACGCGTCGGGACAGACGAGAACGTCGAGTCGAGCCGACTATGGACGGTTCGGGCCGTTCGGGGTGCCCTGCGCATCCGTTTGGTGCTGCGCGTCGGCCCGCTGCTGCGCGTCGAGCGATTCGAGATGGCGCGCGCTCTGTTCGGTGACGACCGCGATGCGCCGGAGGGCCGCAGTGATGCTGATGGCAGAGAAAAGCAGAACCAGCACGAGGGCGATGAGAATCCACGTCACATCGATGGCGCGCGGCTAGCGATCAAAGCGGCTTGACGACAACCGATCCGGCCGATTGACTCGAGGCGGGGTGCTGCGACGTGCGCGGAAGCGGTCTGCTCCTTGTGGCGCTGGTCGTGTGCGGCATCCCTCTCGCGATCGGCATCGCATGGGGGCAGTCATGGCCGACGTACGTCACCTATGTCGCGTGGGGAGTGTTCGCGGTGGTTGCGATCATCCGATCTCTCGTGCGCAGGAGGCGGCGCAGCGTGGCCGGCTCCGTCATGGGAGCGGGCGAGGTGTACAACGAACTGTATCTCGGGCGGCCACGAACCACGGTGACGTATGGCTCGACAGACGAAGTCGTCGCCGAGGAGCAGCTTGTGCGCCGAGACGAGCTCGGCGAGGGAGTGGTTCACCTTGACACGTCCCCAAGCGACCATCCGGGTATCGACGGCGACAGCGCCGGCGATCACGGTGAGGAGCGCACGTGAGCCCGCGATTGTGCCACTCTCGTGCGCGAATGGGAAGGCATTGAAGCGGCGCGGGGGCGGCGCCTAGCGTGGCGGCATCCCCAATCGAATGCGGAGGTGCCCTATGGCAGACGGGACGCACACGAACGGCGGAGACGACGAGCTCCGCACCGGGCCGGACATGTCGGAGTCGGCCAAGCGGGCCCAAGTGATCGCATCACGCGAGGAGAAGCCCGATCATGACGGCGCGACCCTCGCCACGGCGAGCCACGACGTGATCGTGGCGTGGGCGGAAGCACGCGGGGGAACTCCGGCGACGGTCGAGGCGACCGAGCAGGGAGATCGTCTCGGCGTGCTCGAGATCGACTTCGTCCACGACGACGGTTCCTTGCGGGAAGTGTCGTGGGACGAGTGGTTCGGCACCTTCGACGAGCGCCGTCTCAATTTCATCTATCAAGAGACCAAGAGCGACGGAAGCCAATCGACGTTCTTCCGTCTCGACAACCCGGAGCGTGAGGACGCATGAGCAATCAGACACCGCCGATGGATCCGAACACCTCAGAGGCGACCCAGCCGCAGCTCGATCGCGCAGTCGCCCAAGGCGACGCGTATGGCGAGGCGCTGCGCTACATGACCGAGGAGGTCGCGAAGGACGGCGGAAAGCAGCGGGTCGGCGACTACCTGATCGGCTACGCGGTCGAGGACGCGGAAGGCATGTACGACTTCTCGAACGGCGAGCTGACGTGGCAGAACCCGCATGAGGAGAACCTGCACCTCGAGATCGTCGTGTGCGACGCGTCCGATGGCCGTTTCATCCCCGCGGTGTCGGTCAGCGCCACGCTCATCACGCCGAGCGGCGAGGAGCTTGGCCCTCACGAGCAAGTGCTCGTGTGGCATCCGATGATCTATCACTATGCGCGCAACTGGACGGTGCCCGAGGACGGGGATTACACGTTGCGCGTGCACGTCGAGCCGCCGACGTTCATGCGCCATGACGAGATCAACGGCCGCCGGTTCACACAGGCCGCCGACGTCGAGTTCACCGGCGTCACGGTGAAGCGCGGCGCCGAGCCCGTCGAACCACCGCAGTCGTAACAGCTGCGACAACGAGAGGAGCAGAGATGGCAGACAACACGGAAGATGTCGGTGCGGGACCGGACGACGGCAAGGTGCGGACGGGTTCCGAGTCGTCGGACTCGCTGAAGTACTCGCAAGAGATCACCTCGCCGGACGACGAACCCGAGCGGGAAGGACGCTCGCTCGTCACGACGAACCACGAGGTCATTAAGGAATGGGCGGAGGCGCGCGACGCGACTCCCGCGACCGTCGAGGGCACCGAGCACGGCGACCATCTGGGCGTGCTGCGCTTCGACTTCGGCGGAGGAAGCGACAACCTCGAGCACGTCTCATGGGACGACTGGTTCAAGACCTTCGACGACCGCAGGCTCAACTTCATCTACCAGGAGCAGAAGTCGGACGGCTCGCGGTCGAACTTCTTCCAGCTGGAGAACCCCGACCGCGAGGACGCGTAAGCGTCCCGCGCGCTCAGGCGATCCGGCTGCCCTTGGGCAGCCGCCCGGCGGGCGTGTGCGTGCGCGCCCACGCCCACCACAGCGCGCCTGCCGCGAGGAGAACGTGGATGCCGACGCCGGCGAACCAGCTCGGCACGGCTCCGTCGTGCACCTGCTGCGGCGTCTTGTAGCCGGGCGGAGTCTGCCCGGTGCCGATGGCTTCGCAGTCGTTCACGTAGGTGTCGAGCTCCGGCACAGTCTGCAGGGAGCGCACGCCGCTTGAGAGCGCGCTGAACAAGTTGGACGGATTTCCGTGCGTGTCGAAGCCGCCGGGTGCGGCATCCGCGATGACGACGTAGGGATTCGCCGCGAGAATTCCCCAGTACAGGTCGAAGCGCGGAACCTCGCTGTGGCTGACGACCGGCTCGGTGCAGACGGGATCGATCGGCTCTCCCGTCTCTTCGTCGTACGACGGGGCGTCATAGCCGACGTACGTGTAGGTCGCGGGGGAGCGAGTGACGCTGCCGAGCAGCCCGAACGAGATGAGGGTGCCGACGCTGAGGGCTGCGATCACAAGGTAGCTGAGCACGATCGAGAACAGCGGGCGCGTGACGATGCCCGACAGGCCCACCCCGATCGCGGCGAGCACTCCCAGTTCGATGCCGAGCACGAGGATCGAGACGGCGATCGTGGCGGCATCCAGATTGCCGAGCACGAGAGCGATGGCGATGAAGGGGACGCTCGCGACGAGGAACGCGAGGGAGCTGACCCAGGCGGCCACGAACTTGCCGAGAACGAGCTGCCACGTCGAGAGCAGGGTCACCTGTGTGGTGGCGAGGGTGCCGGACTCGCGCTCGCCGTTGATGGAGTTTCCGCTGAACGCGGGGGTGGCGAGCGTTCCGAGCAGCAGCACGAAGTAGACGATGAGCGAGTACAGCCAGCCGCCTGAGTCGTAGCCGCTCGACACTCCCCAGAGCAGGGCCGTGACGAGGCCGACGAGGAGGACGAAGATGCCGATGAGCACATACCAGGCGACGCCGCGCACCCGCTGGCGCAGCTCGAGGCCGATGACGAGGCCGATTCCGCGGGCGAATGTCATGCGACTCCTCCCTTCGGCTGGGGCGGCTGTTCCCGCGTGAGGTCGAGGAACGTGTGCTCGAACTCGCCGACGGCAGGCGCGAAGGAGCTGATCTCGATGCCGGCGGTGACGAGAGCTCTCAGCAGCGCGGCGGCGTCTGCTTCGCCGCTCACGCTGACGAGGACGCCGCGGCCGTCGGCGGCGATGCGGCCAGGATCCACGCCGATCTGCGGGAGGAGGGCGGTGAGCCGTGCGGCGTCGAGCGCACGGATGCGCCACTGCCGCGGAGCGGTCGCGGCACGACTGATCGCGTCGCGCGACGCGGTGACGCCGGCGGACATGTAGACGGCGGCATCCGCCATCTCCTCAAGCTCGGCCAGCACGTGGCTCGAGACGAGGATCGCGGTTCCTTCGTCCGCCAGCCGCCGGAGCAGCGTGCGCAGATCAGCGCGGGCGGCCGGATCCAGACCCGAAGCGGGTTCGTCGAGCAGGAGCACGCGCGGATTGTGCACGAGGGCGCGCGCGAGGCTCAGCCGCTGCTTCTGCCCGCGGGAGAGCACGCGGGCTGGCTGATCGGCCAACGCCGCGAGACCGACGAGGCCGATGAGCTCGGCGGCGCGCTGGCGTGTGGCATCCGTTCCGATCCCGTACATGCGCCCGGTGATCTCGAGCGCCGTGCGGGGACTGAGGCTCGCCCACGAGCCGAGGATGTCGGGCATCCAGCCCATGATCGAGCGCACGGCCGCCGGTTGCGTGACCGGGTCGTATCCCGCGATGCGGATCTCTCCCGCGTCGGGACGCAGCAGGCTCGCGAGCATGAGCATGAGGGTCGTCTTGCCCGAGCCGTTGGGGCCGATGAGGCCGGTCACGCTGCCCGCCGGAACCTCGAAATCGGCGGATCGCACGGCGTGCACGTCGCCGAAGGAGCGCGCGACCCCGCGGACGACGATTCCTGCGGGCGGCACGGCGGATGGGTCGCTCACGGCGCTCCCTTCTGGGATTTTGCTTGAGCCTAGCGGAGTGAACGGCCAGAGCCGGGCGGCAGAGCACGTCGCTGACGTCGAAGAAGGCAGAATATCCGCCTTCGGATGGATAGCGCCCGGCATCCCGACGGGGTTAGTCTCTATTGCTCGCTTGATCCGACTCCTGCGAGCCTGACTTCCGAACAGGACGTTCTCGTGGCCCTTCTTCGCCTTTCCCTTCACTATGCCCGGCCGTACTGGCCGTGGATCATCGGCGTCGTCGTCTTGCAGCTCGCATCGACGATCGCCACTCTCTACCTGCCCAGCCTCAACGCCCGCATCATCGATGAGGGCATCGCCAAGGGCGACACCGAGTTCATCTGGAACACGGGAGTCGTCATGCTCATCGTGTGCTTCGGGCAGGTGCTTGCCGCTATCGCCGCGATCTACTGCGGTGCTCGCGTCGCCATGGCCGTCGGCCGTGACTTGCGCCGCGCCGTGTACCGCAAGGTCGACAGGCTCACGGCCCTCGAGGTCGGGCGCTTCGGAACCCCGACCCTCATCACCCGCAACACGAACGACGTGCAGCAAGTGCAGATGCTCGTGCTCATGACCCTGAACTTCATGGTCTCGACGCCGATCATGTGCATCGGCGGCATCATCATGGCGTTGCGCGAAGACGTTGGCCTCTCGTGGCTCGTCTGGGTGTCGGTCCCCGTGCTCTTCGTCATCGTCGGCATCCTCGTCAAGCTCCTCCTCCCGCTCTTCCGAGAGATGCAGGAGCGCATCGACACGATAAACGGCGTGCTGCGCGAGCAGATCGTCGGCATCCGCGTCATTCGCGCCTTCGTGCGCGAGCCGCACGAGACCGAGCGCTACCGCGACGCGAACGAGGCGATCACCCGCGTGTCGGTGCGCGTCGGCAACATCTTCGTGCTCATGTTCCCGGTCATCATGATGATCCTGCACCTCGCGACGTCGGCCGTGCTCTGGTTCGGTGGTCACCGAGTGGATGCCGGTGAGATGCAGGTCGGCTCACTCACGGCCTTCCTGCAGTACCTGCTTCAGATCCTCGTCGCCGTCATGATGGGCGTGTTCATGGTCATGATGATCCCGCGCGCCGTCGTGTGCGCCGAGCGCATCGACGACGTGCTTCGCGAAGACGACCACGCCGTGTCCGACCGCCGGACGGCGGGAACGCCCGAGCGCGGTCGGGTGGAGTTCACCCACGTGACCTTCGGGTATCCCGGCGCCGAGCGACCGGTTCTCGACGACGTGAGCTTCGTCGCCGAGCCGGGGAAGACGACAGCCATCGTCGGTTCGACCGGCGCGGGGAAGACGACGCTCGTCAATCTCATCCCGAACCTCTACGAAGTGCGCCACGGCGCCATCACGATCGACGGTGCATCCGTGAGCGACCTCACGCGAGCGCAGCTCGCGAGCGTCGTCGGTCTTGTCCCGCAGAAGCCGTACCTCTTCTCGGGAACTATCGCGAGCAACCTGCGCTTCGGCCGTCCCGACGCGACGGACGAAGAACTGTGGGAGGCGCTGCGCATTGCGCAGGCCGACGACTTCGTCGCGGCAAAGCCGAAGGGGCTCGCCGAAGCCGTCTCCCAGGGCGGGACGAACGTGTCCGGAGGCCAGCGCCAGCGTCTGTGCATCGCACGCGCACTCGTCGCGAACCCGAAGGTCTTCCTGTTCGACGACTCGTTCTCGGCACTGGACGTCTCGACGGACGCGCGACTGCGGGAGGCGCTCGCCGATTCGATAACGGATGCCGCGATCATCGTCGTCGCCCAGCGCGTGTCGACGATCCGTGAGGCGGACGAGATCCTCGTGCTCGACGCCGGCGTCATCGTCGGTCGAGGCACGCATGACGAGCTGCTGGCCACGAACGAGACCTATCAGGAGATCGTTGAATCCCAGCTGAGCGTGGAAGGAGTCGCCTGATGGCCCGTCGCGACAAGAAGAATGCGGCATCCGCGACCGGGATCGCCGAGGCGGAAGCGCAGAAGACCGACGACGAGCTGCTCGAGTTCACGCCCGCGGAAGCCGACGGCGACATGTTCGGCGGCGCACCCGCGAAGAAGGCGAAGCACTTCGGGCCCTCCGCCAAGCGACTCATGGGGCTGCTGAAGCCCGAGCGTGCGGGAATGTCCATCGTCGTCGCGCTCGTCGTCGTGTCGGTCGTGCTGACCGTGATCGCGCCCAAGGTCCTCGGCGCGGCGATGGACGTCATCTTCAATGGAGTCATCGGCGCGCAGCTTCCCGCCGGAGTCCCGCTGCAGACGATCATCGACCAGGCGAGGGCGGCCGGGCAGGATGACTTCGCGCAAATGCTCGCGACCGCGAACGTCGTTCCCGGTCAGGGCATCGACTTCGTCGCGCTCAGCCGGCTCATCTTCATCGTGCTCGGCATGTACGTGGTCGCCTCGATCCTCATGTGGGCGCAGGGCTTCATCCTCAACGCTCTCGTGATGCGGGTCGTGTACCGCCTGCGCGAAGACATCGAGGCGAAGCTCAACCGGCTTCCGCTGAGCTACTTCGACACGCGCCAGCGCGGCGATCTCATGTCGCGCGTCACGAATGACGTGGACAACATCCAGGCCTCGCTGCAGCAGGCGTTCTCGCAGCTCGTGCAGTCGCTGCTCACGATCATCGGCATCGCCGCGATGATGTTCATCGTGTCGTGGCAGCTCGCGCTCATCGCGCTCATCGCCCTTCCGCTCTCGGGCATCATCGCCGGCGTCATCGGCGTTCGCTCGCAGAAGCTGTTCGCGGCGCAGTGGAAGAACACGGGAACGCTCAATGGCCACATCGAGGAGTCGTACTCGGGTCTCGAGCTCGTGCGCGCCTTCGGCCGCGACGCCGAGATGCTCGAGGAGTTCGACGACCGCAATGAGAAGCTTTTCACGGCGTCGTTCGGCGCGCAGTTCGTCTCGGGCATGATCATGCCGGCCATGCAGTTCGTCTCGTACCTCTCGTATGTGCTCATCGCCGTCGTCGGCGGCTTGCGCGTGGCATCCGGTCAGATGACCCTCGGCGACGCGACAGCCTTCATCCAGTACTCCCGCGAGTTCACGCAGCCGATCAGCGAGATGGCCGGCGTCGCGAACATGGTGCAGTCGGGCGTCGCCTCGGCCGAGCGCACCTTCGAGCTGCTCGATGCCGAGGAGCAGGAGCCCGACGATGTTCGCGCCACGCTGCCGTCCACGACCGATGGTCACGTGAGCTTCGAAGACGTCTCGTTCAGCTACTCGCCCGACACGCGTCTCATCGAGGACGTCTCGTTCGACGTGAAGCCGGGCCAGACCGTTGCGATCGTCGGCCCGACCGGCGCGGGCAAGACAACCCTCGTGAACCTCGTCATGCGGTTCTACGAGATCACCGGTGGCCGCATCCTGCTCGACGGCATCGACACGCGTGAGCTCTCGCGCGCCGACCTGCGCTCGCGCGTCGGCATGGTGCTGCAGGACACGTGGCTGTTCGAGGGCACCATCCGAGAGAACATCCGCTACGGGCGGCTCGACGCGACCGACGAGGAGGTCGTCGAGGCGGCCACCGCGACCATGGTCGACCGCTTCGTGCGCCAGCTTCCCGACGGGTACGACACGATGGTGGATGCCGAGGGCGGAAGCGTCTCGGTCGGCGAACGCCAGCTCATCACGATCGCCCGTGCGTTCCTGGCCAACCCGTCCCTGCTCATCCTCGACGAGGCGACGAGCTCGGTCGACACGCGCACGGAGCTGCTCGTGCAGAACGCCATGGCAGCGCTGCGCACCGACCGCACGTCGTTCGTGATCGCGCACCGGCTCTCGACGATCCGCGACGCGCACACGATTCTCGTGATGCAGCACGGCGCGATCGTGGAGCACGGCACGCACGACGAGCTTCTCGAGAAGCGGGGCGCGTACTTCGAGCTGTACATGACGCAGTTCCGCGGTGAAGATCGCGAGGAGCAGTTCGAGACGGAGGAGGCACTCGAGGCCGTGACCGAATCGCCCGTGACCCAAGACGTCCCCGCCGCGACGGGAGCGATCCCGACGGTGAGCGACACGGCGGAGTGACGCCGTTCTCGCGCGGCCGTGCTCCAGACTGGGAGCATGGCCGCGCGGGGGATCTACGTCGAGACGCTCGTGCGCGCCGATATCGACAGGCTCTGGCAGCTCACGCAGGACCCCAAGCTGCACGTGCGGTGGGATCTCCGCTTCAGCGCGATCACGCCTTTTGAGGATCTCGCCGGCGGCGGCTATCGCTTCCGCTACGAGCGCACCCTGCCGTTCCACACGATCGTCGGGACGGGCACGTCGATCGGCGAGAAGACCTCGCGTGACGGCATCCGCACGTCTGCCTTGCGATTCACGACCCGCGACCGGCTCTCGCCCCTCGGCGACGGCAGAGGGTACTGGCGCTACGTGCCGACGGCCGAGGGAACGCTCTTCGTCACCGGCTATGACTACGAGCCGGGCTGGGGTCGCGTCCTCGACCGCCTCGTCATGCGGCGGCTGCTCGGCTGGATGACGGCGTGGAGCTTCGATCGGCTGCGCATCTGGGCGGAGACCGGCGCGGAGCCGGCCTCCCTGTTCTCCGTTCTCGCCGTCTGGCGCGCAGACCGGCCCCGAGCCTCCCGGTGTCGCCGGCAGCCCCGCGCAGGACACGCGCTGAGCAAAGCCCCCGCCACCCTCGACACGCTGGAGGCGCCGTGACCTCGATCTTCGAACGCGCACTGGGCGCCGACTTCACCCGCCTGCATCCGATGATGCAGAAGCGCTTCGGCGTCGGCCTCTCGAGCGGCTATGCGTGCGTGGGGCGCGGCACCCTCACGATCACGCGCGGGCCGTGGTGGACGGTGCCGTTCCTGCAGTTCGGCCGGCTGCGCAACATCCTCACGCCCGTCACGGGGGTCGACGTTCCGTTCACGGTCGAGAACTATCCGTACCGCGACCCGCTCGGCCGCGAGACCGTCACCTTCGTGCGGGAGTATCGCGCCGGTCGGCGGCCGACGCGCTTCGACGCCACGATGGTGCTCGGCGCGCGCGGCGTGCTCGACTACCTCGGCACGCACCAGCACCTCGCGGTCGACCTCGAGCTCGCCGTGGACGCCGACGGCGGACTGCGCCTGGAATCCGGCCCGCAGCGCTTCTACGAGGGCCCGATCGCGTTCCGGTTCCCCATGCTCTTCAGCGGCTACGCGAGCTTACGCGAGCGGTTCGATGACGAAGCGGACCGGTACCGCATCTCGCTGCGCGTGAGCAACCGCGTCTTCGGTTTCCTCTTCGGCTACGAGGGAACCTTCACGTGCGAGTTCTCGGATGCCGCCGACGCCCCGGACCGGCTCAAACCCGTGCGCCACGAGCACCGCATGTAGTGCGAACCGCTGCATGCCGCTCGGCGCATATGAGCGATTCGACGCGCCTCTCGCACGGAACGGGTTTGCGGGCGCGTGCGAAATGCGCTTGGCTTGCTGAGGCCTCGCGGCGGAAACGACTCACCCGTTCGAGGGTCAACCTTGCCAAGGGCCTCTGCCATAGTGGAAGGAACCCTCACAGAGTCGTGAGGATGATTGCGAGGAGATTCATGTCCGACCAGACATTCCAGACCATCGCCATCGTGCTGTACTTCGCGGGAATGCTCACCATTGGATGGTTCGCATATCGGCGCACGAAGGACAATCTCGACGACTACATGCTCGCGGGCCGCGGCCTCAGACCCGGCGTCGCGGCGCTCAGCGCCGGAGCATCAGACATGTCCGGATGGCTCCTCATGGGCCTCCCCGGCGCCATCTACATCTCGGGACTCGTCGAGGCGTGGATCGCGATCGGACTCACGATCGGTGCCTGGCTCAACTGGAAGTTCGTCGCACCTCGCCTGCGTGCGTACACCGAGGTCGCCGGCAACTCCATCACCATCCCGAGCTTCCTCGAGCACCGGCTGCGTGACCGCTCCCGCGCGCTTCGCATCGTCTGCGGGATCATCATCCTCGTCTTCTTCACGTTCTACGTCTCGAGCGGCATGGTCGCCGCCGGCAAGTTCTTCGAGTCGAGCTTCGGCATCAACTACCTCTGGGGCATGCTCATCGTCGCCGTGATCACGATGATCTATACGCTCTTCGGCGGCTTCCTCGGCGCGACCCTCACCGACGTCGCGCAGGGCATCCTCATGCTCGCGGCGCTCATTGCCGTTCCCATCGTCGCCGTGATCAACGCCGGCGGACCGGCCGCGACCGTCAGCGCGATAAACGAGGTCGACCCGAACCTCCTGAGCCTCGTCTCGGGCGGAACGGTCCTCGGCATCATCTCGGCGGCGGCGTGGGGCCTCGGCTACTTCGGCCAGCCGCACATCATCGTGCGCTTCATGGCCCTGCGCACGCCGCAGGAGGCGAAGGCGGGCCGCCGCATCGGCATCGGCTGGATGGTCCTCACCGTTCTGGGCTCGATCGCCACGGCGCTCATCGGCATCGCGTACTACCACAACAACGGCGGATCGCCGACGGATGCCAAGAGCGGCGAGACCGTCTTTCTCGACCTCGCGCAGATCCTCTTCCACCCGTTCATCGCCGGACTCGTGCTCGCCGCAGTTCTCGCTGCGATCATGTCGACGATCTCATCGCAGCTCGTCGTCACCTCGTCGGCGCTTGTCGAAGACCTCTTCAAGATCATCGCGGAGAAGACGGGAGGCGTCGCGCGGCTGAAGGACAAGACGTATGTGACGCTCGGTCGTCTCGGCGTTCTGGTGGTCGCCATCATCGCCGTGCTTCTCGCGATCAACCCGTCGCAGAGCATCCTCGACCTCGTGGGCTTCGCGTGGGCGGGCTTCGGCGCGTCGTTCGGGCCGATCATCCTTCTGTCGCTGTTCTGGAAGAAGCTCAGCAACTGGGGCGCACTCGCCGGTCTCATCACCGGTGCCGTCGTCGCCTACGTGTGGGGCCAATTCGGGGCCGATATCTTCGGTGCGGAGTCGTGGGTCGCGCAGACGTACGAGATCATCCCGGGCTTCGTGGCCAACCTCGTCGTCGCTATCGTCGTGAGCCTGTTCACGTTCAGGCGGAACGGGGACATCGAGGAGGAGTTCACGCGCACCGCCGAGATCTCACTGCCGAACTACCGCGCTCCCGAGGTGGACGCCGCGGAACGCTAGGCGGGCCGGATCCACACCGTCGTCTCGGCCGGCACCTCAGCGTCGGCCGAGACGGCGCCGCTCGCGACGAGCACCCGGCCGCTCAGAGCGACCGGCTCGTCGCCGAAGTTGGCGATGACATGCCAGCCGTCGTGGCGCGCGAAATGCAGAACGTCGCGTCGAGGCGCGTCGAGCCACTCCAGCGACTCCCCGCGCTGAAGGCTCCGTCTCGCCGCGATGGCGTGCCGGTAGAACTCAAGCGTCGAACCCTCGGAGCCTTCCTCACCCGACGCGGCGTACTCCGCGAACCACGGCGGCTGCGGCAGCCACGGTGTTCCCGTCGAGAAGCCGAACGCGTGCGCGTCTGAGTCCCAGGGCAGCGGGACGCGGCATCCGTCTCGTCCTTTTCGCTCGTGCCCCGTGCGCTCCCAGATCGGGTCCTGCAGGGCGTCGGCCGGCAGATCGGGAACCTCGAACAGACCGAGCTCCTCACCGTTGTAGAGGTAGGCCGAGCCGGGAAGGGCGAGCATGAGCAGGGTCGCCGCGCGGGCACGACGCAGGCCCTGCGCGACGTCGACGGCAGGATCGGCGCCGTCGGCCATCTTCCAGCGGTCGAGGTCGGTTCCGGCCGGCAGCCCATACCGGCTCGGATGCCGCACGACATCGTGGTTCGAGAGCACCCACGTGCTCGACGCCCCCGAGGTCTCGGCCTCGGCCAGGTTCTTCGCGATCGTCATGCGGAACTCCTCAGCTCCCCACGGGGCGGTGAGGAGGTCGAAGTTGAACGCTTGGCCGAGCTCGCTCGGACGCGCGTAGAGTACGCGCCGCTCCGCGGGAACCCACGCCTCCGCCACGGCAGACCGCGGCGGGTCGTACTCATTGAGCACGCGGCGCCAGCCCTCGAAGATCTCGTGCACTTCGTCGCGATCATACAGCGGGTCGCTGCCGTCGAGCGGCAGTCCCTTGTCGAGCGTCGTCTGACTGCGCAGCGGCTCACTGAGGTCTTTCGCGAGTCCGTGCGCGACATCGACCCGGAAGCCGTCGACGCCTCGGTCGGACCAGAACCGGAGCGTGCGGTGGAAGTCCTCGCGCACCTCGCGATTGCTCCAGTCGAAGTCGGGCTGCTCCTTCGCGAACAAGTGCAGGTACCACTGCCCGTCGGGCACGCGCTGCCAGGCGCTGCCGCCGAAGTGGGAGCGCCAGTCGGACGGCGGCTCGTCGCCGTTCTCCCCTGTGCCGTCGCGGAAGATGTAGCGGGCGCGCGCCGCCGAGCCCGGCTCGGACGCGAGCGCCTCCCTGAACCACGGGTGCTCGCTCGAGCTGTGGTTCGGCACGATGTCGACAACGATGCGCATCCCGGAGGCGTGCAGCGCGGCGACGAGCTCGTCGAAGTCGTCGAGCGTTCCGAAGCGCGGATCCACGTCACGGTAGTCGGCGACGTCGTAGCCGCCGTCGGCGAGCGGAGAGGGATAGTGCGGACTCAGCCAGACGGCATCCACCCCCAGTCTCTTGAGGTAGGGGACCCGCGAGATGATGCCCTGCAGGTCGCCTTCGCCGTCCCCGTTGCTGTCGTTGAAGCTGCGCGGGTACACCTGGTACACGACCGCCTGGCGCCACCAGTCCCGGCCCGGAATCGGCTTGTCGGTATCGGATGCGTCAGCGGACACGGCGTTCTCCCATCGATCGAGCATGCACCTCGACCGTGCCGCACTCGCCGTGATTGCGCAAGACCGCGCGAAGCGCAACCCGCACGGCAGGCTTCGACGCGCCCACCGCGAGACGTTAAGCTCGCCGAATGACCTCACGCGCTGTCCGCGAGCCGGAGCCCCGAAGCCGGTACGCCGTTCGGCAGCTCCTGCTCGCGGCCGGCGCCGTGCTCGCCGCGATCGGCCTCGTCTTCTCGGCGAGCCCGTGGCCGTCGGTGCTGCTCATGCGCGCGGCCTTCGACCGGGGTGCGGCGGGCATCGCCGACGAGATGCGCGACCACCAGCCGACACTCGACATCGAGAGAACGCGTGACGTGCCGTACGCGACCGACAGCTCCGACGAGACTCTCGATCTGTATCGCCCGACCGGCGCGGGCCAGCCGCTGCCGGCCGTCGTGTGGATTCATGGCGGCTCGTGGATCTCGGGCAGCGCCGCGAACGTGCAGCCGTACCTCGAGATGATCGCGAACGACGGCTACGCTGCGATCGGCCTGAACTACACGCTCGGGCCCGAGGGCACGTACCCGACGGCGTTCGAGCAGCTCAACACGGCTCTCGGCTACATCTCCGATCACGCCGCCGAGCTGGGCGTCGACGCCGACCGCATCGTGCTCGCGGGCGATTCCGCGGGCGCGCAGCTCGCGAGCCAGCTCGCCGTGCTCGTCACGAATCCGCATTACGCGCACTTCACGGGCATCACGCCCGGTCTCGCACCGGACCAGCTCGACGCCGTGATCCTGCACTGCGGCGTCTACGACATGGACGCGATGGCCGACCTCACCGGCTTCGACGCCGCGGGACTCAAGATCGCGCTGTGGGGCTACACCGGTACGAAGGCATGGTCGCAGCTCGCCGCAGGTTCCCTCATGTCGACGATGGAGTGGGTCACCGAGGACTTCCCCGCGACGTTCATCTCGGGCGGCAACGGCGACGGCCTGACCTGGATCCAGTCGCTGCCCATGTCGCAGACCCTCCGCGACGAGGGCGTGGATGTGACCGAGGAGTTCTTCGCAGCCGACCACGAGCCGGCCCTGCCGCACGAGTACCAGTTCCACCTCGACCTCACGGACGCCCGCGCCACCTACGACAAGACGATCCAGTTCCTCGGCGCGGTGACGGCCCAGAAATGACAGCGAAGGATGCCGCCCAGCTGGCGAGCCGCCTGCGGGCAGCGGGCTGCGTGTTCGCGGAGGACGAGGCGGCGCTGTTCCTCGACGCCGCCGCCGCCGGTGACGAGGAGCTCGGGACGATGGTGGCGCGGCGGATCGCCGGCGAAGCCCCCGAGCACATCGTCGGCTGGGCCGAGTTCTGCGGACTGCGCGTCCGCGTGGCGCCCGGCGTCTTCATCCCGCGCCGGCGCACGGGCGCGCTCGTCGAGCAGGCGGCGCGGCTGTGCTCGCCCGGATCAGTCGTCGTCGACGTGTGCTGCGGCTCCGGTGCGATCGCGCGCGTGCTCGCCGAGCGGCATCCGGACATCGAGTCGTATGCCGCGGACCTCGATCCGGTCGCCGTCGCGTGTGCACGGGAGAATCTCGCGGGACACGGCGCCGTGTTCGAGGGCGACCTGTTCGACGCGCTGCCCGCACGCCTGCGCGGCCGCGTCGACGTGCTCGTCGCCAACGTGCCCTACGTCCCCTCGGCCGAGCTCCGGCTCATGCCCGCCGAGGCGCGCGAGCACGAGCCCGCGATCACGCACGACGGCGGAAGCGACGGCCTCGCCGTGTTCCGCCGGCTGGTCGCGGCGGCGCCCGGCTGGCTCGCGCCGGGCGGCAGCATCCTGAGCGAGATCAACGAGAGCCAGGCGGATGCCGCTCTCGCGGCGCTTCAGGGCGCCGAACTCTCCGCCAGCACCGTCGTCGACGACGAGCTCGAGTCGACCGTCGTGATCGGCGTGCGCGGCTGAGTCACCAGCGGTTGCGCACGTCTTCGGCCCAGCCGACGAGGTCATGGAACTCGATTCTCGTGCCGCGGTCATCGCGGAACCAGCCCGAGTAGCGACCAAAGCACTGGTGCGTGCTCGAGCTGAGGATCCCGAGGTCGGTGCGCGAGATCTTGTCGTAGAACGGTTCGAGGGTGAGCTCGATGCTCTCGCCCGAGATACGCCACGGCGCGAGGTAGTGCGCGGCGTCGAACTCCCAGCGCAGCTCCTCACTGATCTTGTGCAGTCGACCGTCGACGAGAAACGCGTTCTCGGTCGAGCCCGTGCCGTCGGTCCACTGACCGCCGATCTGGATGCCGAGCACGTGCCCGTTGCTCTCGCCGGAGCCGGCGCCCCAGTTCCAGCGCACGTCGTACGGCCAGCGACCGCGGCCGTGATCGAGCACGGCCCAGCAGTCGCCGTCGCGGAGGGGGAACTCGACGCCGTCGATCCACAGCATTCCGGACGCCGGTCGGGCGACGTCCTTCACCGTGTACTGGAACAGCCGGTCGCTCCACGGCACGACGACGCCGAGCCTCTCATGGCCTGAGGGAAGCGCGACTGCCACGTCAAAGCGGAGCCCGTCGATCTCGGCCCGGACACGAGTGCCATCGGGTTCCTCGCTGATCTCGATCGCGAGGTTCTTCGCCGTCGCACGCGCCGTGCCCTCGCCAAGGGAGCCCGGCAGCATGACACCGCCCGCGAACGGCGTGACCGCGTTCGCCGAACGCGCCTCGTGGCTGCGCCGGTCGAGCACCCACACCTCGTGCACGCCGGCATAGTCCAGCGATGAGACGGTCAGCGCGAGGATGTGGGTGGGGGTGATGACGTTCCAGTACTCCCACCGCTTGTTGCGGCCCCAGAACCGCGCGCCGCCGATGCCGCTCGTGTCAAGCAGAGGCTGACGTGCCCAGCCGACCGCTTCGGGATTGAGGCGCCCGTTTGGCCGCGTCAGCGACACGGGCTCGGTGATCTCGCGCTCGTGCAGATGTGGGGGCATCGGCGTCCTCCGTGTTCGGGGGTGAGCCGATCGTAGCGTGCCGCAGGGCGTCGCGGCATCACCTACCCGATCGCGACACGGCGCGCGAGGGTCGTGGGCTTGGACGCGACGAGCCAGCTGCCGATGGCGATGGCCAGCGGCATCCCGATCACGAGCGCCCCGAGCGCGATCCACGGCGGGTCGAAGGCGACGTACCCGCTCGTGTCGATGAGCGAGATGCCGTACGTGGTGATCAGCCCCGCGATCGTGCCCGTCACGGTTCCCACGCCGACGAGCACCACCGCCTGCCAGAACGCGAAGGCGCGGCGCAGCGACCGGGTCGCCCCGACGGCGGCGAGGGTCGCGTCGTCGGCGCGGCCGTCGGCGCGTGACAGGCCGATCGCGACCGCGCTGGCGCCCACGAACAGGGCGCCGGCGATCAGCAGCACCGCGAGGATGATGTACAGCCACGTCGGCTGGGGGCCGTTCTCGACCTGCACGTTCGTGCCCAGCGCGGTGAGACGCTCATTGAGGGCGTCGACCTGCGATTGCGTGAACGGCTCGTGTCCGGGTGCGGCCACGAGGGCGCGCGGCTGCGTCTCGATGCCGAGGGTTCGGGCCGTGGCCGCCGAGATGATGACCGGGTCCGAGGCGAGCACGGTGGGCTCCGCGTACACGGCGGGAATCGCGCGGGAGCGCTCCGGGGTGGCTCCCGCGTCCGGGTTCCAGCGCTCGGCGTCGGGCGCCCACCAGTCGAGGGTGACTTCCTGGTTCAGCAGGAACACCGGGTTCGTGGTGACGGCCGCACCCTGCGCGAACGCGTCCCGCGTCGCTTTGCTCGGCGCATGCCCGAGGAAGAGCGCGAGCCCGTCGGCGTCGGAGATGATGACCGTGTTCACGTTGCCCGCCCGGTTCATCAGCGGCATGTCACAGCGCGGGTCGGTGTCGGCGAGCTTTCGCGCGTAGGTGTTGTACTCGGCGCTCGAGAGCGAGTCGGCGAGTGAGGCGTCGTAGTCGGCCGAGCCCGGATCGGTGGGGCACATGTTCGCCGGTGGGTACACCGGCACGACGGACAGGCCGGAGAGCGGCTCGCCCGTGTCCAGATCCCAGACCACCTTCGGCTCGTCGTATCGGGCGGTGGCGGCAGGGGCCAACTCGTCGCGGACCAACGTGGTGAGCGCCGCCAGATCGGTCGGGTCCTCGTCGGGCGCGGCGGTGGGGATGTAGGTCACGGCCTGGCCCGGCTGGGCCTGGTACCAGTGGTAGGCCGCGTTCGAGGTGCTGGTGGACACGGTCACGTTGATGACGACCACGGCGAGGAAGGCCGTGACCATGATGGCCGCGAACGCGGGCACGGAGCGCGCCCGGTTGGCGGCGCTGTCACGAGAGGCGAGCCGCGCCCCGAGCCCCACGCGCGAGACGACGCGGGCGATCACCCGCAGCACCGCGCCGCCGCACATGATCACGCCCACCTGCAGCACGATCGGCCCGCCGATGACGCCGGCGAGGCTGAGCCAGAACCCCCAGCCGCTCATGGACGCGCCGGCCCAGTTGAGCGCCCGAAGGCCGAGGGCGCCGACCAGGGTCGCCGCCACGCCGATCACCAGGTAGCTGAGACCCCACCGCGTGGCCTTCGCCGAGACCTGCGCGGGCTTGCGGCTGCCGCGCAGGGCGGCGAGAACGTCGAACTTCACGGCGGCGCGCGCCGGGGCGATCGCGGAGCACAGGCCGACAAGGGTGGCGACGAGCAGGACCGCGCCGAGCGTGACCGGTTCGGCGTGGAACCCCCAGTACTGCGTGGCGCTGCCGTTGTTCGTGGCGCGCATGAACACCGCGGCGGCCGGCACGCCGAGAGCGAGGCCGATGACGCCGCCGATGAGGCCGAGAACGAGGCCCTGGCTCGTGACGACGCGATACAGCATCCGCCGTTCACCGCCGACGCTGGCGAGCGTCGCGAGCGCCCGCTGCTGCTTGCGCGCCCCGACCGCGAAGGCGGCGCCGGCCAGCAGCACGATCTCGAAGATCGCGAACGCCGCTGCGAGCAGGAGCATGACGCCGAACTGGCTCCAGAATCCGCCGCTCATCGCGAGCTCGCCGGCGCTCGCGTGTTCGAGCACGTTGCGCGAGAGCACGGTGACGCCCGCGTCGTTGAGGCCGTCGAGCTGGTCGCGCGTGATGACGGTGTCGGGCAGGTAGTAGCTGGTCTCCCAGGTCTCGAGCGCGGTGCCGAACGTCGTCGCGGGCGCGTAGATCCACTCCTCCTCGTCCGTGCTCATGGCGTCGTCGAGCACGCCCGTGATGTGCAGCGATTCGGCGGGGTCGGTGAGCGTGATCGTGTCGCCGACACGGGCGCCGAGCCGGGCGAGGGTAGCTTCGCTGACGAGCACGTCGCCGGGCTGCGCCGGCGCGGCACCGCGGACGATGTGCGTGCGGCCGGCGAAGTCGTCGCCCCAGAGCGGACCGAGGGCGACCAGCAGCTGGCCGACACCGCTCTCGGTCTCGGCGGTGACGGAGGCCGTGGTCAGGGTTGTGAGCCTCGCGCCGGGGAACAGGGCCTGCACGCCCGCCTCATCGAGCCGGTCGCCGGGCCCCCCGGACACCGGACCGTCGTCGGGCGAGTGGTAGTAGCGGGGTTCGACGGGATCCTGCACCATGCCGGAGTGCGTGCCGATGTCGGTGTAGAGCTTCGCCTCGTTCTGGCCGAGTTCGGCGGCGATCTTCTCCTGCGGCGTCGGGAAGGTGCTCTGCCCGATGACGGCCGCGGCGGAGAAGCCCGCCACCGGGAGCAGCACCATGATCACGACGATCAGGCTGGTGCCGCGTGAGCGCCACACGGAGCGGCGGGCGATGCGCAGCGCGAGCCGCCATTCGGCGAGGGAGCGCCGCAGCCGGTTCTGCTCGCGGTCGGGACCGCCGCGCTTGTAGCGCGGCTGTGATGGAGAGTGTCTGGGCAACGGTCTATCCAATCGCAACTCGACGGGCGAGGGTCGTCGGCTTGGAGGCTACGAGCCAGCTGCCGATCGCGATCGCGACCGGCATCCCGATGGCCACGAAGCCTAGGACGAGCCATGGTGGAGTGAAGGGTCCCGAGCTAAAGGCTCCTGCTACTCGGAGTCCGTAGCTGATCAGCAGTCCGGCAGTGGTGCCAATCAGTGTGCCCACGCCCACAAGGATGATCGCCTGCCAGAACGAAAATGACCGGCGCAACAGGCGGGTTGCTCCCACCGCAGACAGGGTCGCATCGTCGGCGCGCCCATCTGCGCGCGACAACCCGATTGCAACCGCGCTCGCGCATACAAACAGCACCCCAGCGAGGAGGGCGACGATCGCAATGATGTAGCGCCAGGTCTGGTCAGGGCCACGCTCCACGAAAACGCCGCTGTTCAGCGCCCCAAGGTCGCCATTCAATTTGTCGATTTGCGCTTGGCTGAATGCCTCGGACCCGGGTGACGCGACGAGGCGGCCTACTGCGAGTGAGATTCCCAGGGTCTCCGCCGTTTCGGTGGACATCAGCACTCTATGGGGAAGCGGGTATGTCGCCTTGACGCTGACGGCGCGCATCGTCGTCTCAGTGAGGGGTTGCTGGCTTGGAAGTTCAGAAGAGCTGCCTGAAGGCCCTTCGTCGGCCGCCCACCACTGCAAAGTGAGGTGGCCGTCATTGATCAACATGGGGGCCGAAGACACGACGCCGCCGCTCTCGAAGGTTTTTCGAACGTCATCCGGAACGTGACCTCCAAGCCAGATGGCCAGCCCGGCGAGAGTCGTCACGCTGATCTGGTTCCAACTGTGAGATACAAGCTCCGCGGACGCGCTGCAGCGCGCGTCCGTCGCCGTGAGATGTTGTTGTTCCAGAGCCGCTGCCGAACTCGACTCCCACACGCCGGCGTCATATTCGGGAGAAAGTGGATTGGATGGACAGAGGTGTGCGACCGGAACGCTGGCTGTCACGTGTACCCCGTCGCTCGGCATGCCCGTGTTCGGGTCAAGCTCTATAGCGGGATCGTAGAATCTCGCAACGCTTGCCATTGGCGCGTCCTCCGCGACAATGGCCTCGATATCGCCGACGGCGACGCGCTCTGAATTATCCAAGTTTTTCGGGATGAAGACCGTTGCCTGGCCTGGAAGCGTTGAATAAACGTATTGGGCAGTGAGCTGTTGCGTCTGCACGGTACCGATGCAAATCACCGTGATGGCGAGAAAAGCGGTCACCATAACGGATGCGAACGCGGGCACACTGCGACGAGTGTTCGAAGCGCTGTCCCGTGAGGCTAGACGGGCTCCGATGCTGAAGTGCGAGGTGAGACGAGAAATCGTGCGGAGCACAAGGCCGCCGCACATGATCGCACCGATCTGAGCGATGAGCGGACCGGCGATCATGGCGCTGAGCAGCACATCCGTGAGTGCTGGATGCGCGTCCCACTCGAGATTGCGGATGGATATGGCCGAACCGATCGTGGAGACGATGCCTAAGATCATGAACGCCAGACCGAAGCGCGGAGCCGCTCGCGATGGTGCAGCCGCCCTTCGACTCCCGCGTAAAGCGGCAAGCACATCGAACTTAGCGGCTGCACGAGCCGGAATAACGGCTGACGTCAACCCCACGATTACGGCGAGGGCAATGATGGCTCCGAGCACAAGCGGTTGTGCGTGAAAGCCCCAGTACAGCGTGGCGCTACCGTCGCTCGTGATGGCCATGACCACGGCCGCGGTCGGAACACCGATGACGACTCCAACGATTCCGCCGATGCCTCCGAGCACGATTCCCTGCGAAAGAACGATTCGCCGCATGACTCGCTTGCTTCCGCCAACGCTTGCGAGCGTCGCAAGTGCGCGTTGCTGCTTGCGCGCACCCACGGCGAAGGCAGCGCCCGCGAGCAAGACGATCTCAAAGATCGCGAATACGGCTGCCATCGCTATGAGAACACCGAACGGTTGAAAGGGACTCGATGCTCCTGCGAGTTCTAGGGACGTGGCGTGGGAGAGGATGTCGCGAGAAAGCACCGTGACCCCGGCATGGTTGAGTCGCGCGAGGTCGCCCATGTCCACAACAGTGTTGGGCAGAAAGTAGCCGTCGAGGCGCGTACTCAGAGTTGAGGCGAAATCGCCCTCCGGCAGGTAGATCCGTTCGACAGCATCCGCATTCTGTGCATCTCGGAGAACGCCAGTGATCGTGAGATCCGCCTGGCTCGGGCTCACGATGGTTACGCTGTCGCCAACGTGCGCACCCAGATGCTCGAGCGCGGCGGACGTGACAAGGACCTCTGAACCGGTGGACGGAGCACGGCCCTCGATGATGTTTGTGCGCCCTGTGAACGCGTCATCCCAGAGAGCGCCGACAGTAACTGGAAAGCTCGCAACTCCGTGCGAGGTCTCGGCCCGAACATCGCTGTTGCGGACGACGAACATTTCCGTGCCCGCGGGAAACAGAGCCCGCACACCGTCCTCATCGAGCGGCGTACTCGGCGTGGAACCTAACGATGGTGAGTTGATGTCATGGGGGTCAAAGCGATTCTGAGAGGCATGCGGATTCGGACCGATGTCGGTGTAGAGCTTCGCCTCGTTCTGGCCGAGTTCGGCGGCGATCTTCTCCTGCGGCGTCGGGAAGGTGCTCTGCCCGATGACGGCCGCGGCGGAGAAGCCCGCCACCGGGAGCAGCACCATGATCACGACGATCAGGCTGGTGCCGCGTGAGCGCCACACGGAGCGGCGGGCGATGCGCAGCGCGAGCCGCCATTCGGCGAGGGAGCGCCGCAGCCGGTTCTGCTCGCGGTCGGGACCGCCGCGCTTGTAGCGCGGGCGCTCCGTCGCGCCCGTGCCGTGGCGGTTCATCGCTCGACGGTTCCGGTGAGCAGAGACTCGATCGGGGTGACGGTCGACTCGTCGACGATGCGGCCGTCGCGCAAGAACACGATGCGGTCCGCCCAGGCGGCGTGGCGCGCGTCGTGGGTGACGAGGATGCCGCCCGCTCCCGCGTCGACGCGGCCGCGCAGCATCCGGAGCACGACGTCGCCGGTCTCGGAGTCGAGGGCGCCGGTCGGCTCGTCGGCGAGGATGAGCTTGCGTGGCCCGACCACGGCGCGGGCGATCGCGACGCGCTGCTGCTGGCCGCCCGAGAGATCGTCGGGGAAATGGTCTGCGCGGTCGGTGAGTTCGACGCTCGCGAGGGCGGCGTCGGCGGCGGACTTCGCCTTGCGGGGCTTCCAGCCGTCGAGCTCGAGGGGGAGCGAGACGTTCTCGCGCGCGGTGAGCGTGGGGATGAGGTTGAAGTCCTGGAAGACGAAGCCGAGCGTTCGGCGGCGCAGTGTCGCGATGGTCGCGGGCTTCGCCTCGCTCAAGTACGTGCCCTCGACGATGACCTCGCCGGCGGTCGGCGTGCTGAGCCCTCCCGCGACGGCGAGAAGCGTCGACTTGCCCGAGCCGGAGGCGCCCATGACGGCGACGAGCTCGCCCTCGCTCACGGTGAGGTCGACACCGGCGAGAGCGGTGACCGAGGTGGCGCCCTTGCCGTAGTGCTGCGACACCCCGTCGAGGCGCAGCAGTTCGGCGCTCATCGCGCCGCCCCCTCTGCGGGAGTGGAGACGGGTCTGCCGCGGCGCGGCCGCTCGGCGGCAACCGGCATGACCCGGTTGGCGTGACGCTTGAGCCGCGTCTCGACGTGATCGAGCCAGCGCACCTCGGCCTCGGCCTGGAAGATGAGGTTGTCGACGACGAGCTGCCAGGCGAGCTCTTCGGGGCCGTCGGCGTCGCCGCCGTTGTATTTGGTGCGGGTGAGGGACTGCAGGTTCGCGAGCGACGCGCGGCGCTGCACCTGCACGACCTGAGTGATGTCGACGCCCGGAAGGGTCGCCGCGAGGGCCAGTTTGACGGCAAGCTCGTCGCGCGTCGACGGGTTGCGCTCCACCGGGGAGGACAGCCAGCCGGCGACCTCGGCGTGACCGGCCTCGGTGATCTCGTAGTACTGGTGCCCTTCGGCATCCGTCTCGCTCTTGATCACGAGGCCGTCACGCTCGAGGCGCTCGAGCGTCGAGTAGGTCTGGCCGACGTTGAGCGGCCAGGTCGAGCCTGTTCGCCGGTCGAACTCGGCCTTCAACTGGTAGCCGTAGGCGGGCCCCTGATCCAGGATCGCCAGAAGGCTCTGCTTGACGCTCATTGATTCCCCCACCTATTGCGTACTCGGTATGCAGAAGTATATGCATACCGAGCGACTAAATGGGAGGAGTCCTTTCCGCGTGTTTCAGTAGGCGACGGTGAACCGGGCGCGGTTGTGCGTGGGCTCCTCGATCTCGTCGGCGAACGCGATAGCGAGATCGGCGCCCGAGATGTACGACTTTCCGTCGGCGTCGCTCAGCAGCACGTCGTCGCCGACGCGGAACGACCCCGTGCGCTCCCCGGGAACCCAGGAGCCGAAGTCGCCAGCGGGGCTCACGTAGAACCAGTCGACGTCGGTCTTGCCCGACCGCAGGTAGTCGAGCACCTTCTTGTGCGACAGCGACTCGTTCTTCGCGACCTCGGGGAACTCGGGCGTCTCGACCAGCAGCGGGCCGTCGTCGCTCACGAAGAGGCTGCCGGCGCCGCCGACGAGCCCGAGACGGGCGCCCTGAGCGGATGCCGCTGCGGCGACGCTCGGCATGGCGTCGAGCAGCTTCTCGCCGTTCTGCTCCGCCGCGCGAAGAGCGACGATCAGCACGTCGGCGCCCGTGCTCACATCGCGAACGAACTCCGCGTCGTGAACGCTGCCCTGTCGAGCCGTGAGCCCCTCCCGATTCGCGAGCGCGCTCGTATCGCGCGCGACGCCCGTGACCGTGTGGCCGCGAGAGAGCAGCTCATCGGTGATGTGCCCTCCCGCATATCCGGTTGCTCCGAAGACGACGACGTGCGACATAAGGGTTCCTCCAGCGATCAGGGCGGCGAAGTGCGCGCCACTGTCACCAACCGCGCCGGGACGAGAGTTGTTCCCCGAGGCGGGCCCGGAACCGCTGCTACTCCGCGCGCACCACGGAGAGCACGTTGCCCGCGGGGTCGCGGAACCACGCGATGAACGGTTCGCCGTTCTCGTCGCTCATGATGCCGTCGGCGTCCGTTGTCATCCCGGGAAACTCGTCATCGCCGTAGATCTTCGTCGTGACACCCCGTTCGTTCAGAATCGCTACAGCGGGCGCGACGTCGCGCACGGCGAAATTGAGCACCGTGAAGGTCGCCGGCACATGGTCGGGCTTCGCATAGATGAACGCGGTGCCGCCGCCGAAGAAGTGGAGGCGAACGCCGCGCTCGTCGCGATCGTGCGACAAGCCGAGAGTGTTGCCGTAGAACGCCTCTGCGGCATCCAGGTCGTCAACGGAGAATCCGCTGAATGCGGGCGTCTGACCGAACATGCTGTGCTCCTCTCGTCAGCCCTCGAGGTAGTCGCGAAGGACGCGCGCCTGGTTGCGCTCGGGGTCCTTGGCGCTGAACAGGAGGGTGAGCGTCTTGTGCGTGCGGGCGAGATCGCGCAACTCGTCGACGGCGTCGTTCGCGTCGAGCTCGGCCCGATACCGTGAGGCGAACTCGTCCATGCGCTCCGGATCGTGGCCGAACCACTTGCGCAGCTCCGTGCTCGGTGCGACGTCCTTGAGCCACGCATCGGCATGAGCGTCGTCCTTTGCCACGCCGCGCGGCCAGATGCGATCAACGAGAACCCGAAAGCCGTCGCCCGGGGCAGCGTCGTCGTACACGCGCTTGATCTCGATGCCCATGGCCGGGAGTCTACGCCCGGCCATGGGCACTCGCCAGAGGTCGCTACTTCGTGCTCGTGGCGGTCGGCTCAGGCGACTGGCCCGCCGACTCGTATGCCTGCTGGATGGCGCTCGAGAGTGCCGCGGGGTCGGTGATGCTGCCGCCGTAGAGCTCGCCGTCGATGAGCACGGTCGGCGTGCCCGAGAGCGGGGCGGGCGTCGCCATGTTCGGCAGGTCCTGCTTCATGGCGCGGTCGGTGGCCTGCGAGACCCACGAGCTGAACGTGCCGTTGTCGATGCAGCTCTTCACCTTCTCGTTCGTCACGCCCGCTCCCTGGATGAGCGTCCACAGTTCATCGTCACTGAGCCCTGACGTATTCTCCTCCGGCTGGTTCATGAAGAATGCCGAGTTCACGGCGAGGAAGCTGTCGGGCTCGTAGTTAGCCACGCAGGCCGCCGCGTTCGCCGCGCGCGTCGAATACTTTGTGCCGTTCGAGAGACGGTCGAGGAACGAGATGGGGTGCACCTCGAGGGTGATCGTGCCCTGCGCGGCCATCTGCGTCAGCTGGTCGCCGTTCGCGGTCTCGAACTGGCCGCAGTACGGGCACATGTAATCGAGGTAGACCGCGACGTGCACCGCGTCAGGGTACTTGCTCACGTCCGTTGCGACGGGATCATCGCCTGCCTTGAGCGCCGGAGTCGTCACGACGCTGGGCTGACCGGAGTCGCCCGCGATCAGAACACCGTCGCTGAGCATGTTCTGCGGACCCGCTGTCGTCTCGGTCGGCTTCGACGACGTCACGATGATGAGCACGATCACGACGACGGCCGCCACGACGACAGCTGCGATTCCGCCCTGCCACGCCCAGCGCACTCGTCGCTGGTGCCGCTCCTGACGTTCCCTCTCCTGCTTCGCGATCTCGCGAATGCGCTGTTTGCGCTGGTTCTTTGAACCTCCGGCGGGGCTGGGACTGCTGGGTTTCGGGCTCACGGCTCATCCTGGTCGAAGCGGGGAAGGGGACTTTTCGACCCTACGCCAGGCCGTTTGCCTTCTCATGTGTGAGGGCTGTGAGAAGTCGCGGCCCATACCCCTATTTCACGGGCGTCTCGGTGGGGGCGGGGGTCGCGCTCGGCGTCGGGCTGCTCGCGTCGGTTCCCGTCGACTCGTCCGAGCTGAGCATCTGCGAGATGAAAGTGATCAGGTCGGTGGGCTTTGTGATGTCTCCCGTGAACTTCTCGCCGTTGACGAGGACGAGCGGCGCTGTGGCGACCGCGTCGACCTTCGTGCCCGGGAGGGGACCGTTCGCGGCCTTCTGGGAGGCGTCGGCGACCCAGTCGTCGAAGCGGCCGTCGGTCACGCACTTCGACACGTCGGTGTTTGCTCCGCCGAGTGCGGGGGTGAGAGCGGTGATGACGCCTGCGGCGTCGATCGGCTTGTCGGTGACGGCCGGGTTCGCGTCGAGCAGTGCCGTGTTCGCGGCGAGGAAGCTCGACGGGGCGACGTCGGCCACGCAGGCCGCCGCGTTCGCGGCGAGGCTCGAGTAGTTGTCTGTCTTCGCGTCGTAGCCGTCGAGGGCGATCGGGTGCACCTCGAGCTGGATGTAACCGTACGTGAGCCACTGCTGAAGCTGCTGCATGTTGGCGGTGTCGAAACTCGCGGCATCCGTGCTGCCGTAGTCGACGTACAGCGTCAGGTCGACGACTCCCTTCGCGGGTGCGGGAGTGGGAACGGGGGCCTGGCCCCACTGACGAGCCGCCGTGGAGACCGGAGTGACGGACTGGCCGTCGCCCGTGAGCACGAGGCCGTCGCTCAACATGTTCTTCGGGCCTTCATGCGCGATCCGCAGGTTCGTCCACACGACGAGCGCGATCGCCGCGAGGAGGGCGACGACGAGAAGGACGAGTCCCGAGATGCCGAGGATCTTGTTGCGCTTGCGCCGCTTGCGCTCCGCCTCCCGCTTGATGCGGGTCATCTCTCGCTGCAGCTCCCGCCGTTCCTTCTTGGTCAGGCCGGCGAGTTCCTTCTTGTCGATCGTCATGCGGGGGCGCAGTTCCTTTGCTCGTGGTCTCGCACGAAGTGTAGTCGCTGCGACTATGGGGACTGCTCAGCGGCGGGCGATGGGTGCGGTGCGCGGTCCCACGTCATAGCGGGCGAGCGCGTCGGCGTCCTGGGCCACGCGAGCGGCCCGCCGGGCGGCATCGAGAGCAGCGACGGGATCGGACTCCGCTTCGGCGAGGGCAAGCTGCCGCTCCGCCTCCGCAAGGCGCGTGCGGGCGTCGGCCCCGACGCGCTGGCGGTTCGCGGTGATGAGCTCGCGCGCGGTCTCGAGATGGCTGCGCGCCATGAAGAGCGCTCCCGTGAGCGCCTCGCGGGCGTTGTCGATGCGCTGCTGCTGAGTGCGCGCTGTCGCGAGGGCCTCGTCGAGTCGATCATCCGCGGTGCGCACACGCTCGATGGCGGCCAATGGATTGCGCAGCCCTGTGTGGCTCGCCTCCGCGTCGAGCACTGTGCGGAGGGCCTCAACTGCCTCGCCGATCTCTCGAGCGGTGGCGGGCAGCTCGCTGGCGTCGCGCACGCGGGCGGCGTCGTCGGCGTGCCGTCGCGCGCGCTCGCGGATCTGGACCAGCTCGTCGTCGGCGGCTCGCAGCCGCTCCGCCGAATGCTCGAGGGCCGTGAGCGCGTCGGCGGCCGCGCCGACCGCCTGCTCGGCCGCTTCGATAGAGGGCACGGCAGGAACGGCGGAGTCCGTCGCCGCCGCAGCGTGACCGACTTGGCCCTCTGCGATCAGCAGCTGAGCCTTTGCCGTCGCGACGGCGTCCGCCTGGTCGGCGAAGGCCTCGGGCGCGTACTCGTGGCCGAGGCGCTCGCGCAGCTCGGCGGCATCCCGCAGTCGGGCCTTCACGCGCTCGAGTCGCTCGGTGAGCGTGCGGAGTCGGTCGGGGGCAGCGCGTTCGGCGGCTCGGCGATCGTCGAAAGTGGATGTCGTCGCGTCCAGCTCATTGCGGGTCTGCTCACACAGTTCGAGGATCCGCTCCGACCACCTGCGGCGTTCGCCGTCCGTGTCGGGCACTTCGTCGCTCAGCCGTTGCCGCAGCCGGAACGCCTCGCGCAGCGTCGTGCGAGCCGATTCGAGGGTCGCCGCGAACTGGCGCGTTGCATCGTCACCAAACTGGGCGACCGCGAAGTCGAGCTCTTGCGCGCCGCGCCGAACGGACTCGTCGGCGCTCACGAGCGCTTGGCCCGCCCGGATCTCGAGCTGATCCAGGCTCTCGGGGCGCGGATCTACGATGCGTCCCGCAGCGATCGCGCGACGCCTGCTCGCCTTCACGGCAAGGGTGATCGCGACGGCGATCACAGTCGCTGTGCCGAAGACGACGAGCGAGGGCACCCACCACAGACCTGCCATGTGACGAGTGTAGGAAACTCGCCTTGGCGTTGCAGTGGAGTCAGCCGAGCAGCAGCTCCCCGAGAGTGTCGACGGAGTGCACGATCGCCATGGCGCCCTCGGCCTCGGCGGGGGAGCCGTAGCCCCATTCGACGATGATCGAGGGGATGCCGTGGGCCGTCGCGCCCTCGACGTCGTAAGAGCGGTCTCCGATGTACACGCTGTGCGACGTGTCGACGCCCTTCTGCTGCAGGCGCTTCAGGGCGAGCGCGATGACATCGGCCTTCTCGCTCACGCTCTCGTCGGCGCTTGCGCCGCAGACGACGTCGAAGCAGTCGATGAGGCCGAAGTGCGAGAGAACCTTCGTCACCTGGTACTCGGGCTTGCTGCTGGCGACAGCCACAGGGACTCCGGCGGCCTTGATGCGCGCGATGAGACCGGCGAGGCCCGGGTAGACGGCCGAGCCGGCCCACGGGCCCTCGGCCTCGGAGATCGAGCGGTAGACGCCCAGCGCGTCGACGGCTTCGTCGGGGGTGAAGCCGTAGTTCTCGAGAGACTCGAGCATGGGCGGGCCGACCCAGCCGAGGAGCTCGTCCTCGGTGGCGGCGGGGCGGCCGACCTTCTCGAGAGTGCGGAAGATGCGGTTGACGATTCCGGGGGCGGAGTCGGTGATAGTGCCGTCGAGGTCAAAGAGAATGCACGACCACGTACGGGTGATCTGCGGGGCGGCCGTTGCCGCGTCCGCGAGGGAGGGGGATTCAATAGTCATGACCCGCCTATGCTAGATCACTTCCCCTGAGCGCGCTCTCATAACGATCGAACCTGACCCGAAGGTGGGGCAAGGCGGCTCAGAACAGGCGGCCGTCGATCAGGTCCATGCCGCGCATGGCGTCGTAGTCGAGAACCAGGCAGCGGATGCCGCGATCCTCCGCGAGCGTGCGCGCCTGCGGCTTGATCTCCTGGGCGGCGAAGACGCCGCTGACCGGAGCGAGCAGCGGGTCGCGGTTCATGAGCTCGAGATATCGGGTGAGCTGCTCAACGCCGTCGATGTCGCCACGACGCTTGAGCTCGACGGCGACGGAGGCGCCAGCGGCATCCCGAGCGAGAATATCGACCGGTCCAATGGCCGTCATATACTCGCGGCGCACGAGGGTGTGGCCCTCGCCGAGCAGGTTGATCTGCTCGGCGAGCAGCTTCTGCAGGTGGGCCTCCACGCCGTCCTTCTGCAGACCGGGGTCGATGCCGAGCTCGTGCGCGGAGTCATGCAGTACTTCATGGATGGAGACGACGAGCTGGTCGCTCGTCTTGCTGTGCGTCACCTTCCACAGCTGAGCGACGCCGAACTCGCGCTGCTCGTCATCGGGGTCGGCGACCGAGAGGGTGCACGGGGGGCTCATCCAGTTGAGCGGCTTGTAGCTTCCGCCGTCGGAGTGCACGAGAAGGCTGCCGTCGCTCTTGATCATGAGCAGTCGCGTGGCCAGCGGAAGGTGAGAGGTCAACCGACCCGCATAGTCAACCGAGCACTTCGCAATCACCAATCGCACCCTGCGAGTGTACCTGGCGCGCGCGAAGGAACCGACGGCGAGAGGCCTGCCGTCGGACCCGCCGGAATCAGGCTCCCGAGCCGACGAGCTCGCGGGGCGCGTGGGCCGGGAGCCAGGCATCCGGCCCGAACACCTCGTAGTGAACATTGGCGTCGTCGACACCGAGCTCCTCGAGCTTGGCGCGGACCGCCTTCATGAACGGCGCCGGACCACACAGGTAGACCTGCGCGTCCGGGGCGAGAGCGACCCGATCGAGGTTGATGAGCCCCTCGAACACGGCCTCCGTCTCCGGATGCGACGCCAGGTCCTCGTACCAGTGCATGAGCAGGGCGTTCGGCAGCTCGGTCACGAGGTCGGCGAGCTCTGCGCGGTGCGCGTGGCGGGCCATCGACTGGTCGGCGTGCAGCACGGTGATCTCACGCGGGCTCTGTCGGCTCGCGAGGTGGTTGAGCATTCCGATGATGGGCGTGCAGCCGATGCCGGCCGAGATCAGAACCAGCGGGCCCGTTCCCTCGTCGAGGACGAGGTCCCCGTAGGGGAGCGAGCAGCGCAGCCCGTCGCCCTCGAAGAGGGTGCGGTGCAGGTGGTTCGAAACCTGGCCGGCAGGGATGCCGCGCGCCTCCCGCGCCGGCTCGGCCTTGACCGTGAAGCCCCACGCGCGATTGCTCTGCGTGCGGGTGAGGCTGTACTGCCGGATCTGTCGAGCGCCGTCGGGCAGCGCCACCTGCACCGAGATGTACTGCCCGGGCAGCGCCTCGGGAAGCGGGCTGCCATCGGCATTCGCCACCTCGAACGAGACGGTGTCGGGCGACTCCTGGCGGCGGCTTCGCACGCGCAGCTCGCGCCACACGTCGTCCGGTTCGACCCCGAATCGGGCATACAGCGCGGTCTCGCGGCCGACAAGCACGGCGGCCATGTCCCAGTAGACCTCCGACCAGGCGTCCACGACCTCGTGCGTCGCGGCGTCGCCGAGCACGATGCCGATCGCCTCGAACAAGTGCTGGTGGACGATCGAGTACTGCTCCGGGGCGATGCCGAGCGACGCGTGCTTGTTCGCGATGCGGTTCAGCATGGCGTCGATGCTCGGGGCGTCGTCGCGCACGAGCAGGGTCGCGTAGGCGCCTATCGCTCCGGCCAGCGCCTTCTGCTGCCCGCCCTGGGCCTGATTGCCCCGATTGAAGAGATCCTGTTCCAGCTCCGGGTGGGCAGCGAACATGCGCTGGTAGAAGATCGGTGTGATGTCGCCGATGGCCGCGCTGATGGCAGGCAGCGTGTCTCGGACGATGGCGGTAGCGGATGCTGAAATCACGGTGTTCCTTGTTCTCCCCCGCCGGCGAGAGGCCCTGGAACGGACGGCGCTCGCCGGCTCACGTCGACTTCTACACAACGTAGAAGTTCTACACGTTGTAGAAGTATAGGTCGCGGGTCACCCCTGAGCGGGGGTCACGCCGTGTTTAATCGCGTCAGTTCACGGCGTGCTGCTTCGCACGCTCGCGCGCGGCGGGAGAGGCGATGCCGGCGAAGGCAATGAGCGCGAGCACAACGAACAGGGCATTGAGCAGGCTGATGTGGTCGGCGAGAAGGCCGATGAGGGGCGGTCCGACCAGGAACGCGCAGTAGCCGATGATCGCGACGGCGCTCACGCGAGCGGCCGCGTTGCGCGGCGCGTCTGCCGCAGCCGACATGCCCACGGGGAAGCCGAGGGAGGCGCCGAGTCCCCAGAGGATCGCTCCGACGATGAGCATCGGCAGTCCGGGGGCGATGATGAACAGGAACAAGCCGAGAACGGCAGACACCGAGCACGCAACGAGCACGGGAACACGGCCGAACCGGTCGAGGAACGGACCGCCGACCACGCGGCCGGCCGTCATCGCCGTGAGGAAGACCGCGAGCACCGTGGCTCCCGTCGACTCCGTGAGGCTGTGCCCGTCGACGACGGCGAGAGCGACCCAGTCGTTCGCGCTTCCCTCGGCGAACGCCATTCCGAGGATGATGACGCCGATCGCCAGCAGCCGCAGGTCCTTCCACACGGCGAGATTCGCGCGAAGGCGAGAGCGCCAGTTCTCGTGCGAGGCGGCCTCGTCCTCGAGCTCCTCGCGCACGGGGACGTACCGCACGGCGGCCACGGCCGCGGCGACGATGAGCACCGCCATGCCGAGCGCGTGCCAGATCAGAGGAACGTCAAGCAGCTCGGCCAGGGCGGCGATGCCCGCGCCGACGACGGTGCCGCCGCTGAAGCACGCGTGCATGAGCGGCATTATCGTCTTGCCGAGCGCCTTCTCGCTCGCGGCGGCCTCGACGTTCATGGTCACGTCGACGCTGCCGTTCCCGAATCCGAATAGGCCGAGGCCGATCCCCACGAGCGCGGGCGTGTAGAAGACGGCGGCGCCGAGCCCGATGAGCGTCAGGCCCGCGGCGACGAAGCTCAGAGACGTCACCATGCTGCGTCGGGCGCCGAAGCGCGCGAGCATGATGGGGGAGAGGATCAAGCCGATCACCGAGCACACCGACATGCACATGACGAGCAGTCCGACCGCTCCCGTCGTGATGTCGAGGTTGGCCTTGATCGTGGGCACGCGAGCCGCCCAGGTCGCGACGCTGAGCCCCGAGAGCGTGAATACGACGAAGATGGCGTTGCGCCAGGCGATGAGCTGCCCGCGGGCGATGGTGTGGGTCACGGTCGTCTCTCGAGAACGGGGATCGAATCGATTCGATCAAGGGAATCCAGCCTAAGCTAGCCGAGACGATCGCAGAGCGTCAAGCGTATCGACACTGATCGAGCAGGAGACAGTCATGCCGCGGAACCCCCTCCCCGACGGCCGTCCGACCCTCGCCGACGTCGCGTCGCGGGCGGGGGTGTCTCCGTCGACGGCCTCCATCGCGTTCAGCGGGCAGGGGCCGGTGTCGGATGCCACAAAGCAGAAGGTGCTGCAGGCGGCATCCGACCTGGGCTATGCCGGCCCGGACCCCCGGGCCGCGGGACTGCGCAAGGGACGCAGCGGCATCGTCGGAGCCGTGCTCGCCTCGCGCATCGGCGTCTCCTTTCGAGACCCCGTTCTCATCCAGACGCTCGACGGGCTCGCTGAGGAGCTGAGCGGAATCGGCGCCGGCCTGCTGCTCATGAGCGAACAGGACGAGGGATCAAGCCAAGTGACCATTGTGGACGCTCCCGTCGACGCGGTCGTGCTCATGGGCTGGCACGGCGACCTCGCGCAGACGATCGACGTGCTGCGTCGGCGCTGCGTCCCCGTCGTGGCGATCGAGTCGGACGATGTCGGCGACAACCCCGTGATCAGCGTCGACAATCGCGGCGGCTCCCGCCTTCTCGCGCAGCACTTGCGGGATCTCGGGCACGAGCGCGTCGCGGTCGTCACCCTCGGCATCACGCGGCCCACGCGTCCCGTGCCCCTCACGCCGGAGCTCGAGGCGCTGAGCGTCGCTCCCGCGAAGGCGCGCCTCGCGGGAGCGCGCGAGGTCTACCCGAATCTCACGGGCTGGGTCGCGGGCGCCAGCCGAGTGGATGCCGGCAAGCACGCGGCCCGCGCGCTGCTCGACGTTCCCGCCGACGAGCGCCCCACGGCGATCATCGCGCAGAGTGACCTCATCGCCGCGGGAGTCATCGCTGCCGCGGAATCGCTCGGGCTCGAGGTGCCGCGCGACGTGAGCGTGGTCGGCTTCGACGGCATCCGCGTCGACAACCTCGCGCCTCGCCTCACGACCGTCGCGCAGCCCGCGCAGGCAAAGGGGACGGCGGCCGGCCGTGCCGTCATCGCGATGCTCGAGGGGGAGCGCGCGGAGTCGACCTCGTTCGAGGTGCGGTTCATCGCCGGCGAGACGACGGCGCCGCCGCGGGCGTGAGCCGGCGGATGCCGCGAGCAGGCGTGCGGGATACGCTGGAGTCACGACGATCGGAGGCAGCGTGGCGAACGTGAAGGTGCAGGTCGAGCCGGTGGCGAAGGCCTCCGGCGACGCCGCCGACGAGCTGCGCTCGGTGTACGAGGACCTTCACCGCAACCCCGAGCTGTCGTTCGCCGAGCACCGCACGGCGGGCATCGTCGCCGAACGGCTGCGCTCGCTCGGCTACGCCGTGCAGACCGGGATCGGACGCACCGGAGTCGTGGGCGTCCTCGCCCGCGGCAGCGGCCCGACGGTGCTCGTGCGCGCCGACATGGACGCGCTCCCCGTG
This sequence comes from Paramicrobacterium humi, assembly GCF_900105715.1. Classification (NCBI taxonomy): domain Bacteria; kingdom Bacillati; phylum Actinomycetota; class Actinomycetes; order Micrococcales; family Microbacteriaceae; genus Paramicrobacterium; species Paramicrobacterium humi. The sequence goes on along the minus strand of NZ_FNRY01000001.1, from coordinate 907,366 downwards.
CGGGAGCAGACGGGGCTTGCCTACGCCTCGACGGCGACGGGCATCGATCCCGCGGGCAACGAGGTGCCCGTCATGCACGCGTGCGGTCACGACATGCACGTGACCGCCCTGCTCGGCGCCGCCGAGGTCCTCGCCGGCGAGGCCGCGGAGTGGGCCGGCACCCTCGTTCTCGTCTTCCAGCCCGCCGAGGAGAACGGCGGCGGCGCGCAGGTCATGGTCGACGACGGCCTGTTCGATCGAGTGCCGACGCCCGACATCGTGCTCGGCCAGCACGTGATGCCCCTGCCCGCCGGGACTCTCGGCGCCGTCGCGGGTCCCGCGTTCGCGGCGACGGACGAGCTCGACATCCGCATGTTCGGGCGTGGCGGGCACGGCTCGCAGCCCGAGTCGACGATCGATCCCGTCGTCATGGCGGCCGCCACGGTCATGCGGCTGCAGGCAGTGGTGTCGCGCGAGATCGCGGGGGCGGAGACCGGCGTGCTCACCGTCGGCCAGATCCACGCGGGAACCAAGAACAACATCATTCCCGACGAGGCCCGCCTCGGCGTGAACATCCGCAGCTACACCGACTCCGTCCGAGAGCGGCTCGTGGGCGCCGTCACTCGAATCGTGAACGCTGAAGCACAAGCATCCGGCGCCGCCCGAGAACCTGAGATCAGCCGCGGTGACGCGTTCCCCGTTCTCGTGAACGACGCGCAGGCGACCGCGAGAACTCTCGACGCCTTCCGTGCGTGCCTCGGCGACGGAGCCGTCATCGAGGTGCCCCGGCTCATGGGCAGCGAGGACGTCGGCAACCTCGCCGCCGCGGCCGGCGCTCCGCTCGTCTACTGGCTGCTCGGCGGAGCGGATCCGGCCCTGTTCGCGGACGCCGCGCTCGGCCCGTCGCTGCCGGCGGGCGTGCCGTCGAACCACTCGCCGTTCTTCGCGCCGCTGCCCGAGCCGACATTGCGGACGGGCATCGCGGCGCTCGTGACGGCTGCGCTGACCTGGCTCGATGACCCGAACGAGACGACAAGCAAGGGGGAGCGATGATCAAGGTTCTGTACTCCGACGACGGCGTCGTGATGCTGAGGCCGCTCACGATGGCGGATGCCGACGCGCACCTCGCCGGCCAAGACGTCGAGTACGTCACGTGGCTCGACGGGGCGGACGGCACCGAGGCGACGGAGAAGCGCCGTCTCGCCGACGCCGAGAAGGCCTGGGAGGCCGGTGGCCCCACGTTCGCCTTCGCGATCATGAGCGAGGGCAAGCTCGCCGGCACGATCACGGCGGAGGTGGGTCGTGAGGACTTGCACGACAACCAGGCCGACATCGTCTACGGGCTGTACCCCGACACGCGCGGTCGCGGAATCGCGACGCGCGCGGTGATGCTCATGGTGTCGTTCCTCGACCAGGTGCCGGGCATCTCCGAGGCGGTCATCCGTGTGTCCCCCGCCAATCCGCGCTCGCGCTCTGTCGCCGAACGCGCCGGGTTCGAGCCGCTCGAGACCGAGCAGACGGCGGGTTCCGAGTACGAGTGGCTGAGCAGTCGGGTCTCCCTCGTGCCGGCCGAGGCACGAGGCTAGAGCAGCCCGAGTTCCAGAGCGAGCGTGACCGCACGCGTGCGGTCGGAGACGCCGAGCTTGTCGAACGCGTGCAGCAAGTGCGTCTTCACAGTCGCCTCGCCGATGAACAGCTCCCGCGCGATCTGCGGGTTGCTGTGCCCCTTCGCGACGAGCCGCAGAACGTCGAGCTCGCGGGGGCTCAGTGCGGGAAGCTGCCGGTCGTCGGCGCCGCCGCGCATGCGCTGCACGAGCGTCGCCGCAATCGACGGCGCAAGCACCGTCTTGCCGTCGACAACCGCGCGAACGCCCGCCACGATCTCCTCCGCGGGCGCGGCCTTGAGCAGGTAGCCTGACGCGCCCGCCTCGATCGCGCTCAGAATGTCATCGTCGGACTCGTACGTCGTCAGCACGAGCACGCGCGTCTGCGGGCGCTCGGCGAGGATGCGCGCGGTGGCGCTCGCGCCGTCGAGCTCCGGCATCCGCAGGTCCATCATGACGACGTCGGGTTCTGTCGCGAGCGTGCGCTCGAGCGCCTGCGCGCCCGTCGCCGCCTCGGCCACGACCTCGATGCCGTCGGCGAGGTCGAGCAGGCCGACGATGCCGCCGCGCACGATCGGGTGGTCGTCGGCGACGAGAACGCGGATCACTGAAATGCCTCCTGAGGGTGAACGGATGGATGCGGGACGCGCACGGTCAGGCAGACGCCGCCGCCGGGGGCGTCCGTCACCTGAAGGCTCCCGCCGACGAGCGCGAGCCGATCGCGCATGCCGACGAGGCCGAAGCCGCCCTCGTCGGCGAGCCGATAGCCGCCGAGGCCGCGGCCGTCGTCGCGGATGACGAGCACGGCGAAGTCGCGCTCTGTCGCGAGCGAGAGCGACACCGCGGTCGCGCCCGCGTGCTTGCGAATGTTCGCCAGTCCCTCTTGCGCGCAGCGCAGGATGACGACCTCGAGATCGCGGGAGAGCGGAACCTCCAGGTGAGCGTCGACGGCCACGCGCACGGCCGTCTCGCGCTCGAAGCGCTCGCCCAGTCGCACGAGGCTCGCCTCAAGCGATCCGGATGCCGCCGAGGGGGTGACCGCCGCGTTCGAGGCGACGAGCGCGCGGGCTTCGACGAGCGCCTCGCGAGCGGTCTCCTCGATGAGCTGGGCGGCCTCCGAGCCGGTGTCCTCGAGGCGGAGGCGCTGGGCGAGCATGACGATGCTCGTGAGGCTCTGCGCGATCGTGTCGTGGATGTCGCGCGCGAGTCGCTCGCGCTCGGTGGCCGCCCCGGCCTCGCGGTGCGCCGCTTCAAGCTCGCCCTGGGTCGCGGTGAGCTCCTCGAGGAGCCGCTGACGTTCGACGCCCCACGTGGCGATGCGCGTGATCCACAGGCCGAGCGCCACGCTGAACGCGGCCGACACCACGGAGATCGTGAACCCCGTGCCGATGCTGCCGCTCGTCCAGCCGCCGCCGGCCGCGTACGCGGTTCCGAAGAGCGCAGCCGCGCAGATGTTCGCAATGACAGCGTGCACCGTCGAACGCGCGCTCATCCAGATCAGCGGCATGACGACGATCTGCGCCGACATCATGTTCGGGTCGACGAACACGCCGACCGTGACGAGGGCGAGCAGCGCCGCCTGCAGGCTGAGCCCGAGCCCGAGCGGCGGATCCTCATCGTCGGCGAGGTCGATCGCGATGAAACGGCGGGCGCCGAACGCGTACACGGCGCCGATCCCGGCAAGGACGCCGATGAGCACGATGCGCTCGCCGGCACTGTTGTCGGGGTTCACGAGGAACAGCGCCGCGAGCGCCACGAGAGTGACGCCGGCGGCGATGTCCCACCAGGTGCGAGTGTTCACGCTGATCACTGTCTCACGTCCGGCCCGGCCGCCCTCACTTGTCCTTGTGGATCCAGCGGAATGTGAGCCGCGCGAGCACGAGGCCCACGACGATCCACACGGCGAGCATGATCGCGACGAGCGGCAGATCCCAGGCGCCGCTCTGCTCCGCGGCGGCGTAGGACTCGGGCAGGAACGCTCCGCGCAGTCCCTGCGCCATCCAGCGCACGGGGAAGAATCCCGCGACGCTCTGCAGCCACTCGGGCAGCGCCGAGAACTGCAGGTACACACCCGAGATGAACTGCAGAACGAGCACGATCGGGATGATCACGGCCGACGCGGTCTTGCCGGAGCGCGGCAGCGCCGAGAGCGCGATTCCCGCGAACGAGCACGCCGCAATGCCGAGCACGTACACCCACGCGACGATCGCCCAGCCCTCGGCCGTGTCAGGCAGCGCCGCATCGAAGCCGAGCACCGCGACGCCGACGAGCAGCGCGAGCTGCAGCAGGCTCGTCACGACGACCTGCCCGAGCTTGCCGATGAAGTACGACACGGGCGACAGCGGCGAGCCGCCGAGGCGCTTGAGCGTGCCGTCGCTCTTCTCGACGGCGATGTCGCCCGCGAGGTTCTGCACGCCCGACAGCAGGATCGCGCCCGCGATCAGACCGGGCAGGTAGTAGGTGGCCATCGAGACGCCGTCGGGCAGCTCCTGGTCGCTGAACACCGTCGCGAACAGCGCGTAGATCAGCGTCGGGAAGAGGAAGGTGAAGAACACCTGGTCGCCCGCGCGGAAGTACATCTTCAGCTCGAGCGGGATGCGCCGCAGGCCGAGGCGAAGCGAGCGCCCCGCGGGAAGCGTCGGGATGAGCGGTGCGGTGAGGGCGGTCATGCTGCGAACTCCTGTTCGGTGTCGGATGCTGCGGCAGCGGTCTCGCCGGCGTCCGCGTTGATGAGGGTGAGGTAGACGTCTTCGAGCGTCGGCCGCACGATCTCGACGTCGCGCGGCTCCGCGCCGGCCTCGGCGACGAGTGCCGCGACGGCGGTGGCCGGCTCGTGGGTGCGGATCTCGCGGCGCCGGCCGGCGGCATCCGTCCACTTCACGAGGGGAGTGCGAGCCTCGCGGCCGCCGATCTCGTCGATAGCGCCGATGTCCACGAGGCGGCCGCCGGCGATGACCGCGGCCCGGTCGCCGAGCTGTGCGGCCTCGTCGAGGTAGTGCGTCGTGAGCAGAATGCTCGTGCCCTCCGCCTTGAGCGAGCGGATGAGCTCCCAGAACTGGCGACGCGCCTCGGGGTCGAAACCCGTCGTGGGCTCGTCGAGGAACAGCAGCTGCGGCCGGCCGATGATGCCGAGCGCGACGTCGACGCGGCGGCGCTGGCCGCCCGAGAGCTTGCCGATGCGGGTCTTCTGCGCCGCCTCGAGGCCGACGGCCTCGATGACCTCGTCGACGCCGCGCGGGCTGGGGTAGTAGCCCGCGAACTCGGTGAGCTGCTCGCGCACCGTGAGGTTGCCGGACTCGCCCGTCGACTGCAGCACGATGCCGAGCTGCGCGCGCCAGCCGAGGTCGCCGCGCTCGGGGTCGACGCCGAGCACGCGCGCCTCGCCGCCGCTGCGGCGGCGGTAGCCCTCGAGGATCTCGATGGTCGTGGACTTGCCCGCCCCGTTCGGGCCGAGCAGGGCGAACGTCTCGCCGCGGCGGATGTCGAAGCTCACGCCGTCGAGCGCCGTGAACGAGCCGTAGCGCTTCTGGAGGTCTCGTACCTCGACGATGTTGTCTGTGTGTGTTGGCATGCTTCCACACTGGCCGAGCGGATGCCGCCGGCAGAGCGTCCGACCGGCTGATTCCGCCCTCCACCGATCGGTGGATGCTTCGGTCGCTCGCGGCTCAGCCGTCCAGCATCCCGTCGATGATCGGGAGCAGCTCGGGGATGCTGCGGCAGCCCTGCCGCTGCACGAAATGACCGCCGTCCGGGATGATCGTGAGCGGGGCGGCGAGGTGCTGCGCGAGTCGGGCGGTGATCGGCGGGGCGACAGTCGTGTCGTTGTCGGAGCCGACGACGTGCCGCTGTCGTGCGCCTGCGATGATCGCTTCGAAGTCGACGGGCTCCGCCGTGAACGGATCCAGTTTCGGCAGGTTCGGCAGCGGTTCGGCGAAGCCCGCCACGAGGATGAGGCCGCGCAGGCTCCACGGGCGCGGCATCCGATCGAGAACCCGAAGCGTCGTGATGGAACCGAGGCTGTGGCCGATCAGGATCGTGTCGTCGTCCACCTCGCCGATCGCCTCGGCGAGCGTCGAGACCCATGGCTCGAGCTCGGGATCCGTGGAGTTCGGCAGCGCCGGCACGCGCACGACATCGTCGCCGAGCGTGCGCGCATAGTGCTCGCGCAGCCACGGGAACCAGTGCATCTGCGGGTTCGCGAGGTAGCCGTGCGCGACGACGATGCGAAGGCGGCTCATGCGCCGGTCCTCATCCACGTTGTCGTGCGGGAACGAATGCCGAGCGTGACGGCCCGCGCGGCGATGTAGCCGAGGCTGAAGGCCGCGGTCAGCCAGGCGAGCCCGGCCGCGCCCGTCGGCTGCGCGGCGTAGACCCAGAGGGCGAGCGGCACGTAGCAGGCGAGGTTCACGATCCCGGTGAGCGCAAGGTAGCGCGCGTCACCCGCGCCGATCAGCACCCCGTCGAGGACGAAGACGAACCCGCCGAGCGGGACGCTGACGCCCAGCACGACGAGCGCGGGCTGCATCTGAGCGGCGAGCTCGGCGTCGCCCGTGAAGAGGTGGCCGAGCACTCCGCTCAATCCGGCGATGATCGCGCCGATCACGACGCCCGCCCAGAGCCCCCAGACGATGCAGCGCGCGAGCACGGACCGGACGGCGTCGACGTCGGAGGCCCCGAGATTCTTGCCGATGAGGGCCTGCGCGGCGATCGCGAGCGCATCGAGTGCGAAGGCTGCCGTCGAGTACAGCGTCATCATGATCTGGAATCCGGCGAGCTCGCTTGTGCCGAGCGAGGTCGCGACGAAGATCGACAGCAGCATGGCCGCGCGCAGGCTCGCGGTACGCACGAACAGCCAGCCGCCCGAGAGCGCGGAGCCGCGCAGCCCCTCGCGGGTCGGGCGCACGGTGGCGGACGTGCGTCGGGCGTGGCGCAGTACCACGGCGACGTAGACGGCGACCATCGCCCACTGCGCGACGACCGTGCCGAGCGCGGAGCCCGCAATGCCGAAGTCGAGCACGTACATGAAGACGTAGTTGAGGCCGATATTCGCTGCGAACCCGCCGACGGCGACGAACAGGGGAGTGCGCGTGTCCTGCAGCCCGCGCAGGAGCCCGGTCGCGGCGAATACGACGAGCATCGCCGGGATTCCGGCCATCGAGATCGAGAGATAGGTCGATGCCTGCGCTGAGACGGAAGCGGTCGCCCCGAACGGTGCGATGAGAATCGGGGTCGCGAGCCAGCCGAGAAGGGCGAGAACGACGCCGAGCCCGAAGGCGAGCCAGATCCCGTCGATGCCGACGGAGACGCCGCCGCGCTCGTCGCCCGCGCCGAGCCGCCGGGCGACGGCCGGCGTGGTCGCGTAGGCCAGGAACACCATGAGGCCGATGATCGTCTGCAGCACGGCGCTCGCGATCCCGAGTCCCGCGAGCGGTTCGACGCCGAGGTGGCCGACCATGGCGGAGTCGGCGAGCAGGAACATCGGCTCGGCGATGAGCGCCCCGAGCGCGGGGACCGCAAGGCGCAGAATCTCGCGGTCGACGGCTTTCACGGCTTCGACTCTATCGGCGGGAGGCCGCCTCGACGCGCTGCGACTGCTTGATCTGGATCAGCGCGATCTCGAGGCGCGCGAACTCTTCCGCGACCTGGGTGAGATCGAGCTGGTCGTGCGCGCGCATCGACAGCGCGAGCTTCTCGACGACGGAGACCTGCACACTCGCCTGCACCCTCTCCTCGGGGAGCCAGGGGGCCTCGATGAAGGGGCGCAGCGCGTAGAGGAGGTCTTCCGTGCGCATGCATCTCGTGAAGGCGCGCCGGGGTTCGAACGTCTTCTCGAGGGTGAGCAGCTCGAAGGAAACGGAGCTGAGGCAGCGATGGCCCTCCGCCTCGAGGTACTCGCGCAGTCGCGCCTCGACCTGGAAAACGCGGCGCAGCCTGCGCCCCGTCTTGTGCTCAGTCAGATCGTCGAAGAACGGCACCAGGACTTCGTCAATCGTGGGGGAATTGCTGTCCATGCACGAAGGATGCCACCACCCTCCGACACCCGTTCTGGCGCCGGGGGCTACCGGAGGTCGGGGGTCTCCCGTACTCTCGACCGCATGATCGGAAAACTGCACGCAACCGTCATCGACTGCCCGGATCCGGCCGCGCTCGCGCCGTTCTATGAGGAGCTGCTCGGCATGGCTCGCGTCGAGACCGAGGACGACTGGATCACGATCGGCTACGCCGAAGGCATCCCCGCCGTGGCGTTCCAGCAGGTCGAGAACTATCGCGCACCGGAATGGCCCGACCAGGAGGTGCCGCAGCAATTCCATCTCGATGTCATGGTCGACGACCTCGACGAGGCGGAGCGGCAGGTGCTCGAGCACGGCGCAACCGACACCGGCAAGAAGTACGAGCACTTCCGGGTCTTCCTCGACCCCGCCGGTCACCCCTTCTGCATCGTGCACTGAGCCGGGTACGACTGCTCCGTCGGTCGCCTCACGTAGGCTGGGCGCATGACTGATGTTGCGCTGTCCTCCGGCATCGAAGCCGACAAGCTGAACCCGAACATCCGACCGCAAGACGACCTCTTCCGACACGTCAACGGCACGTGGCTCGACGAGACCGAGATCCCGTCCGACAAGGCGCGGTGGGGCACCTTCTATCAGCTGGCGGAGACCGCTGAGAAGAACGTGCAGCAGATCATCCTCGATGCGCAGAACGGCGTCTTCGACGACACGGATGCCGCGGTCGAGGCGCGCAAGGTCGGCGATCTCTACGCGAGCTTCATGGACACCGAGCGCATCGCCGAGCTCGGAACCGAGCCCATCGCGGAGCAGCTGCGGGCGGCATCCGAGATCTCGTCCATTCCCGAGCTGCTCGCCACACTCGGCCGACTCGAGAACGACGGCGTCGGCGGCTTCATCGGCATGGGCGTCGACAACGACCCGGGCAACCCCGAGCGCTACATCATGTTCATCGTGCAGTCCGGCATCACGCTGCCCGACGAGAGCTACTTCCGGGAGGAACGCTTCGCTGAGACCCGTGAGGCGTACCTCGGCCACCTCGAGCGCATGTTCACGCTCGGCGGCCTCGATGACGCGGCCGGTCGTGCTCGCCGCGTTCTCGATCTCGAGACGCAGATCGCGTCGCATCACTGGGACAACGTGGCAACGCGCGACGCGCAGAAGACGTACAACCTCTACACCGGAGACGACGCCTTCGCTCTCGTCAAGGGCGTGGATCTGACGCCGTGGCGTGAGGCCATCGACGTGCCGGCGTCCGCGCTCGCCGAAGTCGTCGTCATGCAGCCCTCCTTCCTCGAGGGCCTCGGCGACGTGCTCGTCGAGGAGAACCTCGACGCCTGGAAGGACTGGGTGGCGTGGAAGGTGCTGCACGGCGCAGCGCCGTACCTCACCGACGACTTCTCGGCCGAGAACTTCGACTTCTACAGCCGCACCCTGACGGGCACGCCCGAGCAGCGCGAGCGGTGGAAGCGCGGCGTCTCCCTCGTCGAGGGCGCGATGGGCGAGGCCGTCGGGCGCGTTTACGTCGAGCGTCACTTCCCGCCGCAGGCCAAGACCGCGATGGACGAGCTCGTCGCGAACCTCGTGGAGGCCTACCGGCAGTCGATCTCGACGCTCGAGTGGATGAGCCCGGCCACGCGCGAGCGGGCGCTCGAGAAGCTCGAGAAGTTCACGCCGAAGATCGGCTACCCCGTGAAGTGGCGCGACTACTCGAGCCTCGAGATCGATTCGAGCGATCTCGTGGGCAACGTGCGCCGTGCCGGTCGATTCGAGCAGCACCGCGAGGTCAGCAAGATCGGGAAGCCCCTCGATCGCGACGAGTGGTTCATGACGCCGCAGACGATCAACGCCTACTACAATCCGGGATTCAACGAGATCGTGTTCCCTGCGGCCATTCTGCAGTACCCGTTCTTCGATGAGACGCGAGACGCCGCGGCGAACTACGGTGCGATCGGCGCCGTCATCGGCCACGAGATCGGGCACGGCTTCGATGACCAGGGGTCCCGCTACGACGGGGACGGACGACTCGCCGACTGGTGGACGGAAGCCGATCGCGAGGCGTTCGAGAAGCGCACCGGCTCTCTCATCGAGCAGTACAACGCGCTCGCCCCTGAGCAGGTTCCGGACCATCACGTGAACGGCGCCCTCACGATCGGCGAGAACATCGGCGATCTCGGCGGGCTCAGCATCGCCTGGAAGGCGTACTTGATCTCGCTGGACGGGCAGGAGCCGCCGGTGGTCGACGGCTTGACCGGGGCCGAGCGCTTCTTCCTGTCGTGGGCGCAGGCCTGGCGGCAGAAGAGCCGCGACGCCGAGGTGATTCGCCTGCTCGCGATCGATCCGCATTCGCCGAACGAGTTCCGGTGCAATCAGATTGTCAGGAACATCGACGAGTTCTACGCTGTCTTTGGAGTCACGGAGACCGACGCGCTGTGGCTTGCGCCCGAGGAGCGCGTCACGATCTGGTAGCTGGAGCATCCGGTCTCGTATGAGGGAGTGTGACGCGCGTGTCATCACCGGCCCACCCGCCTGAGCGTCGAGTGCGCCCACGAGACCGGCGCGCGAGGCATCGGGCCAGCGAGCCTGCCGACAGCTTCGAGCGCGGGTTCACCGCCCTCGGTGTGCTCGCGCGCAACGGCGTGCAGGTCTCGGCTCGCATCATGGATCTGGCCAGCGGCCGCGAGCTGCTCGCAATCGACGACTACGTCGTGATGCCGACCGCCGGAATCGGCACGGTGTTGCTGCTCGCCGAGGTCGCGGCGCGACTCGACGATCCGGACTTCGAAGGGCTCGTCATCCTCGACCGCGAAGCGCGCGACAACGTGGGCGACGGCGGCATCTGGCAGCACTTGCAGGCGCCGTCGTTTCCCGTCGCCGACCTCGCCGTGTTCACCGCCGCGGCGGGCGACAACCTCGCCACAAACGTGCTGCTGCGCGAGATCGGACTCGAGAAGGTGCACGAGCGCACCGAGAAGCTCGGTCTCAACCGCACGGCCCTTCTCGACTCCGCACGCGACCAGCGAGGACCCGACGACGCGCCGCAACTCTCCGTCGGGTCGATGCGAGAGCTCGCCTGGCTGTTCTCGGAGGTTGCGCGCGGCGAGGCGACGAGTCCGACCGCGAGTCAGCGGCTCGTCGACTGGCTCTCGCTCAACATGGACCTGTCGCTCGTCGCGTCCGCCTTCGGGCTGGATCCGCTGTCGCATCGGCAGGGCACCCACGAGCTCACGCTCTTCAATAAGACGGGGTCGGATGCGGGCGTGCGCGCTGAGGTCGGTGTGCTGCGGGGGCCCCGGGCGGGCGTGGCGTACGCCGTCGCAACCTCGTTCAGCGACAGTGATCTGCTCACACGCCTCGCTGTCATCGACGCCCTGCGCACACTCGGCAACGACCTGCTGGAGTACGTGCACTGAGCAGTGTGAGCGCTCGCGCTATCCCAGGCATCCCTGGCCACTATCGCCGGCGTCGGGCCGGCATCGGGAAGCGATCGAAGTCGTCGGCTGCCGCAACGATCGTCTCCGGTGCGCGAGCCTGCGCTTGAGCGACGAGCTGATCCGTGTTCGGGTAGCGCGAGGAGAAGTGCGTGAGCACGAGATGCCGCGCGCGTGATGCCCGGGCAAGCTCGCCGGCCTGCCCAGCCGTCAGATGCAGATAGTCACGGGCGAGATCGGCGTCCTCATCGGCGAAGGTGCACTCGCTGACGAGCATGTCGACACCGTCGGCGAGCTCTTCCGCGCCGGCGCACGGAGCGGTGTCCATGATGAATGCGAAGCTCTGGCCGGCCCGTGGCACACTGACGTCGTCGAGACGCACGCCGCCCAGCGAGCCCTCTCGCCGCAGCCGTGCGATGTCGGAACCGAGGATGCCGGCTTCGGCGAGTTTGTCGGGGAGCATCGTGCGACCGTCCGGCTCCGTCAACCGGTAGCCGAACGCCTCCACGCGATGCCGGAGCGGCGCAACCCTCAGGTTCTCAGCGACCTCGCCGGCGGCATCGTGCGGGACCAAATGAAGGTTTGGCGGCGGAGTCGCCACCGAGACGAGCGCACGAACAAACTCTTCGCCGCTCGACGGGTAATGGAGCTGCACGTCGTGCTCGACGCCGTCGGCCGCCAGTCGGGAGATCACGCCCGGGAGACCATAACTGTGGTCGCCGTGCACATGAGTGAGGCAGATGTGCGTGATCTTCGACGCCGATACCCCGGCGAAGGTCATCTGCCGCTGCGTTCCCTCTCCAGGGTCGAACAGATAGCCCTCACCATCCCAGAGCAGCAGGTAGCCGTTGTGATTGCGCGTGCGCGTCGGCAGGTGCGACGACGTGCCGAGGACGACGAGTTCGCGAACCATCAGGCCTCCTTCGGGCCACGATAGCGCGCACAGGCCCCGCTCAGGGGCGCTCGGGCGGTGCAACCCGCGGAGTGATCGCCGCGATCGGTAAACGCGGGAATACGAACGGCCGTGCGTGCGCTGTCATTTTCGGACACGCGTTTTCGCGTGCGACGATTTCTGCTTCACGATCGAAGAGACATGACCGAACCCACCCTTGCCGCAGCGCGCGCCGATCACGATGCGTGGCGTCGCGAGCGCCGCGATTCCGTGACCGCGCCCACCGGAAACCTCGCCCTCGTCGAGACGCGGTGGCTGCCGGACGGCGCGCGGCCGAACCTCGCGTCTGAGCGACAGGGCGCGGCGGCATCCGTCACCGTCACGAGCCTCAAGCGCCGGAACATCGACACGGGCGCCGACGAGTACGGCCTGCGCTTCTGGGACGCCGCGTCGCCCGCGATCCGCGCGTTCGAGCAGATCTCGACGTTCCCCTACGACCCCGACTGGGTGGTCGAGGCGACGTTCACGCCGGTCGACGCCGGGCGTACGATCCCGTTCGAGCACATCCGCGACAACGGCGGCACACGCGAGCTCGTCGTGCCGGGCGATATCACCTTCCGCCGCGGCGGCGTCGACTACCGGTTCGCCGCGTTCGATGACGGCGGCGTGCTTCTGCTCGTCTTCGGCGATCCCACGAACGGCCGCGACGATGACACGGGAACATACGGTTCGGGCCGGTTCCTCTTCGTGCAGCGCGCCGACGACGGCGGGTTCGGCCAGCCGGGAACCGTGACCCTCGACTTCAACCGCGCCTTCGTGCCGCCGTGCGGCTTCTCGGCGCAGTACAACTGTCCGCTGCCGCCCGCGCAGAACCGCTTCGCGGAGCCGGTCATCGCCGGTGAGAAGCAGGTGCGGTTCACGGGCGGCTTCGACATCTACTCGGCCTGACCGGATGCCGCCGCCCGCGGCATCCGCTCGCCTCGTCTTTTTCAGTCAAGGAGAACAACAGTGAAGAGAACCCTGACCATCGCCGCCGCGCTCGTGAGCGCCGCGCTCGTTCTGACCGGCTGCTCGGCCGGCGGCGGAGGCGGCAGCTCGAGCGGCGGCGCCGACGCGACGATCGAGATCGGCTCGCTGTACGAGCCGCAGAACCTCAGCAACACCGGCGGCGGCGGGCAGGGCGTCACCGAGGCGCTCAGCGGCAACGTGTACGAGGGCCTCTACAAGCTCACCGACGACGGCAAGGTCGAACCGCTGCTCGCGAAGAGCGACGAGGTGAGCGACGACGGGCTCACGTACACGTTCACGCTGCGCGATGGCGTCACCTTCCACTCGGGCAAGACGCTCACGTCCACCGACGTGAAGCGCAGCATCGAAGCCGTCACGGCCGAGGACTCGCAGTCGGCGCGCAAGTCGAGCTTCGAGGTCGTCGACTCGATCGAGACGCCCGACGAGAAGACCGTGGTCGTGCACTTGAAGCAGCGCTCGATCTCGTTCATCTACAACCTCAGCTACGTGTGGATCGTGAACTCCGACGCGAGCGACCTCACGACGAGCGAAGATGGCACGGGTCCGTACACGCTCGGCGACTGGAAGCAGGGCAGCACGCTGAGCCTCGAGCGCTGGGACGGCTACTGGGGGCCCAAGGCGAAGAACGCCGAGGTCGTCTTCCACTACTACAGTGACGCGACCGCGCAGAACAATGCCCTGCTCACCGGGCAGATCGACATCATCACGAGCGTGCAGAGCCCCGACGCGCTCAGCCAGTTCGAGAACAACGACGACTACACCGTGAACGACGGCGCATCGACGACGAAGGAGCTGCTCGCGTTCAACGACCGCGTGAAGCCGTTCGACAACACGCTCGTGCGCAAGGCCGTCTACTCCGCGATCGACCGCGAGAAGCTGCTGAACTCCATCTGGGGCGACTACGGAACCCTCATCGGCTCGATGGTGCCGCCGACCGACCCCTGGTATGAGGACCTCACGAAGGTGAACCCGTACGATCCCGACCTCGCGAAGAAGGAGCTCGCCGAGGCCGGTTACCCCGACGGCTTCAGCTTCACGCTCGACACCCCGAGCTACGACCCGCACCCCGCCGTCGCGGAGTTTCTGCAGGCCGAGCTGAAGAAGGTCGGCGTCACGGTGAAGATCAACACGATCAGCGCCGACGAGTGGTACACGAAGGTGTTCCAGAAGCACGACTTCGAGGCGACGCTGCAGGAGCACGTCAACGACCGCGACGTCGTCTGGTACGGCAACCCCGACTTCTACTGGGGCTACGACAACGCCGACGTGCAGAAATGGGTCGCCGAGGCCGAGCAGGCCCAGACGACCGACGAGCAGACCGCGCTGCTGAAGAAGGTCAACGAGCAGATCGCCGAAGACGCCGCGAGCGCGTGGCTCTACCTCTACCCGCAGATCGTCGTCGCCGCGAGCGACGTCACGGGGTACCCGATCAACGGCCTCAACTCGCAGTTCTACGCGTACGACATCGTCAAGAAGTAAGCGAACGGATGCCGCGGCGCCCCGTGCCGCGGCATCCGCACGCCCGTTAGTCTGACTCTGCATGCTTGCCTACCTGCTTCGCCGATCTGTCTTCCTCGTGGTGTCGCTCATCGTGGCCCTCGTGGTGATCTTCGTGCTGCTCCGCCTGCTGCCCGGCGACCCCGCGAACGCGCTGCTGTCGGCGAACGCGACGCCCGAGCAGATCGCGGCGGCCCGCGCGCAGGTGGGCTCCGACAAGCCGCTGCTCGAGCAGTTCGGGCTGTGGGCGGGCCAGATGGTGCGCTTCGATCTCGGCGAGTCCTACATCAGCACGCTTCCCGTGGGCCCGGAGGTCGCGTCGCGGCTCGTCATCACGTTGCCGCTGACGCTGCTCTCGTTCGCGCTCGCCCTCGTGCTCTCGCTCGCCGCCGGCGTCGTGGCCGCCGTGAAGTCGAACCGCTGGTACGGCATCGCGCTCTCGGGCTTCGCGCAGCTCGGCATCGCCGTCCCGGTGTTCTGGGTCGGCATCATCCTCGTCTGGATCTTCGCGCTCAGTCTCGGCCTGCTGCCGAGCGGCGGCTTCCCGCGCGAGGACTGGGCCGACCCCGCCGACGCGCTCACCTCGCTTCTGCTGCCGATCATCACGATCGCCGTCGTGATGAGCGCCTCGCTCACCCGCTACGTGCGCTCGGCGACCCTCGACGTGATCGGCAGCGGCTACGTGCGCACCGCACGGGCGGGCGGCGCGAGCTTCGCCGAGGCGCTGTGGCGGCATGGCCTGCGCAACGGCGCCGTGCCCGTCATCGCGATCCTCGGCATCGAGCTCTCGACGACGCTGCTCGGCGCCGTCGTCGTCGAAAGCGTCTTCACCCTCCCCGGTCTCGGCAGCATGCTGCTCGACGCCATCGCCCAGCACGACTTCCCGAACATCCAGGGCGTGCTCGTGGTCAGCACTCTCTTCGTGCTGCTCGTCGGCTTCGCCGCCGACATCGTGCAGCGCCTCGTCGATCCGCGCTTGCGGCGATCAGTCTCGGGGAACCGATGAGCTCAATAGCCCTGCAGGATGCCGCTCCCGACGTGCCGCGCCGCAAGCGCCGCGGCCGCCGCGCCACGCTCGTGATCGGCATCGTCTTCGTCGCAGCCGTCATCGTGCTCGCCCTCGTCTCGCTCGTGTGGCTGCCCTACGGCCAGTCGGACACGAGCGGAACCAGGCTCGAGGGTCCGAGCGGAAGCCACCTGCTCGGCACCGACAAGCTCGGTCGCGACCTGCTGACCCAGCTCATGATCGGCGCCCGCATCGCGCTCCTGGTCGGCGCGGGCTCGGTCGCCATCGCCGCGGTGCTCGGCCTGCTGCTCGGGCTCATCGCCGCCTTCGCGAGCCCGTGGCTCGACGACACCCTCTCGGCCGCCCTCGACGTCATCATCGCGTTCCCCGTCCTGCTGCTCGCGATGCTCGTCGTCGCCGTGCAGGGCGCGTCGCTGTGGTCGGCGATCCTCGCGATCGGCCTCGCCCAGTCCGCCGTCGTCGGCCGACTCGTGCGCATCCTCGCCCGCCGCGTGCTGCGCGAGCAGTACATCACCGCGGCCCGCACGAGCGGCACTCGCCTGCCCGGCATCATCGCCGGCCACGTGCTGCCGAACATCGCCCCCATGCTCGGCGTCAACCTCGCCCTGCAGTTCGGCGTCGCCGTGCTCGCCGAGGCGAGCCTGTCGTACCTCGGGCTCGGCGCCCCGCCGCCCAACGCCTCATGGGGGCGGATGCTGCAGGAGGCGCAGGGCACCGTGCTCACCGCGCCGGTCGGCGCGATCGCTCCCGGTATCGCCCTCGTCGTGCTCGTGCTCGGCGTCAACTTCATCGCCGACGGTCTGCGCGACGTCGCGGATCCAACGAGGAGCAGTCGATGAGCCTTCTCGAGGTCTCCCGTCTCTCCGTGCGCACGGCCGACGGCGATGCGCTCGTCGACGACCTGTCGTTCTCCCTCGACGCGGGCCGGCGCCTCGGCCTCATCGGTGAGTCCGGCTCGGGCAAGTCCCTCACCTCCCTCGCCGTCACAGGGCTGCTCGGCGCGGGTCTCGAGGCGTCCGGCTCGGTGCTCCTCGACGGCCAGCAGGTGATCGGCGCCCCCGATCGGATGCTGCGCCCGCTGCGCGGCCCGGTCGCCTCCCTCGTCTTTCAGGAGCCGCTGAGCGCCCTCGACCCGCTCATGCGCGTCGGCCGGCAGGTCGCCGAGCCCATGCGCCGCCACCTCGGGCTGCGCGGTGCAGAGCTTGACCGCGCGGTCGCCGCCGCGCTCGCCGAGGTGTCGCTGCCGGATGCCCGCATCGCCCGCGCGTATCCGCACGAGCTCTCGGGCGGCCAGCGCCAGCGCGTGGCCATCGCTCTCGCTCTCGCAGCCGGACCGCGGCTGCTCATCGCCGACGAGCCCACGACGGCTCTCGACGTGACGGTGCAGGACGAGGTGCTCTCGCTGCTCGATCGTCTCGTGAACGAGCGCGACATGGCGCTGCTGTTCATCAGTCACGACCTCGCGGTCGTCGCGCGCATGGCCGAGAACGTCGTCGTGCTGCAACACGGTCGCGCCGTCGAGTCCGGGGACGTGCGCGAGGTCGTCGCGGCGCCGCGGGAGCCGTACACCCGTCGTCTCGTCGACAGCGCCCGCCTGCTCGACGCCGCCCTCGATCAGGGCCCGGACGCCGCGGACGGAGGAGCCTCATGAGCCTCCTCGAACTGCGCGACGCGAGCTTCGCCTACGGAAAGGGACAACCCGTCGTCGAGGGAGTGTCCGTCTCGCTCGACGCCGGGGACACCGTCGGCCTCGTGGGTGAATCGGGTGCGGGCAAGTCCACGATCCTCGCTCTCATGCTCGGCCTGTCCTCGCCCACGGCGGGCGAGCTGCTCTTCGACGGGAAGCCGCTCGAGCGCCGCGACGCCGCGACGATGCGCCTGTTCCGATCGAGCGTGCAGACGGTGTTCCAGGACCCGTACTCCTCACTCGACCCGCGGCAGCGCATCGACCGCATCGTCGCCGAGCCATTGCGTTCCCTGCGCATCGCCTCGGGCGACACGGCACGGCAGCGTGTGCGCGAGGCGCTCGACTCGGTCGGGCTGCCCGCCGATGTGCTCGAACGGTACCCGCACGAGTTCTCGGGCGGACAGCGGCAGCGCATCGCGATCGCGCGCGCGATCGTCTGCCGACCGCGCGTGCTGCTCGCCGACGAGCCCGTGAGCGCTCTCGACGTGACGACGCGCATCCAGGTCATCGACGTGCTGCGACGCCTTCGGTCCGAGACGGGCCTCGCCCTGCTGATGGTCTCGCATGACCTCAGCACCGTTGCGGCGCTGTGCGAGCGCAGCATCGTGCTCAAAGACGGCCGCGTCGTCGAAGAGGGGGCGACGCGCAGCGTCCTGTCGTCGCCGTCGACCGACTACGCCCGTCAGCTTGTCGCGGCGGTTCCGCGCCTGCCGTAGCCGGCGCTCGCGCGCTCGGCGACAGCCGATTCCCGCGCCATCCGGTTCACCTCGTCGGCGACGACATCGAGCGTTGGGGCGGCGCTCAGCAGCCGGAAGTGACCGGCGGCATCCACTTCGATGTTGCGCGCGCCGCGCAGCACGCTGCCCTCGGGAACGTGAGGGTCGAAGTGACCGTACACCGACGTGATGCGCTCGTCGACGGAAGTGTCGCCGGCAAGGGCCACGATCGTCTCGTCGTCGGGCAGGAACGCTCGGATGCTGGGATCGGGGGAGTAGCGGGCAAGATGGGATCCCGCGAACGGCGTGCAGATGGCGACGAGACCGAGCACCTCCACGCTTCCCCACAGCATGAGCTGCTTGCCGATCAGGCCGCCCTTGCTGTGCGCGACGATGATGCGGCCTGCCGCGGGCGCGGCCACCTTCGAGAGAGCGCGATCGAGCAGCTCGGCCGTGCGTGCGACGCTGAGCCGGTTGTAGCGCATGCCGTGCACGACGCTCACCCGGTAGCCGGCCGATGAGAGCCGGTCCGCGAGCGGCTTGAGGAACACCCAGGTCTCGTAGATCCCCGGCAAGATCACAATCGTCGGCTTAGACCGGTCGCCGCGAGAGTAGCGCGCCGGCGCACGAAGAAGCAGCGCGGCGATCTGCCAGCGCACGGCGTACACGTAGTCGAGCGCCCACCACAGCGCGGCGGCTCCAAGGCCGCGGCGAGCGGGAGGCAGGTCCGCGCCGGCCAGCTCCGGCTCGACGGCGCCCGCGTGCTCCGCGATCAGCCGGGCGATGCGTTCGCCGCCCGTGATCATCGTCTCGTGCCCGCGCCCCGGGATCTCGACGAGGCGCGCGCTCGGCGCAAGGCGCGTGACCTCGCGTGCCCAGTAACCGGGCACGACGGTGTCGCGTGCCCCGCGGATCACGAGCGTGCGCGCCGAGACCCGCGGCAGGGCATCCTCAATGCGATGCTCGAGCATCAGCCCGAGCTTCTTGAAGTACCAGCGCGGTCCCGCCATCGCGTAGTACATGAGCCCGAGCCGCATCACCTTCGGGTTCGACAGCGACACATCCTGCAGCAACCTCAGCGCCTGCATGATGCCCGAGCGCTCGCGCCGGTTCACGGTCGGTGCGATGAGCACGACGCAGTCGCTCACATCCGGGTGCCGCGCGACGGCCTCGGCGACGATCTGCGCGCCCATCGAATGCCCGACCAGCACAGGCCTGCTCAGTCCGAAGTGCCGCACGAGCTGAGCGAGCAGATCTCCGGATGCCGCCATGTCGAGTGCGTGCTCCGGTTCCGGTGCGTCACCGAACCCGGGCAGGTCGAGGGCGTACACGCGACCGGTCTCGGCGAGCGTGTCGGCGAGCGTCGACCAGTACCGGTGCCCCATGCCGATGCCGTGCACGAGAACGTAGTCGGGGCCGCCGTCGACACCCGAGATCGTCACAATCGTCGTGCGCCCTTCGCTGACGAACTCCCGGGTCTCGCTCATGAACAGAGTCTACGAATTCGCCGAACCGCCGTGTCGGGTAGTTTTGTAGAGGTGCGCGGGATCCACGCGCCGCGTTGTCACCGCAGAAATCGAAACCGAGGAAGCGCAAATACATGGCGACCATCATCTACACGCACACCGACGAAGCCCCGATGCTCGCGACCCACTCGTTCCTGCCGATCGTGCAGGCGTTCGCGAGCAAGGCCGGCGTCGCCGTCGAGACCCGCGACATCTCGCTCGCCGGCCGCATCATCGCGGCCTTCTCCGACAAGCTGCCCGAAGGCCAGCGCCAGTCCGACGCGCTCGCCGAGCTCGGTGCCCTCGCGCAGACGCCCGAGGCGAACATCATCAAGCTTCCCAACATCTCCGCCTCCGTGCCCCAGCTCAAGGCCGCGATCGCGGAACTGCAGGCGCAGGGCGTCGCCCTTCCCGCATACCCGGACGAGCCGGCGACCGACGAGGAGCGCGACACCCGCGCCCGTTACGACGCCGTCAAGGGCAGCGCCGTGAACCCGGTGCTCCGTGAGGGCAACTCCGACCGCCGCGCACCGCGCGCCGTCAAGGAGTACGCGCGCAAGCACCCGCACTCGATGGGCGCGTGGAGCGCCGACTCCAAGACGAACGTCGCGACGATGAGCTCGGGCGACTTCCGCTCGAACGAGAAGTCGGTCACGCTCCCGGCCGACGACGTGCTGCAGATCCGTCTCGTCACGTCCGACGGCGTCACCGTGCTCAAGGACGGACTGAAGGTCCTCGCCGGCGAGATCGTCGACGGAACGTTCATGAGCGCGAAGGCCCTCGACGCCTTCCTCGCCGAGCAGGTCGCACGCGCGAAGAAGGAGGACATCCTCTTCTCCGCCCACCTCAAGGCGACGATGATGAAGGTCTCCGACCCCATCATCTTCGGCCACGTCGTGCGCGCCGTCCTGCCCGGCGTCTTCGAGAAGTACGGCGAGCAGCTCGCGGCAGCGGGCCTCCGCGCCGACAACGGACTCGGCGCCATCCTCGCGGGCCTCGACCAGGTCCCGGCCGACGTCGCCGATGGTGTGCGCGCCGCGATCGACGAGGGCTTCAAGAGCGCCCCGAAGATCGCGATGGTCAACTCCGACAAGGGCATCACGAACCTGCACGTCCCCTCCGACGTCATCGTCGACGCGTCCATGCCGGCGATGATCCGCACCTCGGGCCACATGTGGGACGCCGACGGCCAGGAGGAGGACACCCTCGCCGTCATCCCCGACAGCTCGTACGCCGGCGTGTACCAGGCGGTCATCGAGGACTGCAAGGCGAACGGCGCCTTCGACCCGACCACGATGGGCTCCGTGCCGAACGTGGGCCTCATGGCGCAAAAGGCCGAGGAGTACGGCAGCCACGACAAGACCTTCCTGATTCCGCAGGACGGCTCCGTCGAGGTGGTCAACCAGACCGGCGACGTGCTCATCCAGCACGACGTCGAGGCCGGCGACATCTGGCGCGCATGCCAGACCAAGGACATCCCCGTGCGCGACTGGGTGCGCCTCGCGGTCGAGCGAGCTCGCTTGTCCGACACTCCCGCGGTCTTCTGGCTCGATGAGGACCGCGCTCACGACGCCGAGCTCATCATGAAGGTCAACGACGAGCTGCCCAAGCACGACACCGACGGCCTCGACATCCGCGTCCTCTCGCCCATCGAGGCGACGAAGCTCTCGGTCGAGCGCATCCGCCAGGGCCTCGACACCATCTCGGTGACCGGCAACGTGCTGCGCGACTACAACACCGACCTGTTCCCGATCCTCGAGCTCGGCACGAGCGCCAAGATGCTCTCCGTCGTCCCGCTTCTCGCCGGCGGCGGGCTGTTCGAGACCGGCGCGGGCGGCTCCGCTCCGAAGCACGTGCAGCAGCTGCTCGAAGAGAACCACTTGCGCTGGGATTCGCTCGGCGAGTTCATGGCTCTCGCGGAGTCGTTCCGGCACCTCGCCCGCGCGACCGACAACGCCCGTGCCGCCGTGCTCGGTGAGACGCTGGATGCCGCGACCGCGACGTTCCTCAATGAGAACAAGTCGCCGTCCCGCCGCGCGGGCGAGCGCGACAACCGCGGCAGCCACTACTGGCTCGCCCGGTACTGGGCCGAGGAGCTCGCCCAGCAGACGGACGACGCCGAGCTCGCCGCAGCGCTCAAGCCGATCGCTGAGGCGTTTGAGGAGAAGTCTGACGCGATTGAGCAGGAGCTCATCGAGGTGCAGGGATCGCCTGTCGACCTCGGCGGCTACTACCGTCCCGACGAGAAGAAGGCCGACAGCGTCATGCGTCCGTCGACGACGCTCAACAGCATCCTCGACACACTGCACGACTGACGCGCCTATCCGGCGAAACGGCGGCTCCTCGTACGGGGAGCCGCCGTTCGGCATGTGGTAGCGGCTCCTCGGCGGCTGACGCGCACCGTAGATAATTATCTACAAGACGGGTATCATTCAAATATGAGTCTTCCTGCCCGTCCAGAGGCGCACATCTCGCTCGGACAGCTCCGACAGAATCCGACGGAGATGGTGCGTAATGTGCGCGACGGTGACGAGTACGTTCTCACTGATCACGGGCGTCCCGTCGCCCGGATCGTGCCGATCGCACCTGATCCGTGGGTGAGTCGGGCAGCAGCGATGGTCGCGTTCCGGCACCCGGCCGATTCAACCTGGTCCTCTGAACTCAATGAGGAAAGAGCAGCGTCCGATCTGAGCGACCCCTTCGTGCAATGAGGGCGATACTCGACACCAACGTCCTCGTTTCAGAAAATCTGGGGACGTACCCCGATATCGACGCCTTCGCAGTCACCTCGGTCTCATACGCGGAGTTGCGATTCGGGGTCGCGGCGGCCAAATCAGGCGATGCCACGGCTTTGAGGCAAGTGCGATTGCGTGACATTGAACAGCAATTCGGTCCGGGCTTGCCCTTCGACGACCGTGCCGCCTTCAGTTTCGGGATCCTGACCGAGTTTCTGCTCGCACGAGGCCGTTCGCCGCGGGGCCGAGTAGCCGACATCATGATCGCCGCCATCGCTCACGCTCACGATGCGGCGATCATCACGCACAATGTCGACGATTTCCGCGGACTTGAGCGCGCCCTCACGGTCATCGCGGCAAACGAGAACTGAGTCAGTCGATCAGATCGGATGCCGCCAGGCGCCGCAGCACCTCGGCGCCAGCCGGCGGGCAGCGGTGCACGTCTGCCATGGAGATCCAGTGCAGCTCGCTGACTTCCGCAGAGGGTCGCGGAGCCACATCCGGTTCCCCGCCGAAGACGGTCATGCGCACCAGGCGCCCATCCGGCTCGCCGTGTGCCTGGGTCACGACGGTGAACAGCTCCGCCACGGTGTCGGGGACGAGGGTCGTGGAGATCTCCTCGCGCGCTTCCCGCTGCGCGGCCTCGAGGAGAGTCTCGCCTGGATCCACTTTGCCGCCCGGCATGTAGACGACGTCGCGGCCGCGAGCGGTGACCATGAGAACCCGTCGGTCGCGGATGATCGCGACGGCGGCGACGAGGATGTCGGGAAGAGTACGGCGGGTATTCGTGTCACTGCTCACTCCTCCAGTCTGCCCTGTCCATCTGCGCGTCGTCTCGCTCGGGCATACTGGGACCGAGCAAGGGAGAATGCATGTCCGAGCGCCCCACCACCCTCTTCGTCTGCGTGCACAACGCGGGCCGCTCTCAAATGGCCGCGGGCTACGCGC
This sequence comes from Paramicrobacterium humi, assembly GCF_900105715.1. Taxonomy (NCBI): domain Bacteria; kingdom Bacillati; phylum Actinomycetota; class Actinomycetes; order Micrococcales; family Microbacteriaceae; genus Paramicrobacterium; species Paramicrobacterium humi. The sequence continues at coordinate 884,311 of NZ_FNRY01000001.1, read as the reverse complement.
GCGAGCTCTCCGGCGGCAGGATCGACGTGCTCTCCGGCGGATCCGAACCCGGTGACCGGATCAACCCGGTCGCGATCGAGGCGATGGCCGAAGACGGCATCGACATCACCGATGCGGTGCCGCAGCGACTCGCGACGGATCACGTCGCAGCATCCGATGTCGTGATCACCATGGGCTGCGGAGATGCCTGCCCAGTCTTCCCCGGGAAGCGCTACGAGGATTGGGAACTGGAGGATCCTGCCGGGCAGCCGATCGAGGTCGTGCGCAACATTCGCGACGACATCAAGTCGCGCGTGCGAGCCCTCGTCTATGAACTACTCGCTCATAGTTGACGGAGATTGCTGAGGACGTTCTGACGATGAGTCTCACTTCTCCCGCAACTGAAGTGTGGGCGGCGCGAAATCACGGCCTTCGCTGCTACGAGGAGAGCACGACGCTCGGCGCGGGCGACGTTGTCTGGCGGCGGGCTTCGAGTTTGTGTGCACGGCCGTTCGAGTGGACTTCGCGTACCGCACGCTGCCCGGACACCCGATCAGCGGAGAAGAAGCGTTCATCGTCCATCGCAACGGCGATTCCGTGGTGCTCACGATTCGCTCGCTGACGCGGCCTGCAGATTCTCCGGTCTGGGCCCCCATGCACCCGTTCCTCCGGGCCGCTCAGGCCGCGCTGCGCCGCCGATACCGCTCCGCCCTCGGGATTGAGGCTACTGCTTAGTTTCCATCGCGGGCGATGTCAAGGACTGGTCGTGCGCTTCCCGCCCTTATTACCGTTCGGTGATGGATCGGATTTTCTACGCTGGCGGTGAGGCCGTCACCGGCACGGCTATCGCGAAGGCTCTCTTGGAGTACGCCGAGGGGCTGGCGAGATCGAACACATCGGCAACGGTCGATATTCCGACGTTGCTCGAGAACGGATCCGTCGGCCGATCGAAGTTTCTCATCGGGCCGGCAAGCCAGCTGATCACTGAGACAGAGCCGACCGAACATGACGAGATCATCGACGAAGCGCTCATCAAATCCTTCCAGGACGAAACGCGTGAACTGCGTCAGAATCAGCCCCACAGGCTTTCTGCCAAGGAGCAATCGCCGCAGATCGACGTCCCGAACTGGATCGATGATCTGTAGGTCGCTCGGGTCCGCACACCGATCGGGCAAACCTCGCTCACAGCGGGTCCGGCACGACGACGGGAGACACTCATGGGAATGCTGACGTATGACTCTACGCTCACTGTGGACTTTGAAGACCGGGTGCTCGCGCATCTGCAGCTGGTCATCGGAGCGAAGCTTCGCCGCAACGAGGCGTTCTATTTCTCATGGAAGGACGACCCGAAGATCGGGGACGGCAGAAGCACACTATGGATGCACCCGACGATTCCGCTTCACTTCAAATACAGCGGGAGCAAGTCCCCGGCGGTCAACCGTGACTGGATCGACGAACTGATGCTGACCGCGAACGCTCCAGGAGGGCTGCAGATCGTTCCGGAGCCTACCCATTCCGCCAACGTGACTACGGACGACGAGGCGTGAAACGGGTCAACGTGCTGTACGGTGGCGCCCAATACGCTGCCCGTGCGGAAGATTACGAACAGCTCAAGTCGCGCATCGCCGAAGCGGTCGAGAGCGGTAAGCCCGGCTGGATCCGCGTGAATCGCGGTGAGGGCAGGCCGACGCCGGCGGAGCTCCTCGTCGGCCCCGGAATTCCGATCGCGCTGGTGACACTTCCGACGGACGATGAAGTCCCAGCCGAAGAGGAATGAGGCGAGCGAGAAGGGAGTCGCATCGGGCGATGTGAGGGAGCAACGCGCACTCGTTAGACTGGGATCTGCCGCGTAATCCGGCAGTTCTCGACGACACACCCCCTCAGGAGCCACCGTGGCCGCACCCAGCAGACTCGACGCCGTCATCGCCCTCGCCCGCCACCGCGGGTTCGTCTTCCAGGCCGGTGAGATCTACGGCGGTTCGCGCTCGGCGTGGGACTACGGGCCCCTCGGCGTGGAGCTCAAGGAGAACATCAAGCGCCAGTGGTGGCAGAACTTTGTGCGCGGCCGCGACGATATGGTCGGTCTCGACTCGTCGCTCATCCTGCCGAAGCAGGTGTGGGAAGCCTCCGGCCACGTCGCCACCTTCACCGACCCGCTCGTCGAGTGCCAGCACTGCCACCACCGTCACCGCCAAGACCACCTCATCGAGGCGTTCGTCGCAAAGAAGGGCCGCCAGCCCAAGGATGGCATGAGCGAGATCCCGTGTCCCGACTGCGGCACCAAGGGGCAGTGGACCGAGCCGCAGATGTTCTCGGGCCTCGTCAAGACCTTCCTCGGACCCGTCGAGTCCGCGGCCGGGCTGCACTACTTGCGTCCGGAGACCGCGCAGGGCATCTTCGTCAACTTCAACAACGTCGTCACCGCCTCCCGCAAGAAGCCGCCGTTCGGCATCGGCCAGGTCGGCAAGGCGTTCCGCAACGAGATCACGCCCGGAAACTTCATCTTCCGCACGCGCGAGTTCGAGCAGATGGAGATCGAGTACTTCACGGCTCCCGACGACGCGGACACCTGGTTCAAGCACTGGGTCGACGCGTGCTGGGACTGGTTCGTCGACCTCGGCATCAACCCCGACAACATGCGGCAGTTCGACGTCCCCGAAGACGAGCGCGCGCACTACTCGGCGGGCACGATCGACTTCGAGTACCGCTTCGGCTTCGCAGGAAGCGAGTGGGGCGAGCTCATGGGCGTCGCCAACCGCACCGACTTCGACCTGCGCTCGCACTCGGAGGCCTCGGGAACCGAGCTCAGCTTCTTCAATCAGGCCACGGGGGAGCGCTACATCCCTTACGTGATCGAGCCGTCGTTCGGCCTCACCCGCTCGATGATGGCGTTCCTCGTCGACGCCTACACCGAAGACGAGGCGCCGAACACGAAGGGCGGGGTCGACAAGCGCACAGTTCTCAAGCTCGACCCGCGGCTCTCGCCCGTCAAGGCCGCCGTGCTCCCGCTCAGCCGCAACGAGGCGCTCTCGCCGCTCGCGCGCGAGGTCGCGGCAAACCTGCGCGCCCAGTGGAACGTCGACTTCGACGACGCGGGCGCGATCGGCCGTCGCTACCGCCGCCAGGACGAGATCGGCACCCCGTACTGCATCACGGTCGACTTCGACTCGCTCGACGACAAGGCCGTCACGGTGCGCGACCGCGACACCATGGCGCAAGAGCGCGTCTCGCTCGACCGCCTGTACGGCTACCTCGCCGAGCGGCTCAAGGGCGCCTGATCCACGGGCGGGCATGGGGACCCCTTCCCGTTGACGCCCGCTCCCGGGATGCGCCACGCTTGGAACAAGACGCCATGGCGGCGGGTGCGCCAGCCAGATGCCGCCGCACCATGGACGTGAGAAAGGAACCCACGCATGTCTAACACTCCTCCTCCCGCAGCACCGGCTCCCGGTCAGTACCCGGGCAACCAGCAGCCGTACCAGCAGCAGCCCTACCAGCAGCAGCCGTACGGCTACGCGCCGGCCCCGCAGGACAAATGGAACGTCCTCGCGATCGTGTCGTTCGTCGGCTCGCTCATCGGGTTCTCCATCATCGCTGCGATTCTCGGCTTCGTGTCGCTCTCGCAGATCAAGAAGACGGGCGAGAAGGGCCGGGGCCTCGCGATCGCGGCGGTCATCATCGGCATCGTGTCCGTCGTGATCCAGATCATCGTCGTCATCGCCGTGATCGCCGCCATCGGCGCCGCGTCCACCTACGACTACAACTACTGAGCTGGCGTCGCGCGAGAGCCCGCTTCGGCGGGCTCTTCGTGGTTAACGCGTCCGGCAGGCAGCTTCGCTAATTTCTGCGATTCTCGTGACACTCCGCCGCGCCTGAGTCCCGTTGCGGCGTGTCGGTCCGGATCGCAGAAAACGTGTCGGCAACGGCCATACGCGGGGAGTTGTCCTGCGCAGGCGCGGCTACGAAGCCGCTTCGCCGTCGCGTTCCGCAGCGGCATCCGCGTCGACGTCGATGCCGAACAGTGCCTCGAGGGCGTCCACGTAGCGCTCCGCCTCGCCGTCGCGTGCGAGCTCGCGGGCACGGGTCGTGGGAGTGTGCAGCAGGCGGCCCACCAGGTGGCGCAAGGCGGATGCGGCGACCCCGTCGGGATCGCGGTGCGCGATGCGCGCGATCTCCTCGTCGAGGATGCGCTGACCATGCGCGCGTAGCGCGACGACGGCGGGAGCGAGAGACTCCTCGTGCGTCACGCGTGTGAAAGTGCGCGCGGCCTTTCCGACCATCGCACGAGCGACCTCGGTGGCCTGCAGCTCCTCGAGCGGCGCGTGGATGCGGATGGTCTCGAGGTCGACCAGCTCGACGCCGTGCACGCTCGCCACGTCGGGGTCGACGTTGCGCGGCAGCCCGAGGTCGATGACAAGCTGGTACGCGTCGTGGTTGACCGGACAGCCGGGTGTGCCGTCGCGATGCAGAACGTCGCGTACGTGCGCCGATGTGTGGGCGAGCGCGTACTCCACCCGCGCCCGCTGCAGGATGTCCGCGTCGAGAACGAAGCCCTCGGTGACGGTGCACGTGACGATGACGTCGGCGGCGGCGACGACCGAGGCGAAGTCCGCCGGATCGACGGTGGCGATGCCGTGGTTCGCGGCGAACGTCGCGCCGCGCCCCGAGGGGGAGAACACGCTCACGTCCGTGACGCCGCGATCGCGCAGCGCCGCGAGGCTCGCTCCCGCGTACGCGCCCGTACCGATGAGCAGCACGCGCATGCTCGACCAGTCGGTCACGCGGCTCGAGGCGAGCTCGAGCGCGAGGCGCACGATCGAGCGGCCCGCTCGGCCGATCGGAGTGCGGTTCTTGATGCCCCGAGACGTCTGCGAGGCGCGCTGGAACAGTCGTTCGAGCGTCGCCGTCGTCGTGCCGGCCTCGCGCGCGCTCTCGAGCGAGCGCCGCACCTGGCCAGCGATCTCGCCCTCGCCGACGACGACGGACTCGAGACCGGAGGTCACGGCGAACAAGTGCTCGGCGGCACTCTCGTCGGTCTTGACGTGCCACGTGCGCTCAAGGGTCGCCGCGTCGATGCCGGACGCCCCGGCGACGACGGCCGTCGCGGCGGAGACTGCGCCCATTGCGGCATCCGGCCCGTCACCGTCGATGTCGACGTACACCTCAAAGCGATTGCACGTGGCCACGACGACGCTGCCGCGCACGCGCTCGGACGCGGTCGTGATGCTCGTGGCCACGGCGTCGGCGTCGAGGGAGAGCTGTTCCAGCAGATCGAAGGAGGCGTTCTTGTGACTCGCCGTCAGACTCATGAGCACGCGTTAAAGGGTACCCCGCCGAATCTGGACGAAAGTTCTATGCCACGTAGAAAACGGATGCCGCTACCGCGCACTCGCCGAGGCGGCGGTAACGTGTGCGAATGGACTCGAACTCATGGCTGGCCGGAGGCGGCGGGTGGCTCACGCTCGCGCTCGTGAACGCGGGACTCGCGGAGCAGAAGGGCCGCTCCCGGCTGGGCTGGTTCCTGCTCTCCTTGCTGCTCGGCCCGATCGCGACGGCGCTGATCGTCGTGTGGGCACCGCCATCGAAGCCGTGACGCCGCCTCCCCGTCCCGTTTGAGACAATGAGCGAGTGCACCTCGATTCTCGCCACCCTCTCGCGTCCGGGCTGACTCACGATTCGCGCCTCGTGCGCGCCTACCGCGGCGACCGGCCCGACGTGACGCCCGTGTGGTTCATGCGGCAGGCGGGGCGATCGCTGCCCGAATACCGCGCCCTGCGCGTGGGCACGGCCATGCTCGACGCGTGCCTCAACCCGGGCATGGCGAGCGAGATCACGCTGCAGCCGGTGCGCCGGCACAAGGTCGACGCCGCCGTGTTCTTCTCCGACATCGTCGTTCCCCTGCGACTCGTCGGCGTCGACGTCGAGATCGTGGCGGGCAAGGGCCCCGTCATGGGCGAGGCCATTCGCTCGAACGACGACCTCGACCGGCTTCTCGCTCTCGACCCGGCCGTTCTCGACGAGCGCCTCACGGCCGTGACGGAGGCCGTCGCCCAGACCGTCGCCGGACTGCGCCGCATCCCCGGGATCGACGGCGCGACGCCGCTCGTCGGATTCGCCGGCGCGCCGTTCACGCTCGCCGCCTACCTCGTCGAGGGCGGGCCCTCGAAGGATCATCTGCGTGCTCGCGCGCTCATGCACAGCGATCCCCTCGCCTGGTCGCGGCTCATGGCGTGGACGGCGGACGTCACCGGGCGCTTCCTCCGCGCGCAAGTGCTCGCCGGCGCCTCTGCCGCGCAGCTCTTCGACTCGTGGGCAGGCGATCTGTCGCTCACTGACTACTCCGAGCACGTCGCGCCGGCCTCGGCCCGCGCCCTCGAGTACGTGAAGGACCTCGGCTACGAGCGCGGCGGCGAGAGCCACAGCGTGCCGATCGTGCACTTCGGCGTCGGCACGGGCGAACTCCTCGCCGCCATGCACGGCGTGGGCGCCGACACGGTCGGCGTCGACTACCGCATCCCGCTCGACGAGGCCGAGCGCCGGCTCGGCGGCGGTGTGCCGCTGCAGGGCAACATCGATCCCGCGCAGCTGGCCGCGCCGTGGGAGGTGCTCGAGCGGCACGTGCTCGACGTGCTCGCGCGGGGCGCGAGCGCCCCCTCGCACGTGCTCAACCTCGGGCACGGGGTGCCGCCGGACACGGACCCGGAGGTGCTGACGCGCATCGTGGAACTGGTGCACGCACGATGACCGCCGGCGTACCTTCTGACAAGCACGTCGTCGTCATCGGCGGCGGAGTCGCCGGACTCGTCGCGGCGCTCGAGTGCGCCCGCATCGGCGTGCGCGTCACCCTCGTCGAGGCCGCCGACCGGCTCGGCGGCTGCATTCGCACGGAGGAGGTCGCGGGCGTCGCCGTCGACGTGGGAGCCGAGAGCTTCGCGACTCGCGGCGGGACCGTGCGCGCACTCATCGAGCGGCTCGGACTCGAGGAGGCCGTGATCGCCCCGAACAGTGCGGGCGCCTGGCTGCTCTTCGGCGATTCGGCGGCCCCGCTGCCGAAGGCCGGCATCCTCGGCATCCCCTCGAACCCGCTTGCCGACGACGTGCGGGCCATCATCGGCTGGAAGGGCGCGTGGCGCGCGTACCTCGACCGCGTCAGGCCCGTGCTCACGATCGGCGACGAGCGCAACCTCGGAGCGCTCGTCGAGAAGCGCATGGGGAAGGCCGTGCTCGAGAACCTGGTCGCGCCGGTCACGAACGGCGTCTACTCCGCCGAGCCCAGCCAGCTCGACGTCACGCGCGCGGCACCCGGACTCAATCGCGCGCTCACCGTCGCGGGCTCCCTCTCGGGCGCCGTCGCGACGCTGCGCGACAACGTGCCGGCCGGCTCCGCCGTCGGCGGCTTCCGAGGCGGAATGACCGTGCTCGTCGAGGCGCTGCGTGCCGCGCTTGAGAACTATGCCGTCACCGTGCTCACCGACACCCGGGCGCAGGCGATCGAGCCGCTCGACGGGGAACGCTGGCGCGTCGTGACGGAGACTTCCGAGGGGGAGGGTGCCGAAACCGACGCCGATGCGGTGATCGTCGCGGTGCCCGAACCCGTCGCTGTCGAGCTGCTTGCACCGCACGTGCCCGCGTTCTCCGCGCACGCGGCGGCGCGCCCTCCCGCTGTCGACATCGTGACGCTCGCGATCGACAGTCCCGAACTGGACGCGGAGCCGCGCGGCACCGGCGTGCTGACGGCCCGCTCGGCGAACCGCGTCGCCAAGGCGCTGACGCACTCGAGCGCGAAGTGGGAGTGGCTCGCCGAGAGCATCGGCGCACCGCACCGGCACATCGTGCGCGTGTCATTCGGGACGCAAGGCGCGTCGAGCCCCCTCGAGGGCCTCGACGAGGGCGCCGTCATCGACCTCGCGCGCCGCGAGGCGAGCGCGATGCTCGGCGTGTCCATCGCCGCAGACCAGGTTGTGGATGCCGTCCGCACCTCGTGGGCGGGCACGCTGCCGGCCGCGTTCTCCGGGCAGCGGGAGCGCGCGGCGGCGCTGCGCGACGCGATAGCCGCCGTGCCGGGACTCGACGCGACCGGCGCGTGGCTCGCCGGAACCGGTCTCGCCTCGGTCATCCCCGATGCGACGGAGGCCGCCGGCCGGGTGCGGCATCGGATCGTCGCGGAGGCGCTCGGCGCAGATTAGCCGCATCCGTTCATTCCGACCCGGGCATAGAAAAAGCTGGGCGGAAATGCAAGCCTTCGTCACAAGAGCCTGGGGGCGTTACGCTGGACACATTCGAGACGCGACGACAGGAGGCAACATGAAGGGGAAAGTGCTGTTCGTAGCCGGGCTCGCAACCGGGTACGTGCTGGGAACCCGCGCCGGACGTAAGCGTTATGAGCAGATCAAGTCCGGCTGGCAGAAGATCTGGCACACCGCACCCGTGCAGAAGCAGGTCGCGAACCTCGAGGGTTTCGCCATGGCGCGCGTCTCCGAAGTGCCGAAGGCGCTGTACACGGGGGCCAAGAAGCTCGCCTCCACGCTCAGCTCTGACACGACACCGGGTCAGAAGCTCGACGCGACGATCGCGACGGCGAAGGACACCGCGGAGGACGTGGCCGAAGTGAGCGAGCGCGCGCAGGCCGAGGCGGGCGGTTCGCCGTCGTCCGGCGCACCGAACAAGTAGGCGGGAGTCGACAATGACTGATCGCAGCAACGAGTCGCTGTTCACACTGATTCGCTCGCTTCCCGAGCTGTTCACCAACCTCATCAAGGCCGAGATCGAGCAGCTCAAGACCAAGGCCGTCCACATGGGGAAGTACGCCGGAATCGGCGCGGGCCTCTTCGTGGGCGCCCTCATCTTCCTCTACTTCGCGATCGGCGTGCTCGTCGCCGTCGGCATCCTCGCTCTCGCGCTCGTCATGCCGGCGTGGCTCGCGGCCCTCATCGTCTTCGTGGTCTTCCTGCTGATCGCCGTCGTGCTCGCGCTCGTTGGAGTCGCGTTCTTCAAGAAGATGGGCCAGGACCCGGACCCCGTCGAGAGCATCAAGCAAGACATCGACGCCGTGAAGGGAATGGGCACTTATGACCGCTGATCGCACTCCCTCGACTGCTGAGGCGCGAGCGCAGCTGACCGCCGCTCTCGACGCCATCGAAGACAAGCTCAACCTGCCCAAGCAGGCGAAGGCCCGCCTGGAGAAGCTGCGGATCGACAACCCGACAGCGCTCATCGCGGGAGCGGCGGGAGCCGCCGCCGCGCTGGGACTCGGCGTATGGGCCATCGTGCGCGCCGTCGTCAAATAGCCGCCGGTTCCTCACGCCGATAAGGTCGGCGGCGCCGTTTTGCTCTGCGCCCCCGACTGGTGGAGGATGGAGAACATGACTGCACCTGCTTCGGCAGAGGCATCGTCGAACCCCCACGACGCCTCCCCCTCAACTCCCGCGCAGGACGCTCCGGTCAGCGGTTTCACGCTCTGGGCCGTCTTCCGTCGCAATCCCGCCACCCCCGTCACCGTGACCGACACGTCGGTGAGCGAACTCGACGCGGCGGTGAGCGCCGCCGCCGAGCGCGGCGTGACGATCCGCGGCTTCTATGACGTCTCCGGCTTCAAAGCGGACGCGGACCTCATGATCTGGCTGCACGGCGATGAGGCGCACGACATCCAGGCGGCGCTGCGCGAGCTTCGCCGCACCTCGCTCATCGCTCCGCTTCTCCCCACGTGGAACGCGATGGCCGTGCACCGCGACGCCGAGTTCAACAAGCGGCATGTCCCCGGCTTCCTCCGCGGCCTCCCGCCGAAGAACTGGATCGTCGTCTACCCGTTCGTGCGCAGCTACGACTGGTATCTGCTTCCCGACGACGAGCGCTCGAAGATGCTCGCCGACCACGGCCGCAAGGGCGCACAGTTCCGCGGCGCGATCGCGAACACCGTCGCGGCGTTCGCCCTCGGCGACTACGAGTGGGTGCTCCCCATCGAGTCGGACGAGCTCACGGAGCTCGTCGACATGATGCGCGACCTGCGCTACACCGAGGCGCGCCGGCACGTGCGTGAAGAGGTTCCGTTCTACACGGGCCGTCGCATCGAGACGGCCGAGATCCCGGAGGTTCTCCGTTGAGCTATGACGCGATTCTTCTGGCCAGCTTCGGCGGCCCCGAAGGGCAGGATGACGTCATCCCGTTCCTCAAGAACGTGACGCGCGGCAAGGGGATCCCCGAAGAGCGGCTCGAAGAGGTCGCCGTGCACTACCGCCACCACGGCGGAGTATCGCCGATCAACGAGCAGAACCGGGACCTCAAAGCCGCCCTCGAGGCGGAACTCGCGCGTCGCGGCATCGACATTCCCGTCTACTGGGGAAACCGCAACTGGGACCCGTACTTCACCGACGCGCTGCGGGAGCTGCACGCCGACGGGAAGCGGGACGTGCTTGCGATCGTGACGAGCGCGTACACGTCGTACTCGGGTGTCAAGCAGTACCACGAGGACTTCGACCGGGCTCTCGACGAGACCGGGCTTCGCGACAGTGTCCGCATCACCCGAATCCGCGAGTTCTTCGACCACCCGGGATTCGTCAGCCCGTTCGTCGAAGGCGTGCGTGAGGCGCTCGATTCGCTGTCGGATGCCGCGAACACGCACGTCATGTTCGTCACCCACTCGATTCCCACCGCCGCCGCGACCGAATCAGGTCCTGAATACGGCGAAGGCGGAGCGTACGAGGCTCAGCACCGGGCTGTCGCGGAGGCGATCATGCGCCGTGCGGGCTCCGATGCGCCGCACAGCCTCGTCTACCAGTCCCGCTCCGGGAACCCCGCGACGCCGTGGCTCGAGCCGGACATCAACGACGCGATCGCGGAACTCGACGGCGTCGACGCGCTCGTGATCGTGCCGATCGGGTTCGTGAGCGACCACATGGAAGTGCTCTGGGACCTCGACAACGAGGCCCTCGAGACGGCACGCGAGAACGGCATCCGCGCTGTGCGCGTTCCCACCCCCGGCGTGCACCCGGCCTTCGTCGCGGGGCTCGTCGACTTGCTCGGTGAGCGCCTGCAGAACATTCCCGATGCCGAGCGGCCGCACGAGACCGACCTCGGTCCATGGCCCGACCACGCACCGCAGGGCGCAGATCTGGCGGGGGTGACCCCCGCGTCATGACCACGTTGCTGGTCGGCACCCGCGGCAGCGCCTTGGCGACAGCCCAGGCCGGCGGCGTCGCGCGCGCTCTCGCCGATGCGATCGGCGGCGAGGCCGAGCTGCTCACGGTCACGACCCACGGCGACACCTCCCGCGCCTCGCTCTCGACACTCGGCGGCACGGGGGTGTTCGCAGCGGCGCTGCGCGACGCGCTGCTCGACGGCGCGTGCGATCTCGTCGTGCACTCCATGAAGGACTTGCCGACGGCCGCCCTGCCCGGCCTCGTTATCGGCGCGGTTCCTGCCCGCGAGGACGCCCGGGATGCCTTGTGCGCGCGCGACGGGCTCACTCTCGATGAGCTTCCCCACGGCGCTCGCGTCGGGACCGGCTCACCCCGCCGCATCGCGCAGCTCAAGCATCGCCGGCCGGACCTCGACGTCGTCGACATCCGCGGAAACGTTGGGACCCGGCTCGGATTCGTCACGTCGGGCGAGCTCGACGCCGTCGTTCTCGCCGCGGCCGGCCTCGCGCGGCTCGGGCTCTCGGAGGCCGCAACCGAGTTCTTCGACATCGAGACCTGGCCAACGGCGCCCGCGCAAGGCGTGCTCGCCGTCGAGGTGCGCAGCACCGATCTCGAGACCCTCGCCGCCGACGCGCCTCTCGTGCGCGCCCTCACCGCGGTGACGGATGCCGCGGCCGAGGCCGCCGCCACAGCCGAACGTGCTGTCCTCTCCCGATTGGAGGCCGGCTGTGCGGCGCCCGTCGCCGCGCACGCGGTTCTCAGCGGGGGAGAGCTCACCGTCGATGCGCACGTGTATGCGCTCGACGGAACCGCCGTGCGCGCCCGACAGCAGCGCGTCACCATCGGTGACGTGTGGGCGCCCGCGTCGGGCCCGGATGCCGGACCGGCCGTCCACGACACGGGTGCGCTCATGAAGCGCGCCGCGCGCGCGGGTACCGAGCTGGCCGACGCCCTCCTGGCCGCTGGCGCGGCCGACCTTGCACCTCTGAGGGAATCATGACTACTGCACCGAGCAAACCGCTGAAGGGCTGGCGCGTCCTCGTGCCGCGCGGCGGCCCGTGGGGCGACGGGGTCGCGGCGGAACTTCGCGACCGTGGCGCGACGCCCGTCATCGCTCCCATGGTGAACTTCGCGCCCACGTCCGACCCGGAAGGCCTCGCCCAGGCTCTCAAGCGGCTCGAAGCCGGCTACTTCGACTGGGTCACCCTGACGAGTGCGACGACTGTCGACGTGCTGTACACGCAGAACGTCACGATCCCGCGTCGCACGAAGGTCGCCGCCGTCGGCGAGACCACGGCGGCCGCGCTGCTCGCCGTCGGCTACCACGTCGATCTTGTGCCGGCGAAGGACAACTCGGCGAAGGGCATGGTGTCCGAGCTCACGCAGCTCGAGCCGACGCCGAAGAAGTTCCTCACGCTGCGCTCCGAGATCGCGAAGCCCGTACTCACGAAGGGGCTCATCACGGCGGGGCACGACGTGCACTCGGTCGTCGCGTACCGCACGATCGGAGAACCCGTCACGCAGAAGGTGCGCGACGATGTCGCCAGCGGCCGCACCAACGCGATCCTCGTGACCTCCGGCTCGGTCGCCGAGCAGGTGGTCGAGCAGCTCACGCCGCTTCCACCCACGACGCTCATCGCGGCTATCGGACCGCGCACGGCCAAGGATGCCGCAAAGGCGGGCCTCGCAGTCCACATCGTGTCACGGCGACAGACCGTGACCGACCTCCTCGACGCGATCGTCAGGGTGGTCGAATCCGGCGGCCAGGACGCCGCCGTGACCTCGACGGCGCAAGGCGAGGTCATCACCTCGGCCATTCGCATCGTCGAGGAACGCAATGCGCAGTGACCCTGCGCGATCCCCGAGGGACAGGACTACGGTGACAAATCCCACCATCAGACCACGTCGCCTTCGCACGACCCCGGCGATGCGCCGGCTCGTGGCAGAGACGAGGCTGCACCCCGCCGAACTCATTCTTCCGATGTTCGTGCGCGAGGGCGCTACGGAACCCGTGCCGATCGGCTCGATGCCCGGGGTCGTGCAGCACAGCATGGACAGCCTTGTGCGAGCGGCAGAAGAAGCGGTCACCGCGGGAATCGGGGGCGTCATGCTGTTCGGTGTCCCCGAGACGCGCGACGCAATCGGCTCGCAGGCGACCGACCCCGACGGCGTTCTCAATGCAGCGACACGGCGGCTCGCCGACGAGTTCGGCGGCGATCTCGTCGTGCAGACGGACTTGTGCCTCGACGAATTCACCGACCACGGCCACTGCGGCGTCCTCGACGCACGCGGAAACGTCGACAACGACGCGACGCTCGAGCGATACGCGGAGATGGCGCTCGCGCAGGCTCATGCCGGTTCCAGCATATTGGGACTCAGTGGGATGATGGACGGCCAAGTCGCCGTCGTCCGGGAGGCGCTCGACGCGGCCGGATTCATCGATACGGCCGTTCTCGCCTATGCGGCCAAGTACGCGTCCGCATTCTACGGGCCTTTCCGCGAAGCCGTGGACTCGCAGCTCGCGGGTGATCGGCGCACGTACCAGCAGGACCCGGCGAATCGCCGTGAGGGCTTGCGAGAAGCGACGCTCGATCTTGCCGAGGGAGCGGACATCGTCATGGTCAAACCGGCGATGAGCTACCTCGACGTTCTCTCCGACGTCGCCGAGATCTCCGACATTCCGGTCTGGGCATATCAGATCTCCGGCGAGTACGCGATGATCGAGGCTGCCGCGGCGAACGGCTGGATCAACCGGCGAGCAGCGATCGAGGAATCGGTGCTGAGCATCCGCCGCGCCGGCGCCGACGCCGTGCTCACCTACTGGGCTATCGAACTCGCAGGATGGATCAAGTGAACGAGGAACTTTTCGCGCGGGCCAAGCAGGCTATCCCGGGAGGCGTGAACTCCCCGGTGCGCGCCTTCGGCTCGGTCGGCGGCACACCGCGCTTCCTCGTGAAGGCATCCGGTCCCTACGTGTATGACGCTGACGGCAACGAGTACGTCGACCTCGTCGCCTCCTGGGGTCCGGCGATCCTCGGCCATGCGGATCCCGCCGTCGTCACGGCGGTGCAGGACGCCGCGGCGCTCGGACTCTCCTTCGGCGCGTCGACGCCGAGCGAGACGCAGCTCGCGGAGCTCGTCGAGCGGCGCATCGTCGGGGCCGGACCTGATGGCGGCAGCATCCGTCCGGTCGAGCGCCTTCGCCTCGTCTCCACGGGCACGGAAGCGACGATGACCGCGATCCGTCTCGCCCGCGGCTTCACGGGCAGGGACCTGTTCATCAAGTTCGCCGGGCATTACCACGGGCACTCCGACGGGCTCCTGGCTGCGGCCGGATCCGGCGTCGCCACGCTCGCGCTCCCGGGTTCGGCGGGCGTTCCGGCGGCTATCGCGGCGCAGACTCTCGTGCTGCCTTACAACGATCTCGATGCGGTGCGCACGGCCTTCGCCGAGCGCGGCGACGAGATCGCCGGAATCATCGTTGAAGCCGCCGCCGCGAACATGGGCGTGCTTCCGCCGCTGCCCGGGTTCAACGCTGCGCTGGCTGAGATCGCACACGAGAACGGCGCGCTCCTGATCCTCGACGAAGTGCTCACCGGCTTCCGCGTGAGCGCCGCCGGCTACTGGGGCCTCTCGACGAACGAGGGCCCCGCGTACCAGCCGGATCTCTTCACGTTCGGCAAGATCATCGGCGGCGGAATGCCCGTCGCCGCGCTCGGCGGTCGAGCGGCCGTCATGGACTACCTCGCGCCGGCGGGACCCGTGTACCAGGCCGGCACGCTCTCCGGAAACCCCGTGGCTATGGCCGCGGGAATCGCCACACTCGAAGGCGCCACCGCCGAGGTGTACGCGAAGCTCGACGCGACCGCAGATACGTTCTCGTCGGCGGTGTCGCAGGCGCTCACCGCGGAAGGCGTCGCGCACACCGTGCAGCGCGCCGGCAATCTGTTCAGCTTCGCGTTCACGAGCGAGACGCCGCGCGACTACGCCGACATGCAGGCGCAGGACACGTGGCGGTATCCGCCGTTCTTCCACGCCATGCTCGACGCCGGAGTGTCCCTCCCGCCGAGCGTGTTCGAGGCCTGGTTCGTCACGGCCGCACACGACGAGCGGGCCCTCGGCCGCATCGTCGACGCCCTCCCTGCGGCGGCACGCGCAGCGGCATCCGCTACCCCGATGAGCTGACCAAGCTGGGCGTTACCTCTTTGTGAGGTTTCACCATCCCGATAACGGAATATGGACGGCAGACTAGAGGCATGGCTTCAATCCTGCTGCACGCCGATCGACTCGAGATCAAGCTGACCGCGGCAGAGAAGATGCTCGCCAGGCGCAAGGATGACGTCGTCATCCCACGCGAGAGCATCCGCTCCGTGTCGCTCACCGACGACCCGTGGATCTGGATTCGCGGCGTGCGCGCTCCCGGAACGGCCTTTCCGCTCACACTCGCGGTCGGACAGTGGAAGTTCCACGGCGGCAAGGACTTCGTCCTGCTCAAGGGCTCGCGCCCCGCCGTCGTCATCGACCTCATCGATGAGGAGTTCCGCCGGGTGCTCGTGTCGACACGCAAGGGACTCGAGCTGATCGCCGCGCTGCGACTCGAGGAGCGCAAGCCGCGCAAGGTACGCGTGCACATGGCTCAGCCGCGCACGAAGGCAGTGGCAAGCGTGACGACGCTGCCGACGGCGAAGAAGCCAGCGGCCAAGAAGCCCGCGGCGAAGAAGCCGGCGGCCACGATGACCTCTCCGGCCGCCCCGACGGCGGCCGAGAAGACTGCTCCGAAGAAGGCGGCTCCGAAGAAGGCGGCTCCCAAGAAGCCCGCCGCGCCCAAGAGCGCGCCTGGGTCGACGGTCGCCGCCGCCCCATCGGCGCAGGCGCCCGCAACGGCGAAGGCTGCTCCGAAGAAGCCCGCCGCCAAGAAGCCGGCGACGACGAGCGCGGCCAAGAAACCCGGGGCCAAGAAGCCGGCGGGCGACAAACCGGCGCCGAAGAAGCCAGCTCAGAAGCCCGACGAGACCGAGACCGGATCGCCCGGCCAGGAGTCGTAGCCGCTACGCCGTGACGTCGATGACGCTGCGGCCCCGCACTTTTCCGGCGAGCACGTTCTCGGCAATCGAGCTGGCCTCGGTGAGCGCGAACACTTCCGTCATCTCGTCGAGAAGCGCGAGGTCGAGGTCGCGAGCGAGCCGTGACCACGCCTCCTCGCGCAGCGTGAGGGGCGCGTCGACCGAGTTCACTCCCGCGAGCGTCACGCCGCGCAGGATGAACGGCAGCACCGTCGCCGGCAGATCGGCGCCTTGCGCGAGACCGCACGCGGTCACGACTCCGCCGTAGCGGGTCTGGGCGAGCGCATTCACGAGGGTGGCGCTGCCGACCGCGTCCGCGACGGCCGCCCACCGCTGCGACTGCAGCGGTTTGCCGGGCTCCGACAGTTCTGCCCGATCGAGCAGTTCGCTCGCGCCCAGCCGGCGCAAGTACGCGCCCTCGGTGTCTACCCGGCCCGTGGAAGCGACGACCTCGAATCCGAGGTGTGCGAGAAGGGCGATCGTGATCGACCCGACGCCGCCCGCCGCTCCCGTGACGAGCACGGGACCGTCGCCGGGGCGAACGCCATGCCGCTCGATGGCGAGCACCGCGAGCATCGCCGTGAACCCGGCCGTGCCGAGCGCCGCGGCCTGCGAGGGCGAGAACCGGCCCGGAACACGCACGAGGGAGGCGCCGTCGACGCGAGCGAGCTCGGCGAGACCGCCGTCACGGCTCTCGCCAAGGCCGGCGCCATTCAAGAGCACGCGATCGCCCGCGCTCCAGCGGCCCGACTCCGAGGAGCGCACCGTGCCGACCACGTCGATGCCGGCGATGAGAGGCCAGGTCCGGACGATCCCCGGCCGGCCCGTGAGGGCCATCGCGTCTTTGTAGTTGATGCTCGAGGCGGCGACGTCGATCCACGTGTCGCCCTCTGTCAGTCGCGCGGAGTCGAGTTCGCGCAACGTCGCAGTCTGGCGCTGCTCGCCGCCGGCATCCGTCTTCTCCACCAGCCACCCGCGAAACGTCGTCATGCCGCCAGCCTACGGGCGCGCCAGGCGGATTGCGAGAGCGTCGCACAGCCCCTTGCAACGCGGCTATACAAGCGTATAGTGCTGATCGTGAGGACGGATGACATGGGAACCGACGGCCGCACGCGGCTCATCGGCGCCGCAATCGAGAGCTTCGCGGCGTCGGGCTTCGGCGTGCCTGTTCGTGCCATCGCGGACCGCGCGGGTGTCACGGCGGGGCTCATCCGGCACCATTTCGGGTCGAAGGATGCGCTGCGCGAGGTGTGCGACGCCGAGGTGCTCGCGCGCTACCGCAGCCTCAAGCGCGACGCGATGGCGCAGAGCCCCCTGCCCATGTTCGGGGCCGTGTCGAAGAATCCCGGAAACGCGGTGCTCATCGTCTACGTCGTGCGCGCGGCGCGGGAGGGCGGCGAGACGGCGCGCCGATTCCTGGAGCGGTTCATTGCCGAGGCACTCGCGATCTCTCGAGAGGCGACGCACGACGGGCTGCTCGTGTCGAGCCGAGACGAGCAGGCTCGCGCGCGCTACCTGATCACGATGACGCTCGGGGCGCTCAGCATCCAGCTCGCGCTCAAGCCCGAGATCGCGCTCGCCGACTTCCCGCGCGTGCTCGACGAGGTCATGGCGGAAACGACGCTGCCCGCTCTCGAGATCTTCACCGAGGGAGTGTTCGCTGACCGCCGCTACCTCGACGCCTACCTGGAGTACCTGCACAGTGACAGCGCGCCGGATGGGCGCGACCAAGGAGTGGGATCATGAACGGCAGCACGGCCATCGAGATCACGGGTCTCGTGAAGCGCTTCGGGCGGGTGACGGCGCTCGACGGGCTCGACCTTCGCGTCGACGCCGGCCGCGTCGCGGGATTCCTCGGGCCCAACGGTGCGGGGAAGTCGACGACGATCCGCGTGCTCCTTGGGCTGCTTCGCGCGGACGCGGGCAGCGCGCGCCTTCTCGGCGGGGACCCGTGGCATGACGCCGTCGAACTCCACCGGCGCATCGCCTACGTGCCCGGCGACGTGAACCTCTGGCCCAACCTGACCGGCGGTCAGGCCATCGACATCCTCGCCCGGTTGCGTGGCGACCACGACGAGCGCCGCCGGGACGCGCTGATCGAGCGGTTCGACCTCGACCCGAGCAAAAAGGCGCGCACGTACTCGAAGGGGAACCGCCAGAAGGTCGCCCTCGTCGCCGCGCTCAGCTCCGACGCCGAACTCCTCATCCTCGACGAGCCGACCTCGGGCCTCGACCCGCTCATGGAGCAGGTGTTCAGCGAGTGCGTGCGTGAGATCGCGCACGACGGACGCAGTGTGCTGCTCTCGAGCCACATCTTCGCCGAAGTGGAGCGGCTGTGCGACACCGTCACGATCATCCGCACCGGCCGCACCGTTGAACAGGGCACCCTCGCCGAGCTGCGGCACCTGCATCGCAGCACGGTGACGGTCGTGTCGGATGCCGCCGGCGACACGCTCGCCGGAACCCCGGGCATCGCCGACCTCACCTCTGACGGCGACCGCATCAGCTTCACCGTCGACGACGAGAACCAGCCGGAGGTGCTCCGCCGCATCGCCGGGCTGCAGCCGCGCTCGCTCGTGATCACCCCGCCCTCGCTCGAGTCGCTGTTCCTGCGGCACTACGGCGGCGCGCTCGCCGACGAGGAGAAGGAGGCGTCATGACGCGCGTCGCACAGCCGCCTCTCGCGGGGCGGCATGTCACGCCCGCGGCGGTCCGCCCGGCGGCATCCGTCGTCTCAACCGCCGTCGGAACGGGCACGATGCTGCGGTTCGTGCTGCGCCGCAACTGGCTGCGCATGCTCATCTGGATCATCGTGCTGGCCGGCATGGTGCCGCTCGTGTACTCGAGCCAGCAGGAGGCGTTCCCGACGCAGGCGGCCCGCGACGCCTACGCGCAGGTTGCGAACACTCCGTCTGTCGCCGCGCTCACGGGGCTCCCGTACGCGGCGGGATCGCTCGGCGGCATCCTGGTCATCAAGCTCTGGATGACCCTCGCTGTCGGCATGGCCTTCGCCGTCGTCTTCCTCGTCACCCGCAACGGACGCGCCGACGAGGAGGCCGGACGCACCGAGCTGCTGCGCGCCGGCGTGCTCGGCCGGCACGCGCCTACGCTCGCTACGGCGGCCGCGACTGCGGCGTTCAGCGCGGTCATGGGGCTCGCGATCACCGCTCTCGCCCTGGCCTGCGGGCTCGACGGCGGCGGTTCGTGGACCCTCGGCGCTTCGATCGCGGGCACCGGGATCGCGTTCACCGGGGTGGCGCTCCTGTGCGGGCAGCTCACGCAGACCTCGCGTGCGGCCAACGCGCTCGGCAGCGTCATCATCGCGCTGGCCTACCTCGTGCGCGCCATCGCCGACGTGGGGGCCACGGACGCCACACCGCACCCGCTCAGCTGGGCCTCGCCGATCGGCTGGGCGCAGAACATGCGCGCGTACGGCGACGAGAACTGGTGGCCGTTCGCGCTTCTGGTCGCGCTCGGGGCGATCGGATGCTGCGCCGCGCTCGCCATCGAATCGCGCCGTGATCTCGGCGCCGGGGTGCTCCCGCAGCGGCCGGGCCGGGCACGCGCCGGCGCGGTCCTCGGTTCTCCGCTCGGCCTGCTCACGCGGCTGCTCATCGGACCGATGATCGGCTGGCTCGTGGGCGCGACGCTGTTCGGCGCGTTCTTCGGCGGTGTCGCCCTCAAGATGGTCGACGTGCTCGAGCCGGGCAGCGCCTACGCAATCGCCTTCGCGGGTCGGGGTGACCCGCTCGCCGGAATCCTCGGTCTCTTCAGCATGGTGAACGGCATGCTCGCCGGCGGCTTCGCCGTGCAGGCGGTGTGCGCGGCGCGCATTGAAGAGGCGAACGGGCGGCTCGAAGCGCAGCTCGCCACGGCCCTCTCTCGCACACGCTGGCTCGGCGCGCCGATCGTGCTCGCCCTCGTCTGGTCGGCGCTCATGCTGACCTGCAGCGGCGCCGCGCTCGCCGGGAGCTACGGCAAGGCCGGCGCCTTCGGCGAGCTCGTCGCGGCTTCGCTCAGCTACCTGCCCGCGTGCGTCGTGCTGATCGGCATCGCCGTCTTCACTCTGGGCTGGCTGCCGCGGCTGAGCATCACGATCTCGTGGGCGCTCTACGGAGCGTTCGTGGTGGTCGCCATGTTCGGCCCGCTGCTCCGCGTGCCCGACGACGTGGTGAACACGACGATCTTCGCCGCGACGCCCCGGCTGCCCGCCGACGATCCGCAGGCGACGCCGCTCATCGTGCTGAACCTCGTCGGCATCGTGCTCGCCGCGCTCGGGCTCTGGCGGTTCCGCCGCCGGGACATTCCGGCGTAGCCCCGCGCAGGCAGACTCACGTGATATCGCGGCGCCATGTGACGAGCCAGCCGATCACGGAGACGACGACGGCGATCGCCAGCAGCACGAGGCCGCCCTGCCACCACTCCAGACTCGTTCCGCCGCCCGCTCCCGCGAGAGAGTAGAAGCTCGCTCCCACGAGCGCATCGCTCGCCGCCCCGGGCAGCCACTTCGTCACGTCGCCGATCCAGTCCGCGAGAGTGCCGAGCGACCGAAGGATCGGCTCGACGAACTGCGTGAAGGCGAGCACGATGACGACGGTCGCGACCTGGTTCGGCACGGCGGATCCGAGTCCGACGCCGATCGCGGCCCACAGGGCCATCGCAAGCACCGAGCGTGCGATGAGCGCCCACGTGTCGCCCGAATCGAGCGCTGTGTCGATGTCGAACGCAGCGAGCACAGCGGAGCCTGCCCCGACCGAGCCGAGAAGCGCCACGACACCGAAGAAGGCGCCGATGACGAGCAGCGTGGCCCATTTCGCTCCGAGAACGATGCCGCGTTTCGGCGTCGCGAGGAACGTCGGCGTCAGCGTCTGGTGCCGGAACTCACCGGTCGTCGCGAGCGCGCCGAGCAGGAACGGGAAGACGTAGCCGACGGTCGTGCCGAAGCTGTAGACGAGCGGAGCGAGCCCGCTTGTCGGCATCCCCTCCACGCCTTGCGCGGCACCGAGCAGTCCCTTGGAGGTCGCGCCGAAGAGCGCCCCGATGCCGCCGGCGAGCAGCACGACGTACGAGAACAGGATGATGAGAAGAATCCACCAGATTCGCGTCGTGAAGACCTTCGTGAACTCGGCCCGAGTGGCCGCGATGAACATGCTCATGCGTCTCCTCCGCCCACGAGGGACAGGAACCGTTCCTCGAGTCCCGAAGCGCGCCGCGCGAGCGCGTTCAGCTCCACTCCCGCGACGAACGCGGCGTGCCCGACGGCGCCGGGCTCGACCTCGTAGACGGTGAAGCCCGATCGGGCGATATCGAAGCGGAACCCGGCCTGCTCGAGCGCCGCGCGCAGCGCCTCGCGATCCGGCGCGTCAACGTGCACGCTCATGCTGTCGCCCGCGTCGAGGTCCGCGAGGGTTCCCGTGTGCACGAGCTGTCCCTTCGCGATGATGATCACGTCGTCCACCGTCTGCTGCACTTCGCTCAGCAGGTGCGACGAGATGAGGATCGTGCGGCCCTCCCGCGCGAAGTGGCGCAGCAGCTCGCGAATCCACTTGATGCCCTCGGGGTCGAGGCCGTTCACGGGTTCGTCGAGAACGAGAACGCCAGGGTCGCCGAGCATCGCGTAGGCGAGCCCGAGGCGCTGCCGCATGCCGAGCGAATAGCCGCCCACGCGCTTCTCGCCGAATCCGGCGAGGCCCACGAGCTCGAGCACCTCGCCCACGCGCGACGATGGGATGCGCGCCGCTTGCGCGTAGATCGACAGGTGATGCTCCGCGCTGCGCCCCGGGTGAAAGCTCGACGCTTCGAGCGCCGCCCCGACGGTCGTGAGCGGGGAGGGCAGATCTCGATACCGGATGCCGCCGATCGTGGCGGTCCCGGAGGTCGGCGCGACCAGTCCCAGCAGTGAGCGCAGCGTCGTCGTCTTGCCGGCTCCGTTCGGTCCGAGGAACCCGGTCACGCGCCCCGGTTCGACAGAGAACGAAAGGTCGTTGACGGCGGTGAAGCCGCCGAAGCGTTTGGTGAGACCGGAAATCTCGATCGGCACCCCGGGACTCGGCATGCACACTCCTCTCCTGACTGTGCTCCAATTCTGGCGGATGCCGCGACCGGCGGGCATCCGCCGTCAGGCGGAGATTGGGCCTTGCCGTCGTGCCTCGGCGGCCGTACGGTCGAAGCACGAGGGAGAGGAGCTGACATGAGCGACCCCGAATTCGAACCGAACTTCCCCGAGACCGAGTCGTCCGTGCTCGCGGACGCCGAGGCGAACGAAGCCGACGTCATCGAGCAGCACCAGGACGATCTCAGCCAGACGCCGGAGGACGTCGACGAAGGCGACGCTCCCCAGGGCTACGGAGACGAGGCCGAGACGGAGCTCGACGACGGCAACGACTTCGAGGAGACCGCGAGCGACTACGAAGAAGAGGCGCAGGGCAGCGACTACGACGACGAGTGAGCCGCGTGCTCCACGCACAGGGGAGCGGATGCCGCGTGCTCATCGCACACCACGAGCTGCGTCCGGCATGCGGGGTCCGCGCAGTTCTGCATGTGCGCCGTCGCGCCCTCGCAGACGCAGCAGCGGCCGATGACGGCGGCCTTGTCTGAGAACGCGAGCGACATGCGCTTGTCGAACACGTAGAGCGAGCCCTCCCACAGCCCGTCGTCGGCGAACGCCTCGCCGTATCGGGCGATTCCGCCGTCGACCTGGTACACCTCGGTGAAGCCGCGCTTGCGCATGAGGCTCGAGAGCACCTCGCAGCGGACACCGCCCGTGCAGTACGTCACGACCGGCTTGTCCTTCAGCCCGTCGTACGCGCCAGAATCCAGCACGTCGACGAAGTCGCGCGTGTTCTCGACGTCGGGCACGATGGCGTTCCGGAACCGGCCGATCTCCGCCTCGAAGGCGTTGCGACCGTCGAAGAACACGACCTCGTCACCGCGTTCCGCGACGAGCGCGTTCACCTCCTCGGGCGAGAGCCGGATGCCGCCGCCGACGACGCCGCTCTCGTCGACCTCGAGCTCGCCTGGAGCGCCGAACGACACGATCTCGTCGCGCACCTTGACGCTCAGCCTCGGGAAGTCGAGGCTCAACCCGTCATCGTCGAGACCGGTGCCTTCCGACCACTTCACGTCGAGGTTCTTGAACGCCGGGTACTCCCGCGTCTTGCGCAAGTACCGCTTGACTGCGCCGAGGTCGCCGCCGACCGTGCCGTTGATGCCGTCCTTCGAGATCAGGATGCGCCCGCGCAGCCCGAGCGACTCGCACAGGTCCCGCTGCCACAGCCGAATCGCCTCGGGGTCAGCGAGCGGAGTGAAGGCGTAGTAGAGCAGGATCTTCGGGATGGCCACCGCTCGATTTTACGGTGACCACGCTGGGATCTTCCGGCACCGTCAACACTTCTCGTAGGCGTACGCGCCGTCGGCGTCGGCAACGAGATCGACGTCGCGGAGAATGGCGTCGTCGGGGAGGGCGCCCGCTTCGCACGCCGCATGAAAGGCATCCGGCGCGTACTCGATGTCGAGCACCCGATCGTAGCGCTTCTCGAAGACGGCGCATTCGTCGAACGCCCCGCACTCCTCGGTGATCGCGAAGTCGAAGTCGAGCCGTTCACCGAGCAGCTCGGCGGCGTTCTTCTGCGCCGCCGCGAGTCCCAGACCGTGAGCGATGCCGATGAGCGCATCGGCGAGGGCCGCGTTATCGGCCGTGCTCAACAGACCGTTCGACCGCTGGTACGAATCGAGGTTGTCGAACTCGACCGCGTCGAAGCCCGCGTCGGCGCAGCCCTCGAGCACCGGTGCGAGCCGTCCGGCTATCGCTTCGCGTGAAGCGGCCGTCGACGTGTCGAGGACGGCCTCGTCCGGCCAGTCCGGATCCATGACGGGCTCACCCGCATCGACGAGGACGAGGCCACTCCAGTCGTCCGCTTTCCCAGGCTGGGTCTGGAAGGCGTTGACGTAGCAGACATTGTACGCATCATTCAGTGTGGGAGCGGTGCTGTCGCGCACGACCGTGCCGACGCCCTCCGACGGAGCGTACGGGCCGCCGAGCTGATAGTCGAAGGGTCCGGGCGGCGGGAGCGCGACAGCTGCCGACGATCGCGGCATCCGCTCGCTCTGGTCGGGGCCGGAGGGCGTCTGATCGGACGTGCAGCCGGTGAGGAGAACGGCGACGCCCAGTGCGGCGCAAGCGACCCGGCGGCTCATGCTCCGAGTGTAGGGTGTCGCCGCGTCACACGCCCTTCGTGAGGAGCCACACGGCGGAGAACGCGCACGTCAACGCGACCACACCGACAAGGGTTGCGATGACGAGCAGGGACTTCGAGGTCTTCGTGATTTCACGCACGATCCAAGTTCATCGGATGCCGCCGGCCGCCGCGTCACCCGAAGGGATGGTTCCACTACGCCCCCGGTATGAGAACGGCCGTGGCGGCATCCGTTTCCCTGCCGCCGTCCCGTCGATAGGGTGGAGAGAACCCGACAGAACGGAGCTGTTCATGTTCGATTACGACCCGTACGCCCAGCTCGACGCGGTGCCCGCGTTCGCCGTCGAGAGCGATGACCTCGACCCGGACCTTCCGCTCAAGGCGCCGCAGTATTCGGCCTCAGCCGGCGGTTCAGACACGTCGCCGCAGCTGTCGTGGTCGGGATTCCCGCCCGAGACGAAGAGCTTCGCGGTCACCGCATACGATCCCGACGCTCCCACCGGCTCCGGATTCTGGCACTGGGCCGTGTTCAACATTCCCGCCGAGGTGACGTCGCTGCCCTCGGGTGCCGGCGCTGCCGACTCGGGTCTCCTGCCGGAGGGAGCGATCACGCTTCCCAACGAACTGCGCGAGCCCGCGTTCACGGGAGCCGCGCCTCCCGAGGGGACAGGCGTGCACCGTTACTTCTTCGTCGTGCACGCGGTCGACGTGCCCTCGCTCGACATCGACGCGCAGTCCACGCCCGCGGTGCTCGGCTTCAACCTGCACTTCCACACGCTCGCGCGCGGCATCCTCAAGGGCATCGGCGAGTTCGGCGGCGCTGCGTGACGGGTCGCTTGCCTCAAATGGCGATCTGCAGTCACATACGGCCTCGTGGCGGAAGAGGATGCGCATCCCGGATCACGGCTCGCGTCGCTCGGCTGGAACGGTGCGCAGTGGGTGCGTGGACAAGCGGCAACCGCACGAGCCTCGTTCGGCACGGAGCCGCAGGTCGGCGGCGGCCTTCTGCCGCGCGAGGTGGCCGTCGGCGCGCGACTGGAACTCGACGAGGGCACGGGCCGGCCGTACATCCTCTTCGAGGCGGCCGCGAACGACTTCGCCGACCCGAAGTGGGTGAGCGAGGCGCCGTGGAACGGCTCGCCGCGCTGGCCGCAGTCGCCGAGCCTCCTGTGGCCCGACGACCACGCGTGGCTGCTCGCGACCGAGATCGACTTCGACTCCACCCTTGTCGGCGGCAGCACCGCGCTGATTCGGGAGCTCGTGCAGACGCCGGGCATCGAGGCGCTGCCCCTGCGCCCCGACGCGGACCTGTCGTGGGACGGCGCCGAGGTCAACCGCCCGGCGTAGGCCGCCCGGCGCCTCATTTGTGGCAAAGTGCGCAGACGCTTCCCTGCGTTGAGCAGTTTGCCACCAACGAAGCTCTGCTCGAGGCGAGTGGGCCGCGCGAGCCTATGCCGGCTGCGGCGCCGCGCCGGCGGCATCCGTTCCCTCTGCCGGCTTGTCGGCGCCGAGAACTTTGCGCAGGATGATGCGCTCGCCGAGCGTCCACGAGACCGTCACGAGCAGGTAGATCGCGGCCGCGAGAGGCACGAAGGTCGCCACGATCGCGGTCATGAACGGCATGAAGCTCAGCACCTTCGTGATCTTGGTCATGTCGGGCAGCTGCGGCATGCCGGGCGCCGGCTCGGGACGGGCAGCGGCGGGCGGCGTCGCTGGCATGAGCAGCGAGCGCGATGCCTGGGCGACGACGGCGATGATCAGCACGATCGCCGCGTAGAGGAGAGCAGAGGCGAGGGCGACGGTGCCGGTCGAGATCTGATGGACGAGGCTGTCGCCGAGCTGCACGCCGAACACCGTGTGTGTGAGCAGGTCGTTGGCCTTGCCGCCGATGGTGTGCAGGATGAACAGTCCGTATACGGCCATGAGCACGGGGGTCTGCGCGAGCATCGGCAGGCAGCCGGCCAGGGGAGAGACCTTCTCCTTCTGATACAGCTCCATGGTCTTGCGCTGCAGCAGCTCGGGCTTCCTCTTGTACTTCTTCTGCAGTTCGGCGAGCTGCGGGGCAAGCCGCTGCCTGTCGATCTGCGCCTTCACCTGGGAGCGACCGACGGGAATGAGCAGCGTGCGCACGATGACGGTGAGCAGCACGACGGCGAGGGCGGCGCTCGCGCCACCGGCGAGCGGGGTGAGCAGGTCGCTCAGGAACGTGAGGACGGTATGGGCGATGTTGATGAGCGCCGCGATGGGCGCGAATTCGTAGAGGTTCATGGGTCACTTTCGACAGGGCGTGCGGGTGTCGTGTGACCGTCGACGGATGCTGCCGGGCAGCGTGCTTCAGAGCGAGCGCAGCGTCAGGCGACGGCCGGGACGCCGGCACCCGGTGCTCGCGGCTGCGGCTTGCCCGCGGCATCCGGAGCGCTCTGCGAAAGAAGTCGGGCGATGTCGCGCGGGGGGACGATGCGCTCGGGCGGGCGTGCGCCGAAGACGAGGGCCGCGAGAACGAGGCTCGTGCGCGCGTAGACGAGAACGGCGCCGCCGGCGAGGCCGATCGCGGCGAGGAGCGCGAACTGCCAGAGCGTGTGCTGGCTTGCGGACAGCTCGAACGCCGCGGTGAGGAACCGCGTGAGAATCTCGAGGTACTGCAGCACGGCGGCAGACTACCACCCGGGACTGCGAGCAGGCTCAGCCGCCGGTGACCTCGCGGCGCATGCGACGGCCGTACTGCACATTGTAGGCGGTGACGAGGCCGATCATGAGGGCGAGGCAGAGCCAGGCCACGACGCTCGGCAGCAGTTCGCCCTGGAAGCTCACCCACATGAGGAACTGGACGAGCATGCGGTTCGCTGTGAGGCCGCTGCCGGCGTCGGGGGCGACGAAGTACATTCCCACACCGAATCCGAGCGCAGCGGGAAGGATCAGAGCACCGCACACGAGCTCTCCGCGGGAGGCGAGGCCGCCCGAGAAGCGTTCGATGGAGGCTGCGGAGCCCTTGCGCATCGAGACGGCGACCGCGAGAACCGGCAGCACGATGATGAGGAAGACGACGCCGGCCCCGAGCGCCACGGCGATCAGGGCGAGCAGCACGAACAGCCCGATGATCTGGTAGATCGAGGAGAAGTCGTCGTCGAAGCCTGCAGTGGGAGTGCCGGGCGGGGTCACGATGAGCATGGCGACCGCGACCACGACGATGGGACCGAGGAGAAGGTAGGGCAGGGAGGGCGGCGTCGAGGTCAGGGCGTCGCCGAGATCTCGTGCGCCCCGGTTGCGGACGATGAGCATCGCGACCATCTGGACGGTCGAGGCGATGATAAGTCCGATCCAGTAGATGAGGGTGAACGCCGCATAATCCTGCGGTGTGGAGACGACGAAGGCGAGCCAGCTCCAGATGCCGAGCACGCAGCTGAGCGCGAACACTGAGATCTCGAGCATGCCGAGCCGTCCGACAGCGGCGCGCACCTTGTCGGACGCGCTCGCGGGGCGCTTGGGCTGTGACGTCTTCTTAGTCATTCTGCTTCCACGATACGGGGCATGCGAAGAGGGTGTGCGGCAAGCCTCGCTCGCCGCACACCCTCCGAAGTCTGCTGTGCCGATCAGCGGGCGTTCGACGCGTCCCACTCTTCAGCGGACTGGGCCATGTTGCGCAGCGCGCCGGTCATCTGCGTGATGCCGTCCACGGCCTGGTTCATGCTCGAGTTGAGCTTGTTGTAGCCCTCGCCAAAGGCGGGGGATGCCTTCTGGGTGACGAAGTTGCTGCCGAGGAGCGAGTTGACCTCGCTCTGCAGCTTCGTGAGCAGACCCTTGATCTCGCCCTGGCCGCCATCAAGCTTGGTGGCGGTCGACCGCATGGACTCCGGAGTGAGGCTGATGTCGTTCATTGTCAGACGACCTTTCTCTGTTGTTGTGCGGACCCGCGCTAGCGGCTCCCCTGCCGTACGGTATTCAGGCTATCGACGGGCCGATTTGAGGTCGATGGGGACTAGTCCCCAGTGCCGTCGTCGCCAAAGACGCAGCTCTCCATGAGAGCCGCGAGGTCGTCGATGGCGAGCGTGCCGTAGTCGAGGTCGGGAGTGGCGGCGTCGATCATCACAACGAAACCGGCCTTCTGCCCGATGAAGCTGACGTGCATGATGAGCCGACCGGAGCTCTCGTCCTTCGTATAACGAACGACTCGGGTGACCTGGCCGAACGCCTCGGAGCCGAGTTCGTCGACGATGGGCGGCCGTACGGCGTCGGCGTCGTAAGCGCCTCCCAGCTCGGAGAGACTCTGCTGTTCAAGCAGCACGCCGGGACCGAGATAGACCTTGGCAATGAGCGGCATCTTGAAGGGATCGCTCATGTACCAGAACATGTCGTATAGCCCTTCCCAGGGCTCGGCGGGGATGCTGCGGGCGTAGGCGACGAGCGAGTCGCGGATCGCCGCCGGGTCCGTTGTGCCGACCGAGTAGGCGTCGGCGACGGCATCCGCCCAGTCGTCCTTGTTCGCGTACGGCCCGAACGGATACTCCAGAGGAACAGGCGTCCACAGCATCGCGTCGTGGTTGACGTCAAGCGTTATCATCATGAACCCAGATCAGTGACTGCATCATCGCGTCGAAGATGAGCACGAGTATCTCTCGGTACTCGTCAGCGATCCCCTCGTGCTGCAGCACGTTGTACGTGAAAAGGATGCCGGATCCCTGCTGCGGCTCGGGCATCGGGAACAGGTAGAAGACATTCTCGGCGTCCAGGCCGGACAGCTCATCCTTGCCGTGGCTCGGAGCCGACCAGCGGTAGGCGGTGCCGACGGGAACGTCGACGGACTCGACCTCCCGGCCGTGTGTCAAGTGCGCGAGTGCGCCGTCCACGCCAGCGGGTCCGAGCGCGACTCGCATCGACGTCAGCGACGCGGGGATGGGAGCGTCTCGATCGTTGCCCTGCGGGATGAAGATATCGATGCCGCCGGAATCGCGAAGTGACTTCACCGCTCGGTACGTGCTTGCGCGAACTTGCGCGAGGAGCTCGCTGTTCCCTGACTGCTCGAGCACGCGAGAGATGTGCGCGAGCAGGCGTTCCGCCGTTCCACGCCCGACGGGAAACTGCTGCCATCCGGGCGGAAGCACGATCTCGTACGCGGTGATCTCCCGCCGTTCGCCCACAGCCGCCTCACGCGACGTCATCGTGTCGACGCGTAGGGGTTGTCAGTTGCGACGGCGTCCACCTTGTAGCCGGGATCCACGAGACGTTCCTTGAGATCCGTGTTCGTGGGCGCTGGATCGCTTGTCATCCAGCCATGCACCTGCTCGATCTTGCCTTCGATCGTGTTCGCCCTCTTGACCGCGTACTCGACCCCGGTGGCGACGGAGCCTTCCGACTTGATCACCTGCTGCGCCGCGTTGATGGGAGCGGCGTGGGCGCGGATGTGCGGGCTCAGCTCCTGAACGATCGCTGCCTGTCGCGTCTCGAACAGCCAGCCGCCGTGCTTCATCGTGTTCCACACGTCGCGAGCGCGCGAGGCGTTCGTGCCCCGTTCGATCGTCGAGTTGAGTACGTTGACGTGGTGCGGCCGGATCTTTCCGCTGTTGCTCAGCGTGACCTTCTTCAGCGTCTCGGTGTACAGCTTGCGTGCCTTGAGCGCGTTCGTCACCTTGGAGACGAAGCGGATGTTCTTGACGAAGCCGGCGCCGACGTTCTTGAACCGCGTGACCAGGGTCAGGCCCTTTCCAAAGAACTTCCCGAACGGGATCAGGCTGACGGCGCTGAGTATTGCGTCGCCCCAGCCCTTCTTGCCCGTGACGGCGAGCGTCGCATTGATGATCAGCGTCACCGCCGTGATCGCCGTCGCGACGGCGAACAGCACGAGGGCGAGGGGGCCCGTGGCGAACAGGGCAACGATCGTGATCGCCAGCGCAATCCAACCGAGGATGTTCTGCAGCCCTTCAAGGAAGCCGGCGAAGTTGTCCCACCAGCTGTCTTTCGCCGGGTTGTTGTCCGCGACGCCCTGAATGCGGCCGCGCGCCGTCTCCGCTGCCGTGTCGAGGTCGCCCTTGGCCTTGTCCCACTTCACCTTGTAATCGTGAAGCTCGCCCTGCAGGCGGTCCCGGGTGGAGTTCGCTGAGGTGACCGCATTGGACTTGCGCTCGATGTCGCGCATGTGGGCTTCCCTCTGCCCGTCATCCGTCGGGAGTGGCGCGTCCACCGCTTGCGTCTGCGCATTCTTCGCGGAGGCGGCGTTGTTCTCGGCCGTCGTGACCGAACCGACGATCGCTGTGGCGCCGTCCGTCGCCGCCTTGGCATCCGTCTGGCTCGTCTGCAGCTGCTGCTGGTACTCGCCGAGCGCCCAGCCGGTGTTGTTGTACAGCTTGCGGGCCTTGGCGAGGGCGTCACGCGCTTCACCGGCGGCGTCACGCAGCTCGTCGATCTTCTGACTCTGCGAGGAGCTGCTCGAGTGAATGTTGCCGAGCATCTCGGTGAGTTTGTCGATCGTCGAGGCGACGTTCTTCATCCGACTGACCTCGTTGCCGAGTTCGGTCGGGTTGCCCGTGAGGTAGGCCATGTGATGGCCGTTCGGCGTGCGAAGGTCAGCCATCAGTGTGCTCCGTTCGGGTTCTCGGGCCCCGGCTGGTTCTCAGGGCTGAGCTCTTCTGCCGTCTTCGTGTCCCACTCGGTCCAATCGTTGATGACCTTCTCGACGGCCTTCCGCATCTTCTCAGCGGCCTCGACGATGCCTTTGCGGTTGTCGTCCCACGAACTCTCGAAATGGTGGACTGCGCCTTTGAGGTCTGGCTCCGGATCGCCGATCAACGTGTTGATGTATCCGGTGATCTTTTTGATGTTCGACATTTCCTCGTGCACGAACTTGAGCCCGGACTCGATGTCCTTGAGCTCTTCGAGGTCGATGATCAGTGTGCTGTACCCCATGAGCCTCTTCCCTTCGACGACATCTTCGACGGTACCGATCGCTTGACCTCGGTGAAATGGGGAGCCCTCCCCATTCGTCAGTCCGCGAGCGGCAAGTGCACCTTCTTGACGGATGCCCCCGCAACGGCGAACCCGCGGCCGGGAGGGGATTCGTTGCGGCTGATGCGCGGGAACGGCACCTTGAACACCGAATCACCGTCATACGTGTCGGGCATGAGCACGATACCCTTTCGCGCTGCCTTGACCTCAGCGACGAGACCCCAGCCGGCCGAGAGGGCGCTGACATCGCCGTCGGTGAGGAGAGTGTGATCGCTGCGGTTCACGGCCTTCACGAGCTCGGTCATGGCGGAGTCGGCGGCGCCGCCCTGGAATTCGGCGACGGCGTCGACGACGATCACGAGCGGATTCGTGACTTCCTCGTCGTTCACGAGCGTCGTGAGCTCCCCGGCGAGCTCCATCGCAGCCTCGGGGTTGAGTGCGGACTCCACCCACGGCATCGCATCCCTGAGGGCCGAGCGTCGGCTGCCGAAGAAGAACGGCTTCGCCGCCGGGTTCGCACGCAGGAGCGACTGAGTGAGGGCCAGTACGGCGTTTGTCTTCCCGCTCGCCGGCGGGCCGGCGACGAGGAAGGTGCCGTATGGTTCGAAGCCGACGGGTGCGAGCGTCTCGTCCGCGACGCCGAGCACCGGCTGCGAGCCGACCGTCGCCGGGAGCTCCGCGAGAGCGATCTCGCGCGGCAGCTGACCGACGGCCGGTGCAGGCGCGCGGCCGAGGGCGCGGATCTGTGCGGAGATCTCCTCGAGCGCCTTCGACTGCTCGGACACGTTGGCGGTTCCGCCGGGAACCGCGATCTGCGCCTCGTAGCCGTCGATGATCGCCCGGCCCGGGGCAGAGCCGGCGTCGAGGATGTCCTTCGCAACATCGAACATGAGGTAACCGGTCTCGTCGGCGAGGCGGAGCACGATGCGCCGCTGGATGTTCGAGCTCACGGCGGTCGGCACGGACATCGCGCGGTCGGCAGTGAAGATCACGTGGACACCGAGCGGGCGCCCTTCGCCGAGGAACTGCACGAGCATGTTGTAGTACGCCGACCGGCCGAGGCCCGTGTCGTAGTCGTCCTTGAACGCCGGAAAGCCGTCGAGCACGAGAAGGATCCGAGGCTCGTCCGGCCGGTTCGCGATCTGGCGGTACTCGACGATGTTGCTCGCATTGCAGTCGGAGTAGCGCCTCGAACGATCGTCGATCGTCTCCCGAATCGTGGACAGCAGCCTTGTCACGCGCTCGTGATCGTCGCCGGTCACGACCGATCCGACATGCGGCAGCGATTCCAGCATGCGCAGACCGCCGGTGCCGAAGTCGAGCCCGTACACGTGGACGGGACCGCCCGTGCGGTTCAGCCCGGCGGCGACGGCGAGGCTCCGCAGCGCTGCGCTCTTGCCGGACCCGGAGGTGCCGAAGATCGCGAGATGTCCGTCGCGATCGGGAACGAACGTCGCGGTCTGCTGCTCCTGGAGCTCCGGCCGGTCGACCATGGCGAAGGCGATCTCGCTGTCGCTGGCCTGGTCGAGCGAGAGGATCTCGATCGTCGTCTCCAGCTCATCGAGCCACGGACGCCGGGGAGCCGGGATCCGGGCGATATCGGACCCGGAGATCATCGTCTGCACGAGGCGGGTCTGATCGTTCGGGCCGAGGTCGGCGTGCTCGATGTCGGGGTCGCCGACGGTCTCGACCTCCCAGCGCACCTCGGCGCCGAACCGCAGCTCCGAGACGAGCACCGTCACCGGCTCGGGCTCGCTGCTGGTCCACCCGCCGGCGTAGCCCGACTGGAACGGGATGAGCCGCCCGGGACCGGTCTTGGCGATGCCGCGGCCAGGGATCGACGGGTCGAATCCCCCCGCGACCTTGTCGCCGACGACGTCGGTGCTGTCGTTCTCGTCGGCCATGCGCAGCGCCACTCGGAGGTTCGTGTTCGCCCGCAGGTTGTCCTTGATCACTCCGGCCGGTCGCTGCGTCGCCATGATGAGATGGATGCCGAGCGAGCGCCCGCGCTGAGCGATGTCGACGACGCCGTCGACGAATTCGGGCACTTCACCGGCGAGCGCGGCGAACTCGTCGATGACAAGCACGAGCGCGGGCGGGCACTCGGGGTCGCCGCGCTTCTCGAGCTCGAGGAGATCCTTTGCCTTCTTGCGGTTGAGCAGGTGCTCGCGGTGGTGCAGCTCCGCGCGCAGGCTCGTGAGCGCCCGGCGCACGAGGTGCGGGCTCAGGTCGGTGACGAGGCCGACGCAGTGCGGCAGGTTGACACATTCGGCGAACGCCGAGCCGCCTTTGTAGTCGACGAAGAGGAAGGTCACACGATCGGGGCTGTACTCCGCGGCCATGCCGAGCACCCACGCCTGCAGGAACTCCGACTTTCCCGAACCCGTCGTGCCTCCCACGAGGGCGTGGGGTCCCTGGGTGCGCAGGTCGAGGTGCATCGCGTCGGGCGAGCCTTGGCCGATGAGCGCACGGAGCGTTCCGGCGCGCTTGCGGGCCACCGGCGGCGCGCCGCTGCGGTCGTGCACCGAATTGTTCTGCATCCATCGTTCGACGACGGCTGACGGATCCGACGCCAGATCCTCACCGAGCAGGGTCACGAGCGAGACCGTGCGCGGCAGGTCGCTCGAGTCGGCGACGACGGCGCTCGCGTCGACGACCGGTGAGAGCCGCTTCGCGAGCACACTGGCGTACTCGGCCGAGACGCCCTCGATGCGCACGCCCTCGATCCGCTGGGCCGTGCGCACGAATCCGACGACGGCGTCCTCGAGGCTGTCGTGCACCTCGACGAACGTGCGGCACGAGGCGGGAATCGCCTCGACGGTCGGCGCCATCCAGATCGGATAGATGCGCGCGTCGGCCGCCCGCTCGACCACTTGCACGAGGCGAGCGCGGTCGACGGGCGCGTTGTTGTCGACGAACACGATGAGAGCGGCATCCGGAACACCCTTCGCATTCCGGTCGCCGTCCCCGCCGATCTTTCCGCCGCGGTGCGAAGCGGCCTTCGCCGGCGACTGCGCCCCGCGCATCGTGCGGTCCTTCTCCTCGACGCGCATCGCGATGAGTTCTTCGAGCGAGTTCAGGATGCTGGTGCCCGTCGTCGCGCTGTCGGCGAGGTGCACGCCCTCGAGCGGGCTGTGCGGCGACGCGGTGTGCGGCAGCCACTTCATCCAGTCGAACTCCGGCGTCGACGCGGGGCTGAGGATCGCGGCGAAGGCGACCTCGGCGGGGGAGTGCAGCCCCGCATACTGCACGGCGAGGGCGCGGGCGGTGTCGGCGACGTTGGTTGGCGTGCCGCAGATGCCGAGCGCTCCGGCGAGGTGCAGGTTCTCGACGACGGGAACGTCGTCGATGAACTCGGTCTTCTCGCGGAGCCTGTCGACCATGCGCGTGTAGGCGGGAAGGCCCCTGCCGGTGTCGTTCTTCGCTATCGTGTTGCGGCTCGGCATGCGGCCGAGGCCGATGCGCACGTCGAGGAAGTTCCAGTGCTCCGGCCGTCTCGTCCAGAGCATGGGCCCGAGCTCGTGCGCCTGCGAGTACACCTCGGCCACTGAGGGCGCCTCGGCCAGGCGCGCCTCGCGTTCGCGGGGCTGCTCGTGCAGGAGCTGCTCCTCGAGCTCCTCGAGCTGCACTTCGAACTCCTCGACCATCTTCTTGAGCCGTTTCTTTCCGCCGCTCTTCTGCCCGAGAACGTTGCCGAGCATCATGAGGGGGGAGAGGAACACGATCGTCAGCACGATCGGGCTGCGCGTGGCCGCGAACATCACGACGCCCATCACGACGGGGGCGAGGATCATGATCCACGAGAACGACGGCGGATCCGATTCGGTCGGGACCTCCGGCACGGGGTAGCTGCGCTCGTTGTAACGCACCTCGACGCGCGGCGAGCGGTTGAAGCGCAGCGAGCCGCCGCGCTCGAGCACATGCTCGCCCGACACGGTTGAGCCGGTGCCGAGAAGCGAGACGCGCAGCTCGCTGTCCCCGAGAACCACGGGTTCGCCGTGCCCGAGTGCCACGCGCGTGACGAGGCCGCCGTCGATGACGATGCCGTTCGCGGAGTTGAGGTCGACGAGCTCGATCGAGCTCTCGTCGATCTCGAGTCGTGCGTGCCGCTTCGACACGAGCGGGTCGGTCAAGTGAACGGTGCTCGCCGGGTCGCGGCCGATTGTGCTGCTGCCGTGCGGCAGCGGCACTTCGAGGCCGGCATCCGGACCCGACTCGACTCGCAGAACCGCGATCGGAGCCGCCGCGCTGCCGCGCGGGCGATACGCCTCGGCGTGCACGACGCGAGCGTCAAAGCCGGAGCCGACGGGCGCCTCACCGATGGGCAGGGCGGGATCGAGCTCGACGAGCGACGCGCCGCCGGGAGGGGCGACGGCGAGAGTCAGGCGCTCCGTGGGCAGTGTCGCGCCCGTGCCGAGCGGGTCGGAGTCGACGATGGCGCGAGCGACGTCGCCGACCGTTGCCGTCGCGTCGGCGGTGACGACGATGTCGGCACTCGGGTTGGCAGAGCGCGCGAGGGTGAGCTTGAGCTTCACGATTCCACTCTCGGGTCGGGGGATCCGGCGACCCGGAACCAGCGGTCGCCGAGCTGAACGATGTCGTTCCAGCGCGCGGTCACCGTCGCGCCGGGCTCGACGGCCGTCACGGTGCCGTCGATCGTGCGCAGCGAGGTGCCGTTCGTCGACTGCCGGTCGGTGATGGCGAGGCCGCCGTCGACGACGGTGAAGTCGATGTGGGTCTTCGAGAGCGATCGGGACTCGTCGTGCACGGCGACGACGCTGTCGACGCGCGTCGCCTGGCGCGGGCTCGGGTCCCGGCCGAGGATGCCGCGACCGCGGACCTCGTGCGTGCTGCCGTCGTCGAGAACGAGGAGCGCCGTGAGCGCAGGCGCGGGCGCCGAAGCGACCGGCTGCGGTGACGGTGGGAGCGGCGGAGGGACGGGAACCGGTGGCACCGATGCCGTTGCGGACCCGGGAACCGCTGGCGGGGGAGTCGGGGCCGGGCCTTCAGCCGGTGTCACGCCTGCCGGAGCGCCGACGACGCCCGCGCGGGAGCGAGTGGCGAGAAGGAACGGCGCACTGTCGGCGCTTCCGCTCGCCAGCGACGGCAGCCGTGTCGCCTCCGCGACAGGTTCGGCCTCGACGGCCCGGCGCGCGTGGCGCAGCGCCTTCGCGTCGAAGGGGTCGAGACCGTGCCGCACGTCGATCATCCAGTTGCCGCCGATGACATCGAGCCAGCCGCGGCCGCGCGCGGACCACGCCGGCGAGCACAGCAGAACCAGCGCTCCGACGAGTGGCACGATGCTGTTCGCGGCGGCGAGCACGGCGGCGCGTGCAACGATGCGCCAGAACCCGGGCCGGTCGAAGCGGGCGACGTTGACGGAGCGGATGCCGAGCACGCGCTTGCCGATCGTGTAGCCCGTGCGGCCGTGCAGAGCCAGCTGCACCACGACATAGACGGAATACAGCAGCCAGCTGCTCGCCGTCACGATGATGACCGCGAGGATGTCGGCCTGGCCGAAGACCGCCTGCGCGGTGACAGCCTCGCCGACGAACCGCGCGACGAACGGCACGAAAGCTATCAGCGCGGGGAGAAGAAGGAGCAGCCCGAATGCGGCGTCGATCAGGAACGCGAGGCTGCGCCGAACCGGCGGCGCGGGTACGAGACCGAGCCGTTCGGCGTACGCGGGGTCGGGGCGCCCCTCGGAATCGACACCCGGTATCGGCTGCGGCTCCTCGGCCTCCAACGTGACGCTCACACGACCTCCTTCGCACGCCAGCATACGGTCTGGCCAGCGTGGTCACGCATGGGGAGTGCTCCCCGTCTCGCTGGGGATGCGCCGCGCCTACGGCGTGCGACGGCGCAGCGTGATGGAGGCGAGCACGATCGCGCCGACGACCCAGCAGCCGATGAACAGCACCCGCAGCCACACGTAGCCCGCGTCCTCATCACCGGTCGAGACGGCGGTGAGAGCGTCGATCGCGTGCGAGAGCGGCATCCAGTCGCCGATGACCTCGAGCACGTCGGGCAGCTGGTCGCGGGGAAGGAAGATTCCGCCGAGCAGGATCTGCGGGAACACGAAGACCGGCATGAACTGCACCACCTGGAACTCCGTGCGCGCGAACGCGCTCGCCGCGAGCCCGAGCGCCGTGCCGAGCAGGCCGTCGGCGATCGCGACGACGAACAGCAGCCCCGTCGACCCCTCGATCTCGAGCCCGCACACCCACACGGCGTACGCGACGGCGATGGCCGTCTGGATGACGGCGAGCAGCCCGAACGCGAGCGCGTAGCCGAGAATGAAGTCGCCCTTGCCGAGCGGCATCGCAAGCAGCCGCTCGAGCGTGCCGCTGCGGCGTTCGCGCAGGGTCGCGATGCTCGTGACGAGAAACATCACGATGAACGGGAACAGCGCGAGCATGGCCGGCCCGATCACGACGAACACGTCGGTCTCGTCGAAGATCCACGCGACGAGGCCGATCAGCAGGCTCGGCACGATCAGCAGCAGGGCGATCGTCCGCGGGTCGTGACGGATCTGCGTCAGAACGCGCCCCGTCGTGGCGAGGGTGCGCAGCGGGGTCATTGGGCGCCTCCCGCGTGGCGGCCGTGCCGGGGATGGTCGGATGCCGCCGCTTCGGGTGGGGCAGCATCCGAACTCTTCGCGTGTGCCTCGATCACCCGCAAGAACGCCTCCTCGGCATCCCGCGCGCCCGTGGACGCGAGCAGATCCGAAGGCGTCGTGTCCTCGATGATGGCGCCGTCGCGCATGAGCAGCAGCCGGTCGCAGCGCGCGGCTTCGTCCATGACATGGCTCGAGACCAGCAGGGTGGCCCCGTCATCGGCGAGGGAACGGAACAGCGTCCACAGCTCGGCGCGCAGCACGGGGTCGAGGCCGACGGTCGGCTCATCGAGCACGAGCAGCTCCGGGCCGCCGAGCATGGCGATCGCGAGCGACACACGCCCCGCCTGGCCGCCGGACAGCGCCCGGCACAGCTGGTCGCGCTGGCCGGTGAGGTCTGTGCGCTCGATGACCCGGTCGACCTCAGAGGCGGGTGCGCCCTGCACCCGTGCGAAGTAGCGCAGGTTCTGCCGAACGGTGAGATCGTCGTAGATGCTCGCCTGCTGAGTCATGTAGCCGATACGAGGACGAAGGGATGCCGCTCCGGCCGGCTCGCCGAGCGCGGTCACCGTTCCCGAGCGCACCGCCTGCACGCCGACGATG
This sequence comes from Paramicrobacterium humi, assembly GCF_900105715.1. Classification (NCBI taxonomy): domain Bacteria; kingdom Bacillati; phylum Actinomycetota; class Actinomycetes; order Micrococcales; family Microbacteriaceae; genus Paramicrobacterium; species Paramicrobacterium humi. The sequence goes on along the minus strand of NZ_FNRY01000001.1, from coordinate 845,784 downwards.
GAGCGCATGAGTGTCGTCTTGCCGCTGCCGCTCGGTCCGAGAAGACCCACGATCGCGCCGCGCGGGATGCGCAAATCGAGGCCGTCGATCACCGTCGCGCGTCCACGCCGAACGACGAGCCTCTCGATCTCGACCGAACTATTCATCATGTGATGAATTAAACGCCCTGCGGGCACCGACCGTCAAGAGTCGGCGCGGAATGTGCCGTCGAAGTGCGCCTGCAGCACAGGGGCGATGCGGGCGATGAGTGCATCGAGCGGCAACGTCGCAAGAGGCTCGACGCCGAGGACGTAACGCATCATGAGCACTCCCGCCATCTGGCTCATCGCGAGCTCCGCACGCACACGCGCCTCTCCCGCCTCGATGCCCGGATCGGTGCGCAGTCGCTTCGCAAGTGCCTCGACGAGTTCGCGCAGCAGGAACTGCCGGATGAGCGACGAGCCCGCCGTGCTCCCCAGGGCCGTGCGCATCATCGTCACGGCGATCGGTCGAAGATTCGGCTTGTCCCACGCGCTGAACACCGCGCGGGCCAGAGACTCGCCCAGTCCCGACCTCGGAGCATCCATTGCCGCGCTCACGATGCGATCGGGTCGAACGGGCACATCGATCACTTCGGCGAACAGCCCCGCCTTGCTCTCGAAGTAGTGGTGCACGAGCGCGGAGTCCACCTCCGCGCGACGGGCGATGCCGCGGATCGACGCGGCGTCGTAGCCCTTCTCCGCGAACTCGGCGGCCGCGGCATCCGCGATGCGCGCGCGGGCGTCGCCCGTCGCGCCCTTGCGCGGGCGCCCTCGCCGCCGCGGCCTGTTGCCGATCTCGTCCACGGTGTCAGCCTACGGCGCGACGCGGCGGGCGGGTTGTAGGGCGTGCACAACGAGCGCGGGCGGCGCCCAGCGGCATCCGTCACGCCGATCACAAGCGGGGTGGCCGCGCGCTCCCCGGCGACGTAGGCTCACGGCATACCGGAACCCGACGCTGGGAGGAACAGCAATGACGCTCGACGGCACTTCAGCACTCGTGACGGGAGGGGCGTCTGGCCTCGGCAATGCGACGGCGCGGCGTCTGGCCTCTCGCGGCATCCGTGTCGTGATCGTCGACCTGCCGTCGTCGGAGGGTGAGAAGGCGGCCGGCGAGATCGACGGGAAGTTCGTCGCGGCCGACGTGACCGACCCCGGGCAGGTGCAGGCGGCCGTCGATGCCGCCGTCGAGCTCGGCACGCTGCGCACGGTTGTGAACTGCGCCGGAATCGCGCCCCCGGCGAAGGTGCTCGGCAAGCAAGGGCCGCTGCCGCTCGAGGACTTCGCACGCATCATCAATGTCAACCTGATCGGCACGTTCAACGTGATCCGGCTCGCCGCCGCCGCGATGTCGCAGGCGCAGCCGAACGACGACGGCTCGCGCGGCGTCATCGTGAACACGGCGTCGGTCGCCGCGTTCGATGGCCAGATCGGGCAACCGGCCTATGCCGCATCGAAGGGCGGCGTGCACTCGATGACGCTGCCGATCGCCCGCGAGCTCGCCCGCTACGGCATCCGCGTGGTGACGATCGCGCCCGGCATCATGGAGACGCCCATGCTCGCCGCGCTGCCGCCGGAAGCGCAGGAGTCGCTCGGTCAGCAAGTGCCGTTCCCGCCACGCCTCGGTCGGCCGAGCGAGTACGCGCGTCTCGTCGAGCACATCGTCGACAACGGCTACCTCAACGGCGAGACCATCCGCCTCGACGGCGCCATCCGCATGGCGCCCAAGTAAGCCGGCCGCGCCTCGACTCAAGGGAGAACCATGTCTGACAGCATCCTGTTCGAGGTGTCCGGCGGCCTCGGCCACCTCACCCTCAACCGGTCCGCGCGCCTCAACGCCATCGATGCGGACGCCGCTCACCGGTGGCGCGACCTCGCGCGCGAGATCGTGGCGCGTGACGACGTGAAGGCTGTTCTGATGGATGCCGCCGGCCCGGCGTTCTGCGCGGGCGGCGACGTCGCCGCGATGGCGACGATGGGCGCGGCGGGCGACGCGATTACCGAGTTCGCGGACGTCATCCACGAGGGCCACAGGCTCCTCGCCGAGACGCCGAAGCCGATCGTCGCGGCCGTGCACGGCGTCGTCGCAGGCGGCGGCCTCGGCTTCATGCTGACGGCCGACTACGTCGTGGCCGGCGATGCCGCTCGCTTCGTGTCGAAGTACGCCGACATCGGCCTCACCCCGGACTGCGGCGTCAGCACGCTCCTGCCCGAAGCGGTCGGCACGCGCCGCGCTCTCGAGCTCACGCTCACCCCTCGCACGCTCAGCGCGGCCGAGGCTCTGGACTGGGGACTCGTGAACGAGGTCGTGCCGAGTGCGGAGCTCACCGCGCGGGCCCGTGAGATCGCGAAGCACTGGCTCGCCGGAGCGACCGCCGCCTTCGGGCAGGCGAAGCGGCTCATTCGCGCGCACCGCAGCTATGCAGAGGCGCTCGACGACGAGGCCCGCACGATCGGCGCCGCCTTCGACACTCCCGAATCCCGGCAGCGCGTCGCCGCGTTCGCCGCCCGCTGACCCGAATCCCGAAGGAGCCCCGATGGCCACGACCGATGCGCCGCTCACTGGAAAGACGATCATTATGTCGGGAGGCAGCCGCGGCATCGGCCTCGCGATCGCGCTGCGCGCCGCCCGCGACGGCGCGAACGTGGCGCTGCTCGCGAAGACGGACAAGCCCCACCCGAAGCTCGAGGGCACCATCCACACCGCCGCGCAGCAGATCGAGGATGCCGGCGGGCGCGCCATCGCCGTCGTCGGCGACGTGCGCAACGACGACGACATCGTGCGCGCGGTCACCGAGACGGTCGGCGAGTTCGGCGGCATCGACATCGTCGTGAACAACGCAAGCGTCATCGATCTCTCACGAACGCTCGACCTCGAGCCCAAACGCTACGACCTCATGCAGGACGTCAACGTGCGCGGCACCTTCATGCTCTCGCGTGCCGCACTCCCGCATCTGCGCGAGGCGGCGAACCCGCACATCCTCTCTCTGTCGCCGCCGCTCAACCTCGACCCGAAGTGGCTCGGAGCCCACACCGGGTACACGCTCGCAAAGTACGGCATGAGCCTCGCCACACTCGGGCTCGCTGCCGAGTTCGGGCGCGACGGCGTCGCCGCCAACACCCTGTGGCCGCGCACGACCATCAAGACCGCCGCCGTCGGGAACATCCTCGGCGGGGATAAGATGCTCGCGCGCAGCCGCACTCCCGAGATCTACGCGGATGCCGCCTACGAGGTGCTCACCAAGCCCGCGCGTGAGTTCACGGGACGCTCGCTCATCGTCGAGGACGTCCTCGACGACGCCGGCGTGACCGACCTGTCACAGTACTCGCCGGGCGTCGACGAGAGCGAGCTGTTCCCCGACATCTTCCTGTGACGGCGGGAGGCGGCATCCGACTACGTCAGACCGCTGACTTGTCACGGGATGCCGCCGGGCGGCGTGAGGGGCTGAGCCGATAGCGTTGGCGGCAGAAGGAGAGCACAAGAATGACCGACGAACCGCCACTGCTGGTGCGGGTTGAGAACGGCGTGGGACACCTCACGCTCAACCGGCCGCGCGCCATCAACGCCGTCACACACCGCATGATCACCGGCATCCGCGACGCCCTCGGCCAATGGCGCGTCGACCCGCGCGTGCACGCGGTGCTCATCGACGGCGCGGGGGAGCGCGGACTGTCCGCAGGCGGTGACATCCGGCAACTGCGTGAGAACAAGCTCGCCGACCGCGCGAACGACACCCGCGACTTCTGGCGGGACGAGTACACCCTGTGCGCCGTGATCGCGAACTATCCGAAGCCGTTCATCGCCCTCATGGACGGCGTGACGATGGGCGGTGGCGTCGGCGTCTCGGCGCACGGCAGCATCCGTATCGTCACCGAGCGCTCGAAGGTCGCGATGCCCGAGACGCGCATCGGCCTCGCTCCCGACGTCGGCGGCTCGTGGCTGCTCGCCCGCGCGCCGGGGGAACTCGGCACCTACTTGGGACTGAATGCGGCGACCATGACGGCGGCCGACGCGATTCTGTGCGGCTTCGCTGACCACTTCGTGCCGAGCGAACGCCTCGAGGACTTCCGCTCCGCGGTGCTTGCAGGCGAGGACCCGGCTGAGACGGTCGCACGATTCTCGGCCGATCCCGGCCCTGCGCCTCTCGAGACCGAGCGCGAGTGGATCGACGCCTGCTATTCCGCCGCATCCGTCCCCGAGATCCTCAGCCGGCTGCGCGCTCACGGAAGCGATGCGGCGCGCGCGGCGGCCGCGGAGCTTCTCGTGCTCTCTCCGACGAGCGTCGTCACGACGCTTGCGGCGATCCGCCGTGCCCGGGAGCGCGACTCGTTCCGCGAGCTTCTCGATCAGGAGTACCGGGTGTCGTCGTGGCTGCTCGACCAGCCCGATCTCGTCGAGGGAATTCGCGCCCGCGTTGTCGACAAAGACAACCAGCCGCGCTGGAACCCCGCGTCGATCGACGACGTGGACCCACGCGAAGTCGCTCGCGTCGTCGGCTGAGTCGTTACTTCAGGAGCCGCGAGAGCACGCGGTCGGCGAGAACCTTGCCGCCAGTCTGGCACGTCGGGCAGTACTGGAACGTGGAGTCGGTGTAGATCACCTGTCGGATCGTGTCCCCGCACACCGGGCAGGGTTCGCCGAACCGGCCGTGCACGCGCAGACTCGACTTCTTCTCACGCTTGAGGTCCGCCGCGGCGAGACCATCGGCGCGCGTCACCGCGTCCATCAATGTCGACCGGATGGCGTCGTACAGCAGCGCCGCCTCCTCGAGCGTCATCGTCGCAGGCTTGAACGGCGACATGCGGGCGGCATGGAGGATCTCATCCGAATAAGCATTTCCGATTCCGGCGATGAGCGCCTGATTTCGCAGCACTCCCTTGATCTGGGCGCGCCCTGCTCCCGCCAGAATGTGCGTGAACACGTCGAGTGTGAACTCATCGTCGAGCGGGTCGGGTCCGAGCCGCGCGATGCCCGGAACCTCGCCTGGATCTGCCACGAGATAAACCGCGAGGCTCTTCTTCGTTCCGGCCTCGGTGATGTCGAGACCGGACCCGGGAGCGACGTCTTCGCCGCCGGCGAGAACGAGCCGCGCCGCGAGCGGCCCCTTCCCAGGCCTCGCCGGAGTGGTCGGCGCACCGGCCCGCCACTTGATCCATCCGGCGCGCGCGAGGTGGATGATCAGATGGTCGCCGCCGATGTCGAAATCGAGGAATTTGCCGTGCCTGCTGACGTCGTCGACACTCTTCCCGCTGAGCGCGGTCGGAGAAATGGCGACGGTCTTGAGAGCCGACACAGCGAGCACGTCGAAGCGCTCGACGATCTGGCCGACGAGCCGGCGTCTCAGGTCGGCGACGAGCGCATGAACCTCCGGCAGCTCGGGCACGGCATCAGTATGGCTCATCCCAGCGACATCGCTCAACGGCCGCGCGATGCGCCTGACGCGGCAGATGAACCTGGCCGGTAAGCGTGGCACACTCGACACAAAGCCGTTGCCGAGGGAGGACAGCATGACCGATCCGGATGCCGCAGAGCTCACGTTGCTTCCCGATGACTGGCAGCGCGGCCTCGTGCTGATGGCACATCCCGACGATCCGGAGTACGGCGTCGCAGCGGCCGTCGCCTGCTGGACGGCAGCAGGAAAGGACGTTCGCTACGTCCTCGCCACGCGCGGCGAGGCGGGCATCGCCGGGCTCCCTCCCGCCGAATCGGCACGTGTGCGCGAGCAGGAGCAGCGCCGCGCGATCACGCACGTCGGCGTCAGCGAGCTCGAGTTCCTCGACCACCGCGACGGACAGCTCGAATACGGAATCGCGCTGCGCCGTGATCTCGCGGCCGTCATCCGCCGTCACCGGCCCGAGCTCGTCGTCACCATGAACTTCGCCGACACCTGGTTCCCCGGCGCATGGAACAGCGCCGACCATCGCGCCTTCGGACGCGCCGTCATCGACGCCGTCGCGGATGCCGCGAACGAGTGGATCTTCCCCGAGCTCACCGAGCAGGGGCTCGAGCCGTGGGCGGACGTTCGGCGGATCGCCGTCAACGCGCCGACGGGACGGCATGCGGTCGAGGTCTCCGCCGGTGTCGACGCGGCCATCGCGTCGCTCGCCGAGCACGAGCGCTATCTCGCGGCGCTCAGCGACGCTCCCGTGATCGAGCAGGCGCGACGCCAGGTGCAGATGGCCACCGGCGGCGCGGATGCCGAAAGGCCCGTCGTGCGCTTCGACGTGTACGGGTAGGGCGGGCTCCGGATCAGTCGGTTCGCGCGACCTGGAGGAAATCGCCGATGGTCTCGGACTCGGAGTTCTCCTTCACTGGCACGTCAGAGAGCATCACGCGAACGTCGTGCGAGATGCCGGCCACGGGGAGGCGTCCGCTGCAAACAGCCGCTCCCTCCTCGCCCGGCGGGACGATCATGACGCACGAATCCTCGCCCGAACTGTCCTTCTTCTTCGCGGCGAAGTACTCGTACCCCTCGGAATCGGCGCCGAGGAGTCGGACGCTCGAGCTGTCGAACTCGTCGCTCGAGAAACCTGCCGGGAGCTCCGCGGTCGCACCGGACGCGAACGGCCCCTCGCTCGACTGGCAGCCGGCCAGCAGCGCGACGGCGAAGGCTCCCATCATCGCGGCCAGTGCCGTACGCGTTCTGCCCGGCATCGTCGCCTCCCCCGTTCCGTTCACCCTGCCAGAGGGCGCGCCGAAAGTGAAGGATTCTCCGGGCTATGTTGGCACATCACCGCTCGCGCAGCAGCCCCAGCTCGCGCACCGCGTCACGCTCGGCCACGAGCTCCGCAACCGACGCGTCGATGCGCTCGCGCGAGAACGCGTCGATGTCGAGGTCCGGAACGATCTTCCAGTCGCCGCCGTTCGACGTCACCGGGAACGACGAGATGAGCCCCTCCGGCACGCCGTACGAACCATCGGAGACAACTGCCGCCGACGTCCACGCGTCCCCTGGTGTGCCGAGCACCCAGTCGCGCACGTGGTCGATGGCCGCGTTCGCTGCGGATGCCGCCGACGATGCGCCGCGCACCTCGATGATCTCGGCGCCCCGCTTCGCCACCCGCGGAATGAACTCGTCACGCACCCACGACTCCTCTACGAGCTCGCGGGCCGGTCGATCCCCGACCGTCGCGTGGCTGAGGTCGGGGTACTGGGTCGCGGAGTGGTTGCCCCAGATCGTGATTCCCGACACCGACCCGACAGTGGCGTCCGTCTCGTTGGCGAGCTGCGCGACGGCGCGATTGTGATCAAGGCGGGTCAGCGCCGTGAACCGCTCGGCCGGCACGCCCTCGGCATGCGAGGCCGCGATGAGGGCGTTCGTATTCGCGGGGTTGCCCACGACGACGACACGGGCATCGGATGCTGCGTTCGCGGCGATCGCCGCTCCCTGCGGGCCGAAGATGCCCCCGTTGGCCTGGAGCAGATCGGCGCGCTCCATGCCCGCTCCCCGGGGTCGGGCGCCGACGAGCATCGCCACGTTCGCGTCCTCGAATGCGACGTCGACGTCGTCGGTGACCTCGACATCGGCGAGCAGCGGGAACGCGCAGTCCTCGAGCTCCATCGCCGTGCCCTCCGCCGCCCGAACGGCCTGCGGGATTTCAAGCAGGCGCAGGCGCACCGGGGTGTCGTGACCGAACATCTGGCCGGAGGCGATGCGGAACAGGAGGGCGTAACCGATCTGTCCGGCGGCGCCGGTGACGGTCACAGTGAGGGGTCTCGTCATGCTGCTCACACTACGCGGCCTCGTCGCACGAGGGCAGTGTCATGTGCCGCCGCTCCCTCGCGCAACGGCGCGTGTATACAACGATGAGACCGATGCTGCAGAAGGAGGATGCATTGCATGACGGGAGACGGCTAATGTATACATAGACCGGATCGGGAGGTGACATGCGCGCAAGCGACAGGGTGTACCGGGCCCTCCGTGAGGAGATCCTCGACGGCCGCCTCGAGCCCGGTGCGACACTCGCCGAGGTCGAGCAGGCCGGCCGCTTCGGAGTCTCGCGCACACCGGTGCGGGAGGCGTTCGGCCGCCTCACCGCCGACGGGCTCGTCGCGGCGGCATCCGCTCGCGCCCTCGTCGTCACCGAAGTGTCTGAGCACGACGTCATCGCCCTCTACGAGCTGCGCGAGGCCCTCGAAGTGCAGGCCGCGCGCCTTGCCGCCGCACGTCGAGACCGCCCGGTCTTCGCCGACTTGCACGAGCGCTTCCGCGACGCCGCAGCCCTCGTGGACGCGGGCGAGAGCGGCATCCGTCGCTATTACGAACTCGTCACCGAGCTGGATGCCGCGATCGACGAGGCCGCCGACAACGGCTACCTCGCCCAAGCGCTGCGGAGCGTGCGGCTGCACTCGGCGCGCATCCGGCGCAGCGCGCGCCACAACCCGCAGCGGCTGCGCGCTGCAGCGGCCGAGCACCTGCTCATCGTTGCGGCGATTCGCGACGGCGATGTCGCGCTCGCCGGCCACGCCACGCACGTGCACTTGAACCTCAGCCGAGCCACCGTGCTCGCCACTCACGGTGACGACCGCGTCGCCTCCTGACCCGCCCGACGAAAGGGAACCCTCATGAAGACACACCACCTGCGCACGCACCGCAGCGACGAGAACCTGCCGCGCACCGGCCAGCTCGCCTGGGCGATCGCCGAGGTGGCCGCCGACGAGGTCGAGGTCGGCGACGACGTCACCGAGATGGTGATCAATCGCGTCATCGACAACGCGGCGGTCGCCGCGGCATCCCTCACGCGTGCCCCCGTCGCGGCCGCGCGCGCTCAGGCGCTCGCGCACCCGGTGTCGGTCGGCGGCGACGGCTCGACCGTGTTCGGCCGGGAGCCCGGCCGACGCGTCAGCCCCGAGTGGGCGACCTGGGCGAACGGCGTCGCCGTGCGCGAGCTCGACTACCACGACACCTTCCTCGCGGCCGAGTACTCGCACCCGGGCGACAACATCCCCGCCATGATCGCGGTCGGGCAGCACGTGGGCAGCACCGGTCGGGACATCGTGCGCGGCATCGCGACCGGCTACGAGATCCAGATCGACCTCGCGAAGGCGATCAGCCTGCACGCCCACAAGATCGACCACGTCGCGCACCTCGGGCCGTCGATCGCCGCCGGCCTCGGCACGCTGCTGCACCTCGATCGCGAGGTGATCTTCCAGGCGATCGGGCAGGCGCTGCACACGACAACGGCGACGCGGCAGTCGCGCAAGGGGCAGATCTCCACGTGGAAGGCGCACGCCCCGGCGTTCGCCGGCAAGATGGCGGTCGAGGCCGTCGACCGGGCGATGCGCGGGCAGACCTCGCCCGAGCCGATCTGGGAGGGCGAGGACGGCGTGATCGCGTGGCTTCTCGATGGTCCCGATGCCTCGTACGAGGTGCCGCTGCCCGAGCCGGGCGAGGCGAAGCGCGCGATCCTCGACAGCTACACGAAGGAGCACTCGGCCGAGTACCAGGCGCAGGCGTGGATCGACCTCGCCCGCAAGCTGCACAACGAGCACCCCGAGCTGCTTGAGCCGCACGCGATCCGCAGCGTCGTCATCCACACCTCGCACCACACGCACTTCGTGATCGGCTCGGGCGCGAACGACCCGCAGAAGTATGACCCCACCGCGTCGCGGGAGACCCTCGACCACTCGATCCCGTACATCTTCACCGTCGCGCTGCAGGACGGCAGCTGGCACCACGTCGACTCCTACGCGCCCGAGCGCGCCGGCCGCCCCGACACCGTCGAGCTGTGGAAGCGCGTCACGACCGAGGAAGACCCCGAGTGGACGCGCCGCTACCACTCCCTCGACCCGAACGAGAAGGCGTTCGGCGGCCGGGTCGAGATCGCGCTCGCCGACGGCCGCACGATCGTCGACGAGATCGCCGTCGCCGACGCGCACCCGCTCGGCGCACGGCCGTTCGCGCGCGAGAACTACATTCAGAAGTTCCGCACCCTCGCCGAGCCCGTGCTCGCGGCATCCGAGATCGACCGCTTTCTCGAGGTCGCACAGCGCCTCCCCGAGCTCACGGGGGAGGAGCTCGGCGGGCTCACGTTCGCCGCCGAACCGGGCGTGCTGGCCGCGATTCCAACCTCGAAGGGACTGTTCTGATGCTGTATTCGACGACGGATGCCGCGAGCAAGCGCGCCGCGTTCCGCGAACGCCTCGCGACCGGGGAGCTGCTGCGCCTCCCCGGCGCGTTCAACCCGCTCTCGGCCCGCCTGATCGAGCGGAAGGGCTTCGACGGCGTCTACATCTCCGGCGCGGTGCTGAGCGCCGACCTCGGTCTTCCCGACATCGGCCTCACGACTCTCACCGAGGTCGCGGCGCGCGCCGGGCAGATCGCGCGCATGACCGAGCTGCCGGCCATCGTCGACGCGGACACCGGTTTCGGTGAGCCCATGAACGTGGCACGCACGATTCAGGAACTCGAGAACGCGGGGCTCTCCGGAACCCACATCGAAGACCAGGTGAACCCCAAGCGCTGCGGGCACCTCGACGGCAAGCAGGTCGTCGACGAGGACACCGCGGTCAAGCGCATCCGCGCCGCCGCCGACGCGAGACGCGACCCGAACTTCCTCATCATGGCGCGCACCGACATCCGCGCCGTCGAGGGAATGGGCGCCGCCGCCGACCGCGCCCGCGCGCTCGTCGACGCGGGCGCCGACGCGATCTTCCCCGAGGCCATGCGCGACCTCGCCGAGTTCGAGGCGATACGCGCGGCGGTCGACGTGCCGATCCTCGCCAACATGACCGAGTTCGGCAAGAGCGAGCTGTTCACGACGCAGCAGCTCGCCTCCGTCGGCGTCAACATCGTCATCTGGCCCGTGTCGCTGCTGCGCATGGCCATGGGCGCCGCCGGGCGGGCGCTCGACACGCTCACCGACGAAGGCTCGCTCACCTCGCAGCTCGGCCAGATGCAGCACCGCGCCGACCTCTACGACCTGATCGACTACGAGTCCTACAACCACTTCGACAGTTCCGTTTTCAACTTCACCGTCACGAAGTAGAGTGCACGGAGTACGGCACAGCAAAGGAGCACGATGACCGACACCGACATCAAGAAGGGCCTCGCCGGAGTCGTCGCGGACTACACCGCGATCTCGAAGGTCAACCCCGAGACGAACTCGCTGCTGTATCGCGGGTACCCGGTGCAGGAGCTCGCGGCATCCTGCAGCTTCGAACAGGTCGCCTACCTGCTCTGGTACGGCGAGCTGCCCTCGGACTCGGAGCTCGACGCGTTCACGAAGGAGGAGCGCTCGCAGCGCGCCCTTGACGACAACGTCAAGCAGGCCATCGACCTGTGCCCGACGACGTGTCACCCCATGGACGTCGTGCGCACGGCCGTGAGCGTCATCGGGGCGAACGACCCGAACGCCGAGGACTCCTCGCCCGACGTCAACCTCGACAAGGCGCTCACGCTCTATGCGAAGCTGCCCGCGATCGTCGCCTACGACCAGCGCCGCCGCCACAACAGGGAGCTCATCGACCCGCGCGACGACCTCGGCTACTCCGCGAACTTCCTCTGGATGGTCTTCGGCGAAGAGGCGCACGAGATCGTCGAGAACGCGTTCAATGTGTCGATGATCCTCTACGCCGAGCACTCCTTCAACGCCTCCACGTTCACCGCGCGCGTGATCACCTCGACGCTGTCCGACCTCTACTCGGCCGTCACGGGCGCGGTCGGCGCGCTCAAGGGCCCCTTGCACGGCGGCGCGAACGAGGCCGTCATGCACGCCTTCGACGAGATCAAGACGGCGGATGCCGCCGAGCAGTGGCTCGACGACGCCCTCGCCGAGAAGCGGAAGATCATGGGCTTCGGGCACCGCGTCTACAAGAACGGCGACTCGCGCGTGCCGACGATGAAGAAGGCGCTCGACGATCTCGTCGAGTACTACGACCGGAAGGACATGCTCGAGCTGTACGAGGCGCTCGAGACGGCGATGGCGGATCGCAAGAGCATCAAGCCGAACCTCGACTACCCGTCCGGCCCCGCCTACAACCTCATGGGCTTCGACACGGCGACGTTCACGCCGATCTTCGTCGCGGCGCGCGTTGTCGGCTGGACGGCGCACATCGCCGAGCAGCTCGCGAACAATGCGCTCATCCGCCCGCTTTCGGAGTACAACGGCCGCGACGAACGGCACCTTGAGGGCTGATCAGCGAGCGAGCCGGCCTTATTCGACGGGCGCGTAGAGCGCAAAGCGCGTGCCCTGGTCGTCCGCGCACTCGACCCAGCGACCGTGCTCGGATGACCCTCCCGGCTCCTCTGCCGTGCCGCCGCGCGAGCGAATGCGCTCGATCGCGACGTCGATGTCGTCGGGCTCGAACGCGAGCGAATTGTCCGCGTGAGCGGAACGGAGCGGTCCGATGCCGCCCTGCGGATTCGAGCCGAGAACGTGGTATCCGCCCCCTGAGCCCTTCTCGCTGAACGACCAGTCGAAGACCTCTCGGTAGAAGTCCGCTGCCTTGTCCACATCGGCGACCCGCAACACCCAGTAGCTGACGCTCGCGGTCATGCTGCACCTCCTTGTGAGCTTGCGAGCACGATACGTCACGGGCGTTCATCGGGCAATCGGAGCGCCCTCCCGTCGCCTGCGCGGGCGCGGCTCACCTGCCGTCGATGATCGACATGAACCCGGCGAAGGCGAAGATCCCCGGAACCGCATACAGGACGGCGAGCGTCGCGATCCAGCCGAGCGCCCCGAACACCCACCGTGCCCCCGTATTCCGATCCCGGACGGTGAGCCGGCGACCATCCGGCCCGATGCGAGGCGCGGGCGGCGACAAGTCGCACCCGGGTTCTCACGCATCGTCCGGATCGCGGTCATCAGGCGCGAGGTCTCCTGCCCGGGCACGCGCTCGTCGAGATAGCGCTCCGCCTTTGTTGCCACGCGCGGGACGACGCGTTCGAGCACGGCATGAACCGACTGCCACGGACCCGGGTCGGCGAAGTCGGCGACGGGGCTCGTGAAGAAGACGATCCGGTCGTCGACGATCTCCACGTTGTAGCCGGCCGCGACGTCGATGAGCGCCGCCATCACGTCGGGCGTGAGCACGTAAAGCGCCGCCGTCTGGTAGCTGGCCGGCGCGTACGCGCGAAACCAACGGTCGAAGTCGCCCTCGAGCGAGATCCGCTGGCGGGGATCAACGCCCGTCGGCAAGTCGCTTCCGAGTCGATCGTTCGACGTCGCGTCGACGATCAGGTGCGGCAACGGCGCGGGGAGGGTCACGGCGAGGTAGTGCCAGCCGTTCCCGCGGGCCGACTGCGGCACGAGATTGCCGAATTCGACGCCGGGTGCGACGAATCTCGGGTATTCGTACGCGGCACCGCCGGAGTTGATGAGGGACGGGAACGTGGCGCGAGAACTCGGCTGGGGTTCGAACCCGTTGGCGAGAGCGGTGAGCGCCTGCCGCCAGTCCTTCAACCGTGCTCGCGGCGACGGCGGCTGTGCGGCCCAGCGGTGCAGTCAGTACGTTCCGTAGAGCCAGGCGGCGAGGATGGCCAAGCACACGGCGAGCCCGATGATGTCGGCCGCCCGAACGCGGCCGTCCTGATAGGAATCGACGCGAACGCCGACCGCCATGAACACGATGCAGAGGTACCAGAGGATCAGGCAGTGGTTGACGTGCACGAGCACTTGCCGCTTCGTCGGGACCCAGGCGGGCCGCGCGTCGCGGCGCAGGGCAGACATGGCCGTCGCCACCTCGTGGTCAGTGGCGCACAGCCAGCGCAAGTACACGCCCGACGGTCCTTTCGCTACGAGTTCGTCGCGTCCATCATCGTCGATTTCCCTCAAACGCGGGGCGGTCGCCGCGCGGTGCTCGCTCGCCGCGAAGGGTGAGGATGATCAGAGGCACGAGGGCGACCATCGCGACGACGGACAGCATCGAGAAGCTGCTGATGGCGAGCAGCGGACCCGCGGCGAAGGCCGCCGCTGCGCCGCAGAGATTCGAGAGGGCGTCCACTCCGCCTTGTGAGGATGCGCGTGTCTCGTCGCTGACGACGGCGCTGAACAAGGCGGAACCGGAGACGTTCACGAAGGACCAGCCCACGCCGAGCAGGATGAGTGAGACGATGACCCACGCCGTCTCGTCGGCTCTGACCGCACCGATCACGAGGGAGGCGAGGAAGACGACGATGCCAAGGCCGATCGTGAGCCGCTGGCCCATCCGATCGGCGAGATAGCCGACGAAGGGCGAGAACGCGTACATGCCGAGGACATGGAGGCTGATCGTGATGCCGACCACTTCGATAGACCCGCCCATGTGAACCATGTGCACGGGAGTCATCGTCATGACCGATGCCATCACGCTCTGAGCGGTGATGATCGCGATGACGGCGTACCGGGCGGAACGGTTCAGGCGCAGTTCCGCCAGAGCCAGGCGAACCCGACTTGGCCGTCTGCCAATGGGGCTTGTTGGGGCCGGGACGGTCCGTTGCAGATGCAGGAGAGGATCGGGGCGCAGCCAGATGAAGACGATGACGCCGGCCAGGCCGAGGCAGATGGCGGCGATGAGGAACGCGCCGGCGTAGACGGTGAGCCCGCTGTGGGCGCTGAGGAATTCTCCGGGGACGCCGAGGTTGGGGCCGAGCACGGAGCCGATTGTGCCGACCCACACGACGAGGGCGAGAGCCCGACCCTTGTGACGAGGGCGCGCCAGGTCGGTCGCGGCGAACCGAGCCTGCAGGCTCACGGCGGATCCGGCGCCGATGAGCAGCAGTCCGACGAACAGGGGAATGACCAGGCTGCCCTGCGAGGCGGCGACGAGGATCGCGCTGCCGATGGCTGCGATCCACCACCCGATGGATAGCGCGAAGCGTCGGCCGAATCGAGCCGCGAGATCGCCGAGCGGGAGACCGAGCAGTGCGGCGCCCAGGGTGCTCGCCGTTCGCGCGAGTCCCGCCCATGCCTCGTTCTGGGTGACCTCGCCGGCGAGGAGAACTCCGATGGAAGGCGCGACGCCGACGCCGATGGTGCCGACGATCTGCATGATGACGAGCACGACCATGGTGCGACGCTGAACGCGGCTTGTCTCGGGCGTCGCGGAGCCGAGGTCACCGGTCACCCGAGTGGAGAGCGGAGGCTCAGACACGCGTCCCTCCCTTTTCGCTCGTCGCCTTCTGGTACACAACATGTATCCTAGATGCGTTTGACGAGCCCTGGCAACGAGTTCTTGCGGGGAATCGACCGACCCGGCACGCCGCTTGTCGGGGGCCGTCACTCAGGCGAAACGGCCGCCGTTCGCAGGCCGCCCGTCGGTCGCGGGTTCACTTCACTCGGCACTTCCGCGATGTGATCGCGCAACGCCGTGGAGAACGCCTCGACGGAGCCCGTCCTGACGTGCGCGATCAGCCGTTCGTGCTCCCTGATGATCTCCGTGGCGCGAGCGCGGAGCCGATCGCCGGAGGCGAAGAGCACGAAACGGTGCCGATCGGAGAGCCGCTCGTACAGCTCGAGCAGCACGCTGTTGTCGCTCGCCTCGACGAAGCTGCGGTGGAACGCGCGCGTGAGATCGATGAACAGTCGCGTGTCATCGTTCGCGAGGGCCGCGCGCTGCTCGTCGAGCGATGCGTCGAGGCGGTCCGCAAGTCGCTGCCTGACCGCGTCCGAGGCGCGGTCGACGCCCGTCGTCTCCAAGATGAACCGGGCGTCGGCGAGCTCCGCGATCGTACGCTCGCTCAGTCCCTGCACGAGGGCGCCGCGCTTAGGGTAGACGACGATCCAGCCTTCGTCCTGCAGTCGCGCGAGGGCGACGCGCACGGGCGTGCGACTCACTCCGAGACTGGCGGCGAGCGGCGCTTCGCCGAGCATCGTTCCCGGCTCGTGCGTTCCATCGAGAATGGCGTCGCGGATCGTCTGGTACGCGCGCTCCGACGCGCTCGCGGCATCCGACGCGTTCGCCATCGCATGCCTCCTCTGCTTCGGCATCGAGATCGACGCGAAATCCACCGTGTATCCGCAAGCCTACCTACGCGTCGTCGGGGGAGGCGAAGCTGACCCTGCCGTCGTCGTCCACACGCCAGACGGGGTTGTGCGCGATCTCCCAGATCGCGCCGTTGGGGTCGGCGACGAGAGCGTGGAACACGCCGCCGAACGCTCCCTCCTGCGGCTCCTTCAGCACCGTTCCGCCGTGCTCGGCGAGGCGCGCGACGACGTGCTCGACCTCGGCACGCGATCCCACATTGTGCGCGAGCGTCACGCCGGAGACCTCCGCGGGAGCGGGCAGGCCGGCATCCTGGGCGAACTTGTCGGCGTCGAACAGGCCGAGGACCGTGCCGGGAGCGACCTGGTAGAAGAGGATCTCGCCCGGCACATCGAGCAGCGGCATCCATCCTGCTCCCCGGTTGTAGAACTCGCGCGCGGCGTCGAGGTTCGCAGTGGCGATCGTGATGAAGTGCACGCTCTGATCCATGGTGCGAGGGTAGCGCGCGGTTGTGACAGCAGGGCAAGGGGAAGGGGCGGCCGCCCACGGCGGATTGTGGGGCGTCGACAGCCGGCGTGCCGCGGCGGGCGGCATCCGATTAATCTCGCGGCATGCACATGATTCTTCGCACGCTGCTGGTGATCTCGCGAGCCAAGCGGCAGTTGCGACGGCGCGGGAAGGTCGACGCGTACGACGTCTCGCGGTTGAGCCTTCGGGTGCTGCCGACCGATCTGGACCTGCTGAGGCACGTCAACAACGGCGTGTACTTCTCGCTGTTCGACCTCGGCCGGTTCGACCTGCTGATCCGCAGTGGCATTTGGCAGACGTTCGAGGACGAGGGCTGGTACCCGGTGGTCGCGAGCGAGACGATCAGCTTCCGCAAGTCGCTGCGGCTCTGGCAGCGGTTCACGGTCGAGACGCGCATTCTCGGCATCGACGACAAGTCGGTGTATCTCGAGCATCGTGCCGTCGTGCGCTGTGAGATCTACACGCAGGCGTTCATCCGGGCGCGGTTCCTGCGGCATGCGGGTGGGACGGTGCCCGTGCCCGAGCTCATCGCGGCTCTCGGTGAGGGTCACGACCGGGAGCACAGCGTTCCCGAGTGGCTGAGCCGCTGGGGCGACGACGTCACGCTGCCCTCGACGCGGGTCGAGGCGCCGAGCGTGTGGGAGTAGGCGGCGCCTTCGCACACGACAAAAATCGCACTTCCGCTGAGAACGGGTTGGTCCTATTCTCAGACCAGAAAGCAACCGAGTGAGTGCCCCTGGCTCACGACTCGTCCCTCGTCTCCCTCAGAAGGCGCGCGCCATGCCCACTTCCCTCAGCCGCCCCCGCCCCGGCATGATGGCTCTCCTGCTCTTCGCAGTGTCGCTCGTCCTCCCTCTGGCGATCGGCGGCATACTGGCCGTTGCCGCGCCCGGAATGGACTCGCTGATTCTGCGACTCATCGCCGTTCTCGTCGGTGTTGTTCTGGCGCTGACCACCGCTGTGGCGGTCGATCGCCGGCTGCTTCGCGAGACGTGGGCGGCGCCGGTGCTGCTGATCGTCCCGCTTGTAGTGGCGCTCGCTCCGTTCGTCACGGGCCTCCGTGCGGAGCAGGCCGCGACGGCTGGGATTCTCGTCATCGGCTACCTCGCCACCGGGGTGTACGAGGAGTTCTGGTTTCGGGGACTGATGCTTCGCGCTCTCCGCGACTGGACCCCGCTGCGGGCGGCGCTCGTGTCGTCCGGGCTCTTCGGTCTCGCGCATCTCGCGAACATCGCGTTCGGCGCCAACATTGCGGTCACCCTGGCACAGGTCGTCGGCGCCGCATGTTTCGGCGTCGGCTTCGCCGCTCTGCGACTGCGCGGAGCGGGTCTCTGGCAGCTTGCCCTGCTGCACGCGCTCACCGACATCGGGCTGGCGCTGACAAACGTCGGCGGCGGCGCGAAGTGGGGGATCATGGTCGGCGGTGACGTGGCGCTTCTGATCTTCGGGCTTCTTGCCCTCCGCGGGCTTGGGCGGGACGGCGAGCGAGACCCACGACCGATCGAGGTGCGACCGACGGTGCTGGACTGAGCGTCTGTCGCTCAGTGCACGAGACCGCGCGGGTTTACGCGCGAGCGCACCGTGCGTAGGCGTTCGGCGACATCGGGTGCCCAGGCGCGGCGAGCGAACACGTCGGGATCGGACTCGTTGACGTAGTTCGCTGTCGTCTGGGGTGCGAGCCACGGGCCCAGCGCTTCGACGATGGGGGCCGCGGCGGCCGGGAAGCGCTCGAGCGTCGGCTCCGGAGTGAGCCCGTTCAGGCCGAACACGAACGCGCTGTCGCGTCCACCCGCCGCGCTGTCCACCGCGGTGCGCGGCGCCTGCTGGCCGCCGATGTGGCGCACTTCGGCGATCGCGAACGGTGACTCGGCGTCGCCGCCGATGTGCCGTACGAGCACCTCGACGAGCTCATCGTCGAGCCCCGTGAGGGCATAGCCGCTGCTCCACGCCTGGATCGGCGACGGACCGTCGGGGTCGTTGTGGATGCGGCCGATCTGATCGAGCGGGAGGACGCTCACGTCATCGAGCAGGGCCGGAGCGGCGGCGCGGAGCGGCGCGATGACGGCTTCGCCCGTCTCCGCGGGCCCTGGCACGGCCACGCGCACGCTCAGCACCGTCCGCCCGCGCATGGGCGGCGGGACCATCTCCATGTCGGGCAGTCGCAGGACCGCGACAGCGCTGGTCACCGTGTCGGGGACCTCGCGCGCCCACCGCGCCCACACGCGGAGCACGTCGTCGACGTGCGCGGTGTCGAAGAGCAGACTGCCCGCATACAGTTCGGGGATCGCTGCGAGTTCGACCGTGACCTCGGTCACCACGCCGAGCCCGGCCTTGCCGCCGCGGAAGGCCCAGAACAATTCCGGGTTCTCGTCGGCGGATGCGGTGACGAGCTCGCCGGTTCCGGTGACGAGACGCACGCTGCGCACCCAGTCGGCGCCGAAACCGTGACTGCGTGCGAGGGGTCCAACGCCGCCGCCGAGAAGGAAGCCGACGACGCCGACGCCGGGCGCGGACCCGGTGATCGGGGCGAGGCCGTGCGGCGCGGCTGCCGCGACGACGTCGGCCCAGCGCAGGCCGGCGCCGATGGTCGCCGTGTGCGCGTCCACGTCGACGTTCAGCGCATCGAGGCGCCGCGTCGTGATGAGCATGCCGTCCGCGTAAACCTGGTGCGCGCCATGACCCGTGGCCTGCACGCGGATCGGCAGGTCGTGGGCGTCGGCGAAGCGGACCGCCTCGACGACGTCGTTCTCGCTCGCGACCCCGACCGTGACTTCGGGACTGTGGCGCAGCTGGAGGTTGATTCCGGTGACCTCAGCGGCGAGGCCTGGGTCGTCCCTGGCGAGGACGGGACCCGTGACGCGCTCGGCGAGCACGGCGATATCTGAAGCGGAGAGAGAGGGAGACATGCAAGCTACAGTACGAGCATTTCTCACGATTGCGAAGGGCCGATTCTCCGTTGTCAGCTGCCGCGCATAGAGTCGGTGCCATGCCTCCCGAGTCGCGATCCGCCGTGCTGGCCGAGCTTCCGGTCCTCGCGACCGTCACCGAGGCACTCGGCGACTTGCGGCTTCCTCCGCAACCCGCAATGCACGCGTCGACGACCTACCGGCCGCGGCATCCGCTCGACGTGTTGCAGACGCTCTCTCCGCTCGCGCGCGGCGGCGACGGGCCCTGCTTCCGACGCACCGCCGACGGCGCCTGGCTGACATTCCGCACGCCCGAGGGGCCCGCCACGCTGCTCGTGCGGCAAACGGACGGGACGATCGAGTCGCACGCGTGGGGACCCGGCGCGGAGTGGGCGATCGCCGGCGTTCCCGAACTGCTCGGAGCGGACGATGACTGGAGCGAGCTCGACGTCTCCGCCAGTTCGCTGCTGAGCGAGGTTCTTCGCCGTAACCCCGGGGTGCGGCTCAGTCGAAACCGGCGCGTGTTCGAGATGCTCGTGCCCTCGATCATCGAGCAGAAGGTCACGTGCGTCGAGGCGTGGCGGTCGTGGCGGCTGCTCGTGCGGCGGCACGGGGAACCGGCGCCGGGCCCCGCTCCCGACGGCATGTGGGTGGCGCCTCCCGCCGAGCAGTGGCGACGCATTCCGAGCTGGGAATGGCACGCCGTCGGCGTCGGTCCCCAGCGCGCGCAGTGCGTCGTGCGCGCGAGCCGCGTCGCGACAGCGATCGATCGGACGGCCGACGAAGCGCCCGCCGCGGCATCCGCTCGGCTTCAGAGCCTGCCCGGAGTGGGCGCGTGGACGGCTGCCGAGGTCACCGCCCGCTCCCATGGCGATCCGGACGCCGTGAGCGTCGGCGACTTCCATCTCGCGGCCACCGTCGGCTGCGCGCTCACCGGCAGCGCTGTCGACGACGATGGCATGCTCGAGCTGCTCGAGCCGTGGGCGGGGCAACGTCAGCGGGTTCTGCGGCTCATCGCGCTCAGCGGCATCCGCAAGCCGCGTCGCGGACCGCGCATCACGATCCAGGACCACCGTCGGCACTGAGCGTGCGACGGATAGCCTGAGAGAGTGACCGACCCGCAGCCCGCCCCGAAACCGCGCCTCGGGCGCGACGTGTACGTGCTCGGCGTCGTCGCCTTCTTCGTCATGCTCGGCTTCGGCGTCGTCGTTCCCGTTCTGCCTGTCTTCGTGCGGAGTTTCGACGTCGGCTACCTCGAGATCGGCGCGGTCGTCTCGGCGTTCGCGCTCATGCGGCTCGCCGCGAGCCCCTTCTGCGGCTGGCTCATCCGGCGAGGCGGGGAACGCACGATCCTCGCGATCGGAATCGGGATCGTCGCGGTCTCGAGTGCCCTCGTCGGCCTCGCCCAGAGCTACGTCGAAGTGCTCGTGCTGCGCGGCGCCGGCGGCATCGGCTCGGCGATGTTCTCGGTATCGGCCATGACGCTGCTGCTCGGCTCGACACCGCTGTCGCTGCGGGGTCGCGCCGTGGGCTTCTATCAGGGCGGCTTCCTCATCGGCGGCATGGCCGGTCCCGCGCTCGGCGGCGTGCTCGCGCTCATCTCACTGCGGGCCCCGTTCTTCTTCTACGCCGGAACGCTCGCCGTCGCGGGCCTCATCGGGCTCTTCCTGCTGCACAGCACGGATGCCACGACCGACGCCGCCGCAGAGCCGCCAAGACCGTTTCGCGCCGTCGTGCGCGATGTTCGCTTCCAAGCGGCGTGCCTCGCGAACTTCGCACAGGGCTGGGCGGGGCTCGGCGTGCGCAGCGCGCTCATTCCCGTGCTCATCGTCGAGGTGCTGCACCACGATCCGGCCTGGACGGGCGTCGCGTTCGCCGTCGCCGCCGTCGTGCAGACGCTCATGCTCGGTCCCGCCGGCACGTTCGTCGACAAGGTCGGGCGTCGCCCTGCGATCATCGGCGCGTACGCACTCGGTGCAGCCGCGCTCGTGGCGATGCCGTTCGTCGTCGAGCTGTGGGTGCTGATCGTGCTGCTGTGCGTCTACGGTGTCGCGTCGGCGTTCACGGGAACGGCTCCCGCGGCCGCGGTCGGTGATGCGGCGGGCGCGCGCAGCGGCACGCCGGTCGCCGTGTTCTCGATGTTCTCGGACGCCGGCGCCATCGTCGGCCCGCTCGTCGCCGGTGCGCTCGTGGACGCGGTGTCGTTCAAAGCGGCGTTCGCGCTCGCGGCGGTTCTGCTGCTCGCGGCATCCGTCTATGCGTTTCGGATGCCGGGGCGGGAGCGCAGCGCCGCTGCCGGGGTCGCGGCCGGCTGACGGCGCGCGAACGAGCCCGCACCCCAGCGTCAGCGCGGAAGGCCCGCGTCGTCGATCTTGCGGTGGTAGTGCATTCCCGCGACGCCGCCGAGGATCGCCGCGCCGAGGCTGATGATCGCGACCACGATCGCCGTGATGATGCCCGTCACGGTGAGTGTTCCCTCGTTCACGGGGATGCGAGGGAAGCCGTTGATGTTGCCGAGGATGTTGTACTGCGCGCCGGCGATCGCCGCGACGATAGCGACGATGACAGCAACGACGATCGCCCAGATCCAGACGGCGAATCCCTGTTTGACTCCGGAGAAGCGAGCCATGCGCCCCGCCACGTATCCGCCGCAGTAGTACGCGATGAAGAGGATCACCGCGAGCACGATCGCGCCGATGATGCTCACGGTGCTCGCGTTCGTGGTCAGATCCTTCGCGGCCTTATCGACGTTGCCGTTGTTCGTTCCGAGGCCGACTCCCGCGCCGATAGCGCTGAGAATGGCGGTGAGCAACACAGCCATTCCCATGGCGGTGAGCCAGCCGAAGAAGGCCGAACCCCACTTGAACCCGCCGAACTCGTCCCGCTCCCGCGCCACGTCACGGTTCACCGTCGCGTCGCGGCGATCCTCGACGCGGTCTTCCGCTGGAGGAACCGGGTAGCGCTGCGTGGCGTCGTCGCGCGCATCGTCGTTGCGGTCAACCATGAGAGTCCTCCGATCCTGACGCGCCGCTGAGTGGCGGTGCCTCGTTTCCGGCAGAATCCCACGCCCGAGTGCGTTTCACGACGGGCTTGACCTTTCGAGGCGTGCGGGTCTAGTCGCTTCGTCGGCGGCTCAGTCCTCGCCGCGCACCACGATCGACTCGGTCGTCGGCGCCGTGGCGTCCGGGCGGTACACGTCGGGTTCCAGGTAGATGATCCGAGCGATCGGAACGGCCGCACGCAGCTTGCGCTCGATCGCATCGATCTCGGCCGCCACGCGCGCGAGCGGCATGTCGGTTCGGAATCCGAGCTTCGCCGCGACGAGAAGCTCCTCGGGTCCGACGTAGAGCGTCTTGATGTGGATGAGCTTCTCGATCTCATCGCTCGATTCGATCGCGGCGACGATGCGCTTGTGGTCCTCGAGGGTCGCGCCCTCGCCCACGAGCAGGCTCTTCGTCTCGATACCGAGCACGATCGCGACGAGCACGAGCAGCGCGCCGATGAACAGCGTGCCGATCGCGTCGAAGACCGCGTTCCCCGTTATGGCCGTGAGGCCGACCCCGACGAACGCGAAGACGAGACCGAGCAGGGCCGCGACGTCCTCGAGCAGCACGACGGGCAGCTCAGGGGCCTTCGCGCGGCGCACGAACTGGATCCACGACTGCGAGCCCCGCGTGTGGTTCGACTCCTTGATCGCGGTGCGCAGCGAGAAGCCCTCGAGGCAGATCGCGACGACCAGCACGAGCATCGG
Organism: Paramicrobacterium humi; assembly: GCF_900105715.1. Lineage (NCBI taxonomy): Bacteria > Bacillati > Actinomycetota > Actinomycetes > Micrococcales > Microbacteriaceae > Paramicrobacterium > Paramicrobacterium humi. Next base: position 822,675 of record NZ_FNRY01000001.1, on the reverse strand, counting down.
CAGCCACCACATCTCGAGCTCGTGCGGGTGCTGGAGCTTCTGCACGCCCTCCCAGATCGAGAAGAGCCCGCCGATCGAGAACAGGATGATGGCGACGACGAATGCATACACGTATCGCTCGCGACCGTAGCCGAAAGGGTGCTCGCGGTCCGCCGCGCGGCGTGCCTGCCGGCCGCCGAACAGCAGCAGGAGCTGGTTGCCCGAGTCGGCGACGGAGTGCACGCCCTCGGCGAGCATCGACGAGGAGCCCGAGAAGCCCCACGCGATGAACTTCGTGATGGCGATGCCCAGGTTCGCCGAGAAGGCGGCGATTATCGCCTTGTTTCCGCCCGATGCGCTCACTGTGCTCCTCTGCTCCCTGTGGGTCGTGGCACGAGTTTAGCGAGCGCGTCCGCTCAGCGTCCGGCGGTGGCGATCAACGCATGAAGCGGATGCCGCTCCGCGACGTCGAGCAGGGCCGCGACGCCGTCGATGGGCTCCGGGTGCAGCGGCTCGTTCACGGCCTCGCCGAGCCCGTGCTCGTGCAGCGCCTCCTCGAGGAGCCGGCGAAAGTACCGCGACTTCGTCGGCGGCGCGCCGACCGCGCTCACGCGCGTCGCCGTGCCCTCACGCCATCCCGCCTGCACGAGCGCCGAATGCGCCGAGTGAGCGAGCTCCGCGGCCGCCCGCGTGGCGATGCCCGCCGCGACGGCGTCGCCGCTCTCGGCGGCCTCCACAGTCGTGCGGCAGAACGAGGCGATGCGCGAGACGCGGCGCTCGTCGGCCTGCAGCGCCATGTAGATCTCATCGAGTGGCCCGAACTCCGCCGCTGCGGCATCCGTCAACGCCGTCTCCGGACCACGGCCGTCCCGAGCGCGCATGACAGCGTCGAGACCGGCCCGGCCGATCCAGTACCCGCTTCCCGCGTCGCCGATGAGGTAGCCCCAGCCGTCGACCTTTGCGACGCCGCGCTCGGAGGCGGCGAGCACGACGACGCCCGTTCCGACGGCGAGCATGACGCCCGGCGCCGTGCCGTTGGCGGCGAGGTAGCCGCTGATCGAGTCGTGCGCGACCGCGACGCGACGCACGCCGATGCCGTTCAGTGCCTCGAGCAGCGCCTCGGGACGCGTCGCCGACGGTGTGAGTCCCGAGACGCCGACCGCGACCTCGTCGATCCGCACGGCATGGGCCGCCGCGAGCGCACGCGCGCTCTCGGCGACCTGCTCGAGCACGGGACGGTCGGTCAGAACGCCGGGCCCGGATGCCGCGACCTGGCCCCCGTCGGGCAGATCAACGCGGAGCCGCATGCCAGACTGCCCGCCATCGAGCGAGAGGCGGGTGAGGGGGGAGCGCGTCATTCTTCGCTTTCGCCGAGGGGACGAGTGATTCCCGCTCGAGTTTACGCAGTTTCTCGCCTGCATGATCTGCGTCATTAACGCTTTCGCGTCGGCTTCGTACGGTGAGAACACACCCGCCAGAAGGAGGCATCATGACCACCGCAACCCGAACCGTCCTGCGCAGCTCCGAGTTCACGTGCCCGAGCTGTGTCGGCAAGATCGAGAAGGCCCTGCGCCGCGTCGAGGGCGTCAGCGAAGCGACCGTGCACTTCGAGACGGGCCGCATCGACGTCGAGCATGATCCCGTCGCCGCGCCCGTCGACGACCTCGTGGCCACGGTCGCGGCGGCCGGCTACCGCGCTGCCCCGTCCGCGTTCTGACCCGTCTGAAGAGAGATGAGATGACCATGCGTTCCCTGTCCGCCCTCCGCCGCTCGCCGTGGACTGTTCCCGCGGCGGGCGGCGCGCTCATCATCGCGGCCCTGCTCGTGCAGGGCGCCGATCAGTCGTTCGACCTCGCGGGCGCGCTCATGGTCGTGGCGGCGGCCGTCTCGGGTGCGGAGATCGCCGTTCGCGGCGTGCGCGCCCTCGCTCATCGCACGATCGGCATCGAGCTGCTCGTCACCATCGCGGCGATCGGCGCGATAGTGATCGGGGAGTACTGGGAGGCGGCCGCCGTCACCTTCCTGTTCGCCCTCGGCGGGGCGCTTGAACGCGTCGCGCTCGGCCGCACGCGCAGCGCTCTCACGGAACTGCTCGACGCGGCGCCGTCGACCGCCGTCGTGGTGCGGGACGGCACCCAGCTCGAGGTGCCGGCGGCATCCATTCGTGCCGGCGAAAGCGTGCTCGTGAAGCACGGTTCCGGCATTCCCGTGGACGGCACCATCGCCGAGGGGCGAATCGCCGTCGACGAGAGCACCGTCACGGGCGAGTCGATGCCGGTGACGAGGCACGACGGCGAATCGGTATTCGCCGGCACTCTCGCCGTCGAGGGCTTCGCGCGCATCACGGCGACCGGCGTGGGGGCTGACACGACCCTCGCCCGGGTGGTGCGTCGCGTCGAGCAGGCCCAGGAGCAGAAGGCCCGCACACAGAAGTTCATCGAACGGTTCGGCCGCTGGTACACGCCGGCGGTCATCATCGGCGCGATCATCGCTGGCCTCGTCTCCGGCCGCATCGAGCTCGCTCTCACGCTGCTCGTGATCGGCTGCCCCGGCGCTCTCGTGATCTCGATTCCAGTGTCCATCGTGGCCGGAATCGGCCGCGCCGCCCGCGATGGCATCCTCGTCAAGGGCGGCGAGCATCTCGAGACCGTCGGCCGGGTCGACGTCCTCGCTGTCGACAAGACGGGAACGCTCACATCGGGCCGCCCCAGCTTGAGCGATATCGCCGCAATCACCGGATCTCCAGCGGAGCTCGTCACGTGGGCCGCCGCCGCTGAAGCCGGCTCGGGCCACCCGCTCGCACGCGCCATCGTGGAGGGCGCGAAGCGGATGGGCGTCGACGTGCCGGCCCACGCCGACGAGGTGAACACCATCGTGGGCAGGGGCGTGGAAGCGAGGTGGCGGGGCCGCATGGTGCGCGTCGGTTCCGCGCGACTTCTGGCTGAAGCGGGCATCGTGATTCCACCGGCGGCGCAGGATGCCGCGTCGGCGCTCGCCGATGCCGGACGCACGCCCGTTCTCGTCTCCGTTGACGCCGTCGTTCTCGGCGTGCTCGCGGTCGCGGACCGCGTGCGTGAGGAGGCCGCAGCGGCCGTTCAGGAGCTGAGTCGCGCCGGAGTGCGCGTCGTGATGCTCACGGGCGACGACGCGCGCGTTGCCGCCTCCGTCGCCGCCGAGACGCGCATCACCGAGGTTCACGCGGTCCTTCTTCCCGAGGGAAAGCTCGAACTGGTCCAAGCGCTGCAGGCTGAGGGACACACGGTGGCGATGCTCGGCGACGGCGTGAACGACGCACCCGCATTGGCGGTTGCCGACGTCGGTGTCGCGATGGGCGCCGCCGGCTCCGACCTCGCCATCGAAACGGCCGATCTCGCTCTCATGCGCGACGATCTGCTGCGGCTCCCGCACGCGCTTCGGCTCTCCCGGCGCACCGTCTCGGCGATGCGGCAGAACATCGCGATCGCGCTCGCCACCGTCGTGGCGCTGCTCGCTGGAGTGCTGTTCGGCGGCGTCACCATGGCCGTCGGCATGCTCGTGCACCAGCTCTCGGTTCTCGCCGTGATCGGCAACGGACTGCGGCTCCTGCGCGCACAGCGGCAGAGGCCCCGGATTCCGGACTCGAGCGCGGGAGCCGCGAGCAACGGACGGCGGAGGGCGCTGGTAGCGTGACGACAATGAGCCCCACCCCCACCTGCTCCACCGACACGCGGCTGCACGTTCTCAGCCATGTGCCGTACTTCGCGGGGCTCGAGTCAACCACGATCGCCGAGATCAACGCGCTCATGACCGCCCGCTGGTACGCGGAGGACGACGCCGTGTACCAGGCGGGCGAACCCGGATCGCGACTTCACGTGGTCGCTGCCGGCCGGGTGAAGCTGGTGCGGCCGTCACCGTCGGGCACCGACGTGCTCGTCGACGTTCTGACGCCAGGCGGCAGCTTCGGCACGCTGCACACTCTCGGTTCCGACCGGTACTCCGACACAGCCCAGAGTCTGTCGGAATCGTGCGTGCTGTCGCTGTCGAACCAGGACTTCCGCTCGCTCATCCAGCGCTTCCCGGCGGTCGCGCTCGCCGTCGTCGACGACCTCGCCGCTCGACTCGACGAATCGCATCGCACGATCCGCAGCCTGTCTGCCGGAACGGCGGAACAACGAGTCGCGGCGGCGCTTCTCGGACTGCTCGAGAAGTTCGAGAGGAACGCCGGCCCCGTCGCGGTGCGCCGACTCACGATCACCCGCACCGAGCTCGCCGGAATGGTGGGGCTCACGAGCGAGACCGTCAGTCGCGTGCTCGGCTCGTTCAAGCGGCGCGCCCTCGTCGACATCGGCCGCGGCTGGGTCAGTGTGCTCGACGCCGAGTCGCTTGCCGATCTCGGCGCCGAGTGAGCCGCGACGGCACGCTGCCGCCTGCAGCATCCGATTTCACATGAACCTGCGCCGGTACCCGGTGATCGCGACGACATAGGCGACGACGAGAATGCCGACGAGCCAGCCGAGAGCGACCCAGATGTCCGCGCTGACGGGCTCTTGCGTGAGAAGGGCCCGGATCGTGTCGACGATCGAGGTCACGGGCTGATTCTCGGCGAACCACGCGACCGGGCCGGGCATCGAATCGGTCGGCACGAACGCGGAGCTGATGAACGGCAGGAAGATGAGCGGATAGCTGAAGGCGCTCGCCCCGTCGACGGTCTTCGCCGAGAGGCCCGCGATCACCGCGACCCAGGTCAGGGCGAGCGTGAACAGGATCAGGATGCCGGTGACGGCGAGCCACGCGGCCACCGAGGCGCCCGAGCGGAAGCCCATGATGAGGGCGACGCCGACGACGATGGCGAGTGAAGCGAGATTCGAGGCCAGCGACGTGAGCACGTGCCCCCAGAGCACGCTCGAGCGGGCGATGGGCATGGAGCGGAACCGTTCGACGAGGCCGCCCTGCACGTCGAGGAACAGCCGGTAGGCGGTGTACGCGATGCCGGACGCGATGGTGATGAGCAGGATGCCCGGAAGCAGGTAGCTGACGTACGGTTCGCCGGTGCCTGCGCTGATCGCTCCGCCGAGCACGTAGACGAACAGGAGCATCATCGCGATCGGCGTGATGGCCGTCGTGATTATCGTGTCGGGGCTGCGCAGGATGTGGCGCAGCGACCGACCCGTGAGCACCGCCGTGTCAGCGAGCGCGTGCGTGGTCATGGGGTTGTCCTTCCCGTTGGCGCGACCGCGACCGCGTCGCCGACGAGAGCGAGAAAGACGTCCTCGAGGGAGGGCTGCTTCTCGACGTACTCGACCTTGGCAGGCGGCAGGAGCTGCTTGAGCTCCGCGAGAGTTCCGTTCTGGATGATCGCGCCCTCGTGGAGGATGGCGATGCGGTCGGCGAGATGCTCGGCCTCGTCGAGATACTGGGTTGTCAACAGCACGGTCGTGCCACGCTCCGCGAGCTGCTTGACCGTCTGCCACACCTCCAGGCGCGCTTGCGGGTCGAGTCCGGTCGTGGGCTCGTCGAGGAAGATGATGCCGGGTTCCCCGATGAGACTCATGGCGATGTCGAGTCTGCGCCGCATGCCGCCCGAATACGTCGCCGCTTTGCGATCGGCCGCCGCCGTGAGCGAAAAGCGGTCGAGCAGATCGTCGGCGATGGCGTTGGGCTTCTTCTCGTGTCTCAGCCGGGCGATCAGCATCAGGTTCTCGCGCCCTGTCAGCACCTCGTCGACGGCCGCGAACTGCCCCGTGAGGCTGATCGAATCGCGCACGGACTCAGGCTTCTCGGCGACGTCGAAGCCGTTGACGGTCGCGGTTCCCGCGTCTGCCGTGAGCAGAGTCGCGAGAATGCGCACGAGCGTTGTCTTGCCTGCGCCGTTCGAGCCGAGAAGCGCGAAGACGCTCCCCGCCGCGACGTCGAAGTCGATGCCGCGCAAGACGTGCACGTCTTTGAACGACTTCTCGATTCCCCGCACGCGAATGGCTGGTTCGAGAGTGTGCTGAGCGGACATCTGCTGTCCTCCGTTCCGGTTGACGGTCAGGCTTCGCGTTCGGCCTCGTCGATGGCGTCGGCAAGGCGCTTGCGCTCCTTGTTGATCCACTGGCCGTCCGCGTAGTTCTCAATGAATGTGTCGGCGAACGCCACGGGATCCTCGCCGACGATGGCGCGCACGGGCGTTCCGTTGGCGGCGGCCCCCTCAATGAGGTCCGCGAGGTCCTCGAGCATCTGCATGAAGACGTCGCCCTTGACGATCGCGCCCGCGTTCATGACGTAACGCTCGATCCCGTCGATCGCGGTGCGATAGCTCTGAGGGAGCTGCTCCTTGCGTGACTTGTACTGACGCCAGCGCTTCTTGTCCTCGAACGATCCCGTGACGCGTTCGATCCATCCTGCGGCCATGCTATTTGCCTTCCTTCTGCGATTCTTCGACGATGTGGCGGAGCTGTTCTATGCGATCGGCGAGGAAGCCCCACGTGCTCCAGAACTCCTCCAGGTACCCGCGACCGCTCGCGTTGAGCCAATACACCTTGCGGGGCGGGCCCTTCTCCGACGGAACCTTCTCCACGTCGACGAGGCCGCGCCTCTCGACCCGCACGAGGAGCGAGTACACGGTTCCTTCGACGATGTCGGTGAAGCCCTGCTCGCGAAGCCGTGCGGTGATCTCGTACCCGTACGCGGGGCTCACGGCGAGGATCGCGAGGATGATGCCCTCCAGAATCCCCTTGAGCATCTCGGTCGACTGCTTCGCCATTCAGGACATCCTCTTCTGCTACTCGGTGTCACCGACTACCAGTAGATAGTATCACTGAGTACTGGCCTGTCAAAGGGTTTGGCTTCGCTTCGGGGAGAGGATGCAATTCTAGTATGTACGTACTAGAATTGTGGCGTGAAGACCGTAACCATGACCGAGTTCAACCAGCGGGTCTCGGCAGTCGTCCGTGATGCCATTGATCGCGGAGAGTCCGTACGGGTGACGAATCGGGGCCGCGTCGTGCTTCGACTCGTCCCGGAAGTCCAGGAATCCGCAACTTCGATCGACCAGCTTGTGGCATCCGGTCTCGCTACGGGTCCTCAGAAGGAACATCGCACCATTGGTAAGCGGGCGCCCGTCCCACTCTCACGTAACCTCGATGACCTGATCGAGGAGGTGAGCGATGACGCCGGTCTCTGAGCGCAGCTCCGCGTGGTACATCGACTCATCCGTCGGCTTGCGCATCGTCCTGGGGCACAGCCAATCCGCAATCGACTGGTTTGACGAATGCGCCGCTGCCGGCGACGCATTTGTCTCGTCACGTCTTATCGAGCTGGAGATGACGCGGGTCCTGCGCCGCGAATCGCTAGAAGTGCGCGCCGCACAGGAATTCGCAGCGGAACTCACATTGCTGCGAGTTGATGACGCCCTCCTTGAAGAGGCGGCCACGATCCGTTCTCACGTCAAAACCCTCGATTCTCTCCACCTTGCGTCGGCACAGCGGATCGGTCCGGCCTCCGTGGCCGTTGTCACGCACGACGCGAACATGGCCCGCGTGGCTGATGCGCTCGGCTTCGAGGTACATGACCCCGTGACTGAAATCTGAAGATCGGTTCAGTGCCAGGTGTAGGCGTACGTAGATAGACCAACCAGACCAACTAGCCTACGCTGGGTGTGTGACCAAGACTGTGAACGTGTACGAGGCGAAGACGCAGCTCTCCAAGCTCATCGAGCGCGCGCTGGCTGGAGAAGACGTCGTTATCGCAAGGGCCGGCAAACCTGCTGTCCGGCTTGTGAAGTGGGAGCCCTCGCACGCGCGTGTGCCGGGTCTGTGGCAGGGGCGAGTGCACATCGCCGATGACTTCGATGGCTTCACCGAGCGCGATGAGCGCGATTGGTACGGTGAGTGAACAGTGCGGCTGCTGTTGGACACGCACATATTGCTGTGGTGGGTCGCGAATGATCCCAGGCTTGCTTCCGATCACCGGCAGCTGATCGCCGACCCGTCCAATCACGTTTTCGTGTCCAGCGTCTCCATCGCCGAGATCTCGATCATGGTCTCAATTGGCAAGCTCGAGGCTCCTACCGAGGTTGCTGAGGTCGTTCTCGGCAGCGGGTTCGAGCTGCTCGCGTTCGACGCTGCACACGCTGAAGAGCTGCGCACGATGTCGTGGCATCATCGGGATCCATTTGACCGAATGCTTGTTGCTCAAGCGCGGGTCGAGGACCTCGTTCTTGTGAGCATCGACGAACGTATCCGCTTGTACGACGTCGAATGCCTGTAGGGGAACGGCCCGATTCAGAATCCGCGTCAGGGGTGTCGAGTACTCTGTCTGCCGTGAACATCGACGACATCACGAGCCTGAGGGATCAGCATCCTGCCTGGCGACTGCTTCGAGCAAACAACGCGCCCCTCGTGCTGTCGTTCTTGGGCCAGTTCTTTGTCGAGGAGAACCACGGCGCCTCGTCGGCAAGCCAGCTTGTCGATGCGTTTGACGAACATCTCTATGCGATTCACGCGCATAATCCGGAGCTGTACACGCGTGAGCCGTTGGAATACCTAGACGAATGGGCGGAGGCCGAACGAGGCTGGCTGCGCAAGTTCTATCCAGTCGACTCCGATGAGGTCCACTACGATGCGACATCGGCCGTCGAGAAGGCGTATCGGTGGGTTCAGGACCTTCAGAGCCGCAGCTTCGTCGGAACCGAGTCGCGCCTGCACACGCTCATCGAAATCCTGCGCCAGATCGTTCACGGCAGCGAGACGGATCCTGAGACGCGAATCGCAGAGCTCGAGCGCCGTCGCGCCGAGATCGATGAGCAGATCGAGATGGTGCGAAGCAATCGATGGGATCCCCTCGAGGAGTCTGCAGTCCGTGACCGTTATCAGCTTTTCTCTTCCACGGCCCGCGATCTGCTCTCCGACTTTCGCGAAGTCGAAGAGAATTTCCGCAAGCTCGATCGCACCGCTCGCGAGAAGATCGCAGGCTGGGACGGCAGCAAGGGCGAGCTTCTGACGGAGCTCGTCACGGGTCGAACGGATATCGCCACGTCTGACCAGGGCCGAAGTTTCCAAGCCTTCTATGACTTCCTCCTGTCAGAACATCGGCAATCGGAACTCGCGGATCTCATCTTTGCGGTCCAGAGGATGCCCGTTGTCGATGTCGACCGCCGGCTGCGTTTCATTCATCATGATTGGGCGGATGCCGCTGAGCGGACGCAGCAGACTGTTCGCAACCTCTCGGAGCAACTGCGCCGGTTCCTCGAAGACCAGGTGTGGCTTGAAAACCGACGCGTCCTCGACATCGTGCGGACCGTTGAACAGAGGGCGATTCAGGTGCGAAACACGCCGCCTGACGCTGAGCTCGGTCTCGTCATCGACGAACCCGGTCTGCCGATCAGCCTTCCGTTCGAGAGGCCACTCTACGAGCCCCAGCCCGAGACCCGAGTTGACAGCATGATCGAACCTGAAACCGAGGAACCCGTCGAGTACGATGCGCTGCTCGGGCAGCGCTTCGTGGACGCCACGAGACTTGCCGAGAACATTCGCGCGCTCATCCCGCGTCGGAGCACGGCTGAACTCACCGACATCATCAACTTCTATCCGATCGAGGAAGGCGTGGCCGAGATTCTCGGTTACCTTGCCCTGAGCAACGACGACATCCGCATCGACCTGCACGACGGCGAGGAGACGATCATCAGCTACACGGACATCGCGGGCACGCCGAAACGCGCCACTCTGCCGAGAACGACGGTGACCCGACTATGACAACAACCGACGAGCATGCAGTCGCAACCGCGATCATCAAACTGATGCAGGGCGTCGTGTATCGGGAGACGCATGAGGACGTGTGGCGTACCCTCGAGCGCAACTCGTCGGCCGTGCGCGACCACTTCTCAGAGATCGGTGTCGGTGTGATCGTCGACGACACCGAAGGCTACGCCTTCGTGAAGACGATCGAGCCCGACGAGGGGGAAGAACCGCTTCCACGACTGGTGAAGCGGCGGTCCCTGACCTACCACGTGAGTCTGCTTCTGCTCCTCTTGCGCAAGCGAATGGCCGAGTTCGAAGCAGGTGGCGGCGAGGGGAAGCTCGTCATGGAACGCGAGCAGATCATCGAGATGCTGCGCGTGTTTCTTCAGGAGACGACGAACGAAGCCCGCGCGATACGCCAGGTGGACCAGACCATTAGCCAAGCAGTGAAGCTCGGATTCCTCCACCCGCTCAGCAGTGCACGCACAAGAGCATCGAACAGGACACCCGCATGGGAGGTTCGCCGCATTCTCAAAGCGTATGTCGACGCCGAGGCGATGGCCGGCTTCTCGGAGCGCCTCGCTGATTACGCACGCAATACCGACGGGGAAGGCGACGATGACTGACACGCTGTTCTCGGCTCTCGAACTCGATACGTCGGCTAACGGCCGAACTGGATACCGGCTCCACCGGCTTGAGGTTTTCAATTGGGGAACCTTCGACAAGCACGTGTGGAGCCTCCAGCCGGATGGGAGCACCTCGCTGCTGACGGGAGACATCGGCAGCGGGAAGTCCACCCTCGTGGATGCCGTCACGACGCTGCTACTGCCCGCGAACAAGATTTCCTACAACAAGGCGGCAGGGGCAGGGGCTAAGGAGCGCAGCCTCCGGAGCTACGTGGAAGGGCACTACAGGTCCGAGCGGAATGAAGCAACGGGGACATCGCGTCCGGTCGGACTGCGGAACCACAACGCGTACTCGGTGATTCTCGGTGTCTTCGCCAATGAGGGCTATGGCGACACCGTTTCAATCGCTCAGGTGTTTCACCAGAAGGACCGCACGGGCCAGCCGGAACGGTTCTATGTCACAGCGCCTCAGCCGTTGGCGATTGGCACAGACTTCAGTGGGTTCGGCGACGATCTGAAGAACCTGCGCGCACGGTTGCGTGCGGCTGGCGCAGAGATCGACAACACTTTCCCTGAGTACGCGCGGAAGATGCGTCGCCTTCTCGGCATTCGTTCTGACCAGGCGATGGAACTGTTCCATCAGACCGTCTCGATGAAATCGGTGGGGAATCTGAATGATTTCGTGCGCAGCCACATGCTGGAGCCTGCTGACGCGAGCCCCAAGGTATCCGTGATCGTCGACCACTTCGAGAACCTCACGCGTGCCCACGAAGCCGTGCAGCGCGCCACCGCGCAGCTTGCGCACCTCGGTCCTCTCATGGCTGCGTCCGACAGATACGAGGCCGCCGTGAACCGGCGCGACCGGAGCACAGCAGAGCGCGAAGCTCTCGTGCCCTTCGCCGCCGAGATGACGCTCGACGTACTCACCGCCGCAATCGACGCTGCACAGGCTGAATTGGGCGCGCAACGGGACGTGCAAGCCGATCTCGAGCGGACGCGTGGGTCTCTCGTGACCCGCCGCGAGTCGTTGCACGCTGAGCGCCTCGGAGCCGGTGGCGACCGATTGGGCCAGATCGACGCGGAGGTTCCCGTCGCGGAAGAGCTTGTCAAGCAGCGCAGCGACCGGCGCGCACGATTCGACGATCACGTGCACCGCGCTGGTCTCGACGCTGTGACGGATACCGCGAGCTTCCGCTCACGTGTCGTCGACGCAGCATCGGCGCGAGACAGTGCGCGCGCCGAACGCGTGCGGTTGAACGAGACGAAGAACCCCCTCGTGCTGGAACACGGCACGCTGAAGGTCCAGGCCCGCGAACTCGACGGCGAGATCGCGAGCCTCAAGGAGCGGCGAAACAACCTTCCCCGCGACCTGGTTCGCGTGCGTGAGGAGCTACGCTCCGCGTTGGACATCGACGTGACTGAGCTTCCCTTCGTGGGTGAGCTCGTCGATGTCGATGCGGACCACCTGGAGTGGCGGGGTGCCGCCGAACGTGTGCTCCGCCCGTTCGCGACGTCACTACTCGTACCGCAGGCGCAGTACGCGCGAGTATCTGAATGGGTGAACGCCCACCACCTGAACGCGCGGCTCGTGTACCTCAGGGTGCCCGAGAGGCGGGTGAAGGCCGTTCCCGCTGAGGCCGGGAGCGGAGCTCGTCTCCGCGATGTTCTCGAAGTGGAACCCGGGAACTTCGCCGAGTACCTGCGAAGCGAACTCGGTCGGCGGGCGGACCATCGGCTTGTGTCTACTGTCGCCGAACTCCAGCTCGAGGACCGGGCAGTGACGCGCGAGGGCCTTGTCCGGGACCGGGACCGACACGAGAAAGACGATCGGCACTCGGTGTCCGATCCCCGCTGGTGGGTTCTCGGCCGCAGCAACGAGAGAAAGATCGCAGCGCTCGTTGAGGAAGTCGCCGGCGTTCAGGCGCGCATCGGAGATCTGGAGGGCGAGCTCAGGGAACTCGAACGGCGCGAAAAGAAGCTGACGGAATCGGAGACAGCGCTCAACCGGCTCGAGGAGTATGCGAACTGGGATGACATCGACGTGGACGCTGCTCAAGCCCGGCTTCGGTCGCTGCGGGAGGAGCGCGAACGCATCGTCGCGGGGTCCTCACGGCTTGCCGAGATCGACAGGCAGCTCACGGAACTCGCGGACGAGCAAAAGCGAGCTGACGATGACTATAAGGCCGCTCTCTCGCGTACGGGGCGCATCGAAGGCGATTTGGAACGCCTCGAGGCGAGGCGCGCAAGCACGACTGAGGCGCTTGCCCTGATTCCGCGCGAATCCGCGATCGCCGCACGTGAGCTGTATCCGGCATTACGCGAGCGGGCGGGCGCGCGTCAGCCGACCACTGTCGACGCCTGTGACGAGCTTCGGACGCGACTGAGCGACGAGCTGACGCGCGCGATCGAGTCGGCTCAGCGCGAGATGAACGGTCATACGACAAGCATTCAGCAGCAGATGAGCGAGGTGCTCAGGCTGTGGCCGGAACTCGAGAGTGAGATGGATGCCAATATCGCCTCGATCGGAGAATTCCGGCGCTTGCACGATCGCGTGAAGAGTGATGACCTTCCGCGCTTCGAGGCGGAGTTCAAGCGACAGCTCAACACCGAGGCAGTTCGGGAACTCGCCCAGTTCAACGCGTGGCTGGGCAGACAGTCGGAGGAGATCCGCGGTCGCGTTGAGACGATCAACGAGGCGCTCGGCGCGATCGACTACAACCCGGGCCGTGTCATCAGGCTCGTTGCAGAGCCGACGGTGAATACGGAGATACGCGATTTCCGTTCCGATCTCCGCGCTGCGACGGGAGACCTCCTCGGCGGAGAGGAGGTCGACGCCGAGCAGAGGTTCGAGCGCGTGCGCGTGCTGATCGAGAAGTTCAAGGGCCGCCCTAACCATGCCGACGCAGATAAGGCGTGGACGGTGCGCGTCACCGATGTCCGCAACTGGTATACGTTCGCTGCGTCGGAGCGCGACCGAGAGTCAGGGCTCGAGCATGAGCACTACACCGATTCGGATGGCAAGTCCGGGGGTCAGAAGGAGAAGCTCGCCTACACCATCCTCGCGGCCTCGCTCGCCTACCAGTTTGGTCTGGAATGGGGCGTCGAGAAGTCCAAGGATTTCAGGTTCGTCGTCATCGACGAGGCATTCGGGCGTGGGTCGGATCAGTCGACGCGGTACGCGCTCGAACTGTTCGAGAAGCTCGGGCTGCAGCTTCTCATCGTCACGCCCTTGCAGAAGGTCCACGTGATTGAGCCCTACGTGAGCTCGATCGGATTCGTCGACAATCCGGAGGGCTCCGCCTCCCGGGTGCACACGCTCACTGTCGAGGAGTACCGCGAACGGCGTGCGGCGGGAGCCGCGTGAACGAATGGACGACCCCGGCGGACATCGAGTCGAAGCTGCGACGTCGGTGGGTCTCGGGTGCGCTGCTGCGCGCATACGCGCTGCGTGAGCCGTTCGATGCGGTGGACGTGCCGTTGCGCGGCCCGACGGCGGCGGATCTCGCCGATCGTTTTGACGAAGCACGGCGCTGGGCGGCAGCGCTTGAGCGCGCGTCTGGCGACGGACAACGCTTCCGTGTTGTGACGCGATCCGTGGGTGGCCGGCATCTCGGTCGCACGGAAATCCCTTCGCGCGCTGTGGTCGAAAGCTTCGAGCAGGCGTGGCGGGTCCTCGGCATTCGCGGCGGGGCTGCGGGCAGTGAACTCGCGATCTTCGACGGGCTGCTCGCTGCCTCTCGTCATGTACCTGCGGTACGCGACTGGGTGCTCGCACACCCGATCCGTGCGCTCGAACGCGCCGACGACTGGAACGCGATCCTCGCCGCGCGCGACTGGCTCGAGTGGAACCGCGGTTCCGGCCTGTATCTGCGGCAAGTTGATGCGCCCGGAGTCGATACGAAGCTGTTCGAGCGCCACCGCAGTGTCCTTGCGGAGATGCTGAATGTCCCGTCCAGCGCGGCCGGCTTCACGAACGCGCTCGGTTTCGCGCTGAAGCCAAGCCTGATCCGAATGAGGTTCGACCCTGGCCTCTTCGGGATGCCGGCCGGTATCACGGAAGCGGAATTTCGGCTCGATGAGCTGCTTGGATTTGAACCAGACATCTCATGGGCGATCATCGTCGAGAACGAGATCAGCTATCTCAGCGCGCCCGTGCCGCCTCGTGGAGTCGTGCTGTACGGCAAAGGCTACGACGCGTCACAGCCGGCTTCCCTTGACTGGTTGCGAGGGGCGGCCGTTCAGGGCAACGCTCTCTACTGGGGCGACATTGACACTCACGGTTTCGCGATTCTCGATCGGGTTCGTGCCCACCTGCCAAACGTGCGCTCGGTACTCATGGATCGCGAGACGCTGCTGAAGCATCGGTCGCGCTGGGGAAGCGAGCCGACGCCCACAAACACGGCGTTGCCTCGGCTCACGGACGATGAGTCGGATCTGTACGCTGATCTGGTCACTGATCGACACGGGAGAGGCGTGCGCCTCGAGCAGGAGCGCGTCGACTGGAGCTGGGTCGAGACACGTCTCGCCGCGACGAAATAGCGGGTGCTCACACTTTCATGCGGAAGTCGTAGTCGACCGGCAGCTGCTCGTCGGGGAACACCGTGGACCACAGGTCGGAGACGGTCTCGTCGCCCTCCCGGAGGTTAGCCACTTCGATGCCCTCGTGCAGCATCTGCCCCGCCTCGTCGTCGCGGCCCAGCCGGTGCAGGGCGCTCGCCCGAAGGAAGCGCACACGGCCGATTCCGCGAACGTCGCTGTCGGCGCGGTCGATGACGCGCAGCGCCCCGGCCGTGTCGCCGGCCTCGAGCAGCACGGTGGCGCCCTCGACGACGAGCGCGCGCTGTGCGGCGGGCAGAGCGTAGCCGACGGCGGCGAGGTAGTCGTTCGCCGCCTGTTCCGTTCGTCCCGTCTCGATCCTCAGCCGCGCGCGGCCGCGGAGTGCGGGCATGTTCGGCGCGAGCGCGAACGACGCGGCGTAGTAGGCGCCGGCGCGCTCGATATCGCCGCGCGCGTGTGCCATCGCGCCAAGGTGTGCCGTCGTGCTCCACGTGCGGGGAGCCTGTTCGAGCAGTCGTTCCCACGCCTCGCCGCGCACGTAGGAGGGGTGCAGCTCGCGGCGGTTCGCGGCGGGCAGCGCGCCGGTCTCGAGCAGCTCGAGCCACACGCCGATCTCCGGCGTCACCGTCTCGAACCGCGTTCCCGCCGAGCCGACGGGCGGTAGTCCTGCGGCCTCGCGCCGTCGCTGCTCCAGGGCGCCCCAGCCACTCCCCGTCACGAGCGGCGCGCCGGGCGGCAGGTCGGCGTGCGAGCGCGCGTTCTCGAGCGCGCGGTCCATCGTCGCTGCCGGCCACAGCGCCTCGACGCGGTGCGCCGCGGCAGCGGCATCCGACCCGCCTGTCGCGATATTGCCGTACGCCTCGACCCAGTCCCAGCTCTCGCCCGCGGGCAGCAGCAGATGCTCGAACTGGGTGCGCGCGAGTCCGGACTGGATCTCGGCGTAGTGCCGGCCGTCGGGAGTGAGCCAGCGCTGCCAGCGATGCCCGCCCGCGCCCTCTCCCCAGCAGAACAGTTTGCGGCCCCGCAGCCGCTCGGTCGAGAGCAGGGCGAGCCCGTCGCCGTTCTCGTCGGTCGCCGCGACCCAGGGCCGCTGCCCCGGCACAGGGTCGAAGAAGTAGTCGGCGGCGTAGGGCGCTTGGGCAGGTGCGAGAATGTCGTCGGTGATCTCGACGGTCGAGATCGCGCCGTCGTAGCCGGTCGCGACAGAGCTCGTGCTCGGCGTGTGGATGCGCGTCGCCGGGGTCTGCGGCACGGCCGCGTTCGTCCACCAGTACATGGGTGCGTCGCGCCCCGACGTGTTCTGGATGCGCACGTACGCGAACAGCACGCGCGAATCCTCCGGCAGCCACAGGTCGACCTGGAACACCGTCTCGCGCAGCCGGTCGAATTCCCACAGGCGCAGGATGCCGCCGGCCTCCGTCTCGACGATCGCGGTGTGGAGGGGGCTCGCCGTGTGCGGCGAGTGGCCGCGCGTGCCGATGTTCCACTCGATGCCGCCCGCGAACCACGCATCGCGCAGGGCGAGGTTCGCGTACTGCACCGCCGAGTTCTCGTGCAGCAGCTCGACGCCGCGGTCGAGGTCGCGCAGCGACCAGATGCGCCCGCCGAGCTGCGGCAGCACACGGGCGCGCACGTGCGCGTTCTCGATCACGACGGATTCGAACGCGGTCGGCGCGAGCTCGCGCTCGTAGCCGTCTTGCATCGTGTAGGGGAAGAGGTTGCGCACGCCGCCGAAGCCCATGCCGGCCGCGATCTCCTCGGGTAGGGCGCCGCTCACCGCGTACGGCGGCTCGGACGTGTCGGCGACGGCGGCGAGCGGGTTCGGCTCGCCGAGAGCGGCGGCGGGGAGGGTGAAGAGCTCGGTCCGAACGGCGGTCATGGCGCGTCGCTTTCGTCTGCATCGTTGCACGGGTGACTCGATCGTAGCCGCAGCGGCGCTTCTAGGATGGAGCAATGAGCACCGCAACGACACTCCCCGCCATCGCGATCCTCGGAACCGGCTCGATGGGCTCCGCCATCCTCTCGGGGCTGCTGCAGCCTGGCGTGACCGTGGAGGGCGGCGTCCGGGTCACGAACCGCACCCCCGAGAAGGCGCAGGCGCTTGCCGACAACGACGGCGTCACCTCGTATGCGCTGCAGCAGACGCCCGATGCGAACGTGCGGGCCGTCGACGGGGCGAAGGTCGTACTCGTCGGCGTGAAGCCGGCCATGGTGCCCGACCTGCTGCGTGAGATCGCCGACGCGCTCGAGCCCGGCACGGTCGTGGTGAGCGTCGCGGCCGGCGTCACCGTCGCGACGTTCGAGCAGATCCTGCCCGAAGGCGTCGCCGTCATCCGCGCCATGCCGAACACTCCGTCCCTCGTCGGCAAGGGCGTCACGGGGCTCGCGGCCGGCACACGCTCGAGCGCCGAGGACCTCGCCCTCGCGCACGCCGTGTTCGCGACGGTCGGCGAGGTCGTCGAGGTGCCGGAGGACCAGATCGACGCGCTCTCCACGATCTCCGGCTCCGGGCCCGCTTACGTCTTCTACCTCATCGAGGAGTTCACGCGCGCGGCTCTCGACAAGGGCTTCACTCCCGCGCAGGCGGCCGTTCTCGTCAACGGAACGTTCGCGGGCGCCGCCGAGCTGCTTGTGCGCTCGGGCAAGACCCCGGAGCAGCTGCGCATCCAGGTGACGAGCCCGAAGGGCACCACCGAGAAGGCGATCGAAGTGCTGCAGCAGGGCGGTTTGCACGGCCTCTTCACGCGGGCGACGGATGCCGCTCTCGCGCGGGCCCGCGAGCTCGCGGCCGGCGCCTGAGCGGTCCGGTCAGCCGAGCGCCGAGAACTTCTCGATGTCGGCGGACGATCCGGAGACGATGATGAGGTCGTGGTCGGAGACGACAGTCTCGGCTGTCGCGTAGGTGAACGGCTTGCCGGGGGACTTCACGCCGACGACGGTGACGTGGTGCTTCGTCCGCACTCCCGACTCGGTGAGGTTCTTCCCGCGGATCGGCTTCGGCGGGTACATCTTCACGAGCGCGAAGTCGTCGTCGAACTGGATGAAGTCGAGCATCCGCCCGTTCACGAGGTGTGCGACGCGCTCGCCGGCCTCGGCTTCGGGATAGATCACGTGGTTCGCGCCCACGCGCTTGAGGATCTTCCCGTGCGACTGCGACACGGCCTTCGCCCAGATCTGCGGGATCTTCATGTCGACGAGGTTCGCCGTGATGAGAACTGACGCCTCGATCGAGGAACCGACGGCGACGACGGCGACGGAGAAGTCCTGCGCGCCGATCTGCTTGAGCGCCTCGATGTTGCGCGCGTCCGCCTGCACCGTGTGCGTGATGCGGTCGGCCCACTTCTGCACGAGCCCCTCGTCCTCGTCGATGGCGAGGACCTCGCGGTCGAGGCGGTCGAGCTCGCCCGCGCATGCAGCGCCGAAGCGACCGAGGCCGATGATGAGCACCGGAGTGTCGTGCTTGATGCGATCAACCAACGATCGGCCTCTCTTCCGGACGTCTGAACAAGCGGCCGTTGCTCGTCGAGGCGACGGCCGCGGCCAAGGTCACTGTACCAACGCGACCCATGAACATCGTGAGCGCGAGAACGTACTTTCCGGCGGTGGGGAGATCCTCCGCGAGGCCTGTCGAGAGCCCGACGGTGCCGAACCCGGAGATGACGTCGAAGAGCACGCGATCGAGCGGCTCTTTCGTGATCTGCAGCAGCACGATCGTCGAGATGGCGACGATCGTCGCTCCCCAGAAGAACACCGAGATCGCGACGCGCACGACGTCACCCGGGATGCGGCGGCCGAAGGCCGTGATATCGAGGCGGCCACGGGCCTCTGCCCAGGCGGCGAGAACGAGCACGGCGAGGGTCGTGACCTTGATGCCGCCCGCCGTCGAGGCGGAGCCGCCGCCGACGAACATGAGCATGTCGGCCACGAGCAGGCTCGAACCGTTGAGATCGGAGATGTCGATCGTGGAGAAGCCGCCCGACCGGGTCATCATCGAAAGGAAGACGGACTGGTAAGCAGTGCTCCCCGCGTCGAGCTTGCCGAACGTCAGCGGGTTGTCGTACTCGAGTGCGACGAACACGGCTGCGCCGACGAAGATCAGGATGATCGTCGTGATGAGCGTGAGCTTGACGTGCAGCGACCACTGCCGCGGGCGCCACAAGTGCCGACGCAGCGCGAAGATGACCGGGAAGCCGAGAGAGCCGAGGAACACGCCGAGCATGAGGATCGTGAGGAACCAGTGGTCGTTCGCGAACCGGCCGAGGCCGAGCTCGTTGGGCGTGAACCCCGTGTTCGTGAACGACATGGCCGAGTAGTAGATGCTGTGGGTGACGGCCTCGCTGAGCGCGATGCCGTCGAACAGCATGCGGACGCACAGCAGCACCGCGAGTCCGGCCTCGATGACGAAGAGGCTCACGATCACCGTCAGCAGCAGGTTTCCGATGTCGCCGAGTCGAACGGCCTGGCCCTCCGCCACGGGGCCGTGGTGCACGCGCAGCGGGTTGCTGTCGGATGCCGCGACGAGCTTCGCCCGCAGACCGAGTCGCCGCGAGATCACGAGGCCGAGGATCGAGGCGAGCGTCAGCACGCCGACCGCGCCGATCTGCACGCCGACGACGACGAGCACGTCTCCGAACCATGACCAGTGCGTGGCCATGTTCACCGTCGAGAGCCCCGTGACGCAGATCACCGACATCGCCGTGAAGAACGCATCCGCGAGCGGGGTCCAGCTGCGCGTCGCCGACGCGGCGGGGAGCGAGAACAGCAGAGTGAAGAGCAGAACGAGCGAGCCGAAGACGAGGATCGCGAATCGGGAGGGCGACCGTGTCGTGAAATCGTTGACGGCCTCGCGCAGTCTTCCCACCCGCGTGAAGGTGAGGAGCGGCGTGGGGACGGTGCGCTTGCGTGCCATCTAGCCCCTCCTCAGCCCGGACGCGAACGGTTGCCATGGTACTCCGCCGGGGGACTCACTAACCTTGAGGCATGGCCGACATTTTCGATGTGATCGCGGACAGCACCCGACGGGACATCCTGCACGTGCTTCTCGATCGTCACGCACCGGAGACGAACGGTGCCGTACGCGGCACGAGCGTGTCAGAGATCGTGGCGCAGCTGGGGCTCAGCCAGCCGACGGTGTCGAAGCACCTCAAGGTGCTTCGCGAAGCGGGGCTCGTCGAGGTGCGGGAAGAAGGACAGCACCGCTACTACAGCCTCGACTACGCTCCGCTCGAGACGGTGGAGGACTGGCTGATCCCGTTCCTCAGCGTCGATTTCGGTGAACAGGACCTCGCGAGCGAGATCCAGGCGCACCTTCCGGAGCAGGCGCGGCAGGTCGCCGACGCCATCGGGCACGTCGCCGCCGGCACTCGTCAGAAGGTATCGAGCGCCGTCACGGCGATGGGCAAACGGCTGGGCCGCTGAGGCGCGTCGCCTCCCGGCATCCGTCATCCGCTCGACAACCACTCGCTTCTCTCAGTAATGTTGGGTGAGATCGTGCCGTTCGGATGCTGGAAGGAGGACGCATGGCCAAGGATTTTGACGACGTGCGCTTCCTGACGGTCGCCGAAGTCGCCGACATGATGCGCGTGTCGAAGATGACGGTGTACCGCATGGTGCACGCGGGGGAGCTTCCCGCGATCCGCTTCGGACGCTCCTTCCGTGTGCCGGAATCGGCTATCGCGGCGGCGCTCACGCGGCACGTCGCCGACACCGCGTAGGCGGGCGGCGCCAGCGCCTCGCATCATCAGGTAAACTGGTCCGAGGCATTTTTCTGCCGGCCGCGGCACGCGCGGCCAGACCCGATACTTTTGTGAGGTTTTCGTGGGTTCAGTTATCAAGAAGCGCCGCAAGCGCATGGCGAAGAAGAAGCACCGCAAGCTGCTTCGCAAGACTCGCCACCAGCGTCGCAACAAGAAGTAAGCAAGCGACACCGAAGCGTCAGGCCACGCGGCCTGGCGCTTTTTGGTGCGCGGCACCCGCATCTCACGAGCGAGCCGACGTCTGGTCCGCCTGCGGGAGCACGGCGGGCGCGCCGTGGGTGCGCGCCGCCGCGAACACCCAGTACCGGTAGAGCGCGAAGCGGAACGCGGAGCCGAGGGCGAGACCGACAACGTTCGCCGACACGTTATCGGCAAGCGGCGACGTCAGGCGCAGGACATCGTGCGAGAGCCACAGGCACCAGAGCGCTATCGCGCCGCCCGCGAGGCTCACGGTCGCGAACTCGACGGCCTCGCGGAGGGTGTCGATGCGGCGCCGGCTGCGGAAGGTCAGATAGCGGTTCCCGATCCAATTCACGGTGACCGCGGCAAGCGTCGCGATCACTTTCGCCGTGAGCACGAGCGCGCTTCCCGCCGGCCGCAGGGCCGAGTAGGCGATCAGGTTGAACGTGCCGACGTCGACGAGCAGGCCGACTCCGCCGACGAGCGCGAAGAGCGAGGCGTCGGAGACGAGCGCCGAACTACGCAGGGACACGGCGGCCCTCCGGAACGTGGTCGATTGCGCGCAGGCGCCGCGGAAGGTCACGGAGCCCCCAGGCGGTGACGCGGACCATGGCCTCCGCCACGATGCGGCCGCTCATCTTCGA
Source organism: Paramicrobacterium humi (assembly GCF_900105715.1). NCBI lineage: Bacteria > Bacillati > Actinomycetota > Actinomycetes > Micrococcales > Microbacteriaceae > Paramicrobacterium > Paramicrobacterium humi. The sequence goes on along the minus strand of NZ_FNRY01000001.1, from coordinate 801,235 downwards.
CCGCCCGCTCAAGCGCTCCGCGAAGATGATCGGCACTTCCGCCACTCGCAGCCGCGCCTGGGCGGCGTGCCACAGCACCTCGATCTGGAAGCTGTAGCCCTGGCTGTCCATGCTCCGGGTCTCGAGCACGGCGAGCGCGTCTGCGCGGAAGGCACGGTAGCCGCCGGTCACGTCGTGTTGACGGATGCCGAGGGCGAGGCGCGCGTACGCGCTGCCGGCGCGCGACAGCAGCCGACGCCGGTACGGCCAGTCGATCGTCCCGCCGCCCGCGACCCACCGCGAGCCAACGGCGAGATCAGCGCCCGCAAGGGCGCCGAGCAGCGCGGGCAGGTCCTCGGGTCGATGCGAGCCGTCGGCATCCATCTCGACGATGACATCGGCTCCGTGCTCGAGCGCCCAGGCGAAGCCCTCACGGTACGCGCTGCCGAGCCCGCCTCTGCCGACGCGATGGAGCACGCGTAATCGCGGATCGCTCGCGGCGAGCTGGTCGGCGAGCACACCGGTCCCGTCGGGTGAGGCGTCATCGACGATGAGGATCTCGAGCTCCGGCACGGCGGCGCGCAGCCGGCGCATCACGAGGGGCAGATTGTCCCGCTCGTTGTAGGTCGGGAGGACGGCGATGGTGCGGGTCATGAGATCACTCCTTGACGAGTTTGTAGATGACGGTGCGGTGCACGTCGATCGTCTCCGCGACCGAATAGCCGAACGACCGAAGCGTCGAGACGTCGGGGCTGGCGAGCGACTCCTCGACAGCCCATACGACGCGGTGCGGCGCGAGATTCCCGGCCAGGGCCGGCAGCGGGGCGACCTCGTCCCACAAGGCCGTTCGGCCGCGGTACGAGCGCTCGAGCGCGACATCGTCGAGTCCCGCGAACGACGCGGGGTACAGATCCGCTGCGAGTCGCGGACGCCGCGACGGCTTCACCGACTCGTCGAAGACGACAGCATCGCCCGAGGTGGCGTTCGCCGCTATCGCCTGAGCGGTCTGCCTCAGATCGCTGCCGCCGTCCTTCCCGACCGGACCGCGCTGGGCGATGTACGAAGGCGCGGCGAGACCCGCCACGAGGCCGATGCCGAGAGCGACTGCCGTCAGGCGCGCCGCCCGATCGCGGAAGACGCCGCCGAGCGTGACGAGCCCGAGCGCCATGACGACCGCGACGGCGGGCACGCAGAACGTGACGTAGCGGAGGTTGTACATCGGGCTCACGACGTCATTGCCCGCGATCAGCAGACCGCTCGGCACGAAACCCCAGACGCCCACGAGCGCCGCGCCGCGCCACTCGGCCACACGCCGTGTGAGCACCCCGATGAGGGCGAGCGCGATCAGCGCCCACGCGGCGAGAGCGAAGCCGAGCGTGCCGAACCACTGGTGCACGAACACCGAGCTCGCCGTTGCATAGTCGCGCCGAGCGAGGAAGGCGATCTGGCCGCGTTGCGCGAAGCCGAGCGCAAGGATCGGCGTCGCGAGCACGAGTGCGAGCCCCGCCGACGCCGCCCAGCGCCACATCGTCGCACGGCCGGCCCGGAAGAGCAGCACGCCGACGAAGTGGGCCGCGAGAAGGAACACCAGGTACAAGAACAGGTAGACGGATGCCGCGGACGCGAGCGCGTACAGCGCCCAGAGCCGCCAGTCCGACACCCGCCGGCGCACGAGAACGACGACGAAGACCGTCAGCCACACGGCAGCGGCCATGCTGAACGCGTACGATCGCGCTTCGACGCCCATCCGCGTCACTTGCGGAATCACCGCGAAGAGCAGCCCCGCGATGATCCCGCTCGGCGTGCCGAACAAGCGACGCGCGAGAACGACGGTCCCCGCGGCCGCGACGCCGACAGCGACGGAGCTCGGAAGGCGAACCGCGGCCTCCGAGGAGCCGACGAGCGCGATCCAGTAGTGCAGGAAGACGTAGTAAACGCCATGAACGGCGTCGATGTGCCCGAGCATGCCGAAGAGGACGGGAAGCGGGCGGGCGGCGGCAAGCACGCTCGCAGCCTCATCGCCCCAATACGACGGGGTGCCAGCGCCCACAAGCGAGAGCGCGCCGGCGAACACTCCGATGCCGGCCGTCGCCGACACTCGCGCGGCTGTCGCGTGTGCGAGAGCGTGCAGCGGACGGAGGTGTGCATGGCGTGCGTCGAGCGTTGTGAGCATCCGCCGCCTCCTTCTCTCCGGCCATCGTCCGTGCGAAGTCTTGGGGAGGGGTGGGATATCAGCCATGCTTCGTGAAAGTGCTCACAGGAATCGGCGCGTCGCGGGCAGTGGCGGGCGATTTAGGATGAGGGCACATCGCGACAGCGCGGCCCACGTGCGGAAGGAGCCGCAGATGAGGATCCTGGCGGTTGATGACGAGCACGAGATGACGGCGCTCCTCGCGCGGGGTCTCGCGTCGGACGGCCACCACGTCATCGAGGCCCACGACGGAATCGACGCACTGAGCATCGCCCACAGCGACGCCGTGGACGTCGCCATCGTCGACGTCATGCTCCCGGGAATGTCCGGCTTCGAGTTGAGCCGCCGGCTGAAGGGTCTGAACCCCGCCATCGCGGTGATCCTGCTGACCGCCCGCAACGCCATCGACGACCGGGTGCGGGGCCTTGATTCCGGCGCGGACGACTACATGATCAAGCCGTTCGACTTCGCCGAGCTCGGCGCTCGCATTCGCGCCGTCACGCGTCGAGATGCGCCCCGAGAGACGACCCGCGTTGCGGTCGGTGAGCTGACGATCGACCTCGTCAGGCATCGCGTGATCTTCCGCGACAAGGACGTGCCGCTCAGCAGCACCGAGTTCGACGTGCTCCACGTTCTCGCCCGCCGGCTCGGCGAGACGGTCACGCGCCGGGAAGTCCTCGATGCCGTGTGGCAGACGGACGCGCACATCGACCCGAACATCGTCGACCAGTATGTGAGCTACCTGCGCCGAAAGCTCGACCAGCTTGCCGCCGGCGTCCGCATCGTCACCGAACGCGGCGTCGGCTTCCGACTCATCGTCGACGAGTCGTGATGGCCGGCTTCCCGCTGCTGCGCAACATGGGCATCCGAGGGCGCATCGCCGGAGGCAGCCTCGTGATCGCGATCCTCATCGCCATCACAGCGGGGATGGCCATCAACGAGCAGCTCGAGCGGATCGTGCGCGACGGGACGGAGGCGGTTCTCGCGAGCGACAGCTCGGCCTACACCGTGGCACTCACGACGGAGCCGAAGGACGCGCTGGACCCGCCGGGACCCTCGCAGCACATCGCCGTCGTCCGGCCCGATGGCAGCGTCCCCGTCGACACCCTTCCGGCCGGCCTCCTTCCGCTGCTGCCGAATCCCGTCGCCGATCGTGAGTCCGACGAGGTCTCGGTCGGCTCGTCGTCCTATGTCGTGCTGATCACTCGCGTCGATGTGGCGGGCGAACCGTGGACGGTCATCGCTGCCCGCGATGCGGCCGAAGAAAAGACGATCCTCGGCCAGATGCGCGCGCTCCTCGTCGTCGGACTTGCCCTCATCGCCGGGGGCGCCGCTGCCGCCGCCTGGGTCTTGGCGTCCGTGTCGCTTGGTCCCGTGCGGCGACTGCGGCGCAGCGCCGAGGAGCTCAGCGACTCTCCGTCGACGGAACTGCTCGAGATCGGTGAAGCGAACGACGAGATCTCGCAGCTCGCTCGAACCCTCAACGACCTCATCGCGCGCTTGAGGGACTCTGCTCTGCGAGAGCGGCAGCTCGTCTCGGATGCGAGCCACGAGCTGCGCACGCCGATCGCGCTCTTGAGCGCGCAGCTGCAGGTGGCCGTCTCGGAGGCCTCGTCGGTGGAGCAGATGGTCGACGATGTCGAGCGGGCGCGCCGGCAGCTCGACCGGTTGGCGGCACTCGTCAACTCGCTCCTCGATCTCTCCGCGATCGAGGCGGTCGACAGTGAGGGACGTTCCTCGCTCGCCGAACTCGAACGCGAGACGATCGAGGCGGTCGACAGGGCGCGATTCCGCGCTGAGGGCAGGGCGGTGGAGATCCACTACGTCGCTCCCGACAGCGCCGACGATGATGCCGCGACATTCGCGATCGAGCCCCAGGACTTCGGGCGCTGCATCGACAATCTCGTCGGCAACGCTCTCCGAGCGCTCGGCGACAGCGGCCGCCTCGTCGTCTCACTTGTCCGCGAGGAGCACAGCGTCATCCTCGAGGTCAGCGACACGGGCGGCGGCATGGACCCGGAGTTCGAATCGCTCGCGCTCGGCCGCTTCACTCGAGAGCGAAAGGGTGCAGCCGACTCGGGAGCCGGACTCGGGCTCGCGATCGTCGCGGCAATCGTGCGGAAGGCGCGGGGCACGATCGCTCTCCTCAATGAGCTGGGCGCCGGGTTGACCGTCCGGTGTGAGTTTCCTGACACGCGGTCGCGTGGCGAAGCGGCGGCGCGGGGCGTTTGACTCTCGGCGGATGCTGCCGGCTGAGAGGTTTCTCAGACGCGGGCTGCTGATTGCCGCCGTCCTTTCGAGAAGCGCTTGTAGCGTGCGACTCGGCTCGAAAGGAAACTCATGCTCTCGCCTCGTCCCCTCCCTGCACCGAACAAGGTCGCCGTCGTCTGCGCCATCGCCGTCATTGTCGCTGTGGGGGCGTTCGGCGCGTGGATCGGCCTGGCCGAGCATGGGAAGGCGGTGCTGGTGGACGCGCCCTGGCATGGCTTCGTGACGGCCTCGAGCTCTCCGTTCGCTGACGCTCTCGCCCGCACGCTCAATCTCGTCGGCGGCACAAAGAGCATGATCGTCATCACGGCGATAGCGATGTGCGCGTTCTTCGTGTTCAGGCGCTGGCGGGCCGGGATTGCGCTCGGGACGGGAGTGGTAATCGGCACTGTCGCGTCAGAGACCCTGAAGACCCTCGTCGACAGGCCGCGGCCGGCGGACCATATCCTGACGGCGGGCAGCGACTCCTTCCCCTCCGGGCACACGACGATCGCGGCAGTCTTCGCGATCACGCTCGCGCTCGTTGCCGACCGCGCCATTGTGTGGGTACTCGCATGTGCGTGGGTACTCGTCATGGCGTGGAGCCGCACATATTTGGCGATGCACTGGCTCTCCGACACCATGGCCGGCGCCCTCCTCGGCACGTCCGTCGCCATCGTTGCGGTCGCCGTAGTCTCCTACATCTCGCCGCGGCGATCCCTGTCCGATGAACCCGACGCGATGTCCGAGGTGTCGTGAATGCGGGCGATGACAAGCCCTTGCCCCGACCGGGCGAAGACGCGATAGTGGAGCCACACGATGACGAATCGCGAGGAGGCATCATGGCGGACAAGATCGGCACCCGGAGGATCGAGCACAAGGATCGCGAGTTCGAAATCGTGCCGACCGGTCCCACCGCGTGGTCTGTGACCGAGGTTCTCACGGGTGTCGTCTACGGCCACCTCGTGCTCATCAACATGAAGGGTGAAGAGGGCTCGCCCGTCTACGGTGCGGTGCTGCCCGACCATGCGACGCCGTTCATCGACGGCACCGACTGGGAGGACATCGTTCGAGCTCTCGCCAATCAGGTCGATTCCGGCATCGACGTCTGAACGCCCGCTGCCCGCGACCAGCGGAGCGAGCGCTCAGTTCGTGCCCTGCCGCGTCAGCGCGTCCGGCCCGACCGCGGCGCCAGGGTCCCTGAGCCATGCGGCGGCGGCGTCCGTCGCCACGAGGGTGCCCGCCGCCAGCAGCTGTCGACCGGGACGGCCGGAGTCGTGCAGCTCGAGCCCCGGAGCCGAAGCCGCTTCGAGCAGCTCCGCGAGAGCCGCGCGCTGCGGCATCCCGAGCGAGGAACGGCGACCCGCGATGACGTGAACCTGCGCGATCGTGCTATCGGCTCCGTCCCAGATGACAAGCCACGCGCTCCGCTCGGACCCGCCGAGGGTGACGCGGGCGATGCTCGAGAACGGCACTCGGCGCGACGAGACCCTGTCGTAGCGGATGCTGCGCTGCTCCGTGTCGAGAAGAAGCGTCGCGCGCGGCATCCACGCGAGCCACGCCGCGAGCGCGAGAGCGCCGATGATCGCGCCCTGCAGCATCATGCCGCGCAGGAAGAACGAGGGGTTCGCGATCATCGCCGCGAGCACGAGTGGCTCGGCGACAACGCACACGATGACGAGCAGCACCGCGGTGCGGCGCAGCGAACGTGCCGGAACGAGAGGGACGACGGCTGCCGAGGACACACGGTCAGCCTACGACGCGGATTAGGCTGGGACCATGACGCGCACCGTGACAATCATCGGCAAGCCCGGATGCCACTTGTGCGATGACGCGCGGGACGCCGTGAACCGCGTGATCGCGGGTCTCGGCCCCGCGGCATCCGTCACCGTCGATGAGAAGTCGATTCTCGACGACCCCGCCCTGAACGAGCGGTACTGGGAGCAGATCCCCGTGATCCTCGTCGACGGAGAGCAGCACACCTTCTGGCGCGTCGACGAGAGCCGTCTCGCGGCCGCGCTCAGCACCGACGCCTGACACAACCTCGAGGAGACACCATGGCCATTCGACACATCGTGATGTGGACGCTCGCCGGCGACGACGACGCAGCGAAAGACGAGGCCGCCGCCGAGATCGGGGCGCGGCTCGAAGGGCTCATCGGCGTCGTCCCCGGCATCCAGTCGCTGCGCGTGTCACGCAACGCAGCGTTCGCCGACGTGAACTACGACCTCGTGCTCGTCTCCGTGCACGATGATGTCGCCGCACTCAAGGCGTACCAGGTGCACCCCGTGCACTCCGAGGTCGCGGCATACATCCGCAGCGTCGTCGAGCAGCGCGCCTCGATCGACATCGAGGCGTAGCCGGACTACTCCGTGTCGCGGTCCTTCGGCTTCGCGTCGACGCCGGCCTCCTTGCGTTGCTGCGCCGTGATCGGCGCGGGAGCCTGCGTGAGGGGGTCGAAGCCGTTGCCGGTCTTCGGGAACGCGATGACCTCGCGGATCGAGTCGGAGCCCGTGAGCAGGGCGACGATGCGGTCCCAGCCGAGCGCGATGCCGCCGTGCGGCGGGGCGCCGAACGCGAAGGCGTCGAGAAGGAAGCCGAACTTCGTGCGCGCCTGCTCCTCGTCGAGGCCCATGAGCTTGAAGACGCGCTCCTGCACATCGCGCTCGTGGATGCGGATCGAGCCTCCGCCGATCTCGTTGCCGTTGCACACGATGTCATAGGCGTACGAGAGCGCGTTCTCGGGCTCGACGTCGAACGTGTCGAGGAACTCCGGCTTCGGCGACGTGAACGCGTGGTGCACGGCCGTCCACTTGCCGCTGCCGACCGCGACGTCGCCCGAGGCCTCCGCTTCGGCGGCCGGCTCGAACATGGGCGCGTCGACGATCCACACGAACGCCCACTGCGACTCGTCGATGAGCTCGGCCTTCTTGCCGACCTCGAGGCGGGCGGCGCCGAGCAGCGCGCGGGACTCGCGTGCCGTTCCGGCCGCGAAGAAGATCGCGTCGCCCGGCTTGGCGCCCGTTGCCTCCGCGAGACCCTCGCGCTCGGCATCCGTGATGTTCTTCGCGACCGGCCCGCCGAGGGTGCCGTCCTCCGCGATCGTGACGTAGGCGAGTCCCTTCGCGCCGCGTGAGCGCGCCCATTCCTGCCAGGCGTCGAAGCCGCGGCGGGGAGTGGCGGCGCCGCCCGGGAAGACGATCGCGCCGACGTACGGGTTCTGGAACACGCGGAACGGCGTGCCCGCGAAGTACTCGGTGAGCTCAATGATCTCGAGGCCGAAGCGCAGGTCGGGCTTGTCGCTGCCGTACTTCTGCATCGCCTCGGCATACGTCATGCGGGGGATCGGCGTCGGGATCGTGTAGCCGATGAGCTCCCACAGCGACGAGACGATCTTCTCGCCGACGGCGATGACGTCTTCCTGGTCGACGAAGCTCATCTCGACGTCGAGCTGCGTGAACTCGGGCTGCCGGTCGGCGCGGAAGTCCTCGTCGCGGTAGCAGCGCGCGATCTGGTAGTAGCGCTCCATGCCCGCGACCATGAGCAGCTGCTTGAACAGCTGGGGCGACTGGGGGAGGGCGTACCAGGAGCCGGGGGAGAGGCGGGCGGGCACGAGGAAGTCGCGGGCGCCCTCCGGCGTCGAGCGGGTCAGCGTGGGCGTCTCTATCTCGACGAAGTCAAGCTCGTCGAGCACGCGGCGCGCGGCCTGGTTGGCCTTCGCGCGCAAGCGGATGGCGCGCGCCGGCGCCGGGCGGCGCAGGTCGAGGTAGCGGTACTTGAGGCGTGCCTCCTCGCCGATGGTCTCGGTGCCCTCGAGCGCGGTCGACACCTGGAACGGCAGCGCCGCGGAGTCGTTGAGCACCCTCACCTCATCGGCGATGACCTCGATCTGCCCGGTCGGCAGGTGCGGGTTCTCGTTCCCCTCGGGGCGCTTGCGCACGGTGCCCGTGACCTGAAGAACGAACTCGGCGCGCAGCGGGTGCGCCACCTCTTCGTCGCGAATCACGACCTGGGCGATGCCCGAGGCGTCCCGCAGGTCGATGAAGGCGACGCCGCCGTGATCGCGACGGCGATCGACCCATCCGGCAAGGGTCACGGTCTGGTCGACCTGCTCGATCCCGAGGGATCCGGCGTTATGAGTGCGAAGCACGAAGAGGTCCTTCCCGGCGAGTCGTGGGAGTCACAGCCGGCGATTCGACGCCGGGGCTCCCGGAGGCATTCGACAAGTCTACCTACGCGCCGCCGTGCGTCTTTGCCGTGTTCGCGCGGCCGGTTGAGACGATCGGATGCCGCCGACGGCTCGCCCGCGCGCCCGCCGCGAAGCTCTCGGGAGATTCTTAGCTCTACAGAACGTAGACTTGGCGCTGTGGTAGCGTCCCTGATCCACCTCGTCCGTCACGGAGAGGTGCACAATCCCTCGCGTGTGCTGTACGGCCGCGTCCCCGGATTCGGGCTCTCCGATCTCGGGCACCGCATGGCCGAGGCGGCCGCGGCCGAGCTCGTGGAGCGCGGCGCGAACATCACGCGGGTCATCGCCTCCCCGCTCCAGCGCACACAGGAGTCCGCCGCTCCCATCGCCGCAGCCTTCGATGTCGACGTCGAGACCGACGAGCGTCTCATCGAGCCGTTCAATCACTTCGAGGGCAGCCGCATGAGCCGCGCCCTCCGCAATCCCCGCAACTGGCCCTCCCTGCGCAACCCGCGCAAGCCCAGCTGGGGCGAGCCGTTCTCCGACATCGCCGCGCGCATGCTCGTCGCGATCGAAGACGCCTGGGAGTCGACGGAGTCCGGCGAAGTGGCGCTTGTCAGCCACCAGCTGCCCATCTGGATGGTGCATTCGAGCCTCCTCGGCATCCCGCTCCACCACGACCCGCGCAAGCGCAGATGCTCGCTGTCGAGCATCACGACGATCGAGCACAACGGGCGCCGCTTCACCGAGGTCGACTACGACGAGCCGGCGCTCATGCTCACGGCCGGCGCGAACGACGTGGGCGCGGTATGACCGCTGCCTCCCGGGCGGGGCGGGCGCTCACCGCCGCCGCACTGATCGCCGTCGCGCTCACCGTCGCGGGGTGCAGCAACGACCCCCTCGCCGAGCAGTACCGCGAAGGAAGCAACAAGGGCTACATCGCGGGAGACGGCTCCGTCATGGAAGTCGCCGCCGACGACCGGGGCGCGCCGATCGAATTCTCCGGCACGACCCAAGACGACGAGACCCTCTCGTCCGAGTCGCTTGACGGCAAGGTCGTGGTCGTGAACTTCTGGTACGCCTCGTGCGCGCCGTGCCGCGCCGAAGCGCCCATTCTCGAGAAGCTGTACGACAAGTACTCGAGCGAGGGCGTCGCGTTCGTGGGCGTCAACCTGCGCGATCAGGCTGGAACGGCCGCGGCCTTCAACAAGACCTACGGCGTCAGCTATTCGTCCATCATGGATGCCGACTCCGGCGCCGTGAAGCTCGCCTTCTCGGGCACCGTGCCGCCCAACAGCGTTCCCACGACGATCGTTCTCGACAAGCAGGGCCGGGTCGCCTCGCGCGTGCTCGGGGCCGTGCAGGACACCTCGATCCTCGGCACGCTCATCGGCGACACTCTCGCGGAGAAGTGACGTGAACCCCGGAGACATCGTCATCAGCGGGCAGCTGCTTCTCGCCATTCCGATCGCCGCGCTCGCCGGACTCGTCTCCTTCGCCTCGCCGTGCGTGCTCCCGCTCGTGCCCGGCTACCTCGCCTACGTCGGCGGCGCGTCCACCGTGCAGCGTGGAAAGCAGGCGGCGAAGAAGGACCGCGCGCGACTCGTGCTCGGTGTGCTGCTGTTCGTGCTCGGCTTCTCCGCCGTGTTCACCGCCTACGGTCTCGCCTTCGGGCAGCTCGGCGCCTGGCTCGTGCAGTACGGGCCGCTCATCACCCGCATCCTCGGCGCCGTGATCATCGTCATGGGGCTCGTGTTCATCGGCCAGGTCACGGTGCTGCAGAACACCTTCCGGCCGTCGTGGCGGCCCAAGACCGGTCTGCTCGGAGCGCCGCTGCTCGGCATCGTCTTCGGCATCGGCTGGGCGCCGTGCGTCGGCCCGACGCTCGTGGCCATCCAGTCGCTGAGCTTCGGCTCCGGCTCCCCGTGGCGCGGTGCGCTGCTGAGCTTCGTGTACTGCCTCGGCCTCGGTCTGCCGTTCATCGCCATCGCCTTCGGTGCGACGTGGGCGACGAGGAGCATGTCGTTCCTGCGCAAGCACATTCGCGCGATCAACATCGTCGGCGGCATCCTGCTCATCGTCATCGGCGTGCTCATGGTCACCGGCGTCTGGACGTCCCTCATCAGCGAACTCGCGGGGGTGATGCCGAACTTTGCGCCGGCCCTCTGATTACACCGACGGTCACGACGAGCTCCGCGAGGAGCCCGCCGAGATCACGCAACCCTCCCTCGGCTTCACCGGGTGGCTGCGCTGGATGTGGCGACAGCTCACGAGCATGCGCACCGCCCTGCTCCTTCTGCTGCTGCTCGCGCTCGCCGCGATCCCCGGCTCGCTCGTGCCTCAGCGTTCGAGCGACCCGAACGGCGTCACGCAGTACTTCACGGAGCACCCTGACCTCGCTCCTGCGCTCGACAAGCTGCAGATGTTCGACGTGTTCACGTCGGCCTGGTTCTCCGCCGTCTACATCCTGCTGTTCATCTCGCTCATCGGCTGCGTCATCCCTCGGGTCAAGCACCACATCGGAGCCCTGCGCGCGCGGCCGCCGAAGACGCCCGTGCGCCTGCAGCGCCTGAGCGAATTCAGCGAGACCGTGTACGGCGACGACGACGGTGTGAGAACGGATGCCGCCACGGTCGTGGCGTCGGCGCGCGAGTTGCTCAAGAAGTCCGGCTACCGCGTCGAGCTGTACGAGAGCCCGGCGACGCACACCCAGCCCGCGAGCGTCTCGGTGTCCGCGGAGCGCGGCTACCTGCGCGAGACGGGAAACCTCGTCTTCCACTCGGCGCTCCTGCTGATCCTTCTCGTCGTCGGCATCGGCGGCGGCTTCGGCTACAGCGGCCAGCGCGTCGTCGTCGAGGGTCAGAGCTTCGTGAACATGCTCGGCGACTACGACTCGTTCAGTCCCGGCCGCTTCTTCAACGCGGGGCAGCTCGACCCGTACTCGCTCGCGCTCGACAACTTCGACGCGACCTACGAGACGAAGAACCTCGATGCGTACGGGCAGCCCATCGACTTCGCCGCCCACGTGACCACGACGACGCGCGACGGCGAGAAGCAGGACCGCACGATCAAGGTCAACGATCCGCTGCGCTTCGCGGGAACCGACGTCTACCTGCTCGGCAACGGCTACGCGCCCACCATTACGGTGAAGGATCCCGACGGGAACGTCGTGTTCACGGATTCCGTGCCGTTCCTGCCCCAGGACTCCAACCTCACGTCCGTCGGCGTCATCAAGGTGCCCGACGGGCTCACGAAGCAGATCGGCATGGTCGGCTTCTTCTACCCGACCGCGTACAAGCTCGACACGGGCGCGTTCGCGTCGACGTACGCCGACCTCACCTACCCCATGCTGAGCCTCAACGTCTACTCGGGCGACCTCGGCATCGACGGGGGCGTGCCGAAGTCGGTGTACTCGCTCGACGTCGACGACATGACCCAGCTCACGGGCGGCAAGACAGGCGTCGACTCGATCGAGCTCATGCCGGGACAGTCGACGAAGCTGCCGAACGGTCTCGGCACCGTCGAATTCGTCAACCAGTCGCCGCAGGCGAACGACTACTCGCACTCGGTGCTGCGCTTCGCCTCGTTCGACATCCACCACGACCAGACCCAGCTCGGCGTCGCCGTGGGAGCAATCCTCGTGCTGCTCGGCCTGCTCACGTCGCTGTTCGTGCCGCGCCGGCGCGTGTGGGTCAAGGCGTTCGACCGCGCCGACGGAACGGTGCGCGTCGAATACGCCGGCCTCGCCCGCGGCGAGGACCCCACGCTCGGCGACGCGGTCTCATCCATCGCGTACCGCCACGGCACGGCGCTCGGCAGGGATCGCGACGCATGACGGCCGCCGCTCTCGTCATCGACATCGTGCTGACTCTCGTCTTCGCGATCATCGGCCGCGCGAGCCACGCGGAGGCGCTCGACGTCGCGGGTGTGCTCGGCACGTGGTGGCCGTTCCTCGTCGCGCTGCTTGTCGGCTGGATCGTGTCGCTCGCGTGGCGCGCCCCGCTGCGCATCGTGCGAAGCGGCATCCCGATCTGGATCATCACCGTCGCGGGCGGGATGCTGCTCCGCGTCGTGAGCGGGCAGGGCACCGCGCTGCCGTTCATCATCGTCGCGACAATCGCGCTCGGCGTCTTCCTGCTCGGCTGGCGCGGGATCGCCGCCGCGGTCGCCGCCGTCCGGCGCCGATCCGCCGAATAGTCGAAGGAGTACCCTTAAGCTGTGGATCTGAACTCGTTCTCGCTGCTGTCGCTGTGGTCGGCGACGGCGCTGTACGCCCTCGCGCTCATCGCCTTCGCCCTCGACCTGGCACGACGAAGCGCCGAGGTCAAGCAAGCCGCAGACGCCGAGGCTCTCGAGGGCACCGGCTCACTCGCGACCGAGCAGGCCGCGGGCGGAGTCGCCGTCAAGGTGCGCCCGCCGAAGAAGGCCACGGGAGCCGCCGCCGTCACGGCGAAGCGCTCGCCGTCGCTGCGCTCCGCCATGGCGCTCACCGTGCTCGGCTTCCTCCTGCACGTCGCCGCCGACGTGACGCGCGGCCTCGCCGCGGGCCGTGTGCCGTGGGCGAACCTGTACGAGTTCGTCATGACGGGCACGATGCTCGTCATCGCCGTGTTCCTCGTCGTGAACATCAAGGTCGACCTGCGCTACCTCGGCACGTTCATCACCGGACTCGTCGTCTCGCTGCTGTGCATGGCGACCATCAACTTCTACGTCGCGGTCGCCCCGCTCCCGCCGGCCCTGCAGTCGGCGTGGCTCGTCATCCACGTGTTCGTCGCGACGACGGCGATGGGCTTCCTCGCGCTCGGCTGCGCCCTGTCGGTGCTGCAGCTGCTGCAAGCGCGCACCGAGGCGCGAGGCACCTCGCTCGCGAACATGAAGCTCAAGTTCATGGCCACGTTCCCGTCGGCCGAGCGGCTCGAGAACCTCGCGTACCGCACGATCATCGTCGGCTTCGTGCTGTGGACCTTCACGCTCATCTTCGGCTCCATCTGGGCCGAGGCCGCGTGGGGCCGCTACTGGGGCTGGGACACCAAGGAAGTCTGGACCTTCATCATCTGGGTGATCTACGCGGGCTACATCCACGCGCGCGCGACGCGGGGATGGCGCGGCACGCGCTCCTCGTGGCTCGCGGTCATCGGCTTCGCCGCCGTGATCTTCAACTTCACCGTCGTGAACATCTTCTTCAAGGGACTGCACAGCTACTCGGGACTGTAAGCCACTCGAGAGTCAACCCTCGTCGGGCGTGAAGAGCCCCTCGATCGGCTGTTCGAAGAGGCGCGAGATGCGAAAGGCGAGAGGCAGTGACGGGTCGTACTTGCCCGTCTCGAGCGCCACGATCGACTGACGCGACACGCTCAGTCGTTCGGCCAGTACGGCCTGGGTCCAGCCTCGCTTCTCGCGTTCGGCCCGGATCCGGTTCTCCATCAGGCGTCGGGGGCGCCGGTGAAGGCGTTCGTGATGAGCCATGCCGCAATACCGGCGAAGCAGACGCTCCAGCCGCCGTTCGGCGTGTGGATCCCGGCGATGTCGAGCGTGCCGAGCACGAGCGCCGTGACGATCGCGACGGTGAAGCCGACGGCAAGGCCGGGGACGAGAAGCTTGACCTGGTACTCGTCCATGCTCCGAACGCGCAGAATGACGACGAGCACCATCCATGCGACGGGCAGCAGCGGCAGTACGACCCACACCGCACGCCACGGGTCCCCGCCGTTCTGTGGCCCCCACAGGGAGAGCGCGAGGCTCGCGAGCAGGTAGCACGCGGCTCCCGCCCACATGCGGATGCGGAAGACGCGCCGGAGCCGGGCTTCGGTGGAGGACTCTCCGGCTGGGTCAAGGTCCCTTGTCATGCATCGATGCTACAGCTCGCTCGATGGGGATGTAAAGGAAGCTTGTCATCCACTGTCGGTGAAATGGTCACCCACCCGTCGGCGTCCCGTTCAGGCCCCGAGCACCGCGTAGCAGCGCGCGAGTCGATCCAGCCACCACGCGGTGCGCTCCCGTGACGCCGCGTGCTCGTCGAGCAGCGCCTCCGACACGTCGACCCGGCGCACGTCGATCGCGCCGTCGTGAGCGCGCAACGGCTGCTCGGTCACGTCGGCGGCGAGCAGCGACGCTGTCGCGAGTCCGCAGTCGAATTCGAGATCGGGGACGGATGCCGCGAGAAACGCGCCGAGCGACAGCCCGACGGAGGTGTCGAGAGCGCTCGACACCGTCACGGGCAGGCCGGCCTCCTCGACGATCCGCAGGGCGCGGCGCACGCCGCCGAGCGGCTGCGCCTTGATGATGAGCAGGTCGGCCGCCCCTGCCTTCGCGACGGCGACAGGATCGCTCGCCTTGCGCACGCTCTCGTCGGCGGCGACGGGGATGCCGAGGTACTTCGTGCGTCGCCGGTACTCGGCGAGCTCGTCCACGCTCGCGCACGGCTGTTCGACGTATTCGATGTCGAACTCCGCGAGAGCATGTACCGCACGCTCGGCCTCGTCCACATTCCAGCCGCCGTTCGCGTCGACGCGCACGCGGCCCTCCGGACCCATGAGGCGCCGCACCTCGCGAACGCGGGCGACATCGTCGTCAAGAATCTGGCCGCGCTCGGCGACCTTGACCTTTGCCGTTCGGCAGCCGTCGTAGCGGCCGAGCACGGCGGCGACGCCTGACGCGGGAACGGCAGGAACCGTCGCGTTCACGGGAATCCGCTCGCGCACTGGCGTTGGCTCGTCGCCCCAGCCGAACTCGAGAGCGGCCTGCAGCCACACCGCTGCTTCGGCGTCGTCGTACTCCACGAACGGCGAGAACTCGGTCGCGCCGTTCGGGCCGCGCATGATCAGCGCCTCGCGCACATCGATGCCGCGGAAACGCGTCGTGAGGGGAAGCGACACGACGTGGGCGGAGGCGAGCAGGTCATCGAGTGAGGGACGCATGGGCACTATTCTGCCGCGACCGGCACCCGACCGCCGAGGCTCGGGACTCAGTCCTGCAGTCGGCCGGGATACGCGTCGCCGGTCGCGTCGCCAAACACGAGCTCGCCGTCCTCGCCCGTGATGATGAGTCCCGTCGAGGAATCCGCCGACTGACCGAGCCGCATCAGCCACTCCCGGTTTATCGTCGGCACCTTGCCGCCCGAGAACTTGAACGTCATGGGCAGGGAGGGGGACAGCCAGATCGCGGTGCGCCCGTCACCCACCGAGGGACTGTCCTTCCATGACATGAGGAACGACTCACCACGGGAGAACTTCTGGACCACGATGATCTGAACGTGCGTCAGCACGCGGTCATCGAAGTGCGTGACCATGCTGTCGTAGCGGATCGATCCCATTTGGCTCCCTCGTTCCAGCCCAGGGAAGCGAAAGCCGCGTCGGTCCGGGTTACCCCGAGATGTCTCCCACGATCCTCGGTCGTTGCTCCCGCGTCAACCGCTGCCGCGGATGGTCAGCGAGATCGCAGGCGCACCGCCGGCGGCATCCGGTCGCCTGACTACGATGGAGGCCATGACGGTGTCCGAGATCTTCGACGAGAACGAGTGGGTGAGGGCGCCGGGGTTCGACGCGCTCACCGATATCACCTACCACCACACTCACGACGGCAAGGTGGCGCGCATCGCGTTCGACCGGCCAGAGGTGCGCAACGCGTTCCGTCCGCACACCGTCGACGAGCTGTATGCGGCGCTCGAGGACGCCCGCACGAACTCGAAGATCGGCGTCGTGCTGCTCACCGGCAACGGGCCGAGCCCGAAGGACGGCGGCTGGGCGTTCTGCTCGGGCGGTGACCAGCGCATTCGCGGCCGCGACGGCTACAAGTACTCCGACGCCGAGACCGCGGCCGGCATCGACCCGGCCCGCTCGGGACGCCTGCACATTCTCGAGGTGCAGCGCCTCATCCGGTTCATGCCCAAGGTCGTGATCGCCGTCGTCCCCGGCTGGGCTGCCGGCGGCGGGCACTCGCTCCACGTCGTGTGCGACTTGTCTCTCGCCGCCGAGTCCGCCAAGTTCAAGCAGACGGATGCCGATGTCGGATCGTTCGACGCGGGCTACGGGTCCGCCTACTTCGCGCGTCAGATCGGGCAGAAGTTCGCGCGCGAGGTGTTCTTCCTCGCCGACGACTACTCGGCGCAGCGCGCCTTTGAGATGGGTGCCGTGAACGCCGTCGTCCCGCTCGCCGAGCTCGAGGCCGAGGCGCTGCGCTGGGCCCGCCGCATCCTGACGAAGTCGCCCACGGCGATCCGCATGCTCAAGTTCGCCTTCAACGCGGTCGACGACGGGCTCGTCGGCCAGCAGGTCTTCGCGGGTGAGGCGACGCGCCTCGCCTACGGCACCGACGAAGCCGTCGAAGGGCGCGACTCGTTCCTTGAGAAGCGGGAGCCTGACTGGGGGCCGTTCCCCTGGCAGTACTGAGCCGGGCTCCGAACTCGTAGACTCAACCCCATGACGCGCAACCTCGTCGCGGTCGCGGCGGCCGAGCCCCTCCACCTCATGCACGCCCTGCGGGGGGCGCTCGATCGCTCGGGCCCCGCCGTCCTTCCGCTGCGGGCGGGCGCGGAACGCAGCGCGAACGGCCTCGAGATCGGCGCCGACATCGACCTGCCCGAGGCCCCGCAGGCGACGGCCGTCGTGATCCAGACCTCGGGCTCCTCGGGCGTGCCGAAGAACGTCTCGCTCAGCTGCGACGCCCTGCTGGCTTCCGCCTCGGCGAGCGAGAGCGTGATGGGCGGACCCGGCCAGTGGCTGCTCGCCCTGCCCGCGCACTACGTCGCGGGACTCCAGGTTCTCGTCCGCTCTCTCGCGGCCGACACGACTCCCGTCGTGCTGCCGCCCGGCCACTTCGACGTCGCGGCGTTCGTCGCCGCATCGCGCGAGCTCACGGGCGAGCTGCGGTTCACATCGCTCGTGCCGACCCAGCTCATGCAGCTGCTCGAGACGCGCGTCGGCGTCGCGGCGCTGCGCCGCTTCGACGGCATCCTCGTCGGCGGCCAGGCCGTGCCATTCGCCGTGCGGGACCGCATCGAGCTCCTCGGCCTCCCGGTGTTCCGCACGTATGGCTCGAGTGAGACGGCGGGCGGCTGCGTCTACAGCGGCCGTGCGCTGCCCGGCGTCGAGATCGGAATCGTCGACGGCCAGGTCGAGCTCACCGGTCCCATGCTCGCTGACGGCTACTTGAGCGGCGATGGCACTATCGACCGCGAGCTCACGGACGACGTCTTCGTCGAGCGGCACGGTCAGCGCTGGTACCGCACAGGAGACCTCGGCGAGCTCGTCGACGGAGTGCTCCACGTTCTCGGTCGTGCCGACAACGTCATCATCTCCGGCGGCATCAACGTCAACCTCGACCGCATCGAGCGAATCGTCCGTGGCATCCGCGGCCTCGAGGAGGCGGTCGTCGTCGGCGCGCAGCACGAGCGGTGGGGTGAGGTCCCCGTCGTCGTCGTCGCCTCCGACGCGTCGGCACGACTCGATCAGGTTCGGGATGCCGTCGGCGAGGCTCTCGGCGCCCCCTCCCGTCCCGACCGCATCGTCGTGATCGGCAGCATCCCCGTGCTGCCCTCGGGCAAGCCCGACCGCCAGGCCCTCACGCGGGCGGTGGCCACGCACCCGGAGTCATAGCCGGGTTTAGTAAAGTTGCCGCGGAGCAGGAGGACGTTCGTGGCAGCGAAACAGCAGAAGTCGGCCCAGGCAGCGAAGAAGAACGGCGCGGCGCGGCCCGTGGCCCGCAAAGGCAGGGGCAAGAGCGGCAACCCCGCCGCCCGCCCGCTGCAGCACGTGAAGCCGGCGACCATCGGCGACTGGATCGGCGCCGCCCGCATCCCCACACTGCCCATGTCGCTCGCGCCCGTCCTCGTCGGCACGGGCGCCGCTCGGCTCGCGGGCGACCCGGGGGAGTTCCACTGGGCGCGGGCGCTGCTCTGCCTCATCGTCGCTTTCGCGCTGCAGATCGCCGTGAACTACGCCAACGACTACTCCGACGGCATCCGCGGCACCGATAAGCACAGGGTCGGACCCGGCCGGCTCGTCGGCAGCGAAAAGGCGTCCCCGCGCTCGGTGCTCATCGTCGCGCTCGTGTTCTTCGCGATCGCCGCCGTCGCCGGAATTCTCATCACTATCGCGACGACGCAGTGGTGGCTGCTCGCCGTCGGGGCGGCGTGCATCGCGGCAGCCTGGTTCTACACGGGCGGCAAGCGGCCTTACGGCTACTACGCGCTCGGCGAGCTGTTCGTCTTCATCTTCTTCGGCCTCGTCGCGACCCTCGGCACCATGTGGGTGCAGGTCGGCAACGTCAGCCAGGAGGCCATCTACGGCGCCGTCGGGGTCGGCCTCATCTCGACGGCAGCGATCCTCGTGAACAACCTGCGCGACCGCGAGACCGACAAGCTCTCCCGCAAGCACACGCTCGCTGTGCTGCTCGGCGGGCTCGGCACACGCATCGTGTTCATCGCGATGCTGCTCGTGCCGTTCGTCATCGTCGCGTTCATCGCGCTGTTCTACCAGGCGCTGTGGCTCGCGATGTTCGCGCTTCTCGCGGGCCTGCCCGCGTGCCTCATCGTCGCGACGGCGCGCACAGCGAAGGAGCTCGTGCTCGCGCTCAAGCTCGTGGGCCTCACGCAGCTCATGTACGGAGTCGCGTTCTTCGTCGCGTTCTCGTTCTAGCCGGTCCGGCTAGAGGTTGTCTTCGACGTCCTCGTCGCTCGGCGCATCCGGGTGGTGCTCCGGGGTTCCGTGCCGCTTCTCGTAGAGGCTGTGCGACACCTTCTCACGCGAGCGGCGCAGGAAGATGAGCGACACCGCGAAGCCGACGAGTGCGGCGATGATCGCCGAGTACCACTCGTTGAAGCCCAGAAGCAGAAGGATCACGAGCGGAACGATGAAGGCGAGGAGCCGAAGCACCGTGTAGCTCACGGCGGGAGGGATGCGGGACACGACTCAAGTCTAGGTCGGCGACTCTTGTTGTCCGCTGGGACGCCGGCGACGCTCGTCCCACGGAACCGCCCAGCACATTAACGGTCGCAGTGGCTACCATGAGGGCATGGCACGTTTGCTCTTCATCCTGATCCCGTTGATCGTCGCCGTGACGATCTACACGGTGGTCGACTGTGCCATGATCGACGCTCGCCGCGTGCGCGGTCTCTCGAAGCCCGTGTGGCTCGTGCTGATCCTGCTGCTTCCGGTTATCGGGCTCGTGCTCTGGTACATGATCGGCCGCGGTCACGCGTCCCTCGCCCGCGACCTCGCACCCGACGACGACCCTTCGTTCCTCGGCGAGCTGCGCCATGACGTCATGCAAGACGACCGCATCCGGCAGCTCGAAGCCGAGCTCGCCGCCCTCGACGACGAGACCGACATCATCCGTCCGCGCGACGAGAAGAAGAAGCCGCGCACGAACCCTGCGCCCGATGTGGACGAGGGACACGAGAACGAGCCGGGTCACCGCACGGATCCGAACAGCAAGGATGCCTGAGGGCACATCACCCGCGACAGCGGCATCCCTCGCCCTTCTGAGCGAACTCACCGCACGCGGCCTGCGTGACGTCGTCGTCAGTCCCGGCTCCCGCTCCCAGGCGCTCGCGCTCGCCGCCGCCGCCCTCGAGACCGCGGGCGCCCTCACGGTCCACGTGCGCATCGACGAACGCTCCGCCGCGTTCTTCGCGCTCGGCCTCGCCGTCGAGACCGGCGTTCCCGCCGCGGTCATCACGACGAGCGGAACGGCCGTCGCGAACCTCCACCCCGCTGTGCTCGAGGCGCACCACTCGATGGTCCCGCTCATTCTGCTCACCGGCGACCGGCCGAGCGAGCTGCGCGGCATCCGCAGCAACCAGACCACCCGGCAGCCCGGCATGTTCGCATCCGCTGTGCGCCTCGAGCGCGACGTGGAGGCGCCGACGGGATCCGCCGCCGACGTGCGCCGCGCACGCGACCTTGCCGCCGAGGCGATGGCCGCGGCGGCAGGCGACTCGCTCTCCGGCGCGGGTCCCGTCCACCTCAACCTCGCCTTCCGCGAACCGCTGTCGTCGGCGCTCCCACCCGTCGAGATCGAGCGTGCGCTCGGCGAGGCGACCTCGTCCCGTTCCACCGAGTCGGATGCCGCTCCCGCGACGCCCGCGCGGCGGCCGCGCGTGCTGCTCGAGCGCGGCCCCCGCACCGTCGTCATCGCCGGGCACGCGGCCGGTCCGGCCGCCGAGGAGCTCGCGCACGCGGGCGGCTGGCCGCTGCTCGCCGAGGTGACGAGCGGCTCGCGCTACGGTCGCAACCTCGTCGTGCCGTATCGCGTGCTGCTGCGCGAGCCGGAGCTCGGAGGCCGCATCGAGCGCGCCATCGTCTTCGGCCACCCCACGCTCAGCCGAGAGGTCCCGGCGCTGCTGCAACGCGAGGACGTCGAGGTCGTCGTCGTCGCCCCGCACGGCGACGACGTCTACGACCCCGGCCGAACGGCGCGCGCCGTCTCCGCGGCATCCGTCGCCGAAGGCGCCGCCGACCGCGCGTGGCTCGGCGCCTGGATCGTCGCCGCCCGCGAACTGCTCGCCGCGGCCGATCTCGACGCGGCGCCCTCGCTCGAGGACGGGCACTCGCACGATCCCGAGGCGCGGCTGCGGTTCGCGAAGACGGAGTTCGAGGCCGTGCGCGCCCCCGTCGACCGCGCCCGGCTCGTCGACGCCGTCTGGCGGGCGACCTGGCCGCACGACCGGCTCGTGCTCGCCGCGTCGCGGCTCATCCGCGAGGCCGACACGCGCGTTCTCGGCAAGAAGATCCGCGTGCACGCGAATCGCGGTCTCGCGGGAATCGACGGCACGATCGCGACGGCGCACGGAATGGCGACGGCGAGCCAGCGGGAGTCCGACATCGGAGTCACGCGGGTCCTCCTCGGCGATCTGGCGCTGCTGCACGACGTCGGCTCGCTCCTCGGCGGGCACGACGAGCCCTGGCCGCGGCTGCAGCTGATTGTCGGCAACGACCGTGGCGGCACGATCTTCGACGGACTCGAGGTCGCCGCGTCGGCGGATCGGACCGCGTTCGACCGCGTGCAGTACACCCCGCACGACGTCGACATCGCCGCCCTCGCGACGGCGTATCACTGGGACCACGTGCGCGCCGTCACGCGCATCCAGCTCGATCAGGCGCTCACGTCGCCGCGCGATCGGCCCGTGATCATCGAGGTGCCGCTCGAGCGCTGAGCGGATTCCGCTGTCGCGAAGTGCTCGGGAGAGCGCTTGCAGAGCGCACTGTGCGACAGCGGAGCGGCAGCCGGCTCAGCCCTCGAGCGCGTCGGTGATGGGCCGGAACTTGATGCGCGTCTCGACGAGCTCCTTCTCGGGCGTCGACTCCTCGACGATTCCGCAGCCGGCATACGCGGTGAGCTGGTCGCCGTCGAGCTGGGCGCAGCGCAGCGCGATCGCCCACTCACCGTCGCCGTCGGCGCCCACCCAGCCGACCGGTCCGGCGTAGCGGCCCCGATCGAAGGGCTCGAGCTCGTCGATCAGGTCGATGGCGGTCTCCGTCGGCGCACCGGCGACCGCCGCGGTGGGGTGCAGCGCGGCGATGAGGTCGAGCGACGACGCGCCGTCGCTCAGCGCCCCCTCGATGTCGGTCGCGAGGTGCCAGAGGTTCGGCAGCTTGAGCGTGAACGGCACTTCGCTCGCGGCGAGGTGCGACGTGTGCGGCTGCAGTGCGCGGACGACGCTCTGCACGGCGAACTCGTGCTCGTCGTTGTCCTTCTGCGACGTCGCGAGGCCGACGGCGGCCTGCTCATCGGCGTCGGGCCCGTCGCCGCGCGCAGTCGTGCCGGCGAGCACGCGCGCCGAGACCGTTCCGCGCGTGACGCTCACGAGCGTCTCGGGGCTCGAGCCCATGAGCCCGTCCACCGCGTACGTCCAGCAGTCCGGGTAGCCGAGAGCGAGATCGAGAAGCAGGCGGCGCACATCGGCCCCCTGCGGGACGCCGCCCACGAGGTCGCGCGCGAGCACGACCTTGTCGAGCTCTCCCGCGGCGATGCGCTCGATCGCCGCCGCGACGTGTTGCGTGTACGACTCGGGGCTCTCGAGCCCCGGCCGGAAGTCGACGGCGAAGTCCTCGCCGACCGTCTGCGCGGTCACGGCGGGCGCGGCAACCGACTCGCCCTCGATGCGCACGCGCGTGACCCAGTGCTGGCGGCCGCGACGGCCGATCACGACGCGCGGCACGATGAGCACGCTCGACACCTCTGAGCGCGCCGAGAACGCGAAGGCGCCGAAGGCGACGAGGCCGGTGCCGGGGAGGTCCAGCGGGTCGGTGACGTGGGCGGATGCCGCGAGCCGGCGCCACGCGGCGGCGGCATCCGTCATGCGGGTCTCTCCGGAGAACTCGAGCCGAAGCGCCTCACCCACGCCGACGACGCCGTTGCCCTTGCGCAGCCAGATGAGGGGCTGATCGACGGGCGTGTAGGGAATGAGGAGGGAGATGTCATCGACGGGGGTGGTGCCGACGACCAGCCTCGGCGTGTCGGGGGTGGTCACTCCTCAAGCCTACGCTGGCGCGGGAAGGCCGTCGGCGTCGACGCCTACACTGGGAGCATGAGCAACAAGGCGGATCTCGACAAGCAGCCGGCGCAGGTCTCTGCCATGTTCGACCAGGTCTCCGACAAGTACGACCTGACGAACGACGTGCTCTCCGTCGGCAACGACAGGCTCTGGCGCATCGCGACAACCCGGGCCGTCGCGCCGACGCCGGGGGAGCGCATCCTCGACCTCGCGGCGGGCACCGGCACCTCGAGCGCCTCGCTCGCCCGCAGCGGCGCCTTCGTCGTCGCCGCCGACTTCTCACCCGGCATGATCGCCGTGGGCCGCCGCCGTTATGCCGGGGTGCCGAACATCGAGTTCGTCGAGGCCGACGCGACGGCCCTGCCGTTCGAGGACGACGAGTTCGACGCCGTGACGATCTCGTTCGGGCTGCGCAACGTCGTCGACCCGCAGAAGGCGCTCACCGAGATGCTGCGGGTCACGCGGCCCGGCGGGCGCATCGTGATCTGCGAGTTCTCGACGCCGCCGTTCGCGCCGCTGCGCGCCGCCTACAACCTGTACATCGCGAAGATCATGCCCGCGATCGTGCGGCTCGTGAGCTCGAACTCCGAAGCCTACGACTACCTCAACGACTCGATCCGCGCGTGGCCCGACCAGAAGCGCCTCGCGGGCTGGCTGCGCGAGGCGGGCTGGCGCAGCGTGCGCTACCGCAACCTCACGGCCGGCATCGCAGCGCTGCACCACGCCGTGAAGCCGCAGCAGTAGCGGCATCCCTTCGCACTGCCGACTCAGGAGTTCACGGATAGGGTAGTGGGGTGGATGTGAGCACGACCCCGCGCGACACTCGACTGTCACGTCAGCTGGGCCTGACCGAGCGCATGATGATGTCGCCGCAGATGCGGCGCGTCGTCGCGACCGTCGACGACGGTCTCGTCGAGATCGAGCGGCAGCTCACCGACGACCTCGGCTTCACCGACCCCGTCGCCGACACCGCGAGCCGCTACCTGCTCGAGGCCGGCGGCAAGCGCGTGCGCCCCATGCTCATCCTGCTCACCGCGCAGCTCGGCGACGGCAACACGCAGGAGGTGTTCGACGCGGCGAAGGCGATCGAGATCACCCACCTCGCCTCGCTGTACCACGACGACGTCATGGACCTCGCCGACCGGCGCCGCGGCGTGCCGAGCGCGCACACCGTGTGGGGCAACTCCGTCGCGATCCTCACGGGCGACCTGCTGTTCGCCCGCGCGAGCAAGCTCATGGCGAACCTCGGCGAGCGGGCCATCCGGCTGCAGGCCGACACCTTCGAGCGGCTCGTGCTCGGCCAGCTGCACGAGACCGTGGGACCGCAGCCCGGCGACGACGCTGAAGCGCACTACATCCAGGTGCTCGCCGACAAGACCGGCTCGCTCATCTCGACGGCCGCCCGCGCGGGCGCCCTGTTCGCGAACGCGCCCGAGGAGTACCAGGACGCCCTGCGCGAGTTCGGCGAGAAGATCGGCGTCGCGTTCCAGCTCGTCGACGACGTCATCGACCTCTCGCCGCAGCCCGAGGAGACCGGCAAGGTGCCCGGAACCGACCTCCGGCAGGGCGTCGCGACGCTGCCCATGATCTATCTTCGCCAGTCGGCGCTGACGGATGCCGCCGACGCGGAGCTCGTCGCCCGCATCGACGCCGACGTCGAGGACCCCGCTGCGGCGGCATCGGATTCGTTCACCTCCGCCATCGCCGAGCTCTACGCGCACCCGGTGACCGAGCGCACGCGCGCGGAGGCGAAGCGGTGGGCGAGCGAGGCCGTCGCGGCCCTCGAGGTCGTGCCGGACGGGCCCGTGCGCCAGGCGCTCACCCAGTTCGGCAACCGGCTCGCCGACCGACGCCGCTAGCGACACCTGCCGCAGGGCAGAGCAAAGGACACACGTGACACAGCTGAGACTCGCCGTGATCGGCGCGGGCCCCGCCGGCATCTACGCCTCCGACATCCTGCTGAAGGCCGAGCGCAAATTCGACGTCTCCATCGACCTGTTCGAGCAGCTGCCCGCACCGTACGGGCTCGTGCGCTACGGCGTCGCGCCCGACCACCCGCGCATCAAGGGCATCATCAACGCCCTTCGCGACGTGCTCGATCGCGGCGACATCCGCATCTTCGGCAACGTGCGCTACGGCGACGACATCACGCTCGACGACCTTAAGTCCCACTACAACGCCGTCATCTTCGCGACCGGCGCCGTGCGCGATATGAACCTCGAGATCCCCGGCGTCGATTCCGAGGGCTCGTTCGGCGCCGCCGACTTCGTCAATTGGTACGACGGGCACCCCGACGTGCCGCGCGACTGGCCGCTCGACGCCTCGAGCGTCGCCGTGATCGGCAACGGCAACGTCGCCCTCGACGTCTCGCGCATCCTCGCCAAGCACGCCGACGACCTGCTGCCCACCGAGATCCCCGACAACGTGTACGCGGGTCTCAAGAACTCGGCTGTCACCGACGTGCACGTGTTCGGCCGCCGAGGTCCCGCGCAAGTGAAGTTCACGCCCCTCGAGCTGCGCGAGCTCGGCGAGCTGAACGACGTCGACATGGTCCTCTACGACGAGGACTTCGACTACGACGAGGGCTCGAAGCAGGCCATCGCGAGCAACAAGCAGGTCATGGTCATCGATCGTGTGCTGCAGAAGTGGCGCGAGCGGGAGACCGGTCAGGCGTCGCGGCGACTGCACTTGCACTTCTACGCGAAGCCGCTCGAGGTCGTCTCCGACGACGCGGGTCACGTGAGCGCGTTCCGCTACGAGCGCACCCGGCCAGACGGCGAAGGCGGCGTCGTCGGCACGGGCGAGATCCGCGAGGTTCCCGTCGGCCAGGTGTACCGCGCGATCGGCTACTTCGGCTCGCCGCTTCCCGGCATCCCGTTCGACAAGCGCCTCGGCATCATCCCCAACCACGAGGGGCGCGTTCTCGACCGCAAGACGAACGAGCAGGTGCACGGCGTCTACGCCACGGGCTGGATCAAGCGCGGACCCATCGGCCTCATCGGGCACACGAAGTCCGACGCCATGGAGACCGTGTCGCACATCATCAACGACCAGAGCAGCTGGTGGTCGCCCGAGCACAGCGACGACCAGGCGATCGTCGACCTGCTCGACGAGCGGGGCGTGAAGTACACCGACCTCGACGGCTGGCACAACCTCGACGCCCACGAGGTCGAACTCGGCAGGCCGCACGAGCGCGCGCGCATCAAGGTCGTGCCGCGGGAGGACATGGTGCGCATTTCGCGCGGCGAGTAGTCGCCGGCGACCGGATGCCGCCCGGCTTCGCTAGCCTGAGGGCATGGTGAGCTGGCGGCCCGACGTGCTCGGCGAGAAGTACGAGCAGACCACGCTCGAGCTCGAGCCCGACGCGCAGGGCGAGGTGGTCGCCACGCTCGTGCGGCGCACGCGGTCGCTGTGGCAGCGGCTCGCGGCATCCGTCCGCCCGCTCTCCGACGTCGACGTTCTGTATGTGCACGGCTGGGCCGACTACTTCTTCCAGACCGAGCTCGCCGAGCTGTGGGAGCAGCTGGGCGCGCGGTTCCACGCCCTCGACCTGCGCAAGTACGGCCGCAGCCTGCGGGAGCACCAGACGCCCGGCTTCATCAGCGACCTCGCTACGTATGACGAGGATATCGACGCGGCGCTCGAGGTCATGGGGCACGCGCCGGATGCCGGGAACGGACGCCGCCTGATCGTCATGGCGCATTCGACCGGGGGACTGACGATGAGCCTCTGGGCGCACCGGCACCCCGGCCGCGTGGCGGCGCTCGTGCTCAACAGTCCGTGGCTCGAGTTCCAGATCGGCGGCGTCGGCCGCGAGGTGCTCACGCCCATGCTCGAGCTCGGCGCGCGCATCAGCCCGCTGCGCTCGCTGCCGCAAGTGGACTTCGGGTTCTACACGCGCACGATCTCGAACCGGTTCGAGGGAGAGTGGGAGATCGACCCGCGCTGGCGGCCCGATCAGGGCGCGGCGACGCACTCCGCGTGGCTCGCCGCCGTGTTCGCGGGGCAGCGGCGGGTCGCCACGGGGCTCAGCATCGACGCGCCCGTGCTCGTGCTGCTCTCGAGCCGCTCGACGATCCAGCGCACCTGGTCGGAGCAGATGCGATCGAGCGACATCGTTCTCAACGTCGACGAGGTCGCGCAGCGCGTTCCCCAGCTCGGCTCGTGCGTCACGCTCGTGCGGCTCGACGGCGCCCTGCACGACGTGCTGCTGTCGGCGAAGCCCGTCCGTGAGAAGGCGAAGGGCGAGATCCACCGGTGGCTCGGGGGCTACGGACGCAAGCCGAAGTCCGGCGATGCTGACTGAGAGGACGCGCCGGGAACAACTGCCCATGGATTCCGTCGCCGTCCGCCCGATAGCGTTGCCACCATGTCGGGAAACGAGCAGCCGCGTGACGCGTCGGACCACGAGCACCAGGGATGGCAGCCGGTTCCGCCGCCGGTGAACCCGCCGCCGGCGTACGGCATGCCGCCGTCACCTCGCTCCGTCTCCCCTCAGCAGGCCTCCGTGCGCAGCGCGCTCGCCGTCGCCGCGTTTCCGTTGGCCTTCGGTGCCACCACGACGATCATCGGTGCGATCGTGACAGGAATCTACGGGCCTCCCATTCTCACCATCGTCATCGGGCTCGCGGCGACCGTTGCCTTCGTCCTCGGCGCCTTCCTTTCCCTCACGTTCATCCGCCCGCTGCCGAGCGCGGCTCCTGTGGCGTCCGAGGTGGCCCCGCTTGCCGCCGCGGGCGCTCTCGGTGCGGCTCTCCTTCTCGTGGTCCAGCTCGCGTGGATGACGATCATGGGATTGTGGCGGTACGGCGCCGCCTCAAGCATCGTCGCCGCGATCGTTTCGGCGCTCCTCTTCTCCTTCGTGCTCGCACTCGGTGCGCTCGTGCACCGGGCCCACCGTCGCCCCGCTGAACTGCGCGCGGGAGTGCCCGCACCTCCGGAGACGGGCGCGCTTGCTCTCAATGCGGTGCTCATCGCGCTGGTCGGCATCGGAGCGGCAGCCGTGCTGACTGCATTCGGCGTTGTGCTTTCGGCGAGCGGCATCATTGCGGCCGTCGCGCTCGTCGTGCGGGCGGTGATCTTCAGTGCGGTGGCACTTGTCGGCCTGATTCTGCTGAAGCCGCTCAGCCGTGCGACGGGTTACAAGGACGTCGTGATGAGCGCCGCGATTGGCGGCGGACTCGGCACGATTGCTCTGCTGGTCGTCGACGTGATCGTCGCTGTGGTCCAGTTCGTCCCTGCCAGTTTCCTGCTCTACACGCTCAGCGGGGCGATCAGCGATGGCATCATGTACACCGGCGTGCTCGCTGCCGCCGTGTTTGCGGTGATGTTCTGGCGGGCCGAACGCGGGACGGCGGCCCGCCGAACGCCCGATGTTCCGCCCCATGGGGCGCCAAACCCGCTGCAGCCGTAGGTCACAGGTCGAGGGCGAAGATGAAATCGGCGCGAACGCGGGCTGAGCCCAGGTCGCGTCCGGTGAGGCGTTCGACGGCGCGGACGCGATTGCGGAGCGTATGGCGGTGCACCCCGAGGCTCTCCGCCGCGGGATCCCACGCGCCGTTGTGCGCAAGCCATGCTCGCAGAGAGGCGATAAGCTGAGTGCCGTGCGCCGCGTCGCTTTCGGTGAGGGGCCGAAGCACTTCGGCGCCGATTGCCCTGGCGTCGTCACCGCGGAGCATGGACGCATAGCCGTCGTCGGCGACGGCATCGAACTCCGTGATGGTCCCGAGCCGGCACGCGCGATCGTGCGCCAGCCGCGCCTGCCTCAGGCCTTCCGCCGCGGCGGCGCTCGGCACGAGGCGGGAAAGCCCCACAGGGGCGCCCGATTGCGCGTGAAGGACCCTCGCCCAGTCGGCGTCTGATGAGAGCACGATCGTCGAGTCGCCGTCGATGGCGGCGAACAGGTCACCGGCCGTCTCAGCGGCGGGCGCGTCGCCCGTCTTGAATATGCCAACCCGGAATGAGGCCGGTATGCGGGCTCCAGCCTTGGCTGCCAGTCGTTCGGCGAGGTCTCGCGAGCCGTGCACGAGCGCCTGCCACGTCGCGCCGCGCAGCGCAGCCTCCGCGGCGCCGAGCGTGCGGCGCTGCTCGAGCGCCATGGCGGCAAGCGCGAGCACCGCAGCCACAACCCCGTGCGCCGCCGGATCGAGCGATCCCGCGATCGCGAGGACGCCGCGAAGATCGCCGCCGCGTCCGATCGTCTGCAGCTCCACGCCGTCGGAGCTCGTCGACGCCGCACGAGCTCCGCGCGTCAGCAGTCGGCTGACCTCGGCGGTCGTCGCCGGCCCGAAGATCTCCACCGAGCCCTCGCTGACGGTCAGTCGACCGCGCGCGTCGAAGAGCGCGACGGCCGAGCCCAGCTGCCGCGACAGCTCGGCGATGGCGCGTCGGATTCCGTCGTCCTGCGTCGCGGCGAGGGCGATCGCACGCTGCGCCCCGAGCGCCCAGGCGCCACGCTCCTGCGCGGCCGCAGCAACCAGGTCGGCGACGTAGCGGATGACCGCGAGGAACGGCGTGCGGTACGGCACCTCGAACAGCGGGAGCCCGGACGCTGCACACGCGTCGACGAGCGCTGCGGGAACCTCACTCACGACCCCGACGCCGAATCCCACCGCGCGGATCCCGGCCGCGGTGAGACGCTGAGCGTACGACGTCTCGTCCGTTTTTTCGAGGAACTGCTGCCCCGTGGTCAGCACGACATTGCCGTCCCCGACGAACGGGGTGGGGTCAGGCACGTCCGTTCCGGCCACCCACGAGAGTGGCGCGTCGAGCTCCTCGCTCGGCGCCGTGAGCAGCCGCAGTCCGAGATCGGTGCGCCCGAGAAGCCGACGGACGGTGATGGCCATGCGACAAGGTTATACAGATTGGCAACGCAAGAAGTCACAACTCGACAAAACGGCACTGTTCGATGGCTTCGCTCACGCCTAGTCTGTGAGTAGTCGCCGAAGGAGGAACCATGACCGTGACGGATTCGGCAGCCCTCGCGCTGCGCGGCGGACCCGGCCTGGTCCAAGAGCGTCGACTCGTGACGCCGATCCCCGGCGCGCGCTCGGTCGAGCTCATGGAGCGCAAGCGCGCCGCCGTCGCGGGAGGCGTCGGGACAACGATGCCGGTGTTCGCGCAAGCCGCCGGCGGCGGCGTCGTGATCGACGTCGACGGCAACTCGCTCATCGACCTCGGCTCGGGAATCGCCGTCACGGGCGTCGGCAACGCGCACCCCGCCGTGGCGGCCGCCGTCGCCGAGCAGGCGGCGCGCTTCACGCACACGTGCTTCATGATCACCCCCTATGACGGTTACGTCGCCGTCGCCGAGGCGCTCAACCGCCTCACACCGGGCGATCACGAGAAGCGCAGCGTGCTGTTCAACTCGGGCGCCGAGGCCGTCGAGAACGCCGTCAAGATCGCCCGTGCCCACACCGGCCGGCAAGCGGTGATCGCCTTCGACCATGCCTATCACGGCCGCACGAACCTCACGATGGCGCTCACCGCGAAGGCAGTGCCCTACAAGAGCGGCTTCGGACCCTTCGCACCCGAGGTGTACCGTGCGCCCGTGTCGTACCCGCTGCGCGACGGCGGGCTGAGTGGACCGGATGCCGCTGCCGCGGCGATCCGCATGATCGAGAAGCAAGTCGGCGCGGCGAACGTCGCCGCGATCATCATCGAGCCGATCCTCGGCGAAGGCGGCTTCATCGTCCCCGCGGACGGGTTCCTTCCGGCTCTCGTGGACTGGGCGAACGCGAACGGCGTCGTCTTCATCGCTGATGAGGTGCAGACCGGCTTCGGCCGAACCGGCCGCATGTTCGCGAGCGAGCACTTCGGCATCGTCCCCGACCTCGTCACGACCGCGAAGGGCATCGCCGGAGGCCTCCCGCTCTCGGCCGTCACCGGGCGTGCGGAGATCATGGATGCCGTGCACGCCGGGGGTCTCGGCGGCACCTACGGCGGGAGCCCCGTCGCGTGCGCGGCCACGCTCGCCGCGATCGATGCCTTCGAGAACGAGGGACTGTGCGAGGCGGCCGAGAGCATCGGCGAGATCATCGTCCGCCGCTTCCGCGAGCTCGCGGCATCCGATCCCCGCATCGGAGACGTGCGGGGCCTCGGCGCGATGATCGCCGTCGAATTCGTGCACCCCGAGACGGGAGAGCCCGATCCGGAGCTGACCGCGCGCGTCGCGGCATCCGCCCACACCCAGGGCGTGATCGTGCTCACGTGCGGCACCTATGGAAACGTGATCCGCTTCCTGCCGCCCCTGACCATCCCCCTCGAGCTTCTGGTCGAGGGACTCGACATCGTCGCGACGGCACTGCGCGACGCACCCACGAACTGAAGGAGAACAATGACAACCGAATCCGAGCTTCTCGCCACGGTCCCCACCGGCCTGTTCATCGGCGGTGAATGGCGCGACACCGAGGCGACGATCGACGTGAACGACCCGTCGCGCGGCAGCGTCATCGCGCGCATCGCCGACGCGACTCCCGCCGACGCGACGGCGGCGCTCGACGCGGCCGTGAACGCGCAGGAGAGCTGGGCGGCCACGCCGCCGCGGCAGCGCGGCGAGCTGCTGCGCCGCGCGTTCGACCTGCTGCAGGAGCGCGCGGACGAGTTCGCGCTGCTCATGACGCTCGAGATGGGCAAACCGCTCGCCGAGTCAAAGGGCGAGGTCACCTACGGCGGCGAGTTCCTGCGCTGGTTCAGCGAGGAGGCCGTGCGCATCGTCGGCCGCTATGGGACGAACCCCGAGGGAACGGGCACGACGATCGTGTCGCAGCACCCCGTCGGGCCGTGCTTCCTCATCACCCCATGGAACTTCCCGCTCGCCATGGCGACGCGCAAGATCGCGCCGGCGCTCGCCGCCGGCTGCACGGTCGTCGTCAAGCCGGCGACGCTCACGCCGCTCACGACGCTGTACTTCGCGAAGCTGCTCGAGGACGCGGGCGTGCCCGCGGGCGTCGTCAACGTCATCACCTCCTCCCACACCGGCGAGATCTCCAGCGCCATAATCGATGACCCGCGACTGCGCAAGCTGAGCTTCACCGGCTCGACGCCCGTCGGGCAGAAGCTCATCGCGCAGTCGGCGAAGAACGTGCTGCGCACCTCGATGGAGCTCGGCGGAAACGCGCCGTTCGTCGTGTTCGACGACGCCGATCTCGACAAGGCGGTCGAGGGGGCCCTCGCCGCGAAGTTCCGCAACATCGGCCAGGCCTGCACGGCCGCTAACCGCTTCATCGTGCACGAGTCGGTGGCGGAGGAGTTCGGCCGCCGCGTCACCGAGCGCGTCACGGCGATGCGCGTCGGTCGCGGAACCGACGACGGCGTGACGATCGGCCCGCTCATCGACGGCAAGGCCGTCGCGAAAGCGACGGAGCTCGTCTCCGACGCCGTCGACAAGGGCGCATCGGTGCTCGCCGGCGGCGGCGCGATCGAGGGCGACGGCACGTTCTATCAGCCGACGGTGCTCGCCGACGTCCCGGAGTCCGCGAACATCCTGCGCGAGGAGATCTTCGGGCCCGTGCTCGCCATCACGACGTTCTCGGACGAGGACGAAGCCGTGCGCCTCGCGAACAACACCGAGTACGGCCTCGTGTCGTACGTCTTCACCCAGGACCTCGCGCGCGGGCACCGCATGATCCAGCGCCTCGCGACGGGAATGATGGGCCTCAACGCCGGGGTCATCTCGAACGCCTCGGCGCCGTTCGGCGGTGTCAAGCAGTCCGGCATCGGTCGCGAGGGCGGCTTCGAGGGCATCCACGAGTACCTGTCGACCAAGTACACCATGATCCCGGCATAGCGGTTCGCGGGCGGGTGCCGACCGGCATCCGCCCGGGACTCGACGGGCAGAACTCGCAAAGGAGCGATTGCTATGACGAGCACACTTCAGAACTTCATCGGCGGAGAATTCGTCGATGCGGCGGGAACGGCGACGATCGACGTGGTCAACCCCATGACGGAGGAGGTGGTCGCGATCTCGCCCGTCTCGGACCAGGCAGACGTGGATGCCGCGTTCGAGGCCGCGCTCGCGGCATCGGCGACGTGGAAGCGCACGACGCCCGGGCAGCGTCAGGCCGCGCTGCTCGCGTTCGCCGACGCGCTCGAGGCCCGCGCCGACGACATCGTCGAGGCGCAGCACCGCAACACGGGACAGCCGTGCGAGATGATCCGCGTCGAGGAGGTCGTCACGGGCTGCGACCACTTGCGCTACTTCGCCGGTGCCGCACGGGTGCTCGAGGGCGCGGCGGCGGGCGAGTACTTCGCGGGCCACACCTCGTACGTGCGCCGCGAGCCGATCGGGGTCGTCGCGCAGGTGACGCCGTGGAACTACCCGTTCATGATGGCGATCTGGAAGATCGCGCCGGCCCTCGCCGCCGGAAACACGACGGTGCTGAAGCCGAGCGACACGACGCCCGAGTCCACGCTCGTGCTCGCCGACGTGAGCCGCGGCGTGCTGCCCGACGGCGTGCTGGGCGTGATCCTCGGCGACGCGACGACCGGCGAGCTCATGGTCAGCCACCCGGTCCCCGGGCTCGTGTCGATCACCGGGTCGGTGCGCGCCGGCCAGCAGGTGGCGACGTCGGCGGCGAAGCACGTGCACCGCTCCCACCTCGAGCTCGGCGGCAAGGCGCCCGCGATCGTCTTCGACGACGCCGACCTGCCGGCGACCGCGGCCGCGCTCGCCGAGTCCGCCTACTTCAACGCCGGGCAGGACTGCACGGCTGTTACGCGCGTCTTGGTGCAGGATGCCGCTCACGACGCGTTCGTCGACGAGCTCGTGCGCGCGGCCGAGGCCACGACGACGGGGGAGGGCGACGACGCCTTCTACGGCCCGCTCAACAACGTGAACCACCTCGCGAAGGTGCAGGCGGTTCTCGACGATCTGCCCGCGCACGCCGTCGTGCGAACCGGCGGCCGGCGCGTGGGGGAGCGCGGCTTCTTCTTCGCCCCGACCGTCATCACCGACGTGCGGCAAGACGACGAGTGCGTGCAGAAGGAGACCTTCGGCCCCGTGATCACGGTGCAGCGCTTCACCGACGAGGCCGAGGCGGTCGCGCTCGCGAACGATGTCGACTACGGCCTCGCGTCAAGCGTGTGGACGACCGACCACGGTCGCGCGATGCGCGTCAGTCGCGACCTCGACTTCGGCTGCGTATGGGTCAACACCCACATCCTGCTCACCGCCGAGATGCCGCACGGCGGCTTCAAGATGTCGGGCTACGGAAAGGACCTCTCGATGTACGGGCTCGAGGACTACACGCGCGTCAAGCACGTCATGCACGCGCTCGGCTAGTCGGGTCGAGCCGCGCGCGTCCATATCGGCCAATCATCCGTCTGTGGGGAATCGGCGACCTCGTCGCTTACCGCAGCGTCTCCTCGCGCACCACGAGCTCCGGGGCGATGAGCCGGTGTCGCGGTCCGTTCGTCGAGTCCGTGAGCAGTTCAAGCACGCCGCTCGCGACGGCGGTCAGCTGCTGGTCGACGCTCGAGAACCCGAGGGATGCTGCGACGGGCGTGTTGTCGAACCCGACGACGGGCGTCGTCCCTGACGCGGCGACGAGAGCGCCGAGGGCGAGACCGTCACTCGCCGTGACGACCGCCTCGAGCCCCGGGTTTCGCGACATGAGCCGGCGCATGGCGGCCGTCCCCGCGCTCACGCTGTCCTCCGCTCGCTCCACGAGACCGTCGAGGTCGGGGACGGAAGCCGTGCGCAGCGTCTCCGCCCACCCGCCGTGCCGATCGTCGCCCGTTCCCGAGCCGCTCGGCCAGCCGATGTAGCCGATGCGCCGATGCCCGGCCTCGAGCAGATGCTCCGTCGCCTGGCGCACGCCGTCGCGTCCGTCGACGTCGACCCACGCGTGTGCTGGGTCGGTCATGTCGTTGATGCCCCACGGGCGGCCGAACGTCACGAAGCGCTGCCCGCGTTCGATGAGCCAATCGGTGCGCGGATCGCCGTAGTACGTCGAGGTGAGCACGAAGGCGTCGACGTCGGCCCCGTCGACGAGTCGTGCGAGCTGGCGGATCTCGTCGTCGGCGCCCAACGCCGTATAGAGCAGCACGCGGAGGCCGACCGCATCCGCCTGCTCGGTCAGCGCGTGCAGAAAGCGATCGAGAATGGAGCCCGAGATGCCGTCGGAGACAGGATCGAGTCGGATGCCGATCGTCGAGCTCGTCTGGGTGCGCAGTCGGCGGGCGGAGGCGTGAGGGCGGTAGCCGAGCTCTTCGATCGCTTTGCTGACGCGCTCCCGCGTCGCCTCGCGAACCCGATCGGGGGCGTTTAGCACGTTCGAGACCGTCTGTCGGGAGACACCGGCCGCCTCAGCGACGTCGGTGACCGTAGGAAGCCGCGACATCCAGCCTCCCAACGTGCCTTGACAGTGGTACTCGTGCGCACTAGCGTAACCAGCATACGCAATTTGATCGATCAAACTGGGTATTGCGTTGCGATGTTTGAACGATCAAACCACGTCACACGGCACAGTCGCCGCGGCAGCTCACACGGCGACCCGAATAAGGAGTCACCATGCAACGACGCAGAGGTCGTCGGCTCGCCATCGCAATGGCCGCCGCGGCAGCAACTTTCGCCCTCACCGCGTGTGGTTCGGGGTTCAGCGACGAAGGTGGAGGAAATGGAGGAGGCGGCTCCTCTCCCGGCACGCTCACCTCGTCCGACGACGCGCTCACCGTCATGATCGGGTCGAGCGGCGACGCCGAGACCAAGGCCGTCAACGACGCCGTCGCCGCCTGGTCGAAGGACTCCGGAACCGATGCGAAAGTCATCGCCGCGAGCGACCTGAACCAGCAGCTCTCGCAAGGCTTTGCGGCCAAGAAGCCGGCCGACGTGTTCTATCTCTCGACAGACGCGCTCGCGGGGTACGCCTCGAACGGCTCGCTCCTCGCCTACGGCGATCAGCTGAAGAACAAGGATGACTTCTACCCGAGCCTCGTGTCGTCGTTCACCTACGACGGCAAGTTCTACTGCGCGCCGAAGGACTTCTCCACGCTGCAGCTCATCATCAACACCGACATGTGGAAGGCCGCGGGTCTCACCGACTCCGACTACCCGAAGACGTGGGACGACCTCGAGGCGGTCGCGAAGAAGCTCACGACCGGTGATCAGACCGGACTCGTGACGAGCGGCGAGTACGCGCGTGTCGGTGCCTTCATGGTCCAAGCCGGCGGCAACCTCATGAACGACGACAGCACGAAGGCGACCGCCGATAGCGACGCCAACGTGCAGGCGCTCGAGTACGTGAAGAAGCTGTTGAACGAGGGCGTCTACAAGTTCGCGGCCGACGTCGGCGCCGGCTGGGGCGGAGAGGCGTTCGGCAAAAAGCTCGGCGCGATGACGATCGAGGGCAACTGGATCACGGGCGCCATGAGCGCGGACTTCCCCGATGTGCACTACGCCGTCGTGCCCCTGCCGGAAGGTCCGGCGGGCAACGGAACCCTGCAGTTCACGAACTGCTGGGGCATCGCCGCCGACAGTCCCAACCAGAAGGCCGCACTCGACCTGGTGGAGAACCTGACGAGCAAGGATGCCCAACTCGCCTTCTCTAAGGCCTTCGGACCCATGCCGTCGATCCAGTCAGCCGCCGACGAGTGGAAGAGCAACAACCCGAACCTCGCGCCGTTCCTCGACGCGGCCGCCTACGCGAAGGGCGTTCCGACGGCAAAGGGAGCTTCTGACGTCGTAGCCGACTTCAACTCGAAGATCGGGTCGCTGAAGTCGGGTGACCCGAAGCAGATCCTCGAAGCGACGCAGAAGAACCTCGAAGCCCTGCTGAAGTAGAGCCATGACCGAGACGATGACGCGGTCTCACCGCTCCGGGCTTCGGAGGGGTGAGACCGCCTCGGGATGGCTGTTCACCGCGCCCATGCTGATCCTGCTCGGCCTGTTCCTCGTCATCCCCGTGCTCATGGCCCTGTGGGTGAGCTTCTCCGACTGGAGCGGACGCGGAAGCCCGTTCTCGTCGAGCGTGTCGTTCACGGGGGTCGACAACTACGAGAAGCTCCTGGCCGGCGGCGGGCTCGCCGAGCAGGATTTCGGGACGTCACTGCGCAACAACGCTTGGTACGTTGTGCTCGTCGTTCCCATCCAGACGGCCGTGTCGCTGTTCCTCGCCGTGATGGTCAACCGCGCCGTGCTGCGCGGGCGCGGCTTCTTCCGCACCGCGTTCTACTTCCCCTCCGTCACGAGCTCCGTCGCCATCACCGTCCTGTGGCTGTTCCTGTTCTCCACGACGGGAGCGGTGAACAAGGCGCTCTCGTGGATCGGCGTGCACGGTCCGAACTGGTTCAACGAGCCGAGTGGCATCCTGCACAACTTCCTCGGTCTGTTCGGCGTCCAGTCGGGGCCGGCGCTGCTCACGGACCACGACTTCCTCGGGATCTCGTGGTGGGAGTGGCTCGCGGGCCCCTCCGTGGCGATGACGGCGTTCATCATCATGGCCGTGTTCACCACGAGCGGCACGTTCATGCTGCTGTTCATCGCGGCGCTGCAGAATCTCGGCGGCGACGTGCAGGAGGCGGCGATGATGGACGGCGCCAACGGCTGGCAGCGGTTCTGGCGCGTCACGCTGCCGCAGCTGCGACCGGCGCTGTTCACCGTGCTCACCCTCGGACTCATCGGCTGCTGGCAGGTCTTCGACCAGATCTACACGGGAACTCAAGGTGCGCCAGGGAAGACGACGCTCACGCCCGCGTACCTCTCGTACAAGGCGGCGTTCAACGACCAGCAGTGGGGGCAGGGCGCGGCGATCGCGTTCATCCTGTTCATCATCATCGTTCTGTTCACGCTCCTGCAGCGGTGGGTGCTGCGCGAGCGTCCCGTGTCGAAGCGACGGGCACGGCTCTACACGATCGGGGAGAAGCCATGACCGTGGCAGATGAGACGCGCATCGCCGTCAGCGGCGCGCCCGTGCGCCGTGCGGCGGGGCATCGGCCGCGCTCGACGGGCACGATCGCCGCGACCTCGATCGCCTACGCCGTGCTTATCGCGCTCGCGATCGTGTACATCATGCCGTTCCTCATCCAGGTGGCGACGTCGTTCAAGACTGACGCGGAAGCGGCATCCGATCCCATCTCGCTCATCCCGCAGAGCTGGAGTCTCGCCGCCTACACGAAGCTGTTCGCGTACTCCGATTTCCCCGTGTGGTTCAAGAACTCGGTCATCGTGACGGTGTTCGTGACGGTCGGCAGGGTGTTCTTCGATTCGCTCGCCGGCTACGCGCTGGCGCGGCTGCACTTTCGCGGCCGCAGCGCCGTGTTCGCCGGACTCGTCGCCGTCATGAGCGTTCCCGCTGTCGTGCTGCTGATCCCCAAGTTCCTCGTCATCAACCAGCTCGGCATCTTCGACTCGTACACGGGCATGATCCTTCCGCTGCTCGTCGACGCCGCCGGCGTCTTCATCATGAAGGGCTTCTTCGAATCGATCCCCGTGAGCGTCGAAGAGCAGGCCCGCATCGACGGGGCCGACACATTCCGCGTCTTCTGGTCGGTCGTGCTGCCGATGGCGCGCCCCGCGCTCATCACGATCATCATCCTGAGCTTCCAGGGTTCGTGGAACGAGTTGAGCCACTTCATCATCTCGACCCAGAGTCCGGCGCTCACGACGCTCACCAAGGGGGTCGCGTCGCTCGCGAGCGGGCAGCTGAGCCAGGGGAGCCAGTACCCGCTCAAGCTCGCCGCCGCCGCGATCATGACGATTCCCGTCGCCGTCATGTTCTTCATCTTCCAGCGCCGCATCATGAACACGAGCGAGGGGGCCGTCAAGGGATGATCGACGAAAACGAGGCCGGGCGGCAGCCGCTGCTGAACGATGCGACCATCGTGCTGCGCGCACCGACACAAGTGTGGTCGGATGCCACCGGCGACATGGGGGATGCCGCCATCCACGGCGTCTACCACGCCGACACGCGCGTGTTGTCCGCAGCACGATTGAGCGTCGGCGGGCAGCGGCCCGAGACGATCGCGACGCAGCCCCGGGGAGCGAGCGGAATCACCCACGTCGCACTGCTGCGCGGCCTCGACGACCCGACGCCCGACCCGCGTGTGCGACTTGAGCGAGTGCGCGACGTCACAGCCGGCGAGATCACCGAGCGGCTCGTGGTGCGCTCGGGCCTGCGCGAGCAGCTGCTTGTTCCGCTTCGCCTTGAGCTCGCGCCGGACGCGAGCTCCATGGCGCACGTGAAAGCGGGTGCGCCGGCGTCGGCCGACGTTCCGGTCGACGACGGGGGCGGTGCCTGGCGCGCGGGCGGCGTTCAGGTGGCGCTTCACGCACCCGGCGCGCGGGTGTCCGTGGAGAACGGGGTCACGGCGATCGAATGGCAGCTCACCGTGCCGCCGCACGGCAGCGCCGAAGCGCTGTGGGCGCTCCAGATGATCGAGGACGCCCCCGTCGTCGCCGACGCCATCCGCCCCGCCCCCTGGCAGGACGTGTCGGTGGCGACGGGGGACACGCGGCTCGCGCGCTGGATCGAGACGTCGCTCGCGGATCTCGACGCCTTGCGCATGACGCTCGCGCGACTGCCGGGAGAGGAGTTCCTCGCGGCGGGCGCGCCCTGGTTCTTCACCCTGTTCGGCCGGGACTCCATCTGGGCGGCGCGCTTCCTGCTGCCGCTCGGAACCGAACTCGCTGCGTCGACCTTGCGCGTGCTTGCCGCGCTTCAGGGCGATGACGTGGATGCGGCGACGGCCGAACAGCCGGGGAAGATCATGCACGAGCTGCGCGCCGACACGCTCGAGATGCCGGGCGAGGGAATCTCGCTTCCGCCGCTGTACTACGGCACGATCGACGCTACCGCACTCTGGGTGTGCCTGTTGCACGACGCCTGGCAGTGGGGCATGCCGGCCGACCAGGTCGAGAAGCTGCTTCCCACGCTCGAGGCGGCGCTCGCGTGGCTGCGGGACCACGGCGACAGCGATGGGGACGGCTTCCTCGAGTACGTCGACGAGACCGGGCACGGTCTCGCGAACCAGGGCTGGAAGGACTCCGGTGACTCCGTGCAGTGGAAGGACGGCAGCCTCGCCGAGGGGCCGATCGCGCTGTGCGAGGTGCAGGGCTACGCCTTCGAGGCGGCGATCGGCGGCGCCGAGCTGCTCGATGCGTTCGAGCGACCCGGAGGCGATGACTGGCGCTCCTGGGCGGCGAACCTCAAGCGGCGCTTCGCGGAGGCGTTCTGGCTGGAGGACGAGCGCGGCCGGTACCCCGCGATCGCGCTCGACGCTCGGAAACGGCCCGTCGACACGGTCACGAGCAACATGGGTCACCTGCTCGGAACCGGCATCCTCGGGGACGGTGACGCCGCCGCGATAGCAGCACGGCTCGCGTCCCCGCAGCTCGACAGCGGGTACGGGCTGCGGACGATGTCGACGGAGTCAGCGGGCTACTGGCCCCTGAGCTATCACGGCGGAGCCGTGTGGGCGCACGACACCGCCATCGCGGCGCGCGGCCTCGGCGTCGAGGGCTTCGACGACGAGGCCGGCAATCTGATTCGCGGACTCATGGCCGCGGCGGAGGGATTCGACTATCGAATGCCGGAGCTGCACTCCGGGGACGCGATCAGCGAGGCGACCCGCCCCGTGCCGTACCCGGCGGCGTGCCGCCCCCAGGCCTGGTCGGCGGCAGCCTCGATCCAGGCGCTCGCGACAGCGCTCGGACTCCGCCCGGACGGCGACCGGCTCGTGTCGAAGCCGCTTCACTCTGCACCGGCGGGGACGATCACGCTCAGCGGCATCCGTCTCGGTGATCGTCGTCTCGACGTCGGCGGCTGAGGGAACGGCGGCGAGCGTCGTCAGTGCAGCGCGATCGTCTCCACCGCGTGCAGGTGTCCGCGGATGAAGGCGTTCGCGTGTGCGGCGAGGTCGGCGCCGTCCTGCCAGAGGTTGCGCCAGATGCCGAGCGTGGCGGTCAGCTGCGGATCGACGACGGCAGAGGAGAACGACTCGAACACGATCGGGCCGTCGTAGCGCACGTGTCCGAGCGCCTTGAAGAACGTGTCGAAGTCGACGCTTCCGGTGCCGAGGTAGCCGCGGTGGCTCTCGCCGATGTGCACGTACTCGAGCCGTCCGGCCGCGTGCGCGGCGAGGACCGGTTCGAACATGCTCGATTCCTCGATGTTCATGTGGTACGTGTCGATGTGCGCGCCGACGTTGTCCCGGCCGACCTGCTCGACGTACGCGACCGCCTGCTTCGCCGTATTGAGAATGTTCGTCTCGTAGTGGTTGACGACCTCGAGCCCCAACCGGATCCCGAGCTCGGCGGCGCGGTCGGCGAGGCGGCCGATCGCCTCCTGGCCGTGCTGCACTTCGAGTTCCGTCGCCGTGCGCATGTGCTTCTTCATCGGCCCGTAGATCACACCGACAAGGTGGCTCGAGCCGAGCTCGTGCAGGATCTCAAGGATCTTCGTCAGGTGCTTTTCGCCGCGCTCGACGACCGCGGTGTCCTCGGAGCTGATGTTGATGTCATCGGTCAGACCGAGGGATGCCGTCACGGCGAGGCCGTGCTCGGCCGCGAGCGCCTTGGTGAGCTCGACGTTCCAGTCGTCGGGGTGGAAGAGCGGCAGCTCGATGAGGTCGAAGCCCGCCTTCGCGGTTCCCTCGAACGCCGTGCGCAGGCCGGCCTCGTCGAACGTGCCGGTCCAGACGGACGCGTGGCAGCCGATCTTCATTGTTCGTGCTCCTTGTCGTACGGCATCCGCTCGGGATGCCCGATCCTCAGCGGAAGTTGATGAACTGCAGGTCGATGTCGAGGTCGCTGCCCTTGAGCAGCGCGATCGTCGACTGGAGGTCGTCGCGGCTCTTCGACTGCACGCGCAGCTCGTCGCCCTGGATCTGGCTCTTGACGCTCTTTGGCGCCTCGTCGCGGATGAGCTTCGAGATCTTCTTGGCCTGGTCCGACTCGATGCCGTTCTTCAGACCGACCTCGATGCGGTACTCCTTGCCGCTCGGGTACGGTTCGCCGGCGTCGAGGCTCTTGAGTGAGATGCCGCGCTTGATGAACTTCGACTCCAACACGTCGAGAATGGCCTTCACGCGTTCTTCGGTGTTGGCCTTGAGCAGGACCTTTTCTCCCGACCAGTCCACCGAGGCGTCGGTGCCCTTGAAGTCATAGCGCTGCTCGACTTCCTTGCGGGCCTGGTTGACGGCGTTGTCCGCCTCCATCTTGTCGACCTTGCTGACGATGTCAAACGATGAATCTGCCATGCCCACATGCTAGCCCGAGTTGTCAGCACAGGTCTCGCGGATAGTCGGCGGTGCAAGCTCTTGTCAAGCACTCCCCGTCGCCGGCGCCGCTCTCCTGACGTCAGAGCATGCGATTACTTGTCGGCGCCCTCGCGCTGCTCGTGATGCTCACGCTCAGCGGCTGCGGCATCACGATCCCCACTGATCCGAACGGCTCCCTCGACCGCGCGAGCGGCGGCACCCTCCGCGTCGGCATCTCACCCAACGGTGACCTCGCCGTCGTCGACGACAGCGGCTACAGCGGGAAGGAAGTCGACATCGTTCGCGGCTTCGCCCGCAGCATCGACGCCGAGATCGACTGGACGGTGGGCAGCGAGGAGGCTCTCGTGCGCGGCCTTGAGACGCAGAAGCTCGACGTCGTCATCGGCGGAATCACCGACCAGACGCCCTGGACGGATCGGGTCGGGCTCACCCGGCCGTACCTGCAGACGACGGCGGACGACGGGGCGTCGCTGAGCGTCGTCATGCTCTTGCCGATGGGGGAGAACGCGCTGTTGAGCGAGCTTGAGACGTATCTCGATTCACAGAGGGTGGACGCATGATCGCGAACGTCGAACGAGTGAAGCGGGCGCTGCCCGCCGAGCAGGAGGACGCGCTCAAGAAGGCCGTGCGCCTCGAGTGGCTCAGTATCGCGTTCACGGCGTGCACAGTCACGATCGTGTACTTCGTCCTCGGCAACTCGCAGGCGATGAAGACGGCGTGGGTCTAAGACATCCTCTCGACCACACCGCAGTTCGCCTTCCTGATCGCAGTCGCGTTCATCGGCCGGAAGGCGAGTCGTTCGCACCCGTACGGCTACCACCGGGCGATGGGCGTCGGCCATCTCGTCGCAGCGGTCGCTCTCGTGCTCGTGGCCGCAAACCTCATCATCGAGGCCGCATCGGGCCTGATCGCGGCCGAGCACCCCACGATCGGCACCGTGAATCTGTGGGGGCACACGGTATGGCTCGGCTGGCTCATGATGGGCATCATGGCGCTCATCGCGGCACCGCCGGTGTTCTTCGGCCGCGCGAAGATGAAGGTCGCGCGTCGGCTGCACAACAAGCTGCTGTTCGCGGATGCCGACATGAGCAGCGCCGACTGGACCACGAACGTCGGCTCGATCATCGGCGTCGCGGGCATCGGGGTGGGACTGTGGTGGCTCGACTCCGCCGCAGCGCTGTTCATCGCCGCCGGCATCCTGTGGGACGGCGTGAAGAATACGAAGGCCGCTGTCCTCGATCTCATGGACAAGCGCGCGACGACGTTCGACCAGGAGAAGGCGCATCCGCTCGTGCATGACGTGCACGAATACCTGCGGTCGCTGCCGTGGGTCGTCGACGTCGGATCCCGCGTGCGCGACCAGGGGCAGGTGTTCCACATCGAGACCTTCGTCGTTCCGCGCAGGGGGAAGGTATCGACGGAGAAGCTCGAGGAGGCGACGCGGAAGTGCGCCTCGCTCGACTGGCGGGTGCAGGACATCGTGCTCGTGCCCGTCGCAGCGATTCCCGACATCGCGACGCGTCATCAGGGCGACGCGGATGAGCACTGAACTGGCGCCGGACGCGAACCGCGGCTGAGCTCGCGCGCTTCTTCGCCTGACTCAGTCGCGCGGCCAGGTCGTGTAGTGGATCGTCTGGGCGACGATGAGCCCGTCGACGACGAAATACGAGTCAGCGCCGTCGCGGATGATGTCGTCGTCGCCCTTCGCCGTCCACTCGAGGAACCCATAGTCCCGCTCGATCACGGTGCGGTTGTAGTTGAAGATGCCCGAGCTCACGGCCTCGGCGAGCAGAGCCGAGGACTGGCGGATGCCATCGTGGCCGCGGAACGTTCCGAAGCCCGAGAGGATCACGATGTCCTTCGAGAAGTTCTGCTCAATGTCGCCTTCCAGATCTCCCTCGAGGCGCTTCATCAGGTGATCGTGGATAACGTCGGTCGGCGTGCGGGTCATTGTTCCTCCTGTCACTCTCTCGCCAGCATCGTCGCCTCGACAGCAGAATCCCAGGCGTTGACAGAACGCGCCCGCGCGGCATCCGTCAGATCATCGTCATGAGCAGCCAGCCGATCGCTATGCACGCCATGACCGCGATCGTGCCCCACTGAACGCCCGTGCGCAGCCGGCGCCCCTGCGGGGCCACGAGGTTCGCGGTCGCCGCCTGCGCGTGCAGCGGTTCGGCGCCGTCCGGCAGCATCCGATCGTCCCTGTAGTTGTCGGAGCGAGCGATCGCCTTCGCCGCGACGGTGTCGACGATGCGCAGAAACCGGCGCCACGTGCCCGCCTCGAGCGGCTCGTACGAACCGCCGGCGTAGAGGAACATCCAGTCGTCGACGATCTCCACATCGAAGCCCGAGACCGTGTCGATGAGCATCGCCATGAAGTCCGGCGTGAACACGTAGAGCGCGTCGCGCTCGTACTCCCGCGGACAGTAGAGCGTGAAGTGCCGATCGAAGTCGCCCTCGAGCGAGAGCACCTGGTCGCGAGAGAACGCGCGCGGCAGGTTCGAGCCGAAGAGGCCGTTGTTCGAGCGCGAGTCGAGCACCATGTGCGGCAGTCTACGGTCG
This sequence comes from Paramicrobacterium humi, assembly GCF_900105715.1. NCBI lineage: Bacteria > Bacillati > Actinomycetota > Actinomycetes > Micrococcales > Microbacteriaceae > Paramicrobacterium > Paramicrobacterium humi. The sequence continues at coordinate 756,358 of NZ_FNRY01000001.1, read as the reverse complement.
AGCTTGACGGCGACGTACTGCCAGCGATGCGTCGTGCTGCTCTTCCCACTGCCCGTCGTGTAGCGGTAGTTGGCGATGTCGAAGTAGCGGCCATTCGTCGCGTAGAGGCGATCGGATGCCGTGCGGTCGCGGCCCTGCCCGAAGATGAGCCCGGGGTAGCTCGGCCCGACCGTCTCCGGGCGCATGCCCCAGCCGTTGGCGGCGGCGAAGTTCGCGAGGCGCAGCCAGCGCGCCCAGCGCAAGTGACGGATCAGCAGGACGCCCGCGATCACGGCGGCGACGACGGCGACGGGGATGAACGCCGTTACCGAGAAGCCCGTCTCGGCCACGCCCGACACGATCGCAGGACCGATGACGAGGGCGGCGACGCCGACGATGACGAACACGAGGATGCTGCCGCCCCAGCCGGCTGCGCGCCGCGCCGCGACGCCGTACGAGCCGCTCGCCACGTCGTTCCGGAAGGCGCGGACCGCTGACCGATCGACGTGTGCGGTCAGGGCGCTCTCATCGATCGTGCGAGTCATGGCTCGATCGTAGAGCCGGGCTCTGCGTACGCTCAATCGGCAGCGGTCCCCAAGCGTCGCTTGTGCTGCGCGCGGAGATCTCGGCGACGGCGTCGGCGAGCGCCTCCCGCACCGCGACGACTCCCGGTCGGGCCGCGTTCGACGCGCGCGCCGACGTGAACAGCTCCCGCTGCGGGGAGCCCGGCAGATCGAGGAGCCGAACGCTCGGCACGTCGCCCGCCCACAGCAGGTCGGGCAGGATGCCGACGGCGCTGCCCGTGCGGATGAGCCGGACGTGCGCCATGAGGTCGGCGGTCTCGAAGCGAACGTCGGGCTCGAAGCCCGATTGGCGGCACAGCTGCAGCGCCCAGCTGCGTGACGCCGTTCCGCTCGGCTCCATGACCCACGGCACATGTCGGACGGATGCCGGGAGGCCCTCGCTCGCGTCGGCTGCGCTCACCGTCACGTGCGGCGGCACCGCGAGCCGCAGGGCGTCGAGGCCGAGCAGCACCCGATCGAGATCGGGGCGCATCGCGCGCGTGCGTCCCGGATACTGCTCGGCGATCACGAGGTCGAAATCGCGCGCGGCCACTTCGAACAGGGCGGCATCCGGTTCACGCTCGATCGTGAGTACGCGCAAGTCGGGATGCCGTCGCGCGACGAGCGCGATCGCTCGCGGCACGATCGCGTGCGCAGCCGACTGCAGCACCGCGAGGCGTACGGTGCCCGACACCGAGCCGAGCGAAGCGGTAACGGCGGACTCCGCCTCGTCGAGGGCGTCGAGCAGGCTGCCCGCGCGCTCGGCGAGCACCTCGCCCTGCGGCGTGAGCAGAACGCGCCGGCCGCTCTTCTGCAGCAGCGGCACCCCCACCTCGCGCTCAAGCTGCGCGAGCTGCTGCGAGACGGCGGACGGACTGTAGGCGAGCGCGTCGGCGACGCGCGCGAGCGTGCCGCGCAGCTTGAGCTCGTGCAGGACCCGCAGGCGGCGCATGTCCAGCATCCGTCCTCCTCAACAGTGAAGCAGGTTTGACGAATATCCTTCGAGAATAGTCGCTGTACCTGTTGAATTCGGCGATGCAGACTGAGCGGAGAAGCCCGAACGTCTGGCGGAGGAATAGTCTCGTGAGCATGGCTGAAGCGTCGATCGACACGTCCCGCGACCCCCTCGCCCGCGAGGCTGTGAAGCTCGCGGAGCACTGGGTGCGCGAGAGCGCCGACTTCCCGAGCGATCCCGCGGCGCAGCGGCTCGCCGGCGTTCTCAAAGACCCGAACGGATTGCCGTTCACCGTCGGCTTCGTCGACGGCGTCATGCGACCGGAGGACCTCTTCGTCGCGGGCTACGGGCTGCAGAAGGTGGCGAAGCTCACGCCCAAGTTCCTGCCCTGGTACATGCGCGCCGCCATCGCGTGCGGCGGCGTGCTCGGACCCGTCATCCCCGGCATCGTCATCCCCATCGCCCGTCGTGTGCTGCGCGAGATGGTCGGCCACCTCGTCGTCGACGCGACGCCCGAGAAGCTCGGTCCCGCGATCGCCCACTTGCGCGAGGACGGCTCGCGGCTCAATCTCAACCTGCTCGGCGAGGCGGTGCTCGGCGAGGCCGAGGCGCAGCGTCGTTTCGACGGCACGATGGCTCTGCTCGAGCGCGACGACGTCGACTACGTCTCGATCAAGGTCTCGTCGATCGTCGCGCAGCTGTCGATGTGGGCCTTCGACGAAGCCGTCGAGCTCGTCGTCGAGAAGGTGCTCCCGCTGTATCGCCTCGCCGCGGACCGCGAGCGGGCCGGGCAGCGCAAGTTCATCAACCTCGACATGGAGGAGTACCGCGACCTCGACCTCACGATCGCGGTGTTCACGCGACTGCTCGAGCATCCCGAGCTGCGGGATCTCGAGGCGGGGATCGTGCTTCAGGCGTACCTGCCCGACGCCCTCGCGGCGATGCAGGAGCTCAACGCGTGGGCGCGCACTCGCCGCGCCGCGGGCGGGGCGCCCGTCAAGGTGCGCCTCGTGAAGGGCGCGAACCTGGTCATGGAGAACGTCGACGCCGAGATGCACGGCTGGCCGCAGGCGCCGTACTCGCGCAAGCAGGACACCGACGCGAACTACAAGCGCGTGCTCGAGTGGGCGCTCACGCCCGAGCGGACGGATGCCGTGCGGCTCGGCGTTGCGGGCCACAACCTTTTCGACGTCGCCTACGCCTGGCTGCTCGCCGAGAGCCGCGGCGTGACGGACGCCGTCGAATTCGAGATGCTGCTCGGCATGGCAACGGGGCAGGCCACCGAAGTGAGGAAGGTCGTCGGCGACCTGCTGCTCTACACGCCCGTCGTCAACCCGCACGAGTTCGACGTCGCCATCTCCTACCTCATCCGCCGTCTCGAAGAGAACGCGTCGACCGAGAACTACATGTCGGCGGTGTTCGAGCTCAACGACAACCCGGCGCTGCTCGAGCGTGAGAAGAAGCGCTTCCTCGACTCCGTCGCCGAACTCGACCGGGACGGCGCCGAGCCGCCGGCGCGCAATCGCGACCAGGACCGCGCGAACGAGTGGCGCCTCGCCGGCGACGTGCCGAAGGACAGCCGAACGGATGCCGCTGACGGCGGCGCCGCGCCCGACGCGGCATCCGCCACCACTCGCCCCGCAGACGACGCCGTCGAGCTCGGACTCACGCAGCAAGTGCTGCACCTCGGCCGGCCGAAGGGCGAGATTCCCGGCCCGTTCGACACGACGCGCATCTTCACCGGCACCTTCGACGCCGTCACGCACAGCGAGGAGGGCATGCCCGGCTTCCGCAACACGCCCGACACCGACCCCGCGCTGCCCGCGAACCGCGTGTGGGGCCGCGGCATCATCGCGCGCATGGAGGATTCGCAGCTCGGCGTCGACACCGTCGCCGCGCACCGTGTGAGCGACCCCGCCGAGCTCGAAGGGCTCATTCAGACCGTGCGCGATGCCGGAGCGGCGTGGGGCGAGCGCCCGGCCGCCGATCGCGCCGCCGTCATCGACCGCGCCGCCGACGCGCTCGCCGCGCACCGCGACCGGCTGCTCGAGGTGATGGGCTCCGAGACGGGCAAGACGATCGCCGAGGGGGACCCCGAGGTGAGTGAGGCGATCGACTTCGCCCACTACTACGCGGCCCAAGCGCGACAGCTCGACCGCGTGCAGGGCGCCGTGTTCGTGCCCTCCCGGCTCACGGTCGTGACGCCGCCGTGGAACTTCCCGCTCGCCATTCCCGCGGGAGGAGTGCTCGCGGCTCTCGCCGCCGGCTCCGGCGTCATCATCAAGCCCGCGCCGCAGTCCGAGCGCACGGCCGCCGTCATGGTCGAGGCCCTGTGGGAAGCCGGAGTGCCGCGGGAGCTGCTCGCCTACGTCTCGCTCGAGGAGAACGAGCTCGGCACGGCACTCATCTCGCACGACGCCGTCGACCGCGTCATCCTCACCGGCTCGTGGGACACCGCGAAGCTCTTCCGCTCGTGGAAGCCCGACCTGCCGCTGCTCGCCGAGACGAGTGGGAAGAACGCGATCATCGTCACACCGAGCGCGGACATCGACCTCGCGGCATCCGACGTCGTCAAGAGCGCGTTCGGCCACGCCGGCCAGAAGTGCTCCGCGTCGAGCCTCGTCATCCTCGTCGGCTCGGTCGCGCGCTCGGAGCGCTTCCAGCGCCAGCTCGTCGACGCGACCATGTCGCTGCGCGTCGGATACCCCTCAGATCCCTCGACGCAGATGGGCCCGCTCATTGAGCCGGCGCACGGCAAGCTCTTGCACGCGCTCACCGAGCTCGGCGTGGGCGAAGAGTGGCTCGTCAAGCCCAAGCGGCTCGATCGAACGGGACGACTGTGGTCTCCCGGCATCCGCACGGGCGTCAAGCCCGGCTCGTACTTCCACCTGACCGAGTTCTTCGGGCCCGTGCTCGGCGTCATGCACGCGCGCACGCTCGACGACGCGATCCGCTACGTCAACGCCATCGACTACGGCCTGACGTCGGGACTGCACACGCAGGACCCGCAGGATCTCGAGGATTGGCTCGCGAGCGTCGAGGCCGGCAACCTGTACGTGAACCGCGGCATCACGGGAGCCATCGTGCAGCGTCAGCCGTTCGGCGGCTGGAAGCGCTCGTCCGTCGGCGCGGGCACCAAGGCCGGCGGACCGAGCTACCTGTACGGGCTCGGCTCGTGGCGCACCGCTCGCGGAAGCTCGAGCTCGACGCTGCACCTGCGCGGGCTCGACTCGCGCATCACCTCCCTCATCGAGGCCGCCCAGCCGTCGATGGGATACGAGGAGTTCGACGTGCTGCGGCGCTCCGCCCTCTCGGATGCCATCGCCTGGGCCGGCGAATACGGCGATGTGCGAGACGCGAGCGGCCTCACCGTCGAACGGAACATTCTGCGCTATCGACCGGTTCCCGTCGCCGTTCGCGCCGCAGCCGACGCGTCACTCGGTGAGACGCTTCGCGTCATCGTCGCCGGAGTGCGCGCCCGCTCGCATGTGAGCGTGAGCGTCGCAGAGCCCATGCCGACGGCGGTGCTGCGCATGCTCGACGCGCTCGGGGTCGTGATCACTGTCGAGTCGGATGCCGAGTGGATCGAGCGCACGGCGAATCCGCCGCTTCTCGACGGACCGCCGCAGGGCCGCGTGCCGCGCGTCCGGCTCGTCGGCGGCGACGCCGACCGGCGCGCTGACCTGCACCGCCGCCTGGCGGAGGCGCTCGACGGCGACCCCGACGTCGCGATCTACGCCGGCCCGGTGACGCAGTCCGGGCGCATCGAGCTGTTGCCGTTCCTGCACGAGCAGGCGATCTCGATCACGGCGCACCGGTTCGGAAACCTCGACCCGTGGAGCGAGCCCGTCATCTGACGCGTGTGTTGTCCCGCTCGGGTGGCCCGCTAAAGCACGCGCCGCATGCGACCGAGCCGGTCGAACTGCTCGACGGAGCCGAGAAATCTCATCTCTCCCGTGTGCCGGTCGACGAGCACGGGACCTTCACCGCAGACCGGGACGAGTTCGTCCACCATCCAGATGCCGAAGCCGATCGTGTACCCGTCCTTGTCGCCGTAGACCTCGGGAGAGACCTGCCGGTCAGACCGGTGAACCGCGAGGTAGGCCTCGGCGAGGACATGGGCTTGGGCAGGACTGAGCATGTGTGAACGATACGGGCGAGCACCGACATCCGGCTGCGGAGTCCAGCGCGGCCTAGTCTTGATGCACGCCCAGAGGTGGAGGAGGACGCCATGGTCGACACTCGCGACGCGGACGTCGATGCCGTCCTCGCCCAGCTTGCGGCCCTGGAGGATCCCAGGATCCGGGCGGTGAACGAGCGCCACGGCGATGACCACGGCGTCAACCTCACCAAGCTGCGCGCCATCGCGAAGAGCCTCAAGACGCAGCACGAGCTCGCCGGACGGCTGTGGGCGACCGGCGACACGGCCGCGCGTCTCGTCGCGATTCTCGTGTGCCGCCCCAAAGCGTACGATGCCGACGAGTTGGACACCATGCTCCGCGAGGCCCGGGTTCCGAAAGTGCACGACTGGCTCCTCAGCTACGTCGTCAAGAAGAACGCCAACGTCGAAGAGCTTCGGACGGCGTGGTTCGCAGATCCGGACCCCGTCGTCGCAAGTGCCGGGTGGTCGCTGACAAGCGCTCTCGTCGAGAAGAAGCCCGACGGCCTCCATCTGCCGGGGCTTCTCGATCTCATCGAGGCGCACATGAGGGACGCGCCCGAGCGGTTGCAGTGGGCGATGAACGAGTGCCTCGCCATGATCGGCATCCACCATCCCGAGCTCCGCGAGCGCGCGCTGGCGATCGGCGAACGCCTCGAAGTGCTCAAGGACTATCCGACTCCGCCGAACTGCACGTCTCCGTTCGCGCCGATCTGGATCACCGAGATCGCGCGCCGCCGAGAGCAGGCGTAGCGCCGACCGGAGCTCTCGCGCTTCCCGCTTCCGCGGGTGCGGCGTATTCTGCAGAGAAACAGGCATGAGGAGCCGCCGTCATGACCGAGAACCACATCGCCACATCCACGACCTCCATCTCCGCCACGCCGACTCGCGTGTGGTCGGTGCTCACCGATCCGGAGGCCATCAGACAGTTCATGTTCGGCACGGAGGTCGAGACGAGCTGGCAGCCCGGAAGCCGCATCGTCTGGCGCGGCACGTGGCAGGGCTCGCCGTACGAGGACAAGGGGGAGATCCTCGAATTCGAGCCGGAACACCGGATGGTGATGACGCACTTCAGCCCCCTCACCGGCCTCCCCGACGAGCCCGAGAACTACCACACGCTCACGTGGACGCTCACCGACGACGGGGATCGCACGGAACTGACGCTCGAGCAGGATAATAACCCGAGCGCCGAGGCCGCCGACCACTCCCGAGAAATGTGGGACGGTCTCGTCGCAACGGTAAAGGCCATCGCCGAGAAGGAGTGAGCCGCGGCCGCGCAACCGGCGCATAATCGGGGTATGGCTGACACGCAGGTCTCCGCCGGCGAGCGCGCGAAGCGACTCGTGCTCGTCGTCGCCATCCTCGCCTCGTTCGTGTCGTTCCTCGACGGCTCGATCGTGAACGTCGCCCTGCCGTCGATCGCCGACGAGCTCGGCGGGGGCCTTGCCGTGCAGCAGTGGGTCGTCGACGCGTACATGCTCACGCTCGGCGCGCTCATCCTGCTCGCCGGCTCCCTCTCCGACGCGTTCGGACGCGGTCGCGTCCTCGCCGCCGGCCTCGTCTGGTTCGGCGTGACGTCGCTGCTGTGCGCCATCGCGCCGACGGCGACGCTGCTCATCATCGCTCGCGCGCTGCAGGGGGTCGCAGCGGCCCTGCTCGTGCCGAGCTCCCTCGCCATCATCATGTCGACCTTTCCCTCGAAAGAGCAGGGCGGCGCCATCGGCCGCTGGACCGCATGGACGGGCACGGCCATGATCATCGGGCCGCTGCTCGGGGGCGGGCTCGTGGATGCTGTGAGCTGGCGTCTCATCTTCGCCATCAACGTCGTGCCCATCGTCGTGACGCTGTGGCTCATGCGGCGGATGCCGGCGCAGCCCCGCCCGGCCGGCGGCGCGCACGTCGACATTCTCGGCGCTGTGCTCGGTGCCGTCGGACTCGGAGGCCTCGTGTTCGCTCTCATCGAGCAAGAGCGTTTCGGGTGGACGAGCCTCGTCGTCCTCGTTCCGCTCGTGGTCGGCGTGGCGGCATCCGCTCTGTTCATCGTGTGGCAGGCGAGGGCGCGCTCGCCGATGCTGCCGCTCACTCTGTTCCGCGCCCGGAACTTCTCCGTTGGGAACGTCGCCACGGTGTTCGTGTACGGCGCGCTGAGCTTCGGCCTGTTCATCATGGTCATCTACCTGCAGCAGGCGGCGGGGTTCCCGGCGACGCTCGCGGGGCTCGCGACGATGCCCCCGACTCTCGTGATGCTCGCCCTGTCGGGCCGCATCGGCGCGTGGTCGAGCCGCATCGGACCGCGCCTGTTCATGGGCGTCGGACCGATCGTCGCGGGCATCGGCTTCGCCCTGACCGTGACGGTGCAGCCCGCGATCAACTACTGGCTGCAATTGCTTCCCGGTCTGCTGCTCTTCGGACTCGGGCTGTCGATAACTGTCGCGCCGCTCACGAGTGCGATTCTCGGCGCCATCAGCACCGAGCGCTCGGGCATCGCCTCGGCCGTGAACAACGCCGTCTCGCGGGTCGCGGGACTCGTGACCGTCGCGTGCGCGGGCCTCATCATCGGCGGCAGCGTCGACCTCGACGGATTTCGACGGGGCATGATCGTGACCGCGGCGATGCTCATCGTCGGCGGCATCGTCTCCCTCATCGGCATCACGAATCGCGACGTCGTCGAGACGCCGATCGATCAGACGGCCTCGTGAGCGTGGCCGCCTAGACTGTTCGGTTATGGGACGCGACGCCGCGAAAGACCGCAGCATCGCCGTCGTCCGGCACGGTCGACAGCGGCGCCGGGGTGCCGTGAGCGCGGCCGTGTCGGGCATCGCGATAGCGCTCGCCGTCGTGCTCGTCAGCACCGCAGGAGTCGCCGCGTGGGCCATCTACGACGTGCTGCACAGCTTCAAGCCCACGATCACCCTCGTCGGACCGGGCGGGACGACGGCGCCGCCCGTGCCCGACGTCAACGCGATCGAGGGCGGCTTCAACATGCTGCTCGTCGGCAGCGACACGCGGCAGGGTCAGGGCGGACGCTACGGCGACGCCTCTCAGATCCAGGGGCAGCGCAATGACGTGACGATTCTCGTGCACGTCTCCGAAGACCACTCCAACGCCGTCGTGATCTCGATCCCCCGCGACACGTTCGTGCCGATTCCCGCCTGCACCGATCAGAAGGGCGTGACGCACAGCCCGCGCAGCTCCGCGAAGATCAACGAGTCCCTCGAGATCGGCGGTCTCGCGTGCACCTGGTCGACGGTGAGCCAGCTGACCGGTCTCACCATCCACTTCGCGGCAGCCGTCACCTTCGAGGGCGTGACGGCGATGGCGGATGCCGTCGGCGGCGTGGACGTGTGCCTCGCCGATCCGATCGTCGACCCGAAGACCGATCTCAACCTGCCCGCCGGAAACGTCACACTGAACGGCCGTGAGGCGGCGCAGTTCCTGCGCACCCGGCACGGTGTCGGCGACGGGTCCGACATCGGCCGCATCAGCAACCAGCAGGTCTACATGTCGGCGCTCATGCGGAAGCTGCAATCGTCGGAGACGCTGTCATCCCCCGTGACGCTGTACTCGATAGCCAAGGTGGCGGCGAAGAACGTCACGCTGTCTGACGGCCTCGACAATCTCAACACCATGGTGTCGATCGCGCTCGCCCTCAAGGACGTGCCCGCTGGGAACTTCGCGCTCGTCCAGTACCCGGTCGCCGACGTCGCCGACGGCGTCGTGCCCATCACCGATGCCGCTCGGACGCTCATGGACGCGGTCAAGGCGGATAAGGGCCTCGTGCTCACGGGCGGGTCCGGCTACTACGGCTCGAAGCCGCAGAGCCCCTCGCCCGAAAACAGTGCGCCGCCCGAGACGCCGTCGACCGCGACGCCGGGTGCGACCGAGGCGTCGAAGGTCGAGCTGCCGCGCTCGGTCACGGGGCAGACCGTCGATGAGGTGCGCTGCTCGAACGGAAACGGGTAACGAGCACCCGAAGACGGGGCGTTGTGGTCATTGTGGTCACGTAATCGAGCGCGAAAGCGCGCTTCCTCGATGGGACAATGGTGGCCATGACTCGGCCGATGTCGCTTCGGGTGCACTTGCTCGTGCTGCAGGTGTCCATCGTGCTCATCACCGTCGTCACGGCGGGAGTAGCGTCATCGCTGTTCCAGGAGCATGCGCTGCGTGAGGCGTACAAGGACCGCATGGTCTCCGTCGCCGAGTCGATCGCCACGATGCCGGCCGTGCTCGAGGCGTACTCGAGCGACGATCCCGCCGCGACGATCCAGCCGATCGCGCAAGCCATCCGCGAGGCGTCGAACGTGACATACGTCGTCGTCACCGATGCGGAGGGCATTCGATACTCGCACCCCGTCGCGAGCCGGATCGGGAAACGCGTGTCGACGGACCCGTCGGTTCCTCTGTCCGGCGAGATGTACGTCGGCACTCAGACGGGGACGCTCGGGGAGTCGTGGCGTGTCAAAGTGCCCGTGTTCTCCGGCGACCGCGTGATCGGCACCGTGTCGGTCGGCATCCTCGAGTCGACCCTCGACGAGGCCCTCGTGGGCGACACCCTGCAGCTCGTCGTCGTGCTCGCGATCGCCGCGAGCCTCGGCGTGCTCGGCTCCGCATGGGCGACGCGCGTCATCCGCCGTCGCATCTACTCCCTCGAACCCGACGAGATCGCCGCTCTTCTCGAGACCCGCGACGCCATGCTCCACGGCATCCGGGAGGGAATCGTCGCCGTCGACGAGCGGCAGCGCATCGCGCTCATCAACGACGAGGCACGCCGCCTGCTCGACCTCGACGACGAGGTCGACTACGTCGGCAGTCCCGCGGCGGAGGTGCTGGAGGCCGACGTGCTCCAGCTCGTCGAGAAACGCGACGTCGACGAACGGCTCATTCTCGCGGGGCACCGTGTGCTCATCGCGCACAGCGACTCGGTCGCCGTGCCAAGCGGGCCGACCGCCGTCGTGCTGATCCTGCGCGACCACACGCACTTGCACGAGATGCTGCGGGAACTCGAAGGCGTGCAGGGCCTCGCCGAGGGACTGCGCGCCCAGGCGCACGAATTCTCCAACCAGCTGCACGTCATCTCCGGTCTCATCGAGCTCGGCCACACCGACGAGGCCGTCGCGTTCATCGAGCGCACGAACGGCGGAGGCGCCCTCACCGGGTCTGCCGCGCACCCGGGGATCGGGGATCTCGAAGTCAGCGCCCTGCTGATCTCGCTCGGTGCCCGCGCCCGCGAGCGCGTCATCGGCCTCGAGATCGACTCCGGCAGCTCCCTCCGTGACCTCTCGGGAGATGCGGATACGCGCATGGACGTGCTCACGGTGATCGGCAACCTCGTCGAGAACGCCCTCGATGCGTGCGAGCCGGGCGGCACGGTGACCGTCAGCATCCACGACGACGAGTCGTGCGTGATCACCGTCAGCGACGACGGCGACGGCGTGCCGAGCGAGCTTGCGAAGCGCATCTTCGACACGGGCGTGTCGACGAAGGAGCCGACGAACGGTCGGCGCGGCATCGGACTCGCGCTCGTGGCGCGGATCGCCCGGCGCCACGGCGGGGGCATCGACCTCGTGACCGATCCGGGAAGCGGCGCCACGTTCACGGTGACCCTCGTCGAGCGGTTCACGGCTCCGACAACGGCGGTCTCGCAATGAGCCCGCGCACGGTGCTCGTCGTCGACGATGACGTGGCCGTCGCGAGCATCCACAAGCGCTTCATCGAGTCGCTCGAGGAGTTCACCGTCGTGGGCGTCGCGCACTCGGGAGGGCAGGCGCTTCGCCAGGCGCACGCCCTGAAGCCCGAGCTCGTGCTGCTCGACCTCTACCTGCCCGACATCAACGGCCTCGACGTTCTCGCCCGGCTTCGGGCGGAGGACGCGACACGCGACATCGACGTCATCGCCGTCACGGCCGCGCGCGATCTCGAGAGCGTGCGGCGGGCGAAGCTCGGCGGCGCGTTCCGCTACCTCGTCAAGCCCTTCGGCGCCGGGATGCTGCGCGACGCGCTCGCCGAGTTCGCGCAGTCGAAGCGGCGACTCGACACGCAGCCGGGCGCTGTCATCGACCAGTCCGCCATCGACGCGATCATGCACGACGGCCGGCGACAGTCGACGTCCGCCCTGCCGAAGGGAATCGGCAAGGCCACGCTCGAGCGCGTCGCCGCGGCCCTCGCGCAGACGGAAAATTCCGCGTCGGCCGTCGAGATCGCGGAAGCGACGGGGATGTCGCGCGTGAGCGCTCGCCGCTATCTGGAATACCTCACGACCGCCGGCCGGGCGACGGTCGCGCCGCGGTATGGGCAGACCGGCCGCCCCGAGATGCGATATTCGCCCGTGAGCTGAGGGCCCGCTGGCCTATTGCCAAGCGGCGAGGGCGGGGGTACCGTGCCAATTGAGGCTTCGTCATGTACAGACGAGACTCGGGAAATACAGACATTGCGGTCAGAATCCCAGGAGGATCACCATGAGTGACGTGACTCCGCTACGCACCGCCCTGCGGCATGGAAGCGGCCTGAAACGCTTGGACAACACCTGGGGGGAGGTGCTCGCAGAGTTCCTCGGAACGTTCGTCCTTATCGCTTTCGGAGACGGGGTCGTCGCTATGGCGGTCGCCGGCCTGCCGGGATCGGGCCGAACCGCCGATCCCACGACGTTCTTCCAAGGCGCCGGTGACTGGCTGCTCATCACGTGGGGCTGGGCATTCGCCGTCGCCTTCGGCGTCTACGTCGCCGGCGGCGTGAGCGGTGCGCACATCAACCCCGCCGTGACGCTCGCCTTCGCCGTGCGACGACGGTTCCCGTGGCGAAAGGTGCTGCCGTACATGGCCGCACAGCTCGTCGGCGCCTTCGTGGGCGCGGCGCTCGTCTACCTCGTGTACCACGACGCCATCGACGCGTTCAACAAGGCGCTCGGCACCGGCCGCACCGATGCGGACGGAAACATCACGTTCTCGATCTTCGCGACCTTCCCGGCGCCGTACTTCAACGGCAACATGTTCGGGCCCTTCATCGACCAGGTCGTTGGCACGATGTTCCTCGTGATGTTCGTGGCGGCCGTGATCGACTTGCGCAACACGGCGGTCAAGGCGAACCTCGGACCGTTCATGATCGGCATCGCGGTCGCCGCGATCGGCATGTCCTTCGGGGCGAACGCGGGATACGCCATCAACCCCGCGCGCGACCTCGGCCCGCGCCTGTTCGCGTGGGCGGCCGGTTGGGGTGATGTCGCCATGCCGGGCACGGTCGACGGCTCGTTCAGCTGGTACTTCTGGGTTCCGATAATCGGGCCGCTCGTCGGCGGCGTGATCGGCGTCTTGGTCTACGACCTGTTCATCGGCGACGTGCTGCACTCCCGCTGGCTCGCGGGAGAGAAGGAACCCGTGGGCAGAACGACCGACGAAGTCTGACGGAGGGCGGTCGACAGAGCTATCGGATGCCGAGGGCGCGCTGCACGTAGGCGAGCGCGTCCTCGGCATCCACTCTGAGCTCCGCCATCCGCTGCGCGAAGTCGCGCGCCGCGGCTTGAGCCTTCTGCTGGATCGGGTCGCCGTGCGTCGAGACGAACGAGCCGCTGCGGCCGTGCGTCTCGATGACGCCGTCGGCCTCGAGCGCCCGATACGCCTTCGCGACCGTGTTCGCGGCAAGGCCGAGCTCGAGCGCGAGGCCGCGGACCGTCGGCAGCTTGTCTCCGGGCGTGAGCCGTCCAACGCGCACCCCGTCGATGACCTGGCGGCGGATCTGCTCGAACGGCGGCTCGGCGGCATCCGTGTCGATGCTCACGAAGGGCTCGGTCATGGGCTGTTCCTCTCGGTGGGCGGCGGGTAGGGGGCGACGCCGCGTTCGATGCGGCGGTCGGGGACGATCCACATGACGGCGACGCCCGCGTAGATGAGAACGGAGCCCCACGCGAGGCCCGGCAGTGCGAAGGCGGCGGCGCCGAGGGCGATGCCGACGGCGTACAGGGCGGGAGACAGGTGCCCCTTCCAGTCGCGGCCGATGAGTCGCCGCAGCCGGGACCCGGCGCCTTCCGCGCGGAGCACGGCGGACTGCAGAAGGAAGTAGGCGACGGCGCAGAGCAGCAGATCCGTGCCGTAGACGATGACGGCGGCGGGAGCGAGGCCGGTCGAGTCGAGCCACGCAGTCGTGAGCGGAAGCAGCGACAGCCAGAAGAGCAAGTGCAGGTTGGCCCACAGCACGGGGCCCGTCACTCGCTCCACGACCTGGAACATATGGTGATGGTTGTTCCAGTAGATGCCGACGTAGGCGAAGCTCAGCACGTAGCCGAGGAGCCCCGTGCCCACGGTCGAGAAGAACGCGGCGAACGAGCCGCCCTGCGGCACCGCGAGGCCGAGCACCATGATCGTGATGATGATGGCCAGCACGCCATCGCTGAACGCTTCGAGTCGTCCCGTCGTCATCCGCTGACTCTCGCCCGTCTGCTCGTTTGCGCCAAGTCTAGGGGCAGGGCCTCACGCGCTGCGTCACCGACTCTCGACGGGGCGCGGCCAGCGGCGTAGCGTCGAGGACATGGACACGGACGTTCTCGTCGTGGGAGCCGGGCCGACGGGGCTCATGCTCGCGAATTGGCTCGCGAAGCTCGGCATCGGCGCGATCATCGCTGACGCGAAGTCCGGCACGACGCGCGAGTCTCGCGCACTTGGGTTGCAGGCGCGCTCGATCGAGATCTACGCCCAGCTCGGCCTCGCCGACGAGGTTCTCGCGCAGGCGCGGGAGGCGCCCGCCGCGCGATTCGGCCTCGGACCGCGCATGTTCCACCGCGTGCCCTTCGCCGCGCTCGGCGAGGGGCTCACGCCGTATCCGCGCGTGTACATGCTCGAGCAGAGCCGCAACGAGCAGATCCTCGACGACAACCTGCGGCTGCTCGGCCGGGAGGTGCTCTGGGAGCACGCGTTCCAGTCCGTCACGGAGACCGGCGACGGCGTCGAGGCGCGTCTCGACCACGGCGGAGAGACGGTGAGCGTCACGGCCCGGTACCTCGTCGGCGCGGACGGCGCGTCGTCCGCCGTGCGGGAGGCCCGCGGCATCCGATTCACGGGAACCACAAACCCGCAGACGTTCTGCGTCATCGACGCCGACGGAGTCACGGGCATCGACGAGGAGGCGATCAACATCCGCCCCGCCACCACCGACTTTCTCCTCACCTTCCCCATGTCGGGCGCCGGGCACGCCCGTGTCATCACGGTCGTGCCGAGCGCCGTTTCTGACGGCGCAGACCCCGAGACCGCCGTCGCCGAACGCGTCGCCGCGCAGTTCGGCGTGCACTGGCGGTCGGCCTCGTGGTTCGCCGCATACCGCGTGCATCACCGCGTCGCCGAGCGCTTCCGCGACGGGCGCGTGTTCCTCGCCGGCGACGCCGCCCACGTGCACTCGCCCGTCGGCGCGCAGGGCATGAACACAGGACTTCAAGACGCCCACAATCTCGCATTCGCCTTCGCGGACGTGCTGCGCCGCGGCGCCGACGACGACACCCTCGACCGCTACGAGCGGGAACGCCGCCCGGTCGCGCTCACCCTCGTCGCGACGGCCGACCGGCTGTTCTCGTTCGTCACATCAGACCGGATGCTGCCGGCTCTCGCGCGCCGCATCGTGCCCCGCGTGCTCGGCGGCCCCGTCACCTCCCTCGTTCCACGCCTCGGCCGTGCCCGCCGGCTGTTCGGCTACTTGTCGCAGATCCGCGTGCGCTACCGCATGCCCGGCAGCGAGCACGACGGGCAGCGCGACAGCGTCGTCGGCCGCCGTCTGCCGTGGGCCGGCGAGAACTTCCAGGCGCTGCGCTCGTGCGAGTGGCAGGTGCACGAGTACGGAAGCGTCGCGTCCGCGGCGGTCGACGCGCTCGAGCGCTCGCTCGGGCTTACCGTGCACCGGTTCCCGGCCGCGCCCGGCACGCCGCTCGTCCCCGGAGAGTTCTACCTTGTGCGCCCCGACGGGTACGTCGCCGGTCGGGCGCGCGCTTCCGAGGCCGCCGCGCGCTTCGCCGCGCTCGTTCCCGGAGGGCGGCAGCCAGTGAACGCACAGTGACGGTGGCCAAGCTGGAGACAGATCGAAGGAGGCCGATGTGCGCGCTGTGACCTATGACCGGTTCGGGGACTCGTCGGTTCTGCACGTGACCGAGCGGGACGAGCCGCACGCGCGCGAAGGCCGGGTGCGCGTCCGGGTGCGCGCGGCCGCGCTGAACCGCGCCGACGTCAAGAAGCGCAGCGGAGACATGGGCGAGGCGACGTTTCCCGCCGTTCCGGGCTTCGACGCCGCCGGAATCGTCGACGAGGTGGGCGACGGCGTCGCGGATGTCGCGGTCGGCGACGAAGTGCTCGGCTGGGGATTCCGCACTCTCGCGGACTTCGCAGTGCTCCGGCACGTGGCCGTGAAGCCCGCCGGGCTCGGCTGGATCGAGGCGGCCGGCCTGCCGCTTGTCACCGAGACCGCCGAGCGGGCTCTGCGCCTCCTGAACGTGCAGGCGGGGCAGACTCTCGTCGTCGAGGGCGCGGCGGGCGGAGTGGGCGCCGCCGCCGTTCAACTCGCCCGCATCAGGGGCGCCCGGGTGATCGGCACGGCGTCGGAGCGCAACCACGAGTACCTGCAGAGTATCGGCGCCGAGCCGGTGCTCTACGGCGCGGGCATCGCCGCGAGCGTGCGCGACATCGCAGATCACGTCGACGCCGTTCTCGACACGGCCGGCTCCGGTTCGCTGCCCGAGCTCGTGGGTCTCGTCGACGACCCCTCGCAGGTCGTCTCGATCGCGGACTTCGACGCGCCGCAGTTCGGGGCGCGCGCGACGGGCGGCGGCGCCGACAGCGCGTGGGACGTACTCGACGAACTGCCGGGCCTTATCAGCGAGCACGGCTATGGCGCCCGCGTCGACTCGGTCTTCCCGCTCGTGGATGCCGCCGCCGCGTTCGACCGGCTCGAGTTCGGACGCCCACAGGGCAAGGTCATCCTCGACGTGTCGCTGTCGTAGCCGGTTGAGTTCGGGAGCCAGAACTGTCCCGCGGAGCCAGGATGAACGAGCTCCCAAAACGCATTCTGGCTCCCAACCGCTCCGGCCGCTCGCTTCGACGAGCGCAAACCCCTTCAGCGCGCGGTCACTGTCCGATCGCCGCGCGAATCTCGGGCAGCGAGCGCCCGCTGACGAAGCGGAACACCTCAACGGGCAGTCCATCAGCAAGGTTGACCGTGACGGTTGCCGATCCGAGGCTGAACCATTTGTCTCTCTGACGACGAAGCTCCGGCACCGGACGCGCGTCGAATGCGGGTAACGCGGGCAGCCCACGTTCGGTCCTGGTCGCCGCGCCGATCATGCCGACGAGCCACTGTTCCGCGGCACTGATCGGGCGAAGCGAGCCGATCGGCGGCACCCCCTGCCCGTCGTAGACGACCACCATCGTGTCGTGGAGCTGGGCGGACCACTCCTTCCCCGCGTGCGAGAAGTCGCAGACGGCGTCAGCGTGCAGGTCGACACGTGCTCCATAGTGGGCGAGAGCGTCGACGCAGGCCGGGCTCAGCAGCCGCTTGTCGCTCTCCCGCTCCCGGCGGCGGA
Organism: Paramicrobacterium humi; assembly: GCF_900105715.1. Classification (NCBI taxonomy): domain Bacteria; kingdom Bacillati; phylum Actinomycetota; class Actinomycetes; order Micrococcales; family Microbacteriaceae; genus Paramicrobacterium; species Paramicrobacterium humi. The sequence continues at coordinate 739,157 of NZ_FNRY01000001.1, read as the reverse complement.
GATCGGCCATGCGCTTCTCGGCGGCGATCGGCGCGTAGGCCCGTTCGAGGGGCTCCCGAGCCGCCGGCTCGCCGGCAGCTCGCCATGGAACGAGCCTATCGTCGGCCTCGTGAACGACGCCGTGCGAGCGCAACCCCTTGCAGCGCCGCAGGCACGGTGATGGGCTGGCACCGGTTGAACCCGACGCTGGGGGTGAGTGCACATGCAATGGACCGATTGGCTCACGTGGGCCTCGGCGAGCGACTACACGATCGCCCGCGAGATCATCGAACGCGGCGTCGCGGCGATCTTCATCGTCGCGTTCGCCTCGGCGATCGCGCAGTTCCCCGCCCTCCTCGGCGAGCACGGCCTGCTCCCGGCGCCCGCGTTCATCGCCCGCACGAGCGCAAAGCGATTCCCGAGCCTCTTCCGCTGGCGATACAGCGACAGGATGCTGCGCCTCACCGCCGCGATCGGCATCGCGCTCGCGGCATCCGTCGTTCTCGGCCTCCCGCAGCTCGGCCCGTCGTGGGTGCCGCTCGCCGTGTTCGCCGTGATGTGGGTGTTCTACCTGTCGATCGTGAACGTGGGGCAGACCTTCTACGGCTTCGGCTGGGAGTCGCTGCTTCTCGAGGCCGGCGCGATCGTCGGGCTGCTCGGCTCGAACGAGGCCGCGCCGCCGTTCCTCATCATCCTGTTCCTGCGCTGGCTCATCTTCCGGCTCGAGTTCGGCGCCGGCATGATCAAGATGCGCGGCGACCGAACGTGGCGCGATCTCACGGCCATGTACTACCACCACGAGACCCAGCCCATGCCGAACCCCGTGAGCCGGTTCGCGCACCTGCTGCCCAAGCCCGTGCACCGCCTGGAGACGCTCGGCAACCACATCGTGCAGCTCGGCATGCCGTGGCTGCTGTTCTTCCCACAGCCCATCGCGAGCTTCGCCGCGTGCCTCATCATCCTCACGCAGCTGTGGCTCGTGATCTCGGGAAACTTCGCGTGGCTCAACTGGATCACGATCGTCATCGCGTTCTGCGGCATCAGCGACTCGTTCTTCGACTGGATCACCGGGCACGGCTGGCCCGGCTGGGGCTGGGAGCACATCGGCGAGGGAGCGGGCGGCCCCATGCCGATCTGGTGGCTCGTGCTCACGACGCTCGCCTTCCTCGGTCTCGCGGCGCTCAGCTGGCAGCCGGTGCTCAACCTGTTCTCGCGCCGCCAGCTCATGAACGCGAGCTTCAACCGCTGGCACCTCGTGAACGCGTACGGCGCGTTCGGCAGCGTCACTCAGCTGCGCCGTGAGGTCATCGTCGAGGGCACGATGAGCGACGATCCCGGCCCAACGGACTGGAAGCCCTACGAGTTCAAGGGCAAGCCCGGCGACCCCACCAGAGTCCCGCGCCAGTTCGCCCCGTACCACTTGCGCCTCGACTGGCTCATGTGGTTCCTCGCGCTCGGCTCCTGGGACGACGTGTGGTTCCAGCGGTTTCTGCAGAGACTTCTCGAAGCGGATGCCGCGACGCTGCGGCTTCTGCGGGTCGACCCGTTCCACGGCGAGCGGCCGCGCATGGTGCGCGCTCGTCTGTTCGCGTACCGCTTCGCCACGCGCGAGGAGCGTCGCCGCACGGGACTCTGGTGGATGCGCGACGAGCTCGCGACGCTCGTGCCGCCGTCACGCTTGCGCTGAACGGCTCAGCGGGGGCCGCGCGTGCGTCGGATCGAGAGCTGAGCAGCGCGGTCGAGGCCGAACGCGCGCCGAGTGACGTGGCCGCCGATCGTCGTGCCCGCCGCAAGACCGATGCCGATCGCGAGAGCGGAGACGAACTCGACGAGCGAGCTGGATAGCCCGTGGTCGTTGCTCATGAGCGTGAAGATCGCGCGATACACCGTGAGGCCGGGGATGAGCCCGATGATGCCCGCCATCGTCATCGCCGCCTCGGGAACCTTGATCCACCGGTACAGCAGGTACGCCGCGACCCCCGCGACGACTCCCGCCGTGCCCTGCGCGAGACCCGGTTCGGGAGCGAGCGGCTGCACGACGAAGAAGACCGCGAACACGACAGCGGCGAGAATGCCCATGAGCGGGGCGATGATGAGACGCACATACGAGGTGAGCGCGAAGCCGATTCCGATGAGGCCCGCGCCGAGCATGCCGGCGGCAATGCTCTCGGTGCGCCCGAGCGACGTGCCGACGGTGATGGGGGAGCCGAGGCGCAGCGCGACGCCGAGCGTGACGAAGATCCCGACGGCGAGACCGAGAGTCATCATGAGCACTTCGAGCCCGCGCGCGGACGCCGTGATGTAGTAGCCGTCGATCGCGTCGCGCGCGGCGGCCGTGAGGCCGATGCCCGAGAGCAGAAGCATGATTCCCGAGATCACGATGACGGTCGGCTGATCCGCCCCCGGCAGGGCGAGCCCGAGCGAGCTGAACCACTTGAGCGCCGCGGCGATCGCCGTGATCACGGCAGCGGCCGCCATCTGCACGAAGAACGCCGAGACCCGCCACTTCTCGAGCCGTCGCGTGACGACGTCGGCGACGATCGCGGAGCCCGCCGCGACGAGCACGAGCACGATGCTCGCGTCGTACATCACGACGACGCCCGCCGCGAGCACGGCCTTGCCGAGCGACATGACCCAGCGGCGGTAGGGGTGCGGCTGCACGAGGATCCGGTTGAGCCGTTCGCGAGCGGCATCCGGGTCGACGGGCTCGTCGGAACTCGTGATGTCGTCGATGAGCCGGTACACGTCCTGCAGGCGCGTGTAGTCCGTCGTGCGCACGCGCACCACGCGCACGACCGAGATCGGGTCCTCGTCGACGCCGCGGTGCACCGAGACCGTTATCGACGTGAAGGCGATGTCGACGTGCATGCCGCTGATGCCGAAGCTCGAGCTGAGCCGCAGCACGGTCGCCACGACGTCCGCCGACGACGCTCCCGTCGCGAGCATCGCCTCGCCCATGCGCAGACACAGGTCGATGACCGACCGCGCGTGCTTCTGCGTGATCGCGTCGTCGCTGCCGGGAAGCGCGATGCGCGTTGTCGGCATGCCGGCCCCGCGCACCCAGCCGCCCGCGAGGTCGATGAGGTGCTGGCGCAGGCGCAATCGGAGGATCCTCGTGCTGCTCGTGCCGCTCACGCCTCCAGCGTAGTTGGAACCTCCAGCGTACGGTCAAGAAGTCTCGAGCGGCCTACCAGAGGAGCGAGCGCCGGGTCAACCCCATATCGGAGGCACAGCCTCCGAGCTATGTTCGGGTCATGAACATTCTGCTGATAATCGTCGCGATCATCGCCATCGTTCTCCTCTTCATCGGAGGGTTCGTCGAAGCGGTCAAGTTCCTGCTCTGGATTGGAATCATTCTCCTGATCCTCGCGATCATCGCGTGGATCATTCGGGCCCTGACCGGGCGCAACCGCGCCTAGTCAGCGGCACAACCGTTCGCGCACGACATGGGGGCCCGTGCTTTCGGGTGAGCACGGGGAGAGTGAGCGCGAACCAATGGAGGCGGAGCCACGTTCTGTGGCCCGCCTCCTTTTCTTGTGTTCAGTCGATCGGCCTGTCGATGAGCCGTGAGAGCACTATGGACGAGCGCGTGTGGTCGACGTTCGGCGCGACGCGCACGCGCTCGAGCGCATCCTCGAGCGCGGGGATGCTGCGAGCGCGGATGTGCACCATCGCGTCGGCGCTTCCCGACACCGTGCACGCGCCCACGACCTCGGGCACGCCGCTCATCATGCGCCGCAGTTCGGCGGGCGCGACAGTGCCGCGGCAGAACAGCTCAACGTAGGCCTCGGTGCTGCGGCCGTCGATGGCCGGGTCCACTTGCACGGTGAATCCGCGGATGACGCCGTCGGCGACGAGCCTGTCGACGCGCCGCTTGACGGCGGATGCCGAGAGGCCGACGACCTGCCCGATATCGCCGTAGCCGGCTCGCGCGTTCTTTCGCAGTTCGTCAATGATGCCGCGATCGATATTGTCCATGTTCGCCAGCTTAGCCGCGCATCCTTGCGTCAACCGTGGCGAGTGTGCACGAAAACTGCGTGCCGTCACAGGCAACTGCGTACTTCCGGTGCCAGACTGGAACGCGAAGGCGTGCCCGAGTGCATTCATTTGTCCGGGCCTCGAGGACAGTGTCCGCCGTTCCGAGTGCGAACTGGAGACGACATGACCAACACCCACACGATTTCCACGCCGAGCCGCGAGCACTCGCCGCAGCCGCGCAGCTACCTGATGTGCAGGCCCGAGTACTTCACCGTCTCGTACCGCATCAACCCGTGGATGGAACCCGCCAAACCGACCGACACCGCCCGGGCGATCGCGCAATGGGAGACCCTGTACGAGACGTACATCGGCCTCGGCCACAGCATCGAGCTCATCGAGCCGCTGCCCGGGCTGCCCGACATGGTCTACACCGCGAACGGCGGCTTCATCATCGACGGCGTCGCCTACGGCCCGAGCTTCCGCTACCCCGAGCGTCAGCCCGAGGCACCCGCGTTCATGCGCTGGTTCGCCGACAACGGCTTCCAGGTGGCCGAGCCTGTGAGCGTCAACGAGGGCGAGGGCGACTTCCTCCTCGTCGGCGACACGATCCTCGCCGGCACGGGATTCCGCTCGACGCCCGACAGTCATCGTGAGATCGCCGAGATCTTCGGGCGCGAGGTCGTCTCGCTCACTCTGACGAACGCCAACTTCTACCACCTCGACACGGCGATCTCGGTGCTCGATCCGCTCACCGGCGACGCCGACGCGAACATCGCGTACCTGCCCGGCGCGTTCGACGAGGCCTCTCGCGCCATCCTCGACGAGCGCTACCCGAACGCCATCCACGTGAGCGAAGAGGACTCCCGCATTCTCGGCCTCAACTCGATCTCCGACGGCTACAACGTCGTCATCGCCAAGCGCGCGACGGGCTTCGAGGCGCAGCTGCGGGAACGCGGCTACAACCCCATCGGCGTCGACCTGTCCGAGCTCCTGCTCGGCGGAGGAGGTGTCAAGTGCTGCACGCTCGAACTGCGCAGGTGAGCCCTCACCTCGCCCATAACTACGAGCCGCTCCCGGTCGTCATCGCCTCCGGAGAGGGCGCGTGGGTGACGGATGCCGAGGGCGTCAGGTACCTCGACTGCCTCGCCGCCTATTCCGCCGTGAACTTCGGTCACGCGAACCCGGAGCTTCTCGCCGTCGCTCATGACCAGCTCGATCGCGTCACGCTCGTGAGCCGCGCGTTCGAGAACGATCAGCTCGCGCCGTTCGCGGCCGAGCTCGCTGCGCTGTGTGGCAAAGACATGGTCCTGCCGATGAACACGGGCGCCGAAGCCGTCGAGTCCGGCATCAAGGTCGCTCGCGCGTGGGGTTACCGGGTGAAGGGCGTCGCGTCCGATCAGGCGAACATCATCGTGATGAACGGCAACTTTCACGGGCGCACGACGACGATCGTCGGCTTCTCCGACGACCCGACCGCGCACGACGACTTCGGGCCGTTCGCGCCCGGATTCCGCTCCGTCCCGTTTGGCGACGCCGCGGCGATAGCGGCCGCGATCGACGAGAACACTGTCGCGGTGCTGCTCGAGCCCGTGCAGGGCGAAGCCGGAGTCATCGTCCCGCCCGACGGGTTCCTGCGCGAGGTGCGGGAGCTGTGCACAGCGAACAACGTGCTCATGATCGCGGACGAGATCCAGTCCGGCCTCGGCCGCACAGGCTCGACCTTCGCTTGCGAGCTCGAAGGCGTCGTCCCCGACCTGTACCTCCTCGGCAAGGCGCTCGGCGGAGGCATCGTCCCGCTGTCCGCCGTCGTCGGCGACAGCGAGATCCTCGGCGTGCTGCGACCGGGCGAGCACGGCTCGACCTTCGGCGGCAACCCGCTCGCCGTCGCGATCGGCCGTGAAGTGGTGCGGATGCTGCAGAGCGGGGTCTACCAGGAGCGCGCCCGCACGCTCGGCGAACGCCTCGATGCCCGCCTCGCGCAGCTCGTCGGCCGCGGCGTCGTCGCCTACCGCCGGGTCGGGCTGTGGGCGGGCGTCGACATCGACCCCGCGCTCGCAACCGGCCGCCACGTGTGCGAGAAGCTCGCCGAGCGCCGCGTCCTTGCGAAGGACACGCACGGTTCCACGATCCGCCTCGCTCCGCCGCTCGTCATCGACGAGGGAGACCTCGACTGGGCTGTGGACCAGCTCTCCGCCGTGCTCGAGGACCTGCGCTCCTGATCGTCGCGTGAATCGCGGCCGGGCAGGCCCTGCCGTTGCCCGGCCGCGGCAGCGGAGTACGCTCGGAGCAACACGTCCGCAGCCGGTCTGAGGAGGAACCGTGGCGTTGCGAAGTTCTGAGGCGAGCGGGTACTCGCGGCTGCTGAGCGTCGGCGGGGCACGCGGCGAGACGATCGTGCCCAACGACGACATCGTCGGGCCGATCGACAGCTCCGACGAGTGGATCCGACGGCGCACCGGCATCATCACGCGCCGCTATGCCACGCGGGACGTGCTCGTCGAGCACCTCGCCGAGCAGGCGGGCCGCTACGCCGTCGAAGCCTCCGGCGTCGAGCCGGGCGACATCGATGCCGTCATCCTCTCGACCGTGTCGCGCATGCACGCGACACCGGGACTCGCGCCGACGGTCGCCGCGGGCCTCGGCGCTTCGCCAGGCGCTGCCGCCTACGACATCAACGTCGGCTGCGCCGGCTACTGCTACGGCATCGGGCAGGCCGACGCGATGATCCGCTCGGGACTCGCGCGGCACGTCCTCGTCATCGGCGCGGAGAAGCTCTCCGACTTCCGCGACCCCACCGACCGCAGCCTGTCGTTCATCATCGGCGACGGCGCGGGCGCAGCGGTTCTCGGCCCCTCCGATATACCGCGCATCGGACCGACCATCTGGGGCTCGGACGGCACGCGGGCCGACGTGATCGGCATGACGCGCAGCTGGCTCGACTTCAAGCACGCCGAGCCGGGAGAGAACGTCCCGTGGCCGACCGTGCGGCAGGAAGGGCCCTCGGTGTTCCGCTGGGCGACGTCCGTCGTTCCCGAAGCGGCGGCCCGGGCCATCGAGGCGGCCGGCGTGAGCGCCGAAGACATCGACGTCTTCATCCCGCACCAGGCCAACCTGCGCATCGTCGAGACGATGGCGCGCAAGCTCGGGTTGCGCGATGACGTCGTCGTCGCGCGCGACGTCGTCGACACGGGCAACACGTCGGGGGCGTCGGTCCCGCTCGCGACCGAGCGCCTGCTTCGCGAAGGGCAGGCGCACGGCGGCCAGCTCGCGCTGCAGTTCGGCTTCGGCGCCGGCCTCTGCTACGCCGCCCAGGTCATCGAGATGCCCGACGCCGTCGGCGGTGACGGGGAGTACCGAGGGGCCGGCTCGGAGCGCTGAGATCGGCTTCCTGGTCGCGTCGAAGCCGCATAGTCGCGGGAAGTAGGCTTGGAAGTCACGCCTGGCGAATCGTGTGGGCGAGGGGTGCAGAAGGGATGCCGTGACCGCGACGCTCGTTCTCATCCCCACCTACAACGAGCGCGCCAATCTCGCGGCGATCGTGCGTCGCGTGCACACGGCGGTGCCCGACGCCGATATTCTCATCGTCGACGACGCGTCCCCCGACGGCACGGGACTGATCGCCGATGAGCTCGCGGCATCCGATGAGCGCGTGCACGTGCTGCACCGGCCCGGCAAGCAGGGTCTCGGCGCCGCCTACGCTGACGCATTCCGGTGGGGGCTCGAGCGCGACTACGACCGGCTCGTCGAGATGGACGCCGACGGCTCGCACCAGCCCGAGCAGCTGCCCGCTCTGCTGGAAGCGTCGCGTGCCGGCGCCGACCTCGTTCTCGGTTCGCGCTGGCTTCCGGGCGGCGGCATCGAGAACTGGCCCTGGCACCGCCGCCTGCTGTCGCGCGGCGGCAGCGCCTACGCGCGCACCGTGCTCGGGCTGCCGTACCGAGATGTCACCGGCGGATTCCGCGTGTTCACGGCAGACGCCCTGCGGCGGATCCGCCGAGACGACGTGCACAGCCAGGGCTACGGCTTCCAGGTCGACATGCTGTGGCACGCTCACCGCGCCGGACTGCGCATCGTCGAGGTGCCGATAACGTTCATCGAGCGCACGCAGGGTCGGTCGAAGATGACGACGGGCATCGTGTTCGAGGCTATGTGGCGCGTCACCCTCTGGGGGCTCCGGAACGTTCCCGCGAGGTTCCGGAGGGCGGCGGACGTTCAGCGGCCCTAGCGACCTGGATCGTCGGTTGGTACCATTCTGGTATGGCGATAAATGTCAGACTGCCAGAAGCGCTGGATCGCAAGCTCGAACAGCTCGCAGCGGCTGAGCATGTCTCGAAGCACGCGCTCCTTCTGCAGGGCGCCGAGCTTGTCGTTCAGCGTCATGCGCGAAGAATCGCCGTGGACGAGGCGATCGATGATGTGCTCGACCGTGACGCGGCCTTGCTCGAGCGGCTTGCGGACGCGTGACTGAATTTCTGGAGATCGAAGACGCGCTGCAGGTCGTCAAGCGGCTCGGTTTTCACGTGCGCGATCTCGGTCTGCTTGCATCGGCGGTCGTGCGCCCTTCGATGTCGGTCTTCGGTGAGGACGCATATCCCAGGTTGAACGACAAAGCGGCGGCCCTGCTGGAGTCGTTGGCCCGCAGCCACGCGCTCATCGACGGAAACAAGCGCAGCGCATGGACGATCATGCGCACCTTCCTCTGGATCAACGGATTCAGGCTCACGTTCACAACCGAAGAGAGTTTTGATCTCGTGATCGGCGTGGCCTCGGGCAAGCTCCCATTGGACGAGTCATCCGCCCTCATCACTCGGCATCTCGTGCGCGTCGAGCGGTAGGCGCTCAGAAGCGGGGCGCGAGGCCCGGTTCGAACATCCCGCCCTCCGCCGGAACGTGCTCGCCCGAGCCGAGCAGGGAACGCGTCAGCCGTTCGGACTCTGATGTCATCTCCGCGAGCACCGCCTCCAGATCGCGGTCCTGCGCGTTCCTCTCGTCGCGCGCGGCGCGAAGCACGGCACGACGCACGGCCTCCTTCGCGAAGGAGCCCGTCGTGCCTTCGGACGCTTCGGCCGCGGCATCCAGGGACGGTGACCGGGATGACGGCGTACTCGGCCGGACCGGCACCCGTATCGACGCGACCGGAGACCGGCTCTTCCGCACGGCCGACGTCGGCGACGAAAGCCGAATCGCGGTCGAGGCGCGCGAGCGGTGCGCCCCGGCTGCGTCGATCGGCGACCCCGTCGACGATGCTGAAGAACGTCTCGCTCTGCTCAGGCAGGTTGTGCGTCAGGTAGCTCGTGAGCAGCTGCTGAGCCGAGCGGAACTCGAGGCCCGTGCTCGGGTCCGCGCCGCGAGCGAATGTGCCGAACTTCTCGGCCTCGTGTGAGAGCTCGGCCGAGATCTGCGAGTCCACGCGGGAGAACAGCGCCTTGCCAGTCACGAGAACGATGGTGACGACGGCAAGGGTCAGGATCAGGAGGATCCAGGCGAGGATCCGGGTGCGCGCGGTCACGCCGCGATGATGCTCAGTCGTCGTCATCGTCGTCGTCATAATCGTCGTCATCGTCGCCCGCGTCGGGCGGGGGAGCGGGCGGCGCGGTGGGAGCGCCATCGTCGGGAGGCGCCGAGCTCGGCGGGGTGCTTGGGGTGGGACGGGGAGATGGCGCGCTCGGCGTGACAACGATGCTCTCGCCCAGCTCCGGAGGCGCTTGAGCGAGCATCGCGTCTGCGGCCCACCAGACACCGGCGGCCACCAGAAGTCCCGCCGGTGCTGCTATCAAGCCCCACCGCGCCATAGGCCAAGTCTCTCGGAGTTTCGCGCCTCACGTGTGAGAGCTGGATGAGAGAGCTCTCATTTCACGCTCACGCCTCGACGCGGATGGGTTCGATCTGCGGCGCGGCATCCGTCGCGAGCCGGGCGTGGCGCTCGACGTCGAAGCGCTCGGTGCCGTAACGCAGCTTCTCGCGCTCGACGCCTTCCGTCGCGAAGCCGGCCCGCGTCGCGACGCCGCACGAGGCCGGATTGTTCACGCGGTGCCCGAGTTCGAGGCGATGCAGCGCCTGTTCGGTGAACGCCCACTGTGCGATGCTCGCGAGCGCCCGCGTCGCGAGACCACGCCCGCGTGCTCCCTCCGCGAGCCAGTAATACGCCCACGCGGTCCCGTGACTGTATTCGATGTTGCTCAGGCCGACGTTCCCGACGGGCACGTCGTCTTCCGCGATCGCGAGATTGACGACGGATGCCGTGCACGGCAGTCGCTCCGCGATGAATGACTCGCACTCGTCGATCGTCGTGAGCCGCGCCCCAGCGGTCTGCAGGGCGAGGTCACGGGTCGCGGCGGCGATATCGTGCAACGTGGCCGCGTCCTGCGGACGCCACGAACGAAGAGAGAGCACTCGACCATTGTGCCCGGTTCCGGCTCCCGTCGGCGGAGTGGGGAAGGGGGTTGACTCCGCGCCGACAACGCGGTGTGCTGGCGAAACGACGAAAGGAGCAGTTGTGTCTTCACCATCCTTCTCCGGCCAGAACCCCATGCCGTCCGTTCCGTCGAACGTCCTCGCTGAATTCGGCGACTACGCCGGCGCGCAAGCGCTCGTCGATCGGCTCTCCGACGGCGGATTCCCCGTCGAGCACGTGCGCATCGTCGGCGAAGGCGTGCGCATCGTCGAGCAGGTCACCGGCCGACTCACGAAGGGGCGCGCGGCGCTGCTCGGCGCGGGAAGCGGCGCCTGGTTCGGCCTGCTCATCGGCATCGTTCTCGGCTTCTTCGTCATCGGCCCAGCCTGGATCGGCGCCTTGCTTCTCGGGCTCGTCATCGGGGCCATCTGGGGCGCCATCTTCGGTTTCTTCGCGCACTGGGCGACCAGGGGCCGGCGTGATTTCAGCAGCGTGCGCGGGCTCGAAGCCGAGCGCTACGCCGTGCTCGTCGCTGTCGAGCATTTCGCCGAGGCGCAGCGCGTCGTCGGCGGCCCCGCGAAGTCGGTGTGACGACGCCGCGCCGCCGCTCACGGTCCGACGCCGCGCCGCCGCTCACGGTCCGGCGCGGCGTCCCCTACTTCTCGGCCGCGGCGCTCGCCGACGCCGACTCGGCGGCGAGAGCGGCATCCTTCGTCACCGGCGACAGCCGCGTGAGCTGCGTCACGTGGGCCGGCGTCAGCTCTTCGAGCGAGGAGACGCCGAGCAGCTTCATCGTGCGCTCGATCTCGCTGCGCAGAATCGCGATCATCCTGTCGACGCCCTGACGGCCACCGGCCATGAGGCCGTACAGGTAGGCGCGACCGACGAGCGTGAACTTCGCGCCGAGCGCGATCGACGCGACGATGTCGGCGCCGTTCATGATGCCCGTGTCGACCATGACCGTCGCATCGCGGCCGACCTCGCGCACGACGTGCGGCAGCAGGTGGAACGGAATCGGTGCACGGTCGAGCTGACGGCCGCCGTGGTTCGAGAGCACGATGCCGTCGACGCCGAGGTCGACGAGCTTCTTCGAGTCCTCGATGTTCTGCACGCCCTTGATCACGATCTTTCCGGGCCACATGCCGCGGATCACCTCGAGGTCTTCGAAGCTGATCGTCGGGTCCATCGCCGCGTCGAGAAGCTCGCCGACGGTTCCGCCCGTCGTCGTGAGCGACGCGAACTCGAGCTTCGGCGTCGTGAGGAAGTCGATCCACCACCACGGCCGCGGGATCGCGTTGAGGATCGTCTTCGGCGTGAGCTGCGGCGGGATCGAGAATCCGTTGCGCTTGTCGCGCAGGCGCGCGCCCGCGACCGGAGTGTCGACGGTGAAGAACAGCGTGTCGAAGCCGGCGGCAGCGGCGCGGCGGGTGAGACCGTACGAGATCTCGCGGTCGCGCATGACGTACAGCTGGAACCAGTTTCGGCCGTGCGGGTTCGCCTCCTTCACTCCCTCGATCGACGTCGTGCCGAGAGTGGAGAGGGTGAACGGGATGCCGGCGGCCCCTGCCGCGCCGGCTCCGGCGACTTCGCCTTCCGTCTGCATGAGGCGCGTGAAGCCCGTTGGGGCGATGCCGAACGGCAGCGCGCTCGGACCGCCGAGAACCGTCGTCGACGTGTCGACGTCGGTCGCAGGCCGCAAGATCGACGGGTGGAACTCGACGTCCTCGAACGCCTGGCGGGCGCGGGCGAGCGAGATCTCGCCTTCCGCCGCCCCCTCGGTGTAGTCGAATGCCGCCCGCGGTGTTCGGCGCTTCGCGATCGCTCGCAGGTCCGCGATCGTGAGCGCGGCGTCGAGACGGCGTCGGCGGGCGTTCAGATCGGGCTTCTTGAACTGCATGAGCTCGAAGATCTCCGCGGGCTTCGGCAGCTGTCGAGTGACCATTGTCGTCCTTTCAAGGGGTGATCTGGGCGTAGTACCCGGTGATGTGGTCGTGCATGTGCTCTCGCGCGGCGACGGGGTCGGCGGCGCGGATGGCGTCGACGATGCGGCGGTGCTCGGCACGCAGCCGCTCGACCGTCGCTGGCCAGTCGGCGATGCCTTCGCTGCCTTCGAGCACGTACGATTCGATGGCCGTGCGCAGTCCGGCCATGACCGCCGCGACGACGGTGTTGCCCGACGCCTCGGCGAGAGCGAGGTGAAACTGGGCGTCGAGAGCGAGGAACTCGGCGGGGGCGAGATCGGATGCCGCCATGGCGCCGAGCATCTCGTCGGCCGCCGCGAGATCGGGCTGCGCCTGCTGGGCGAGCTCGGCGGCGACCGCGGTCTCGAGCAGCAGTCGCGTGGCGACGACGTCGCGCCTGGCGAATCCGCTTGCGGCGACCTGGAGGCGAAGCAGCGTCGACATTCCGCCGCGCGGGGTCGCGACGATCATCGCTCCCGCGTGGGGGCCTGATCCGGCGGCCGTGCGCACGAGGCCGAGCACTTCGAGCACGCGAAGCGCCTCGCGCACGCTCGAACGGCCGACGCCGAGCTCGGTCGCGAGCGCGCGCTCGCCCGGCAGCCGCTGGCCGGGAGCGAGCGTTCCATCGAGCAGCGCCGCCTCGACATGAGAGAGCACCGTCTGCCATGCGCGCTTCTCGTCAGCCACGGCGCTTCCTCTTCGCTCGCTCATCGAACCTGTGGTCAGACCTCTGTGGTCAGACCACAGGCTAGCACGCGCTCAGCTTCGCCGCGAGCGGCACGAGTACTCTCGAGGCGTGCCTCGTTCGCCCCTGCCGCAGCGCCACGGGCTCGACGCTGCCTGGATTCGCACGCCGCGCGAGCGGCACTGGGCGACGATGCGCGATCACCTCGTCGAGCGGATGCCGCGACTCGCGCCCGATCGCATCGACGAGATGTTGGACGAACGCGCCTTCGTCGATGACGGCGGGACGCCGTTCGCGGTGGACGCCCCGTATCGACCGCACACGTTCGTCTGGTTCCACCGCGACCTGCCCGACGAGGTCGAGGTGCCGTTCGAGATCGAGGTGCTGCACCGCGACGAGCGCATCGTCGTGATCGACAAACCGCACTTCCTTTCCACCATTCCTCGTGGACGGCACGTGCAGCAGAGCGTCGTCGTGCGCGCCCGGCGAGCGCTCGGGCTGCCGCACCTCGTGCCGGCGCACCGCCTCGACCGGGTCACGGCGGGGGTGCTGCTGCTCACGACGGAGCCGCAGTGGCGCGGCGCCTACCAGTCGATGTTCGAGCAGCGCACGCTCGAGAAGGAGTACGAGGCCGTCGCCGCCGCGCCGGGCGAGCTGTCGTTTCCGGCCACGGTGCGCAGCCATATCGTCAAGCAGCGCGGCGTCATGCAGGCATTCGAGATCGAAGGCGCGCCCCCGAACGCCGAAACGCGCATCGAGCTGATCGGCGAGCGCGGTGATCGGGGGCTCTATCGCGCCGTGCCGCACACGGGGAAGACGCACCAGATCCGCCTGCACATGACAGCGCTCGGGCTGCCGATCATCGGCGACCCGTTCTACCCCGTCGTCACCGACGTCGCCGTCGACGACTTCTCGGCGCCGCTGCAGCTGCTCGCGAAGACGCTGCGGTTCGTCGATCCGGTCGACGGCGCGGCGCGCGAGTTCACGAGCCGGCGCATCCTCGACGCGTGGCAGGCGGCGCAGCCCGAGTAGGGTGGCGACTGTCGCAAGCACCACGAGGAGGAGAGCATGAGCAGCACCGTCACCTGGATCGTCGGAGCCACGTCGGGGGTCGGCCGATCGAGCGCGCTCGCGCTGGCGGCATCCGATCGAACGCTCGTGCTCAGCGGGCGCCGCGCCTCCGTGCTCGAGGAGGTGTGCGCGAGCGTGCGCGAACGCGGCGGCACCGCCGTCGCCGTGCCGATGGATGCGGCGGACGCCGCGTCGACGGCCGCGGCGCTCGAGCGCATTGCCAGTGAGCATGGCACGATCACCGAGGCCGTGTTCTGCGCGGGACTCAACGTCGCGAAGCGCCACTGGGACCAGCTCGAGATCGCCGAGTTCCAAGCGGTGGTCGAAACCAACCTCACATCCGTCGCGCGCGGCATCAGCGGCATCCTGCCCGGAATGCGGGAGGCCGGCGGCGGCCGCGTCGTGGTCATCTCATCGTGGGCCGGCTGGACCTACGGCCGCGGCGCCGGCGTCGCCTACTCGGCGAGCAAGACCGCGCTGCGGCCGCTCACCGAGTCGCTCAACGACCAGGAGAGCGCGAACGGCATCAGCGCGAGCCTCATCTGCCCGGGCGACATCGACACGGAGTTCGTCGACAAGCGGCCGACGGTTCCGGATGCCGCTGCGCGCAGCCGCATGCTGACACCGGATGACGTCGCACGCGCCGTGCGGTTCGTTCTCGACTCGCCGCGAGAGGTCTGCATCAACGAACTCGTCGTCTCGCCCGTGAACAGCCACTCCTACGGCAAGTGATCAGCGTGCTCGCGGGCGATCCTGCCGGCGCACCGCGAGGATGTGCTCGGTCTCCGCGAGCGTCGCGAAGATGATCGCGGACACCGCGTTCTGCGCCGCCGCAGCGTCGTGCGCCGCAAGGGCCTCGGCCAGCTGAAGGTGCCGATTCGCCGAACGAGCGTCAAGGCTCTGCGCGGCGGAGTATGAGCGCGACTCATGGCTGCCGCGAATGCGCAGCGCCGTCGTGACCGTCCCGGCGAACTGCGCAATCACGGCGTTGCCGCTGCCCTCGAGCATGAGCCGGTGGATCTCCGCGTCGGCGCAAAAGAAGGTGTACGCGTCCTGCTGCTCGAAGCTGCGCTGCATGAGGTGCCCCGCGGCGACGATCTCGGTGCGCGCCTGGTCGCTCATGCGCTCGGCCGCGAAGTGCGCTGCCGCCTGCTCCACCCCCAGCCGGAGCTCGAGCAGCTCGAGCATCTGCTGCAGGTACTCCGGTCCCTCGCCCCGCCACTCGACGATCCGGGGGTTGAGCAGATCCCACGCTTCACGCGGCTGCACGCGGGTGCCGCGCTGCGGTCTTGACTCCACGAGCCCCATCGCGCTCAGTGTGCGCATCGCCTCGCGCACGACCGAGCGCGAGATGCCGAGCTGCTCGCAGACCTGGTCGACGTAGATCGTCGTGCCCGGCGCGAGTTCCCCCGACACGATGCGCCCTCCGACGTCCGCGACGACGCGGTCATACAGCCCGTTGCCGCGCTGCAGGCCGTAGCGCGAGCTGACGGGCGCGAGCCCGTGCGGTCCAGGGTCGGCTGGCGAATCGCTCATGCCGGATCGACGCCCTCCTCGCCGTACGCGTTGAATCGGTCATACGCCTCAGACGGGATCTGGGTCGCGAGCTTCCCTCCGCTCACGTCGATGAGGGTGCCGGTGATGTACGAGGCCTGATCGGAGCTGAGAAAGCAGATGAGGTTCGCGATGTCAGCGGCGCTGCCCCAGCGGCGAAGCGTGAGCGTGTCGAGAAGCTCGGCCTTCTTGTCGTCGGGCAGCTCCGCGAAGTGGTTCATCGCCGTCGGGATCATGCCCGGCGCATACGCGTTGACGGTGATGTTCCACGGCCCGACTTCACCCGCGAGCCCGCGGGTGAAGTGCGCGACGGCGGCCTTCGACGTGGCGTACGCGATGCTCCCGACGCGCGGCGATATCGCGGCGAAGGATGCCGCGTTGATGATGCGCCCTGAACCACGTCGCTTCATGTGCGGGATCACCGCGCGGCACATCAGGAAGGTGCCCTTGACGTTGACGTCCTGAATGAGATCCCACGTTCCCTCGTCGAGTTCGTCGACGAGGGCGTCGCCGACGACGCCCGCATTGTTGACGAGGATGTCGATCCCTCCGAGGTTCTCGCTCGCCGTGTCAACGATCGAGCGGATCCCGTCGGCGTCTCGAACGTCGCACACCGCGTGCATGGCGTCGGGCGTGATGGCCTCGACCTCGCGTGAGAGGTTCTCGAGGTCCGTCGAGTTCAGGTCGAGGGCGACGGTGATGACGCCTTCCCTCGCGAGCGCGAGGGTGATCTCCCGGCCGATGCCCCTGCCGGCTCCGGTGACGATGGCGACCTTGCCGCCTAGATCTATCTGCATGCTGGCTCCGTTGCCCGTGCCCGTGAGTCGCGGTCACGATTTGGTCACGTCGTTGATAGGTATTACTTATTCTATATACCCTCGAAGGAGGGTGCTTTGGTGCCCGTACGGTGCAACGAGGCACAGCTCAGGAGGTCAACGCAATGAAGCATGGATCGATAAAGCGACTCGCCGCCCTGTCGGTGGCGGCACTGCTCACGGCGGGACTCGCCGCCTGCAGCAGCGGCGGCGGGGGCGGCGACGAGGGGTCGAAGACCCTCAACGTGACGCTCGCCAACCACGTCTGGACCGATGTGGTCAAGAAGAAGATCAAGGACTTCGAGAAGGAGTCCGGACTCAAGGTCGTCGTCAATCAGCTGAGCGAGGATCAGCTCGCCGACAGCTACAAGGTCAAGCTCAACGCCGGATCGAGCGACGTCGACGTCATGATGTACCGCCCTCTCCAGGTGGGCAAGCTCTTCGGCCAGAACGGCTACTTCGCCGACCTGACCGACAAGGTGAAGAGCGACAAGGACTGGAACTGGAGCGACTTCCAGGCCGGCCCCGTCGGCCTGACGACGTACGAGGACGAGGTCGTCGGCGTGCCGATGATCACCGAGAACGAGATGCTCTACTACCGCAAGGATCTGCTCGAGAAGGCGGGGCTCGACGTTCCCGGCACCATGGACGAGCTTGAGGCGGCCGCCAAGGCGATAAAGGAGCAGAACCCGGGCGTCGCCGGCATCGTGGCACGCAGCCAGGCCTCTGCCGCGGTGACGCAGTTCTCCGGATTCCTGTACAGCTTCGGCGGGGACTGGGTCGACGGCGATGGCAACTCCGCCATCGACAGCGACGCCGCCAAGGAGGCGTACGCGTTCTACGGGAAGCTCCTGCACGACTACGGTCCTGACCAGATCAGCACCGACATGAGCTGGCCCGAGTCGGCGGCCATCTTCGCGCAGGGCAACGCCGGATTCTGGGTCGATGCCTCGAGCCTGTACGAGAACGTGTACAACCCGGACAAGTCGAAGGTCGGCGACCAGGTCGGCTTCGCTCCGTTCCCCGAGGGACCCGCCGGATCCAAGCCGTACAACGTTGCCGCGTGGGCCCTTGGCATCAACTCGGCGTCGGAGAACCAGGACAACGCGTGGAAGTTCATCAAGTGGGCGACGAGCCCCGAGATGACACTCGAGATCCAGAAGGCGGGCGTGCCGAGTGCGCGCACTTCGGTCTGGGACGACCCGGAAGGCACTTCGAGCTTCCCTGACGAGCTCGCGAAGGCCATCGCCGAGAACGGCAAGAACGGTGTCGGCAACGACCGGCCGCTCGTCGTCGGAGTGGCCGAGGCTCGTGAGATCGTTGGTGCGCCCATCGTGACGGCGATAACGGGAGGCGACTCCGACTCCGCCGCCGACGAGGCGAGCAAGAAGTTCCAGCAGCTGCTGGACGACGAGAAGTAGAGGGTGCGGCGGGAGCCGGGCGACTTGGCCCGGCTCCCGCGGCTCCGTGCCGGCCGAGGCCACACGACACGAGTGAGAAGCTGACATGTCTCTGACCGCACAGGCGGACCTGCCCGCAAAAGAGCGGGTCTCTCGCTGGGTGAACGCGCACCGCAAGTGGCTGTTCGCGGCGCCGGCGATGATCTTCACGGCCATCCTGATCGGATTCCCGATCGGCTGGACCATCTATTTGAGCCTCACCGACGCCAAAGGCTCCGTCCGGCGTCCCGCCGACTTCATCGGCATCGAGAACTACATCGAGGTGCTCGGCGACGTCGACAGATTCTGGCCCGCCGTCCTGCGCACGGGCGTCTTCACGTTCGGCGCACTCGCCGTCGAACTCGTCGCGGGAATGCTCATCGCCCTTCTGCTCTGGCGGCCGTTCAAGGCGCAGCGCTGGGTGCGCGTCGCGATCCTGCTCCCGTTCGTCGCGACGCCCGTCGCGATCGCGATGATGTGGCGACTGATCTTCGAGCCGAACATCGGGTTCGCGAACCAGTTCCTGTCCTGGTTCGGCATCCCGCCCCAACCCTGGTTCTCCGAACCGGCCACGACGCTCCCGACGCTGATCTTCGTCGATATCTGGGAGTTCACCCCGATGATCGCGATAATCCTGCTCGCCGGGCTCACCTCCCTCTCCGACGAACCCGACGAGGCGGCGCGCATCGATGGCGCCAACGCGTGGCAGCGCTTCTGGTTCGTCACGCTCCCGCTGCTGCGGCCCGTCGTTCTCGTCGCGATCCTGCTGCGCTCGATCGACGCGCTCAAGACCTTCGACCTGCTCTACGTCGTGAAGGGCCAAGGCGGCGGGTCGTTCCATGAGGCCGAGACGCTCAACATCTACGTGTACGGCTTGAGCTTCCAGTACAACGACTTCGGAACGGCCTCCGCGGTTCTCATCATCTTCTTCCTCATGATCCTGCTCATCATGTGGCTCCTCACATTCCGAGGGAAGGGAGCGAAGCTATGACCGAGACCGTGGCCACGCGCGCCGCCGCAGACGTCGCACGTCGCAAGCACCCCGCGCGGGTGCGCGCCTACTCGGGGTTCCGCGGCACCATGATCGTGCTCGTCGTGCTCATGTTCCTCGTGCCTCTCGCCTGGATGGTCCTCGCCTCGTTCAAGACGAACGTCGACCTTCACGACACATCGAAGGCGTTCATCTTCACCCCGATCATCGACAACTACCAGCACGTGCTCGGCAACGACAACTACGTGAACTTCGTCTGGAACAGCTTCATCGTCGCGTTCCTGTCGACGGGAATCTCGCTCATCATCGGAGTCCCCGCCGCCTACTCGATGAGCCGCTTCAACATGCAGAAGTCTGCGCTCCTCGTTCTGCTCGCGCGCATCATCCCCGGCGTGAGCCTGCTCGTGCCGTGGTACTACGTGTTCGCGAATCTCGGCTGGGTCGGCGGCTACGGCGTGCTCGTCATCTCGCACATGTTCATCCTGATTCCGATCAGCGTGTACATCATGATGTCGTTCTTCGACTCCATGCCGCTCGAGCTCGAGGAGGCGTCGCTCGTCGACGGACTCACCCCCATCGGCGCGTTCCTGCGAATCCTTCTCCCGCTCTCGGTGCCGGGCATCGCGACGGCCGGCATCCTGTCGTTCATCTTCTCGTGGAACAACTTCATGTTCGCCCTCGTGCTCTCGGGCGCGCACACGAAGACGCTCCCGGTAGCGGTCTTCGACTTCGTGTCGTACGCGAGCATCGACTGGGGAGCGATCATGGCGGCCGCCGTCATCATGACCCTGCCGATCATCGTCATCGCCCTGTTCGCGCAGAAGTACATCGTCTCCGGTCTCACGGCCGGGGCGACGAAGGGGTGATCGGATGCCGCCAGAGCGCACTCTCGCCGTCGTGAAGGCCGCCGCGGGCGAGGCCGGCGTCGAGCTGCGCGAGATCCCCGTGCCCTCCGCGGCGCCCGGGTTCGCGCGGCTCCGCGTTGTCGCGACCGGTGTGTGCGGAACCGACGTGCACATCGCGCGCGACGAGTACGGGTACGAGTCCCCCGTGGTGATGGGGCACGAGATCCTCGGCGCGGTCGACCAGGTCGGCGACGACGCCGATGCCGGGCTGCTCGGCCGGCGGGTGGCAACCGAGACGTACTTCAGCACGTGTGGCAGCTGCGACTGGTGCAGGGACGGTCGCGTCAACCTGTGTCCGAGCAGGCGCTCGATCGGCTCCTTCGAGAACGGCGGGTTCGCCTCCCATGTCGTGGTCCCGGTCGGCAGCCTGCACCCGCTTCCGCCGGGGCTCGGCGACATAGACGGCGTGCTCTCCGAGCCCCTCGCGTGCGTCGCCCAATGCCTGTGCGACCCCGCCGTCGTGAGCCCGGGGGACCGCGTGCTCGTCACGGGCCCCGGCGCGATGGGGCAGCTCGCCGCGCAAGTCGCGGCGGCTTCGGGCGGGCGCGTCACGCTCGCCGGCCTGCCTGCGGACGCGAGTCGCCTGGAGGTTGCGGCGTCCCTCGGTCTCGCCGTGACGACGGAGGTCCCTCCCGCGGAGGCTTTCGACGTCGTCATCGAATGCTCCGGCAGCGCGCCGGGCGCGGCCGCGGCCTTGCGAGCGGCGCGACGGGGAGGCCGCTACGTGCAAGTGGGGATCTTCGGCCGAGAGGTCTCGATCCCGTTCGACCTCGTTCTCTACAAGGAGCTCACGGTGACGAGCGGATTCGCGTCGACGCCCGCGTCGTGGCGCCGGGCGATGGCGCTGATCGAACAGGGCCGCGTGAGTCTCGGTCCGCTCGTGACGGCCCGCGTGCCCGTTTCCCGCTGGTCCGAGGCCTTCGACAACGTGCGGTCAGGCGCAGGAATCAAGACCGTCATCCTCCCCGACTGATCGCTTTGCGCGCGCTCAGGCCGGCACGAGCCTGATGCGGCGGGCGGGATGGTCCTCGTCGAGCTCGACGAGGGTCTCGAGCGACTTCACGAACCCTGTGAATGACGAGAAGCCGAGTGCCCGCTCCTGGAACGTCGGGTCCATGCGCAGCATCTGGTTCTTGACGGCGCTGCTCGGCTGCCACTCCTCGTCGTTCTTCGCCGTACTCAGCTCGAGGGCGCGAACCAGCAGGTCGGCAGCCTCATCCTGCGGCGTCTTGGGCGGGCTCGACTTCTTCGACGGACGCTTCTTCGGCGGCTTCGCGGGCTCGGGTTCCTTCTGATCGGGTTCCTGCTTCTCCGGTTTCGACGGCTCGACCACGGTCTTCGCCTTCCGGGCACGCGCCGCCGCTGGCTTCACGCCGGGGAGGGCGTCGTAGTCGGCGAACTCGTCGCACGCTGCGGCGAGAGCCCGGCTGGTGGCGCCGGCGACGCCGATGCCGACGACGTGGCGGCCGAGCACCTTGCAGCGCTGGGCGAGGGCGATGTAGTCCGAGTCGCCGGCGACGATGACGACGTGCGTCAGGTCGGGCAGCCGGAACAGGTCCTCGACGACATCGACGGCGAGGCGGATATCGGCGCCGTTCTTCATCGATGCGACGACGGGGAACAGCTGCACCAGGTCGACGGCCCGCTTGATGAGCTGCTGTCGGTAGTCGGAGTTGACGGGAATCGACCAGTCCGCGTATGCGCGGCTGACAGCGATTGTTCCGAAGGAGGAAGCGAAGTCGAGGATCGCACCGAGGTCGATGGTCGCGGCGCTGATCGATTGCGCCATCTCGCCGGTCGGCTCGCTGCTGACCCGGAAGGTTCGAATGTGGTTCTTGAGGAAGTTCCCGCGACCGTGCAGCTGGTCGTATCGACTGATCACGATGTTGTCGAAGTCGATGTAGATGCCCACACGCGGTTCGTTCGAGGTCGCCATTGTGCCTCCGCTCGAGGTTCGCTCGATTCCGATGCTATCCGTCGGAGGCACGCGACCGGTTCTGAATCGGAGAATGCGCGCCGGGACGCGGGTCCCGGCGCGCACTCATCACCTGATCTGCTTCTCGAACGCGGCGCGCACGAAGTATGCGTGCTCGCGTCGCTCACGTTCGATCTCGTTCTGCCGAGCCAGGTGCGGGTCGCGCTCGACGCGACGTCGCGTGAACAGTGCCCGTAGGAAGCGCTCCGGGAGGGAGCGTCGAACGGTCTGCGCACGCGTCGGCGGCGGGTGCAACTGCACACTCGGATACTCGGCGGCGGTCGTGGTTGAGCGTGTCTCTGTGGTGGTCACAGTCGTGTCCTTTGTGAAAATGGCGTGGTTGAGCGCCCTCACGCGAAGAGGCGTTCGGGCAAGGCGAATGTCGTTTCGTCAGAAGCGCTCCGACGGCAGTGAGCGCATCGTGCATGAACCGGCGATGCGGTGCCGTGTGAAGGGAGCGGCGACAATCAGTCGCCGCACGATGGCGGCGAGGGCACGCGAATCAGCGTGCGGCGGGGAAGAGTTCGAGTTCTACGCGGCCCGGCGGAGGGAGCACGCGCGAACGGCGAAAGCTGCGCCGGCGATGGCGTTCTTTGTGATCATTTTCATTGCTCTCCTCCTTTCAACGGGTCAGTTCTGACGCGAACGACAAGAGATGACTGTAGTGCAGCGCGAGCGTGCCGCACAAGTGCCTTTCGAGGATTGCTCGAAAATCAGTCGCGGATGACGACGTTCTCCGGCTCCTCGCCGGCGAGCAGGTGATCGATCTGACGGCGCAGAAGCCGAGCCATGCGGGGCATCATCGCCGTGGAGGCGCCGCCGACGTGTGGGGAGATGAGCACATTGTGCAGTGCGAACAGCGGGTGTCCCTCGGGCAACGGCTCGGGGTCGGTGACGTCGAGGGCGAAGCGAAGGCGTCCCGAGCGCGCTTCGGCGAGCATCGCATCCGTGTCGACGATCGCTCCGCGGGAGACATTCACGAGCAGGGCGTCGTCGGCCATGCGAGCGAGGAACGCGGCATCCACCATGTGCCGAGTCGAACCGTTGAGGGGGAGAGCGAGCACGACGATCTCCGCATGGGGCAGCAGCTCGTCGAGCTCGTCAAGGCCGTGGATGTGGCCGCGCTCCGTGTCGCGCGCGCGAGTGGCGACCTTCGTCACGACAGTCTCGAACGGCAGCAGGCGGTCTTCAAGACAGACGCCGATGCCGCCGTACCCCACGATGAGGACGCGGCGGTCGGCGAGGCTCGCGTACCGTGCGGGGGCCCAGGTTCCCTTCTCGGCGGCGCGCACGAAGTCGGGGATGCCGCGCTGGGAGGCGAGGATGAGCGCCATCGCGAGCTCCGCCGTCGACGGTTCGTGCACGGTCGCGGCGTTCGCGAACGTGTGGCCTGACGGAAGGTTCTTCGCGACGTCGTCGTAGCCGATGGACTGGCCCTGCACGAGCCGTGTGCTCACGCCCTCGAGATTGCGCATCGGCTTCGAACCGCCCATGTAGGGCGGAACGGCGATGTCGATGTGCTCGACCGGGGCGGGTCCGTCCATCTTCCACTCGATGAACTCGACGCCTTCGGGCACCTCGCCAACGTAGTCGCGGAGAGTCTTGCCGGGGACACTGACGAGGAGCTTCGAAGCCATGCTTCGAGCTTACCGGGCGCCCAAAGCCGCTGTCGGCGGCCGGTCCGAGCTCGAGCGGTCAGTCGCCCTGGCTCACGACCTCGCCCGTGTACGCGGCGATCGTCACCTCGATGTCGTGGCCGGCGCCAGGTGCGATGTCGAACTGGTAGTGCGGGCCTTTGCCTGTGCCTTCGAGCTTCCACTCGTCGATTCGACCGGTGACGGCGTCCAGCGCGGCATCGCGCGCTTTCGTCCACGGCACGATCTTGCTGATGTCGATGACTTCGGCGGACTTCTCCGCCACGTCGTCCTTGTCCATCGCTTCCGTCTCCTCGTTCAACACCTCTCCGCTGTCGGCGCCGATCAAGGTCTTGTACTCCTCGGTGTCCGACAGCAGCTTCACGGTGTAGACGAACTGCGTGCTCTCCCAGCCCAGCTCGATGGACGAGACGTCGCCATCGAACTTCTGTTTCGCCTGGTCGAGGGCGTCCTCCCAGCTGAGTGAGAACTCGGCGGTTGCCAGATCGGTGTCTTCGCCCTTGTCGCTGTGCGGCGACGATTCCTCTGCGCTCGGCTTGCTGCTCGACGTCGGCTGGCTCGATGCGCCCGGCACGTCCGTGCCGCCGGCGCTTCCGCACCCGGTGAGCACGAGAGCCAGAGTGAGCGCGGCCACGCCGGACCATCCCCTGCTGCTTGCGCTGCGTGGTGTGTTCATGTCGGCCACGCTACGCGCGTGATTTTCTTGCGGCAGGGGCTTGCATATGCGGCGAAGCGTCCAGGAGAGGTGCGGCTAGGGCAGGTACCGGCGTGGCTGCACCGTGCGCGTCACGAGCTCGCGGAGCGATTCGAGACTTCCCGTTATCGCACCGAGCGCCCGCGCCTGCACGAGCACGTTGCCGAGCGCCGTCGCCTCGACCGGACCGGCGAGCACAGGCATGCCCGCGCGTTGGGCCGTGAGGCGGCACAGCAGCTCGTTCTGAGAGCCGCCGCCGACCAGGTGGATTGTGCGCACGGCCTTTCCAGACAGCTCGGATGCCGCGAGCACGGCGTTCGCGAACGCGTCGGCGAGGCTCTCGATGATGCAGCGCACCATTGCGGCGCGGGACTCGGGAACCGGCATGCCGTGCTCCCGCAGCCAGGTGGCGATGCGAGCGGGCATGTCGCCCGGTGCCATGAAGACCGCGTCGTTCGCATCGAAGACCGGCTGCAGATCGGTCACAGCGGCTGCGGCGGCCAGAAGCTCGGGCAAGTCGATCCGCTCCCCGGATTCGGCCTCCCAGGTGCGCACCGATTCCGAGAGCAGCCACAGTCCCATGACGTTGTGCAGGAACCGCACGCGACCGTCGACGCCGCCCTCGTTGGTGAAGTTCGCCTCCCGGCTGGCCTCGGTGAGAACGGGGTGCTCGAGCTCGACCCCGACGAGCCCCCACGTACCGCAGCTGATGTAGGCGGCATCCGGGTCCGTCATGGGAATCGCCACGACCGCGGAAGCAGTGTCATGGGAGCCGACCGCGGTCACGGGCACGGCCGGAAGGCCCGTCTCGTGCTGCACGCGGGCGCTCAGCTCGCCAATGCGCTCGCCCGGGCGCACCAGGGGCGGCAGGATGCTGCCGGGCAGCCCGAGCCGCTCGATCAGCGTCTCGTTCCACCCGCTGCCGTCAACGCGCAGCAGCCCCGTCGTCGACGCGTTCGTCGCCTCGGCGACGCGAGCGCCCGTGAGCCAGTAGGCGATGAGGTCGGGCACGAGAAGCGCCTGGTCGGTGAGGTGCAGCAGTCCCGCGGCGCGATCGGCCTCGAACTGGTAGAGCGTGTTGAAGGGCAGGAACTGCAGCCCGTTCGCGGCGTACAGCTCGGCGAACGGCACCCGCTCGTGCACGCGCGCGGCAGCGGCATCCGTT
This sequence comes from Paramicrobacterium humi, assembly GCF_900105715.1. Lineage (NCBI taxonomy): Bacteria > Bacillati > Actinomycetota > Actinomycetes > Micrococcales > Microbacteriaceae > Paramicrobacterium > Paramicrobacterium humi. The sequence continues at coordinate 713,896 of NZ_FNRY01000001.1, read as the reverse complement.
CTCGAATCCCGGTAGTGGAACGGCACACCGAGCAGTCGCCCGTCGCGCAGCAGACCGTAGTCGACGGCCCACGAGTCGATGCCGATCGAGGCGATGTCCGAACGTGCGGATGCCGCCTCGCGCAGGCCGGCCGTTATCGCGCGGTACAGCTCCACGAGGTTGAGGTGCAGCCCGTCGGGCAGCGCGACCGGACCGTTCGGGAAGCGCGCGACCGGCTCGAGCCGCAGCTCGTTCGGCCCGACGTGGCCGAGCATGACCCGGCCGCTCGTCGCGCCGAGGTCGATCGCGGCGACCGTCACCGTCATCGCAGGAACGCCGCCGCGACGCCCGCGTCCACGGGAATGTGCAGGCCCGTCGTGTGGTCGAGGTCGCTCGTGCACAGCACGAACACGGCGTTCGCGACGTTCTCGGGCACGACCTCGCGCTTCAGGATCGTGCGCTGTGCGTAGAACTTGCCGAGGTCCTCCTCGGGGATGCCGTACGTCTTCGCCCGGTTCGCACCCCAGCCGGAGGCGAAGATTCCCGAGCCGCGCACGACGCCGTCGGGGTTGATGCCGTTGACCTTGATGCCGTACTCGCCGAGCTCGGCGGCGAGCAGGCGCACCTGGTGCGCTTGGTCGGCCTTCGTCGCCGAGTACGCGATGTTGTTCGGGCCCGCGAACACCGAGTTCTTGCTCGAGATGTAGATGATGTCGCCGCCGAGCTTCTGGTCGATGAGCACGCGCGCTGCGTTCTTCGACACGAGAAACGAGCCCTTCGCCATGACATCGTGCTGCAGGTCCCAGTCCTTCTCCGTGGTCTCGAGCAGCGACTTCGAGAGCGAGAGCCCGGCATTGTTCACGACGAGGTCGAGTCCGCCGAACGCGAGAACGGTCTCGTCGATCGCGGCCTTCACGGCCTCCTCGTTCGACACGTCGGCGGCGATGCCGATGGCGACGTCGGTGGTGCCGATCTCGGATGCCGCCGCGCGCGCCTTCTCGATGTCGAGGTCGGCGATCGCGACGCAGGCCCCTTCTGACGCAAGCCGCGTTGCGATCGCCTTCCCGATTCCGGATGCCGCTCCCGTGACGAGCGCGATGCGCGTCGCGAGCGGCTTCGGCTTCGGCATCCGCTGGAGCTTGGCCTCTTCGAGCGCCCAGTATTCGATGCGGAACTTCTCCGCCTCGTCGATCGGCGCATAGCTCGACAGGCCCTCGGCGCCGCGCATGACGTTGATGGCGTTGATGTAGAACTCGCCGGCGACGCGTGCCGTCTGCTTGTCCTTGCCGTAGCTGAACATGCCGACGCCGGGGACGAGGGTGATGAGCGGGTCGGCGCCGCGCATGGCGGGGGAGTTCTCGTCGGCGTTGCGCTCGTAGTACGCGGCGTAGTCGGCGCGGTACTGCTCGTGCAGCTCCGGAAGTCGCTCGAGGATCTGCTCGATGCTCGCGGTGGAGGGCAGATCGATGACCATCGGCTTGATCTTCGTGCGCAGGAAGTGGTCCGGGCAGCTCGTGCCGAGCTCGGCCAGACGAGAGTGCTCGCTGTGCGCGAGAAAGTCGAGGACGACCTCGGAATCGGTGAAGTGTCCGACCATCGGCTTGTCCGTCGAGGCGATTCCGCGCAGCGTCGGCGCGAGAGCGGCGGCCTTCGTCCGCCGCTCGGCGTCGGGCAGCGCTTCGTAACCGTCGAGGACGGGCCCGAACGGCTCGGCCTTCGAGTTCGCGGCGATGTAGTCGGCTGCGGTGTCGATGATCCAGAGGGAGTTGCGCTCGGCCTCATCGGTCGAGTCGCCCCACGCCGTGATGCCGTGGCCGCCGAGGATGCAGCCGACGGCCTGCGGGTTCTGCTCCTTGATCGCGGCGATGTCGAGGCCGAGCTGGAAGCCGGGGCGCCGCCACGGCACCCAGACCACCTTGTCGCCGAAGATGGTCGTCGTCAGCTGCTCTCCATCGGCGGCGGTCGCAATCGCGATGCCGGCGTCGGGGTGCAGGTGGTCGACGTGCGCGGCGTCGACGAGCCCGTGCATCGCCGTGTCGATCGAGGGGGCGGCGCCGCCCTTGCCGAAGAGGGTGTAGTCGAAGGCGGCGACCATCTCGTCTTCGCGCTCGACGCCGGGGTACACGTTCTGCAGGGCGCGAAGCCGGTCGACGCGCAGAACGGCGAGGCCCTTCTCCTCGAGCGTGCCGAGGTCGCCGCCGGATCCTTTGACCCACATGAGCTCGACGTTCTCGCCCGTGACCGGGTCCGTCTCGAGCCCCTTCGCCGAGGTGTTGCCGCCGGCGTAGTTCGTGTTCTTCGGATCAGCGCCGAGGCGATTGCTGCGCTCGATGAGCTCTTGAGCAGTGGGATTTGTCATGAGGTCCTCCGCGGATGAGTGCTCGAGCGCCGGAGCACGAGCAGTCAATGTTCGATTGTGAAAAAGATTACAATAAATAACACGACGGCTACAGCCTACAGCAGATCGACGAACGCGCGATAGGGATCAAGCGTCGAGTCGCGCGGGTCGAGCTCGGTGACCATGAGCGCGAGACGGTCCCAGTCGAGCGCCGACACGAGCGCACGCTGGCCGAGCTTGCTTGAGTCGACGAGCAGCACCGTCGCGTCCGCGGCGTCCGCGAAGGCGAGCTTCACCTGGGCCTCGGCAAGCGTCACTTCCGAGGTGCCCGACGACGCGTCGGCGGCGGCCGCCGACGTGAAGTAGTGCGAGTAGTGCAGGGAGGCGGCGGCACGACAGGCGAGGAGGCCGACGAAGCTGTCCGTGCGCTCCTCCGCCTCACCGCCGATGAGCACGGCCCGAGATCCGGGTGTGCGGCGGGCGAACTGGAAATTCTCGTGCGAGTTCGTCGCGATTATGCGCTCGGTGGCCGGGTCGCCGTCGAGCTGGGAGAGCAGAACTCCCGACGTCGAGGACGCGTCGACGGCGATCGCGCCGCCGACGGGAACAAGGCGAGACGCCTTCGCGGCGATCGTCGCCTTCGCCTGCGCGTCGCTCGCCATGCGCTCTTCGAAGCTGCGCGGACGCAGCGACGCCACCGCGCCGCCGCGCACGCGACGCACGAGGCCACCCGACTCGAGGTCGGCGAGGTCGCGGCGCACCGTCATCGCGGAGACGCCGAGCTCGCTCGCCGCCTCGTCGATGAGAACCCGGCCGTCGCGATTGACGATCTCGACGAGAAGCTCACGGCGTCGTTCGCCGTCGACGGTGGAGGTTGTGGCCATGTCGCCGATGTTAGCCACTCGGCGGTTCCGCGGTCACCCGCTACTTGCGCTTCGACGCACGAAAGGTTTCATTTTGGTTTCGCTGTCTATCGCAACGTTGTCTTCTGGGGTAGGTTCAAGCCACGTTCTTCGATGAGGTCGGACGGGAGGTGACCGTGCCCGAGCGCTATGACTTCGTGCGTCGTGAGACGATCCTCGACGTGCTCGCCGACTCCGGCAGCGTCACGGTCAGCGAGCTCTCTGACCGCTTCGGCGTCTCGCCCGTTACGGTGCGCAAAGACCTCGACCGTCTCGAGGAGCGCCACCTCCTGCGGCGCGTCCGCGGGGGCGCGGTTCCCGTTGCCGACAACCAGGACGAGGGCGCCTTCGACATCCGGCTGCGCACGGACACGCTCGCGAAGAAGGCCATCGCCCGGCAGGTCGCGCTCCAGGTCCGAGACGGCGACAGCATCGTGCTCGACTCCTCGACGACGTCGTACTTTCTCAGCGAGGAGATCGCATCACGGCGCGGTCTCACAGTCGTGACGAACGGACTGCGCAGTGCATCGCTCCTGATGGATCAGAGCGATGCGACGGTGATCATGCCCGGCGGCATCCTCCGTCGCTCCTCCGGATCGATGGTCGGACCGCTCTCAGACGTTTTCGAGGGCAGGGGGCGGGTCCGGCTCGGATTCTTCGGTGTGGCTGGGCTCTCGACGACGCTCGGGCTGCTTGAGGTGTCCGTCGAGGAATGTGAAGTGAAGAAGGCGTTCGTGCGCGCCTGCTCGCAGGTGATCGCGATGTTCCCCTCGACGAAGGCGCGCGGTTTCGGGCTGCATTCCTTCGCCGAGGCGGGCCAGGTCGCGGAGGTCAGCACGGACGAGGGCATCGATGACGAGCTCGTCCACCAGTGGGAAGCGCTCGGAACGACGGTGACCTGCGTGCCGCTTGACGCGCGCGCAGCCGAGATGGCGGGAGCCGCTTCGGCATGATGACGACCACGCCGTAGGGACGCGGCGCGGAGAGATGAAGAGGAGGCACCACAGTGAAAAACGGAAAGAGGCTCCTTGCCGTTGGAGCGCTCGCGCTCTCAGCGGCGATGGTCATGACCGCCTGTACGAGCCGCAACGACGACGCGGGTTCGGGCAAGAGCACCTCCGGCGGCGATGAGAAGATCAGCGTCGCCTTCGTGCCGAAGCTGCAGGGCATCCCGTACTTCGAGGCTATGAACGCGGGCGGTCAGGAAGCGGCGAAGGATCTCGGCATCGAGTGGCTGTATCAAGGGCCGACCGAGGCGGATGCGGCCGCGCAGGCCGACATCGTCCGCTCGTTCATCCAGCAGGGCGTCGACACCCTCGTGGTCGCCCCGAACGACCCCGACTCGATGGCGCCGCTTCTGCAGCAGGCGAAGGACGCCGGCATCGCCGTCGCGACAAGCGACACCGACGCCCCGAACTCCGTTCGTGAGGTCTTCGTGAGCCAGGCGTCGACGGAGGGGATCGGCCAGGGGCTGACCGATGAGCTCATGAAAGCGATGGGCAACAAGGGCAAGTACGCGATCGTCTCGTGTGGTGAGACCGCCGCGAACTTGAACTCCTGGATCGAGGTGCAGAAGAAGTACACGGCCGAGAAGTACCCCGACGCCGAGATCGTCGACATCGTCTACGCCGGCGAAGACCAGGCCAAGGCGACGAGCATGGCGACGGACCTCATGAACGCGCACCCGGATCTCACGGGGCTCGTCGGTGAGTGCACGTCGTCGGCTCCGGGCGTCGCCCAGGCTGTGCAGGACGCGGGCAAGACCGGCAAGGTGTTCACCGTCGGCCTCGGAACGCCCAAGTCGATGGCTCCGTACCTGAAGGACGGCTCGTCGAGCGCTTCGATTCTGTGGGACGTCAAGGCGCTCGGCTACCTCACCGCGTGGGCCGGACAGCAGCTCGCCGAGGGCAAGTCGTTCGAGGCGTCGAACAAGGTCAGCGATGACCTGCCCGACGTGAAGTACGACGCCGACACCAAGGTCCTGCTGCTCGGACCGCCGCTCGTCCTGACCAAGGACAACGTCGACAACTACGACTACTAGTCGCAGGTGGGGTGCCGCTCGCGAGCGGCACCCCACCTGACATCGATGCGCACCGCGCCCGACAATCGGGAGGACCAGTGGAAGACGACGCTCCGTCGACCGAGGACGCCGCGCCGCGGCTCCAGCTCACGGGCATCACGAAGCGCTACGGCGGCGTGCGCGCCATCCGGCATGCGGACCTCACCGTCGACGCGGGCACCGTTCACGCGCTCGTCGGCGAGAACGGCGCGGGCAAGTCGACAGTGATCAAGATCATCGCCGGCGCGGAGCGAGCCGACTCCGGCGAAATCCGCTTCGATGGCGAGATCCAGCAGATCACCTCGACGAACGACGCGATCGCGCTCGGTGTGCAGACGGTGTACCAGGAGCCCAAGCTGTTCCCCGAGCTCTCGGTCGCCGAGAACATCTTCGTCGGGCGCGAGCTGCGCCGCGGCGTGCGCATCGACTGGTCTTCGCAAGCGGAGCAGGTGCACGACCTGCTCCGCACGGTCGGCCTCGCGGACTCCGTCTCGACGGTGCCCGTCGGCACGCTCTCCATAGCCCAGCAGCAGCAGGTGTCGATAGCGAAGGCGCTCGCCGGGGAGGCGCGAGTCCTCATTCTCGACGAGCCCTCGGCCATCCTCACCGACTCCGAGATCGACGTGCTTTTCGCGGTGATCAAGGGGCTCGCGCAACGCGGCGTCGCCGTCATCTACATCTCGCATCGACTCGACGAGCTGTTCCGCATCGCCGATCTCGTGACCGTGATGCGCGACGGCGAGACGATAACGACGAAGCCCATCGGCGAGCTTACGGTGCGCCAGATCGCTGAGCTCATGGTCGGCGGAACACTCGCCGAATCCGCAGAACGCGACGCCTCCGGCCCCGGCGAGGTGGCTCTCGAACTCGACAAGCTCACCGTCGACAAGCGCTTCGCCGACGTTGACCTCACCGTGCGCGCCGGGGAGATCGTCGGACTCTACGGCCTGATCGGCTCGGGCGCCGGCGACATCGCGAGCGCCGTGTACGGCATGGAGCACGTCTTGAGCGGCACGATGAAGATCGCGGGGAAGCCGACGATCGTTCGAAGCCCGAGCGCGGCGAAGCGCCGCGGCATCCATCTGCTTCCCGCCGACCGTTCCGCACAGGGCTCGTTCTCGTTCCAGTCCATCGCGTTCAACATCACGATCGGCGAGCTCGCCCTGCTCTCGAAGCTGCGAGGCTGGGTCGAGAAGCGGCGCGAGCGAAGCATCGCTCGCGAGTTCATCTCAAGGCTTGCGATCAAGACGCCGAGCGAAGGGCAGCCGATCAGCGCCATGTCCGGCGGCAACGCGCAGAAGGTCGTGCTCGCCCGACAGCTCGTCGAACGACCCAAAGTGCTCGTGCTCGTCGAGCCGACGCAAGGCGTCGACGTGGGCGCCAAGGAAGAGATCCACCGCATCATCGAGGAACTCGCGGCGTCCGGCACCGCGGCGCTCGTCGTCACGAGCGACCTCGGGGAAGTGCTGCGCGTGTCCGACCGCATCCTCGTGGTGCGCGCCGGTCGCATCGTCGCTGAGTTCGGGAAGGATGCCACGCAAGTGGAGATCCTCGCCGCGGCAGCGGGAGACGTGGGCGGCACACGCGAAGAGGCGTCGTCCGACGCCGGAGAAGCGCCCGACATGCTTGGCGACATGCACCGAGAGGAGTCGAACCAATGACGGCGACAGCCCCCGCGCGCGACACCGGTGAACGCGCCGTCGCGCGGCGCATCCTCCCACCGCCGATCACGGGACAGGAGTACGTTCTGTTCGGCGTCATCGTGGTCATGTGGATCCTCCTCGGCATCTTCACGCCCTCGTTTCTGAGCCCGTCCTCAATCCAGCCGCTTCTCGTGCAGATCGCGCCGATTGCGCTCATCGGGGTCGGCATGACGTTCATCATCATCACGGCGGGAATCGACGTCTCCGTCGGCGGCGGGATCGCACTGTGCGCCGTGGTCACGGCGAAGCTGCTCGTGAACCTCGACGTGCCGGCGATCGTCGCCGTGCTCGTGAGCATCGCCCTCGGCACGGTGCTCGGGTTCGTGAACGGAATCCTCACGGCCTACGGTCGCGTGCACTCGATCATCATCACGTTCGGCACGATGAACGTCTTCCAGTTCTTCGCTCTTCGGGTGTTCGGCTCCTCGACAGTGAACGGCATCCCGAACACGCTCGACATCTTCGGCCGCGGTGAGGCCGGACGCACGCTCGGGGTTCCGCACAGCTTCGCGATCACGATCGTCATCGTCATCATCGCCTGGTGGTACTTGCGGCATTCGAGCGGCGGCCGGCACTTCTACGCCATCGGAGGAAACGCGGACGCCGCGAGGCTCGCAGGCATCAAAGTCCAGCCGCGCACCGTGATCGCCTACGTCGTGACGGGAGCGCTCGTCGGCCTCGGCGCGTGCTTCATCGTCGCCTCGGGAACTTCGACGCTCGACCAGGCCGTCGGCTCGGGTCGCGAGCTGCAGGTCATCGCCGCCGTGGTCATCGGCGGCACGTCGATCACGGGCGGCCGCGGCTCCGTCATCGGGAGCCTGCTCGGCGCTGTGCTCGTGCAGACCGTCGGCTCGGGAGTCACCCAGCTCGGCTGGCCGTCGCAGCTCGCGAACTTCTTCGTCGGCGTCTTCATCGTCATCGCCGTCGGAACGGACATATTGCGAGAGCGCGCGCGAAGGAGGAAGCAATGACGACAACGACGCCGGAGACGCGCACCGGAAAGGACCGGTCGCAGCCGAACATCGTCCAGCGGGTTCTCGAGACGCTGCTGACGCAGCGCATCTGGCTGCTCGCCGTGCTCATCGTGATCCTCATCATCGTGATGACGATCCTCGACTCCGCCGGTCTCTTGCGCGGCTCCTACGACTCCGACTACCTCGCGGCCTCGCTCATCAGCGCCGTTCCGCTCGCGATGCTCGCGCTCGCCCAGCTGTTCGTCATCGTGTCCGGCCGAGGCGGCATCGACCTGTCCGTCGGCTCCATCGTCTCGATGACGGGGATCGCCTTCGGACTCACGTACGGGATCTGGGGCTGGTCGCTCGTCGCAAGCCTCATCTTCGCGGTTCTGGTCGGGGCGCTGCTCGGCGCCATCAACGGTGTTCTCGTCGCCTACGTCGGCTTCCCGCCGCTCATCGCAACGCTCGCGACGTACTACGCGTACGAATCGCTCGCGCTCGTGTGGAGCGGACAGCGACCCGTCAACTCGACTCAGATCCAAGCGTTCTACTCGGCGGCGAAGTCGATCGAGCTTCCCCTGATCGGGCAGTACGTCCCGCTCTTCCCCGTGGGGATCTTCACGTTCCTCATCCCGACAATCGTCATCTCGTGGGTGCTGCTGAACAAGACGACCTTCGGTCGGCGCATCTACGCCCTCGGCACGAACGACACGGCTTCTCTGTGGTCCGGCATCGACATCCGCACGAACCGCATGTTCGCCTACATCATCTCCGGCGTCATCTCAGGGCTCGTCGGCATCGTCACAGTCGCGCAGTTCGCGTCCGCCCGGCCGGATGCCGGAACCTCCGGAAGCGGGATGGCGCTGCCCTCGATAACGATCGCCGTGCTCGGCGGCGTTGCGATCACGGGCGGGATCGGGCGCGTCGCGGGCGTCGTGCTCGCGGCGCTGCTGATCGTCTGGCTCAACGCGGGCATCCTGCTCGCCGCGCCGGGAAACCTCGGCGTGCAGTTCCAGCTGCTCGCGCTCGGTCTCGTGCTGATCTTCGCCGCGCTGCTCAACTCACTCACGCGCCGCAAATACGGCGGCGTCGTCTAGGGCGGAGTCGCTGCAGGCTCACCGTCGGCCGTTCTTCGGCTGTGCACAAGTGGGCGGATTCTGCGTGATTCACAGTGAAGCCCGCAGCATGCACTCGTGAAGACAGCCACTCCTACTGTCGATGGAGGAGGTGGCCATGCCTACGCGATGCGACGACAAGGATTTCGCTTCTTCTTTTACAGTAACGAGGGCGCGGAGCCGCCTCACGTGCACGTAGCGAGGGATCGCTGTGAGGCGAAATACTGGCTAGCTCCGGTCGAAGTGGCGCGTAACCGTGGATTCGCTCCCCACGAGCTTCGCCGCATCGGTGCGATAATTGTTGCAAACGGCTAGTACTTGCGGGAGGTATGGCATGAGTTCTTTACTCCGCGGCAGTGAAGCCGTCGATGTTGCCGTCACGGAAGACGCGCTCACCGTCACTCTCAGTGACGGCCGTTGCATTTCGGCCCCACTCGTGTGGTTTCCGCGGTTGAAGAGTGCGACAGCCTCGGAACGAGCGGATTGGGAACTCATCGGTCCTGGTGACGGCATCCACTGGCCGCAAGTCGATGAAGACGTTTCGGTCCGCTGGCTGCTGTCTGGCCGCTGCTGACCCGGGCCGCTACGCGCCCCAGCCGGACTGCGTTCCGCCGATGCGCTCCTCTGCGATCTTCTGCTGGTATCCGGACGCAGCGTACGCCGCCATCGGGTCCGCCGGCAGTCCGCGTGACTCGCGCCACTCGGCGAGGGCCGGTCGGACGTCGGTGTAGAAGGCGTCCATGAGGATGCCGTTCGCGCCGAGCACATCGTGCTCCGCCTGCGCGGCGTTCAGCGCCTCACGGTCGAGCATCAGAGCGCGCGCCGTCATCTCCTGCACGTTCAGCACGGAGCGGATCTGGCCCGGGATCTTGTCTTCGACGTTGTGGCACTGGTCGAGCATGAACGCGACGTCCGGGTTCGCGTAGCCGCCGCCACGGACGACCTCGACGAGGATGCGGAACAGCTGGAACGGGTCGGCGGCGCCGACGATGAGATCGTCGTCGGCGTAGAAGCGCGAGTTGAAGTCGAAGGAGCCGAGCTTTCCGAGGCGCAGCAGCTGAGCGACGATGAACTCGATGTTCGTGCCCGGCGCATGGTGGCCCGTGTCGAGGCAGGTCAGCGCCTTGTCGCCGAGAGCGGAGACCTGCGCGTAGGAGGTTCCCCAGTCGGGAACGTCGGTGTGGTAGAACGCAGGCTCGAAGAACTTGTACTCAAGCACCATGCGCTGGTCGTCGCCAAGCCGATCGTAGATCTTCTGCAACGACTCGTGCAGGCGATCCTGGCGGGAACGGATGTCGTCCTGGCCGGGGTAGTTCGTGCCGTCGGCGAGCCAGATCTTGAGGTCGCGCGATCCGGTCTGGTCCATGACGTCGATGCACGCGAAGTGGTGGTCGATCGCCTTCTGCCGCACGGCAGGATCGGAGTGCGTGAGCGATCCGAACTTGTAGATGTCGTCTTGGAAGGTGTTGGAGTTCACGGTGCCGAGGGAGACGCCCTGCTCGCCGGCGTAGTCGCGCAGCGCCGCGTAGTCGTCGACCTTGTCCCACGGAATGTGCAGCGCGACAGTCGGGGCGAGGCCCGTGTGGCGGTGCACGGTAGCGGCATCCGCGATCTTCTCCTCGATGGTGCGGGGCGTACCCGGCGTGCCGAAGACCTTGAAGCGCGTGCCGGAATTTCCGAATGCCCATGAGGGCAGCTCGATGGCCTGCTTGGCGAGGTCGTCGGAGATTTGGCTGAACGGGATGGTCATGAGGGCTCACTCCTTCGTGCGGATACGGTTAGAGACTATCTGAATCGTTTCACGTTCGGCAAGGGGAGCTGCAGTTCGACGCTACGATTCAAGAGGAGGGAACCCATGGCTGTCAGCGTTCGCGATGTCGCGGCTCGAGCAGGCGTCTCGGTGGGCACGGTCTCGAACGTGCTCAATCGACCGGATCGCGTTGCCGCCTCAACGGTCGAGCGCGTCGTCGCGGCAATCGAGGAGCTCGGCTTCGTGCGCAACGACGCCGCGCGGCAGCTGCGGGCGGGGCACAGCCGCAGCATCGGACTTGCGGTCCTCGACATCGGCAACCCGTTCTTCACCGACATGGCCAGAGGTGCGGAGGACCGCGCTCGAGAGTCGGGCCTCTCGGTGCTTCTGGCCAACAGCGACCAGGATGAGCAGCGGGAGACGGCGCATCTCGATCTGTTCGCCGAACAGCGCGTCTTCGGCATCCTCATCACGCCGGTGGGCAACACGCCCCGGCGGCTCGAGTCGCTGCGCGCGCATGGCACGCCGACGGTGCTCGTCGACCAGCGGGCCGACAGCGACAAGTTCTCGTCTGTGGCCGTCGATGACGTCGCGGGCGGCTACCTCGCGGTCAGGCACCTGCTCGATCTCGGTCGGCGGCGCATCGCCTTCGTCGGCGGTCCCACTCGCCTTCGCCAGGTCGCCGAGCGGCTCGAGGGGGCGCGGGCGGCCGTCGCAGAAACGGCGGGCGCGACGCTCGAGGTTCTGGCGCGCGAGGCTCCCACTGTGCTGCAGGGCCGCGCAGCGGGGGAGGAGATTCGCGAGCGTCCGGCGTCTCGACGGCCGGACGCTGTCTTCGCCGCGAACGATCTGCTCGCCATGGGGGTTCTGCAGGCGTTCAGCATGCTCGGCAGCGTGCGGGTTCCCGACGACATCGCTCTCATCGGCTACGACGACATCGACTTCGCGCAGTCGTCTGTCGTCCCGATGTCCTCGATCCGGCAGCCGAGCCATGCCATCGGCCACACCGCCGTCGACCTCCTCATCCGGGAGAACGCGGATGGTGAATCCTTCGCGCCCGAGCAGATCGTGTTCCAGCCCGAACTCATCGTTCGCGATTCCACGGTCGGCGCGGCGGGCTAGCGCTCAGAAGGAGAGCGGCGGGGACTCGCCGTCCGCGAGAGGCGCAAGGCCGCGGTCGATGCGCAGATGCTCGGCGTCGACGTCGAGGCCGTCGAGCGGGATCGCGTGTAACCGCCTCACGCGGTAGCGACCGAGCAGGAACACTTCGTAGTACGCGTCGGAGCCGACCCACGAGGCTGCCCGCATTCCGATGATGAACCAGCGCTGCGCGAGATCGACTTCGTCCCTCAGCTCGAGCGTCTCGGCGATCGACTGGAGCCCGTGCAGATCATCGGTTCTCGCGCGCCGCACCTCGTCCAGGTAATGCAAGGCTGAGGCGCGATCGTCCCGTTCGAAAGCGAGGTCGAGCAGCTGCGAGTGAGCTCCCAGTGGAGGGCCGTCGCCAGCCGCCACGGCCGCCTGAGCGACGCGCCACGCTTCGTCGAGTTCTCCGGCCTTCTGGTACTTCTCGGAGGCGAGGGTCAGAAGGAACTGGGCGGTGACGTCCTCATCGAGCTCGAAGTTCTCGCGATCGGTCGCCCACGCCTCACAGATGCGGGCTTCCTCGATGTTCTCGGCGGCGTTGTCGGACAGGAACCCCATCTCGTCGAGATCTGCTTCCGTGATGAGTCTGGTCACGGGGCGAGCTTACCGATAGAGATCACAGCCGCTGCATCGTGAACGCGTCGGCGAGCCGGCGGCGAACCGGCGGGACGCTCAGTGCGCGGATCGCAGCGCGGCGAAGCGGCTGAACCAGCAAGGGAAGGGGCACACCGACCGCCATGTTGAAGGCCGCCTGGTTCATCGCGCGCAGAGCCGCCGGACGCCGCTCGCCCTCCCATCGAACCAGCTCATCGGCGTCGCCGCGGAGGGCGGCGACGAGCCGGGGCGCGAGAGCCGCGGCATCCATGAGTCCGAGGTTCATGCCCTGTCCGCCGATCGGGCTGAGCTCGTGGGCGGCGTCGCCGAGCAGCACGACGCGACCGGCCACCCAGTGCTCGGCGATGTGCTGCTGGGCGAGGAACGCGCTCGTCTCCTCGCGGGCGATGGCGGTCGTGATGCCGGTGCGCTCGGCGACAAGCTGCTCGAGGTCGTCGCGCTCGGGGAGCGGGCCACCCATCGGCGGCGCCGTCCCGGCAGCGGGAAGGACTCGACGACGCCGTAGGCGCCGAACCACAGCACGGCGAGCGTGTCGAGGTCGCCGTCATCGGGAACGTCGGCCATGAGGTAGCGGGCCCGACCGCGCCGCTGCGCCCAGCCGATGCCGAGTTGGGACCGGATGCCGCTGGCCACTCCGTCGGCGGCCACGACGAGCCGCGCGCCGATCGACCCGCCGCTCATGCGAATGCGCACGCCCGCGTCGTCCTGATCGATGCCGAGCACGCGCGTGCCGCGCAGCGGCGGACGCGCGAGCTGCTCGAGCCGGTGCTGCACGCCGTGCTGCGCGAGGGTGAGCACGGGCGGGTCGAAGCGCATGCCGGCGAGAACGCGGTCCCGATCGCGCGCCTCTCCGCGCGTGATCGGGAGGCTGCCCGAGAGCTCGACGCCCGCCCGGCGAAGGATCTCGACCGCCGGCGGGTGCAGTCCCACCGCGCGCGGGCGCTGCGAGATCTCCGTGCGCTGCTCGAGTGCGACGACGTCGACGCTCTCGCGTTCGAGGAGCACGGCGAGCAGCATCCCGACCGGTCCGGCGCCGACGATCACGACGTCAGGCATCACCGCCCTCCCGGGCGAGCAGCAGCCGTCTCGGCGTGTGGCGGGTGACGGTCCAGCCGGCGGGCGCCGCCTGCCGCAGCTCTTCCGCGGTGTAGCTGCGGCGAATCGAGCGCAGGCCGTCGACGCGCACGAACGTGCCGGGACTGAGCGGCACGGCGAGCAGGGCGAACCCGGCATATGCGCCGCGCGAGCGCTCGATGTCGCTGTGCAGCACGAGTCCTTCCGCTGTGCAGCACGCCGTCGTCTCGGCGAGAAAGCCGGGCAGGTCGGCGATGTGATGCACGACGTGGTTGGAGGCGACGATGTCGAAGCGCTCGTCGAGCTGCGAGGCCGTCGCCCGGACGAACCGGGCTCTCGCGCGGCCGCGGGCGGCGGCATCCTTCGCCACATTGATGGCCAGGCGATCGGGATCGACGCCGGTGACCTCCAGCTGCAGCCCATCGCGTGCGGCCCAGCGGGCGAGAGCGAGGGTGATGTCGCCGCCTCCGCAGCCGACGTCGAGCAGCCGTGTCGGGCGCTCCGCCGAGAGCCGCGGCCGGATCCGGGAGCGATACACCGACCGCCAACCCGAGACGAGTCGGTTCACGAGCGTGAAGCGCCGGTACGTGCGGCGCAGCGCACGCGGGTCGCAGTCGGGCTCGTCCATCTTCTCGACGAGCGTCGTCGCTCGCGTGGACAGGTCCACCATCACTGCACCGTCAGCAGCGCCGACTCGACGGTGAGACCAGGGCCGAACGCGACGGCGCACATGCGATCCCCCGCCACTGCGTCGCGCAGGATCCGTTCGATCACGAACAGCACCGTCGTGCTGCTCATGTTTCCGAACTCGTTCAGCACGGCGCGGGAAGCGCCGAGCTGGGCGGGATCGAGCTCGAGGGCGGACTCGACCCGGTCCACGATGCTGCGCCCGCCCGGGTGCAGCGCCCACCAGTCGATGTCGCGTGCCGGGGTGTCGCCCAGCAGAGGCGTCAGCGCTCCCGTGATGTGCTCGCCGATGATGTGCGGAACGTAGCTGCTGAGCACCATCGTGAAGCCCTCGTCGCCGATGGTCCACGCCATCGCCTCCTCGCCCGTCGGCGTGATGCGGGTGTCGAAGCTGTCGAGGCTCGCGAGGCCGGTTCCCGTGTGCACGATCGCCGCGGCCGCGCCGTCGGCGAACAGGGACGAGGCGATGATCTGGTCGGGATCGTTCGACGAGCGCACGTGCAGCGTGCACAGCTCGACGCTCACGACGAGCACCACGGCGCTCGGGTCGGCTTCGCACAGCTGGTGCGCGAGGCGCAGAGCGGGCATCGAGGCGTAGCAGCCCATGAAGCCGAGGTGATAGCGCTGCACGCCCGCGCGCAGGCCGAGCTCGCGAGCGATGAGGAACTCGGGTCCCGGCGCGAAGAAGCCCGTGCACGAGAGCGTGATGACGTGCGTGATCGTGTCGGTGTCGATGTCGGCGGTCGCCCGGCGTGCCGCCTCGACGTACAGCGCGCCGGCCGCCTCCGTGTACAGTTCGTTGCGAGCCTGCGTTCCCGGCGAGAGCAGCAGGCCGGAATCCCGGTCGTAGAACTGCGGCTCGTCGACGTGCGTGTCGTTGTCGAACTCGACGATCGCCGACCGCCTTGTCGAGATGCCGGACTGGTCGAAGCTCGTCGAGATCAGCCGCTGCGCGAGCCGGCTGAGGTCGGGCTGCGACGCGAACACGTCGCGCACCTCGGACTGGACGAGGACGGTGTCGGGGGTGAGGCTCGCTATCGATGCCAGGGTGATCGCCATGCGCCATGGTAGGCACGCGTGATCGGATGCCGCGCGGCCTTGCGTCGTCTGCCGCGATCTGACAGGGCTCAGTCGTCGCGCGGCAGGCGCAGCTGCCCCGTGAGTGCCTCCGGCTCGGAGACGGGGATCGCCTGCGGGGCGGAAGCCGGGCTTCCGGCGTTCGGGATGCGCCGTGCCTCGGGGCAGTCTTCGGCGTCGTCGGTGGCGGCCACGGGGATGGGCTTCGTGTCGGGCCGCGCGCTCTCGGCCTCGTCGCGCACGACCGCGATCGGCGAGGTCAGGCCAAGGGGAGTGAAGCTCGCCGTCTCGGTTCCCGGCAGGGGGCGGCCGTAGTGCGTGACGACGAGGCGCCAGCGCGAGCGCGGGTCGCGGCGCAGCCGCAGCTTGCGGGCGACGACGAGCCAGCCGAGTCCGACCGCGAGCGCCGCGAAGCCCGCCATCGCGCCGACGCCGAGCGTCCAGCGGGCGCCGAACACGTTCGCGACCCAGCCGACGATCGGTGCGCCGACGGGCGTGCTGCCCATGAGGATCGCGCCGTACAGCGCCATCACGCGCCCGCGGATGATCGAGCTCGATGTCGTCTGCACGAAGCTGTTCGCCGTCGTCAGAAGGGTCACGGTGGAGAAGCCGACGAGGATGAGGGAGACGGCGAAGAGCCAGTAGCTCGGCATGACGCCCGAGATGGTCGAGGCGACGCCGAAGAAACCGGCCGCGACGATGACCACGCGCATCTGCGGTCGCGCCCGCCGCGCGGCCATGAGCGCTCCCGTGAGAGAGCCCACGGCGAGGATCGACGAGAGCGCGCCGTACTCACCGGCTCCGCGACCGAACTCGACCGCCATCGTCGAGGCGACGATCGGGAAGTTCATGCCGAACGCGCCCATGATGAACACGATGATGAAGATCACCGTGAGGTCGGGGCGGGCGCTCACGTAGCGGAAGCCCTCCACGATGTTCTTCAGCGGGCTTCCCGTCGCGCGCGGGCTCTTGTGCAGCTCGTCGACGCGCAGCATGAACAGCGCGCACAGCACGGCGAGGAACGAGGCCGCGTTGATGAGGAACACCCAGCCCGAGCCGATGAGGGCGATAAGGATGCCGGCGACCGCGGGGCCGATCAGGCGCGCCGTGTTGAACGACGCCGAGTTGAGCGAGACGGCGTTCACGACGTCCTTCTCGCCGACGAGGTCGGAGACGAACACCTGCCGGGCCGGCATGTCGATCGAGTTGACGACGCCGAGCAGGAACGCGAAGACGAACACGTGCCACAGCTGCGCGTACCCGCTGAGCAGCAGCACGCCGAGCCCGACCGCGAGAAGCATGAGCGAGGTCTGCGTGAACATGAGGATCTTGCGCCGATCGAAGTGATCGGCGATGTAGCCGGAGATCGGCACCATGAGCAGCTGCGGGCCGAACTGCAGGGCCATCGTCGTCCCGACGGCGAGCGCGTCGTTGTCGGTCAGGTCGACGAGCACGACCCAGTCCTGTGTCGTAGCCTGCATCCACGCGCCGACGTTCGAGACGAGGGCGCCGACGAACCACAAGCGGTAGTTGAAGCTCGACAGCGAGCGGAACATGGCTTTCACTGAGTGGTGAGGCTCCTCATGATGTCGGTGGCGGCGGCGAGCGTGGCGCGATCCTCGGGGCTGAGCGAGCGCAGCTGCTGGTGCAGCCAGCGGTCGCGCTTCTTCACAGTGTCTTTGACGGTCGCCTGCCCGGCGTCGGTGAGCGCGATGATGACCTTGCGGCGATCGCTCTCGTCGGCGACGCGCTCGATGTAGCCGCCCTCCTCCAGGCAGTTCACCGTGCGGTTCATCGACGGCGCCGACACCCCTTCGCGCTCGGCGAGAGCGGTGAGCGTGAGAGCGCCGTGCCAGTGCAGTCCGGCCAGCACCGAGAAGTGTGCGTCGCTCAACTCGCCGTCCGCCTTCTCGGCGCGCAGCCGGCGGGCGAGACGGAAGGTTGCGATTCGCAGCTCGGTGGCCTGTTCCCCAATAGTCTTTGCCACAGCTGCTTAGTCTAGCTTATTAGCCTTGCTAAGTAAATAGGAGAAGGCTGACGGATGCCGCCGGCGCTACGCTTGGCGCATGACCCAGCCCGACGCCATTCGCTCCCTCGTCGACGACGACAGCGTGCGCATCACCTACTACGAGTGGACGGCGCCCGACCCGCGCGGCGTCGTGCACATCGCCCACGGCGCCGGCGAGCACGCCCGGCGCTACGGCGCGCTCGCCGGGGAGCTCGTCGCCGCCGGCTACACGGTCGTCGCCGACGACCACCGCGGGCACGGGCAGACGGGACTCGACTACCTGGGGCTCGGCCACCTCGGTCCGCACGGCATCCGCGGTGCCACGTCAGCGGTGCAGAAGGTGGGCGAGTCGCTGCGGGAGCGGCATCCGGACCTGCCCCTGTTCCTGCTCGGGCACAGCTGGGGCTCGCTCATGGCGCAGAAGATCGTCGCCCGCACCGACCTGTACGACGGCGTCGTGCTGACCGGCACGTCTCTCGCCGTCATCGGCGTGCTCAACGGCGGCGACCTCAACAAACCCTGGCGAGGCACCGGCGCGACGGGACTCGAGTGGCTGAGCCGCGATGAGGCCGTCGGCGCGGCGTTCACGGCCGACCCGCTGTGCTTCGACATCGCCGAGAAGCCCGTATGGACGCTGCCGCAGTCGCTGCAATTCCTCGGCCGGCCGCCGCGGCACCTGCCACGCGACCTCCCCGTTCTCATCATGGCCGGCTCCGACGACACGCTCGGCAGCGGCCGGGGTGCTCGACTGCTCGCCGACGCCTACCGGGACCGCGCGGGACTGAGCGACGTCGAGGTGGAGATCTACCCCGGCGCGCGGCACGAGGTGTTCAACGAGACGAACCGCGACGAGGTCATCGCCCGGCTCGTCGACTGGCTCGGCCGGCACAGCACCCGGCGTTAGGCGACCGGCGGCACGTTGAAGTCGAGCAGGGCGGCCTTGTCGCCCTCGAACTCGAGAGTCGTGAGCGCGCAGTTGCCCACGACGGGAAAGATGTCGCGGTAGCGGTTCGGGTCGATCGAGAGCAGCGTGCACACGACGAGCCGCATGAGCGTGCCGTGGCCCACGACGAGGGCCGTGCCGCCGTCGGCCTTGAGGATGATGCGCGCGAGCACCTTGAGGGCGCGCGCGACGGCGATGGCGCCCGGCTCGCCCGCCGGCATGGGCGACTGCGCGGGAGCCTTCTCGAACGCCGCGGCGGCATCCGGGTACTGCTCGTACAGCTCCGCTATCGTGAGCCCCTCGCCCTTGCCGAAGTCGACTTCGTTGAGCCCCTTGTCGGCCCAGTGGTCGAGCCCGGTGGCCTTGGCGACGGCGTCCGCCGTGTTCCACGCCCGGCTGAGCGTCGACGACACGAGCACATCAGGTCGATGCGTGACCGCCCAGGCCGCGAGCTCCTCGGCCTGCTGAAGTCCGCGATCGGTGAGGGCGATGTCGCTCGAGCCGGCGTAGCGGTGCTCGGCGTGCCACACCGTCTCACCGTGTCTGGTCAGGATCAGCTTGGTCGTCATACCCCCATTCTGCTCTCCCCGCCGACGCGGCGGGCGGCGATAGGCTTGCAGCATGCACGGTGAGTACAAGGTTCCGGGCGGAAAGCTCGTGGTCGTCGACCTCGAAGTGGAAGCGGGAACCATCACGCGCTTCGCCCTCGCCGGCGACTTCTTCCTCGAGCCCGACGAAGCCCTCCTCGCGATAAACGACGCCGTGACGGGAATGCCCGCGGCGAGCGACTCGGCGACCTTCGCGGCATCCGTTCGATCTGCCCTTCCGGCCGAGGCGACGCTGCTCGGCTTCACGCCCGAGGCCGTCGGCGTGGCGATCCGTCGGGCGCTCGCGCAAGCCGCGAACTGGCGGGACTACGACTGGGAGATCATCCACGCGGCATCGGTGCCGCCGCGCATGCACCTCGCGCTCGATGAGGTGCTCACGGGCGAGGTCGGCGCGGGGCGCCGCGGCCCGACGCTGCGCATCTGGGAGTGGGACGAATCAGCTGTCGTGATCGGCAGCTTCCAGTCGGTGAAGAACGAAGTCGACATGGCCAACGCCGAGAAGCACGGCTTCGAGGTCGTGCGCCGCATCACGGGCGGCGGCGCCATGCTCATGAAGCGCGGCGAGGTCATCACCTACTCCCTGTACGTGCCGGCCGACCTCGTGCAGGGCATGTCGTTCGCCGACTCGTACGCCTATCTCGACGAGTGGGTGATCGAGGCGCTGAACTCGCTCGGCGTGCGCGCCGAGTACAAGCCACTCAATGACATCACGAGCCCGGGCGGCAAGATCGGCGGCGCCGCGCAGAAGCGGCTCGGCAACGGCGCCGTTCTGCACCACGTCACGATGAGCTACGACATGGACGGCGAGCTCATGACGAAGGTGCTGCGCATCGGCCGCGAGAAGATGAGCGACAAGGGCACGACCTCCGCGGCGAAGCGCGTCGACCCGCTGCGCAGCCAGACGGGCCTCAGCCGCGCGGAGATCATCGAGCGGATGAAGCAGGTGTTCGTCTCGCAGACCGGCGCGACGATGGGCGGGGTCACGCCCGAGGAGTACGCGGCCGCCGAGGCGCTCGTCGACTCGAAGTTCTCCACCGACGCGTGGCTGCACCGGGTGCCGTGACGATGTCCGCCGACGACGCGGCTGCGGCGGCATCCGACCCCCGACGACTGCCGCAGAGCAGCGTGATTCTCGCGGGCGACAACCTCGAGCTGCTGCCCACGCTCCCGGATGCCGCGTTCCGGCTCGTGTACATCGACCCGCCGTTCAACACCGGGCGGGAGCAGCGGCGCAGCGCGACGACGCACGTGCGTGCGGCGGCGGGCTCGGGCACCGTGACGGGGTTCAAGGGGTACAGCTATGAGCGCATTCGCGGGCAGCTGCACCGGTACGACGACGCGTTCGACGACTACTGGGCGTTTCTCGAGCCGCGGCTGCTCGAGGCGTGGCGACTGCTCGCCGACGACGGCACGCTGTACTTGCACCTCGACTACCGCGAGGCCCACTACGCGAAAGTGCTGCTCGACGCGATCTTCGGCCGCGACTGCTTTCTCAACGAGATCATCTGGGCGTACGACTACGGCGCGAAGTCGAAGTCGCGCTGGCCGACCAAGCACGACACGATCCTCGTGTACGTGAAGGACCCGCGGAACTACGTGTTCAATTCCGACGACATCGATCGGGAGCCGTACATGGCGCCCGGGCTCGTCACGCCCGAGAAGGCGGCGCGCGGCAAGCTGCCGACCGACGTGTGGTGGCACACGATCGTGTCGCCGACGGGCAAGGAGAAGACCGGCTACCCCACCCAGAAGCCCGAGGGCGTGCTGCGGCGCATCATCCAGGCCTCGAGCAACGAGGGCGACTGGGTGCTCGACTTCTTCGCCGGCAGCGGGACCACGGGCGCCGCCGCCCGGAGCCTTGGCCGCAACTTCGTGCTCATCGACCAGAACCCCGAGGCCGTCGCGATCATGCGGCAACGGCTCGGCCTCGGCCAGGTGTGAGGCTCAGGGCAGCTGCGCGAGGTCCGCTTCGAGTGCGACCCACGCGAGCATCGCGCACTTCACCCGAGCGACGTAGCGTGAGACGCCCTCGAGTACGGCGGCGTCGCCGAGCGCCTCGTCATCGTCGATGCCGGCGCCCTTCGAGCGCATGAGCTCACGGAACTGGGCGATCCGCGCGGGCGCCTCGGCCAGCGGCATCCCGGCCGCGAGATCGCTCAGCAGCGACGCCGACGCCATCGAGATCGAGCAGCCGGCGCCCTCCCACGATACTGACTCGATGCGCTCGCCGTCGGCGCTGACGTGCAGCTCGAGGGTGAGGTCGTCGCCGCACGTCGGGTTGAACTGATGGCTGGATGCCGCTGCGCCCGCGCGCAGCCCGAAGCCGTGCTTCTCGCGCGCGTGGTCGAGGATCACCTGCTGGTAGAGGCTCTCGAGCTCGCTCATGAGCCGGCTCCGAAGAACGGGCGCACGTCGGCGAGGGCCTCGAGGAACAGCTCGACGTCGTCGAGCGTGTTGTAGAGGTAGCTGCTCGCCCGCGTGGACGCCGTCACCCCAAGGTGGCGGTGCAGCGGCTGCGCGCAGTGGTGCCCGACTCGGACGGCGATGCCCTTGTCGTCGAGGAACTGTCCCGCGTCGTGCGCGTGCACGCCATCGACGTCGAACGAGGCGAGACCCGTGCGCTGGTCGGCGTCACGCGGGCCGAGCACGCGGATGCCGTCGATCTGCGTGAGCCCCTCGAGCAGGCGCCGACCGAGGGCGTGCTCGTGCTCGGCGATGTGGTCGAGCCCGATGCCGGAGAGGTAGTCGCAGGCCGCCGCGAAGGCGATCGCTTGCGAGATGCGCTGCGTGCCGGCCTCGAAGCGCTGCGGTGCGGGCAGGTACTCGGCGCGCTCGAGCGTGACCGTCGTGATCATCGAGCCGCCCGTGAGGAACGGCGGAAGCGCGTTCAGCAGCTCCCGGCGCCCGTACAGTGCGCCGATGCCGGTGGGCGCGAGCATCTTGTGGCCCGAGAACACGGCGAAGTCCACGTCGAGGGCATGGAAGTCGACGGGCATGTGCGGAACGGACTGGCAGGCGTCGAGAACGACGAGAGCGCCGGCGGCATGCGCGAGATCGACGAGCTCGGCGACGGGAGCGATCGCCGCCGTCACGTTCGACACGTGCGCGAAGGCGACGAGGCGCGTGCGCTCGCCGATGATCGCGGTGGCCTCGTCAAGGCGCAGCACGCCCTCGTCGTCCACGGGGATGGCGCGCAGCACGGCTCCCGTGCGTGCGGCGAGCTCCTGCCACGGGATGAGGTTCGCGTGGTGCTCGGCTTCGGTCACGACGATCTCGTCGCCGGGGGAGAGGCGGAATCGGGCGGCGGCTTCCCCGCCGCGTCCCGCTGTCGCATTCCCGATGGCGTAGGCCACGAGGTTGATGGCTTCCGTCGCGTTCGAGGTCCACACGAGCTCATCGGAGGCGGCGCCGACGAAGGCGGCGACAGTCTCGCGCGCCTGCTCGAAGAGCTCGGTCGCCTCGGCTGCGAGCGTGTGCGCGCCGCGATGTACGGCCGCCGTGTAGGTCTCGGCGAAGGCGCGTTCGGCGTCGAGAACCGGCGCGGGCTTGAGGCTCGTCGCCCCCGAGTCCAGATACACGAGCGGTCGTCCGTTGACCGGTTTCGCGAGCTCCGCGAAGTCGGTGCGGATGCGGCGGACCGCCGTGTCGTCGAGGGGGACAGTGGAGGTGATCACTCTTCCATTGTCCCCCGACCGGGAGGACGGCGGGGCCGTGTTTACTCAGCCCTGCGCGATGTGGACGCGCGCACCACGAGTTCCGCCGGCAGCCGTGTGGCGCGCGGCACGCTCTCGTCGCCGTCGATGAGCCGGATGAGCACTTCAGCCATCTTCGCGCCCATCCGCTCGGTCGACTGGTTCACGGTCGTGAGGGGCGGCGTCGCCGTCGGAGCGTACTTGTCATTGTCGAACCCGACGACCGACACGTCGTGGGGGACGCTCAAGCCCGCCTCGTGCAGCGCCGAGTAGGCGCCCACGGCCATCTGGTCGTTCGCGGCGAACAGGCCGTCGATCGGCACCCCGCGGGCGAGCAGCCGGCGCATCGCCTCGGCTCCCGACTGCGGGGAGAAGTCGCCGTGCTCGACGAGGGAGTCGTCGAGCCGGGCCCCCCTCAGCGCCGTGCGCCACCCGGCGAGCCGGTCGACGCCCGCGGGCATGTCGCCCGGTCCGGAGATGATCGCGATCGACGTGCGGCCGGCGTCGATGAGGTGCTGCGTCGCCACCCGGCCGCCCTCGACGTTGTCGGCGTCGACGAAGTAGCTGTCGGTCTCGCTCGGGTTGAGCGGTCGCCCGCCGAAGACGAGCGGAATCGAGGCGCCGAGCCGCGTGTAGGAGTGATCTCCCGAGTGGTGCGACACGACGAGGGCGCCGTCGACGTTGCCGCCGCGCAAGTAGCGCCTGGTCTTGTCCGACGCGGTCTCCGAGGCGATCAGCAGGCTGAGCGTGTACTCGGTATCCGCGAGGTGCAGCGCGATTCCCTGCACGATGTTCGAGAAGAACGGGTCGTCGAAGACCTTCGCCGCCGACTCGGGCAGGATGAGCGCTATCGCCTGCGTGCGCCGGCTCGCGAGCGAGCGCGCCGCCCGATTGGGCACATAGCCGAGCTCGTCGATGGCGGCGTTGACGAGCGCCACGACTTCGTCGGTGACCTTCGGCGAGTTGTTGACGACGCGCGAGACCGTCGCGCGCGAGACGCCGGCGCGGGCGGCGACGGCTTCGAGGGTGGGCGCGGTCGACGTCGGAATCCGCTGACTCATCGCGCCCTCCCTCTCGCCGTTGTCACCACCTTAATGGGCGGATGCCGCTGTGGCGCGGTTGCGCTCGCGAATTTCCGCGGTGAGCCGCGCGTATTCGAGGCCGGAGTCCTTGACCGTGCGCTCGAAGGTGTCGTAGTCCACCCGCACGATGCCGAAGCGCTTGTCGTAGCCCCATGACCACTCGAAGTTGTCGAGCAGCGACCAGACGAAGTAGCCGCGCACGTCTGCGCCGTCCGCGATCGCGTCCGACACCGCCTGGATGTGGTCGCGGATGTAGGCGGTGCGCTCCGCGTCGTGCACGTGGCCGTCGGGAGAGACGACGTCCTCGTAGGCTGCGCCGTTCTCGGTCACGTACAGCGGCGGCAGGTTCTCGTACTCGTTGCCGAGGCGGACGAGCAGGGTGCGCAGCCCGGAGGGGTTGACCTCCCAGCCCATCGCCGTGCGGGGCAGCCCCCTGCTCGGGAAGCTCAGGTTCTCGCTGCCGATCCACGGCGAGGCGATCGCGCGATCCGTGGCGCCCGAGTGCCCGTCGCCGCCGGGTGCGGGATGACCCGAGACCTGGTCGTCGTGGTAGTGGTTGACGCCGAGGAAGTCGATCGGCGCGCCGATGAGCGCCATGTCGCCCGGGTGGATGAGCTCGCGAAGGCCGAACGGCTCCAGGTCCTCGAGCGTGTCGTCCGCGTAGCGTCCCGTGACCACGGGGTCGAGGAATACCCGGTTCTGCAGCACGTCGAAGCGGCGCGCGGCCTCGAGGTCGACGGGGTCGGTCGCGTCGAGCGGAATGGCGTTGGAGAGGTTGAGGGTGATGCCGATCTGCTCGGCGCCGAGCTCCCGCAGCCGCGTCACGGCGAGCCCGTGGGCGAGGTGCTGGTGGTGGATCGCCGCGACCGCAGCGCGCGGATCCTGCCGGCCCGGTGCGTGCACGCCCGAAGCGTAGCCGAGCAGGGAGGAGCAGAACGGCTCGTTGAACGTCGTCCAGTGCCGCACTCGATCGCCGAGCGCGCCGTAGACGACCTCGGCGTAGTGCGCGAAGCGCTCCGCGGTGTCGCGGTTGGCCCAGCCGCCCTTCTCCTCGAGTGCTTGCGGCAGATCCCAGTGGTAGAGCGTCATCCAGGGCAGGATGCCGGCCTCGAGGAGATCATCGACGAGGCGGCTGTAGAAGTCGAGCCCCTTCTGGTTCACGTGCGCGTCGCCCGGGAGGATGCGGGACCAGCTCGTTGAGAAGCGGTACGCGTCAAGTCCGAGGCGGGCCATGATCGCCACGTCCTCCGCCGAACGGTGGTAGTGGTCAACCGCGGTCTCGAGGTCGTCGCCGCGGGCGATGGCACCGGGGACGCGGGCGAAGGCGTCCCAGACGGAGTCCTCCTTGCCATCGGTGTGCCCGGCTCCTTCCACTTGCGCGGCGGCGGTCGCCGAGCCCCACATGAACGTCGGGGGAAATTCGAGTGTCATCAGCCCTTCACGGCTCCTTGCATGATTCCTGAGATGAGTTGCTTTCCTGCGATGATGAACAGGATAAGCAGAGGGATGGTCGAGATGACCGCGCCCGCGAGCACGACCGAGTAATCGACGTAGTGCGCCGACTGCAGCTGGCTCAGCGCGGTCTGCAGTGTCGGGTTCGTCGAGTTGAGGACGAGCAGCGGCCAGAGGAAGTCCGTCCATGCCGTCATGAAGGTGAACAGTCCGAGGATCGCCATCGCCGGCCGCGCGGCGGGCACGGCGACGTGGAAGAACGTCCGGATCATGTTCGCGCCGTCCACGCGCGCCGCTTCGATGAGCTCGTCCGGGATGACGTCGACGAGGTACTGGCGCATGAAGAACACGCCGAACGCGGTCACGAGCATCGGCACGATCACGGCGCCGATGTCGCCCGTCCAGCCCCACGTGCGCATGAGCATGAACAGCGGGATGATGCCGAGCTGCGTCGGCACCGCGAGGGTCGCGACCACGAACACCATGAGCCCGTTGCGGCCGGGGAAGCGCAGCTTCGCGAAGGCGTAGCCCGCGAGCGTCGAGAACGCGACGACCGAGATCGTGATGACGACCGAGATGATGACGCTGTTGCCGAGCGCCTTCCAGAACGGGATCGACTCGAGAACCGTCTGGACGTTCGTCCAGAAGCGGCCGCCGGGCAGCAGCGGCGGCCAGGTCAGCCCCAGGTCGGAGTTGCTGCGCGACGCCATGACGAACGACCACCACAGAGGGTAGGCCGAGCACACGAGGAACACGGTGAGAAGACCGTAGGTGAGAAACCCCGGTCGGCGGTCGATGCCGTAGAACTTGCGGCGTCGACCAGCGGCGGTTCCCGGTTCCCTGCTGAGGGTCGTGCTTGTCATCGGATTCCTCCTTGTGCGGCGCTGCGCTTCGCAGCCCGTCGGGCCTTCCGGTTCACGGCGGTCTTCGTCTCGGCCGTCGCGATGGTCTTCGAGAGCAGGAAGTTCACGATGCCGAACGCGATGATGATGAGGAACAGGATCCAGGCGAT
Source organism: Paramicrobacterium humi (assembly GCF_900105715.1). Lineage (NCBI taxonomy): Bacteria > Bacillati > Actinomycetota > Actinomycetes > Micrococcales > Microbacteriaceae > Paramicrobacterium > Paramicrobacterium humi. Next base: position 687,698 of record NZ_FNRY01000001.1, on the reverse strand, counting down.
CGCGGAGGCCTCGCCGAAGTTCTGGCGGAAGAACGCCATCTCCCACAGGTAGAGCACCGTCGTCTGGAACTGGCGCTGTGAGCCGCCGGCGGTGGCGGCGTCGAACAGGCGCGGCTCGACGAAGATCTGCAGTCCGCCGATCGTGGCCGTGATGATGACGAACACCATGGTGGGTCGGATGCCGGGAAGAGTGATGCTGAAGAACCGGCGGATCGCGCCGGCGCCGTCGAGGGCGGCCGACTCGTGCACGTCGCGGGGCACGGACTGCATAGCGGCGAGCAGGATGAGGGCGTTGTAGCCCGTCCATCGCCAGTTGACCATCGTCGCAATCGCGATGTGGCTCGCGAGCGTGTCGGTCTTCCAGCCGATCGCGTCGAGGCCGAAGTTCTGCAGGAGGTTGTTGATGAGGCCGTACTGCTCGCCGAACATGTTCGAGAAGATCAGGGCGACGGCGGCGGGCGTGACGACGTAGGGCAGGAGCACGCTCATGCGCCAGAACGTCTTGCCGCGGATGTTCTGGTCCAGCACGGCCGCGATGACGACGGCGGCGATCAGCTGCGGGATGGAGGAGAGCACGAAGATGCTGAAGGTGTTGAACAGGGAGTTCCAGAAGAACTCGTCCTGCAGCACGTGCACGAAGTTGGCGAGGCCGACGAAGTCGCCCTGCCCTTTCAGGAGGTGCCAGTCGTAGAGCGAGACGACGAACGTGTAGATGAGGGGGAAGAGACCGACGAGGCCGAACAGGATGAAGAACGGGGCGACGTAGAAGTACGGAGACGCCTTGACGTCGAAGCGGCTGAGGCGATGGCGCCACGCCGGCTGCGGCGCCGAGGCCCGCGCGGTCCCGCTGCGAGGCGAGCTGGCCTTCTCGGGGCTGAGTGTTGCAGTCATGGGATACCCAATCAGGAGGAGGCTCCCGGCGTGAACCGGGAGCCTCCCGTTCATCAGTTGTTGACGACGAGCTGGTCGAGGAGGTCGAGAGCCTTCGCCCACGCCTCATCGGCCGTCGCCTTCTTCTGGTCGAGCAGCTGCAGGGCAGGGCCGAACACGTTCTCCTGAATCACGGAGTCGTCGGGTCCCTTGAACTGCGCCTTCACGCCCTCGGCGCGCTTCGCGAGGATCGCTCCGGTGGGCGCGTTGTTGAACAGCTCGTTCGGCGTCGCCTCATCGGCGAGCGTCTTCTCGGCGTCGAGCGTGCTCGGGAAGTTGCCGGCCTCGGCCGACTGCTTGACCTGCTGCTTGGGGTCCGTCAGCCACGCGGCGAGCTTCGCAGCCTCGTCCTTGTGCTTCGAGCTCTCGGGGATCGAGAGGAACGATCCGCCCCAGTTCACGGGACCGCCGGGGAACACGTCGGCGAAGTCCCAGCCGGTGCTCGCGTCTCCGCCGCCGGCCTCGAGCTGCCCCTTGATGGTTCCGAGCATCCAGCCCGGGCACACGAAGGTCGCGAAGGAGCCGTCCACGAACGCCTTGCCCTTGCCCCAGTCCCACGCGGTCTGCGCGGCGGACTGGCCGCTCAGCGTCGCGTCGGCGAGCTGGTCGAAGCGCGACTCCAGCTCGTCATTGCCCTTGACGTTGAGTTCGCCGTCGGCGGTGTAGTAGCCCTCGTCGAGCTGGTTCACCATGGAGTTCCAGACGAAGCCCGAGTGGTCGTACCAGGCCTTGCCGGTCTTCTTCGTGTATTCGGCGCCGACCTCGAAGTACTTGTCCCAGCTCGCGTCGGCTCCGCCGAAGAGCTCGGCGACAGCGTCACGGTCGCTCGGCAGTCCGGCCGCTTCGAAGAGCTTGCCGTTGTAGCAGAGTCCCGTTGGACCGATGTCGGTGCCGTAGCCGATGACGCGGCCGTCGGGGTCTGTGCCCTGCTGGAACTTCCAGTCGAGCCAGCGGTCCTTGATGTCCTGCGCGCCGTAGTCGTTGAGGTCGACGAACTGGTCGGAGACCTCCATGATCGCGCCGAGCCAGCCTTCCTCGATGGCGACGATGTCGCTCAGGCCGTCGCCGGCCGCGAGCTTGGTGAAGGTGTCGGTGCGGGCGTTGCCGCCCGTGTCGATGTTCGTCGCCTTGATGGTGACGTTCGGGTTCAGCTTCTCGTACTCCTTGTAGAGGCCGTCGTAGCCGAAGGTGCCGAACGTGGTGACGGTCAGTTCGACCTTGCCGTCGGCGGCGGCGTCCGAGCCGGCGGAGCAGCCTGTCGCGAGAAGCGCGAACGCTGCGGCGCCCGCGACGACCCCGGAGACGGTGGTGCGGCGTGAGAGTTTCACGATCACTCCTTTGTGGATGGTGTGGAAAGGGAAAGGGAGGTGTGAGAGCGCTCTCACACTCGTGCATGAGAGCGCTCTCACGGTTTCGAGCACCGACTCTAGGTCGGTTCGTGAGGGCTTGTCAACACCGTGACCGAATTGTGATCATGGTGGAGTCACAGTGCCCCTCAAGCCGGCGTCCTCTAGCATGGAGCTGCCCCGACCTTCGATTGAGAGCCGATTCATGCCCCGAGCCGCTCGCTCCCGCTCTGCGATCGCGGCGGCCCTCGCGCTGTCGGCGCTGCTTCTCGGCGGCTGCGCCGCCGGTCCCGGTGCGGCGTCGACTCCCGTGCGGCCCGTGCCGAGCGCTCCCGCCGCGGCCGCCGCGATCCCCTCCGTCGCGAGCATGTCGCCGTCGACGGGCTCCGTCTCGGGCGGCGACACCGTGACCCTCACGGGCGCATCGCTCGGCACCGTGAGCGCCGTCGAATTCGGCGGCGAAGCGGCATCCGAGGTCACCGTCGTCGACGAGAACACGGTGACGGCCGTCGTTCCGCACGCGGCCGAGTACCAGGCCGGATCGGTCGACGTGTCGGTGCGGATCGGCGAGGAAGCGGTCACCCCCAAGGACGCGCTCGACTTCGACTACGCGGTCGTCTCACCGGTCGACAAGCAGCTGCAGTACGCGTTCGACCACTGGGACGACTACAACATCGCCGCGTGGGGCGATTACAACCCGCTCGGCGGAGACTGCGCCAACTTCGTCTCACAGACGCTCGTTGCGCGCGGCTGGCAGCAGACCCCCACGTGGCACAACAACGGCGGTCGGGCGACGAGCGCCTGGTCGTACGTGCCGGCGATGGACAACTGGCTGAAGTCGAACCCGGAGGTCACGCGGCTGAGCGACGATCAGCGCAGCGACGTCAAGGTCGGTGACATCGCGATCTTCGACTGGACCGGCACCGGGCGCCGCGATCACGTGATGATCGTCTCCGACGTGGTGCCGGCGGCCGACGGCAGCGTCGACATCAAGCTCATCGGCCACAACATCGACTACGACTACCGCGACCTCGACGAGACCCTCACCGAGGAGCACCCTGGCGGTCAGGTCTGGTTCTACTCGGTCCCCGCGTAGGCCTCAGCCGCCAAGGGCGGCGTCGACGATGCGCTTTGCCTCGTCCTGCACCTGCGCGAGGTGCTCGGCGCCCTTGAACGACTCGGCGTAGATCTTGTAGACGTTCTCGGTGCCGCTCGGCCGCGCCGCGAACCACGCGTTCTCGGTCACGACCTTCACGCCGCCGATCGCCTCGTCGTTCCCGGGGGCGCGCGAGAGCTTCGCGACGATCGGCTCGCCCGCGAGCTCGGTCGCCGTTATCGCGTCGCCGTCGAGCTTCTTGAGCGCGGCCTTCTGCTCGGGAGTCGCGGGAGCGTCGATGCGCTGGTACGCCGGGGCGCCGAAGCGCGCCGTGAGGTCGTCGTACAGCTGCGAGGGCGACTTGCCCGTCACCGCGCGGATCTCGGAGGCGAGCAGGCACAGCAGGATCCCGTCCTTGTCGGTCGTCCAGACCGTGCCGTCCTTGCGCAGGAAGCTCGCTCCCGCGCTCTCCTCGCCGCCGAACGCGACAGAGCCGTCGATGAGGCCGGGGACGAACCACTTGAAGCCGACGGGAACCTCCCACAGCCGCCGGTCGAGCGACGCGGCCACGCGGTCGATCATCGAACTCGACACGAGCGTCTTGCCGATCGCGGCCTCGGGATGCCAGCCGCGCCGGTTCTGGTACAGGTAGTCGATCGCGACGGCGAGGAAGTGGTTGGGGTTCATGAGCCCCGCATCGGGCGTGACGATGCCGTGACGGTCGGCGTCCGCGTCGTTTCCCGTGATGATGTCGAAGTCGCCCTGGTGGTCGAGCACGGAGGCCATTGCGGATGCGCTCGAGGGATCCATGCGGATCTTGCCGTCCCAATCGAGGGTCATGAACCGCCACGTGGGATCGACGAGAGGGTTGAGGACGGTCAAGTCAAGGTCGTAACGCTCAGCGATCGCCTGCCAGTAGTGCACGCTCGCGCCGCCGAGGGGGTCGGCGCCGATCGTGATTCCGGAGTTCTTTATCGCCTCCATGTCGATGATGTTCTGCAGATCGTCCACGTATATGCCGCGGAAGTCATACGTGTCGACGCCGGTCGGCTCCGCGCGCTTCACGTCGCTGAGCCCGCTCGCGATGAGCTCATTGGCGCGTTCGGCGATCCAGGAGGTCGCGTCGGTGTCCGCGGGACCGCCATGCGGCGGGTTGTACTTGAAGCCGCCGTCGCCGGGCGGGTTGTGGCTCGGCGTGATGATGATGCCGTCGGCCTTCTTCTTGTTGGCCGGATCATTGTTGTAGCGCAGGATCGCGTGGCTCAGCGCCGGCGTCGGGACGTAGTCGTCGTACTCGTCGACGAGCACGTGGATGCCGTTGCCGACGAGAACCTCGAGCGCTGTCGTCTTCGCGGGGTTGCTCAGCGCGTGCGTGTCGGCGCCGAGGAACAGCGGCCCCTCGATGCCGATGGACGCGCGGTACTCGACGATCGCTTGCGTCGTCGCCGCGATGTGGTGCTCGTTGAACGCGGTGTTGAACGACGAGCCGCGATGGCCGCTCGTGCCGAACACGACGCGCTGCTCGGGAATGCTCACGTCCGGCTGGCGTCGGTAGTACGCCGCGATGAGTTCTTCGACGTCGATGAGGTCGTCTGCTGTCGCCTGTGTTCCCGCCCGATCGTTCATGTGGCCATTCTGACAGGCGACTAGGCTCAGTGCTATGCCCTCGCACGATCCCGCTGCCCTCCGGACGTACAGCTATCTCGGTCCCCGCGGAACCTTCACGGAGGCGGCCCTCGCGCAAGTGCCCGATGCGACCGGCCAGAACTGGCGCAGCGTCAACAGCGTGCCCGAAGCGCTCGCCGATGTCACCTCGGGCGTGAGCGACGGCGCCGTGATCGCGGTCGAGAACTCGATCGACGGCGGCGTCTCGGCCGCCCAGGACGCGCTCGCGACGACGCCCGGACTGCGCATCGTCGGCGAGTATCTCGTCGCCGTGGACTTCAGCCTCGTCGCGCGCAAAGGCACGCGCCTCGAAGACGTGCGCGTCATCAACGGCCACCCCGTCGCCTACGCGCAGAGCCGCATCTGGATCGACGCGAACCTTCCCGGCCACGGCCACATCCCCGCGACGAGCAACGTGGCGGCGGCCGCGAACCTGCTCGAGAACGAGCTCGCGGATGCCGCGATCGCGCCGCCCTCCATCACCGAGCACTACGACCTCGACGTGCTCGCGGAGCACATCGGCGACAACCGCAACGCCGTGACGCGCTTCGCCCTCGTCACGCGCGACCGGCGCATCCCCGAGCCGACGGGGGCCGACAAGACGAGTCTCGTCGCCGAGCTTCCCGTCGACCAGCCGGGCGCGCTGCTCGACATGCTCGAGCAGTTCTCGACGCGCGGCGTGAACATGACGATGATCCAGTCGCGGCCCATCGGCGACGCGCTCGGACGCTACCGCTTCGTCATCGACCTCGACGGACACATCCGTGATGAGCGTGTCGCCGACGCGCTCATGGGCGTGCACCGGTTCAGTCCGCACGTGCGGTTCCTCGGCTCCTACCCGCGCGCCGACAAGAAGCCCATCCGCTTCGATCCGCGCTACGACGACGACGTCTACATCGAAGCGCGCGACTGGCTGCGCGGCCTCATCAGTTCCGAACCGGGCGCTGACGACTGACCGCTCTCTCGCGAGCGCGGTCGGGAGTACGGCAGACTAGCCCGTAACAAGGCGAAGGAGCAGGCAGTGACGCCACCCGAGTTCGACCCGCGCTACGATCCGCGCTTCCAGCCCGGCTACGACCCCGACCGGCATGGTTCGCCCGCGGCGCCGCCCGCCGAGTCGAGAGTCGATGAGCATCGGGTGCCGTCGCCGACCACGGCGACCGCCGCGCACGCCCGACGCGCGGCATCCGACGACGACGTGGACGTTTTCCACGCCGATGAGCTCACGCCCGAGGCGATCGCCGAGGCCGAGGAGATGGCCAAGGCGGATGCCGCTCCCGCGCGGCTCGGTCCGGTCGCGCTCCTGCTGCGCAATCCCTTCCTGTGGGTGATCGTCGTGGTCAGCATCGGACTGATCGTGTGGGGGCTCAGCGCCTACGGCGACGCCACGGCGGCGATGGTGGACCGGATGTTCGGCGGCTTCACGAACCAGGAAGACGACGTGAAGGAGTACGTCGCCACTCAAGTCAGCTGGGGAATCGCGCCGCTCGCGGTGCTCGTCGGCCTGCTGGCCGCCGTCGGGGCCGTGTTCTTCGCTGCCGCGACGTGGCTGCGTGGGCGCGCGGGAAACCGCTGACCGTGCGACTGATCTCAGGCGCCGGGATCGCTGCACTTGTCGGAGTGGTGCTGTGCGCGGCAGGAGTCTTCTCGACGCACACGGGCATGACGCACCGCATCGAGAGTGCGCAGTCCGCGATCACGGTGCGGGAGGGAACGCCTCCGGACGGCAGCGCCCGTCTGCTTTTCGGCTCCATGGAGGATGTCGAGGGCGGTGTCGGTGACCTTGAGGTGGAGTCGATGCTGCAGTCCGCGCGCCAGACGCTGCTCGCCTACGCCGAGCTGTCGGGAGAGTTCTCGACGATGACGGCGACGATGTGGGTGGACCACGAGAGAGGCTCGATCGCGGTCGCCTTCGACGAGCATCCGCCCCCGCTGAACGTCGTCGTCACGTACTTCAGCGCCATGCGCTGGCAGCCGTTCGCGTACATGATCCCCGCATTTCTCGGCGCGCTGATCGGGCTGGGCGGTCTGTTCTGGATGGCGGCACGCTGGCAGCTCGCGGCATCCGATCGTCATCGTGAGATTGACGAAACCCGCTCCTAGCGACCAAACTGTGTCTGGCCCCACGAAAGGCCGACCCCCTCTGTCTCGGCGCTTCACGCGCCGCCATCCCACGTGCGCGTATCTGCCAAGACGAGCTTCAGCCGGTGCTGTCTGATGCTTTCCCGCAATACACAGAAAGACCGCATGTGACGACTTCTTCCGTCAACGAGTACATTGACTCCGTCTACACGACCGCGACAGCGCGCAACGCCAACGAGCCCGAGTTCCACCAGGCCCTGCATGAAGTGCTCGAGTCGATCGCACCTGCACTGAAGGAACACCCCGAGTTCATCGACGCGCGCATTCTCGAGCGTCTCGTCGAGCCCGAGCGTCAGCTCATGTTCCGCGTGCCGTGGACGGACGACAAGAACCAGGTGCAGGTGAACCGCGGGTTCCGCGTGCAGTTCAACTCGGCGCTCGGCCCGTACAAGGGCGGACTGCGATTCCACCCCACCGTCAACCTGTCGATCATCAAGTTCCTCGGCTTCGAGCAGATCTTCAAGAACGCGCTCACCGGGCAGGGCATCGGCGGCGGCAAGGGCGGCAGCGACTTCGACCCGCACGGCAAGAGCGACGCGGAGATCATGCGCTTCTGCCAGTCGTTCATGGACGCGCTGTACCACCACATCGGCGAGTACACCGACGTTCCCGCCGGCGACATCGGCGTGGGCGGCCGCGAGATCGGCTACCTCTTCGGCCGTTACCGCAAGCTCACCAACCGCCACGAGTCCGGCGTGCTGACCGGCAAGGGCCTCGGCTGGGGCGGTGCGCAGGTGCGAACCGAGGCGACCGGCTACGGCGCCGTGTTCTTCGCCGAGGAGATGCTCGCCGTCAAGGGCGAGGGCATCGAGGGTCGCACGGCCGTCGTGTCCGGCTCGGGCAACGTCGCGACCTACGCGATCGAGAAGGTGCAGCAGCTCGGCGGAACCGCCATCACGGCATCCGACTCCTCGGGCTACATCGTGGACGAGGACGGAATCGACGTCGACCTGCTCAAGCAGATCAAGGAAGTCGAGCGGCTGCGCATCTCGGAGTACGCGAACCGCAAGAGCTCGGCGCGCTTCATCAGCGACGGCTCCGTCTGGGACGTGAAGGGCGACATCGCCCTGCCGAGCGCGACGCAGAACGAGCTGAGCCTGCGCGACGCCGAGACGCTCATCAAGAACGGCGTCGTCGCGGTCTCCGAGGGCGCGAACATGCCCACGCAGCCGGACGCCGTGCGCGCGTTCCAGGAGGCCGGCGTGCTGTTCGGCCCGGGCAAGGCCGCGAACGCGGGCGGGGTCGCGACCTCCGCACTCGAGATGACGCAGAACGCGTCGCGCGAGCGCTGGTCATTCGACGACAGCGAGCACCGCCTGCACGAGATCATGCGCAACGTGCACCGCTCGGCCTTCGAGGCCGCGGAGCGCTACGGCCACCCGGGCGACTACGTCGTGGGCGCGAACACCTCCGCGTTCGTGCAGGTCGCGAGCGCCATGCTCGCGCAGGGCGTCATCTAGACACCGCACAGCTGGTCGAGAGGCGGCCGGGACGAGGACAGGTTCTTCGGCCCGGCCGCCTCTTCGCGTCTCCCGGCGCAGGGAGGGCTCAGCGCTTCGCGGGAACCCGCACGCGGAGCGCTCCCGGATCCACCGTGAAGCGCACCGCGCTCGCCGCGCCGAACTCGTCGCCGTCGAGCTCGAGTTCCTGACTCTCGTCGGGCCGAATCGTTACGCTCGGCGACCGCAAGTATGTGATCGTGCTGTCTTTGCCCTCTGTCGCCTTGATGATGCGGCGTCCGATGCTCGATCGCCGCAGCATCCCGTTCTCCCAGCGCACCTTGCGCCACACCTGCAGCCAGCCGAGCACGCCGTTGGGCTGCAACACGGCGACGTCGAGCTGACCGTCATCGATCCGCGCATCGGGCAGCAGCTCGATGCCGGCAGGCAGCGTTCCGCAGTTCGCGACGAGGATCGTGCTGACGTGGGCGCTGTGCCGCGGACTGTCGGCGAGCTGGTAGCGGATGCGGAACGGCTTGAGCCCCGCGACCGAGCGGATGACGGCATCCGCGTACGCAAGCCAGCCGACGGTCTTCTTGAGCTCGTCGTTCGTGTTCGCGATCATCTGCGCGTCGATGCCCATCCCCGCCATGACGAGGAACGCGTGCTCGCTCGTGGGACCGTTCGGCGGCTTGACCTCGGCGATGCCCAGGTCGATCGTGCGGGTCTCGCCCGTGTACGCGATCGTCGCGGCCTGATGGATGCTGCCAAGCGGAATGTCGAGGTTGCGTGCGAGAAGGTTTCCCGTCCCCGACGGCACGAGCGCGAGGGGCACGCCACTGTCGCGCAGTCCCTCCGCGACGCAGCGGACCGTGCCGTCGCCACCCGCCGCGACGACGATCGCCGCGCCGTCGGCGACGGCCTCGCGCGCCATGGCCACGCCCGGGTCGGCCTCGCTCGTCTCGATGAACTTCGGAGCGGCCCAGCCGTGTTTCTCGGCGCCCTCGGTGAAATGGCGCTTCACGCTCGACGCATTGCCCTTGATCGGGTTGTAGACAACCGTCGCGAACTTCCCACCCTCACCGCTCATAGCAGAAACCTATCGGCATCACGCTTAGACTTGGCAGTGTGATCGATCCCGTACTCTTGCGCGAAAACCCCGATATCATCCGTCGTTCGCAGCAGGCGCGCGGATCACGCGTCGACCTCGTCGATGAGGCCATCGAGGCGGATGCCGCCAGGCGCAGCGCCATCAACGAGTTCGAGCAGCTGCGCGCCGAGCAGAATGCGTTCGGCAAGAAGGTCGCGAAGGCGCCCAAGGAGGAGAAGAAGGCGCTCGTCGCCGAAGTGCAGCAGCTCGCCGCGCGCGTGAAGGAAGCGCAGCACGAGGCCTCGGCCGCGGAGACCCGGTTCGGCGAGATCGCCGGCGGCATCCAGAACGTCATCATCGATGGCGTGCCGGCGGGCGGCGAGGCGGACTTCGTGACGCTGCGCACCGTCGGCGAGAAGCCGCGCTTCGATTTCGAGCCGCGTGACCACCTCGAGATCGGCGAGAGGCTCGACGCTATCGACATGGCGCGCGGCACCAAGGTGTCGGGCGCGCGGTTCTACTACCTCAAGGGCATCGGCGCGCGTCTCGAGATCGCCCTCATGAGCCTCGGCCTCGACCGTGCGCTCGCCGCGGGATTCACGCCGCTCATCACCCCGACGCTCGTCAAGCCTGAGATCATGTCGGGAACCGGGTTCCTCGGCGAGCACGCCGACGAGGTGTACAAGCTCGAGGCCGACGATCTGTTCCTGACGGGCACGAGCGAGGTCGCGCTCGCCGGCTACCACGCCGACGAGATCCTCGACCTCTCCGCAGGCCCGCTGCGCTACGCCGGCTGGTCGACGTGCTACCGGCGCGAGGCCGGCTCGTACGGCAAGGACACGCGCGGCATCATCCGCGTGCACCAGTTCAACAAGCTCGAGATGTTCGTCTACACGACTCCCGACGCAGCGCAGGCGGAGCACGAGCGCCTGCTCGGCTGGCAGGAGGACATGCTGCAGTCGCTCGGCCTGAGCTACCGCGTCATCGACACCGCGGCGGGCGACCTCGGCTCGAGCGCGGCCCGCAAGTTCGACGTCGAGGCGTGGGTGCCGACGCAAGACGCGTACCGCGAGCTCACGTCCACCTCGAACTGCACGACGTACCAGGCGCGTCGGCTCGACACCCGCTATCGCACCGAGAGTGGGAAGACGGCTCCCGTCGCGACCCTCAACGGAACCCTCGCGACGACGCGCTGGCTTGTCGCGATCCTCGAGACCCACCAGCAGGCCGACGGTTCGGTCGTCATCCCGGAGGCGCTGCGCCCCTACCTGGGAGGGCTCGAGGTCGCGGAGCCCGTCGCGTGAGCCCGGACGGCCCCCTGCTCGTCGCGCTCGACGTCGACGGCACGGTTCTGCACGAGGACGGCGAGATCTCGCCGGCCGTGCGGAAGGCCGTGCTCGCGGCATCCGATCAGGGTCACGAACTCATGCTCGCGACCGGCCGAAGCTGGGAGTCGACGAAGCCCGTTCTCGACGAGCTCGGCCTGCAGAGCGACTACGCGGTGTGCGCGAACGGCGCGCTCATCATGAAGCGCGAGGGCGACGAGTACGTGCGCCATCACGTGGAGACCTTCGACCCGACCGAGGTGCTGCAGCTCATCCACGAGAACCTCGACGACGGCCGCTACATGGTCGAGTACCCCGACGGCTTCCGCCGATACACGCAGGGAATGACGGACTGGAATCTCGACGGCGCCGAGCAGGTCGAGTTCGAACAGCTCTTGCACAAGCCCGTCACGCGCGTCGTGGTGGTCTCGCCCGGGCACGACGAGCAGGAGTTCCTGCGCGTCGTCGAGGAGATGGGGCTGCACAAGGTCACCTACGCGATCGGCTGGACGGCGTGGCTCGACATCGCCCCGTTCGGCGTGAACAAGTCGACCGCCATGGAGCGCGTGCGGGAATGGATCGGCGCCCCGCAATCGCGACTCGTCGCTGTCGGCGACGGACGCAACGACGTCGAGCTGCTCAAGTGGGCCGGTGAGCTCGGGCGTGGCGTCGCGATGGGCCAGGCGCCCGATGAGGTGAAGGATGCCGCGACCGAGGTCGCGGCGAGCATCTCCGACGACGGCCTCGCTCACGTGCTCGCCTCGCTGTGACGGCGTCCTGACCCTGTCGGGTAGAATCGGTCAGCGTCGCCGCGTGCGGTGACGAGGAGGGCTGTCCGAGCGGCCGATGGAGCTGGTCTTGAAAACCAGTGGGCAGAAATGTCTCGTGGGTTCGAATCCCACGCCCTCCGCTGTGTGACGTCGCCGTCTGGACCTCGAAGACGGCAGGCGCACGTGTTCCGGGTGACGAGGGATGGAGCGCGATGACCAATCGTGAGGCAGCATCCGCATGGACGTCATGGTCGGTCATCCTTCGCTGGCCGTGGATCACGGCGTTGGTCGCCGCCGCGGTGGTTGACCTCTACTTCGCGATCATCCGTCGCTTTGACTTCGTCGGCATTACCGGATTCAGCACGCTCAACTACGGCTGGCTGGCGTTTGGGGTCGCCGGCGGGTTCGTCTTCGCCTGGCGGCTGGCACGCCGCTTCATCGGCTGGCGGGCAGTGTGGCGCACATTCATCGCTCCGCTGAGCGCGTTCTTCCTCGTGTTCGTTGCCGTCGTTCTCACCGGGCTCGTGTTCATCCCCGAGCAGCCCGTGCGCGAGACGTTTCTGACCGACGCGCCGGGGCGCGCGATCTGGGTGGGCGCTGCCGTGCTCGTCGGCAGCGCCGTGATCGAGGCGGTGCGCGCCATCAGTCACACGGCAGCTCGGCGCCGCTGACCCGCAAGAGGGGGCGATTGCGGACTCCCGCAGGCGCCGTTTACCGTGTTCTCAGCATCGTGGGCTTAAAGTAAACGTCGGTGATCTGCGCATTTGGGCCAGTTCACACTAGCGAAGGCCGATACGGCCCGAAGTCTCACTTGTTGTCTGCGAGAGGAACCCGCGTGGCGCGACGCTCGTCCACTATCGCCCGGCATGGCCGCTTGCCGCGGCGCGGCGTCTGGCAGACGGCCGGCAAGTTCGTCGCGTGCGCCGTCGCCGTGGCGCTTGTGAGCGTCGGCGGGGTCGCGGCATGGGCGGTGACCGACGTCGTGAACACGACCTCGAAGGGCGCGGTGCTCGCGGGCGAGACCCCCGGGCAGGCCGCTCCCGACATCAACTCGATCGAGGGCGGAGTGAACCTGCTGCTGATCGGAAGCGACAGCCGCGCCGGCCAGGGCGATGGCTACGGCAACCCCGCGCGCGAGACGGGAAACCTCAACGACGTCACGATGCTGCTGCACGTCGCCGAGGACCACAGCAACGCGACTGTCGTCAGCTTCCCGCGCGACATGTTCGTGCCCATCCCGTCGTGCCCCAGGTTCAATGAGGATGGCGAGCAGGTCGGCAGCTACCCGGCGATGAGCCGCCAGAAGATCAACACGACCCTCTCCTACGGCGGCATGGCGTGCACGGTGCTCGCGGTCGAGGACCTCACGGGTCTCGACATCCCGTTCGCCGCCGAAGTGCAGTTCAACGGCGTCATCGCGCTGTCGAACGCGATCGGCGGCGTCGAGGTGTGCCTCGCGAAGTCGATCAAGGACTCGAAGACCGATCTCGACCTGCCGGCCGGCAACGTCTCGCTCAAGGGCAAGGACGCGCTGCAGTTCCTGCGCACCCGACACGGCGTGAGCGACGGCTCCGACCTCGGCCGAATCAGCAACCAGCAGCTCTTCCTCTCGGCGCTCGTGCGCGAGCTCAAGTCGGCCGAGACGCTCACCGACCCGGTCAAGCTCTACAGCATCGCGAAGGTCGCCGCGACGAACATGCAGTTCTCGCAGAGCCTCAACAACATCAACACGATGGTGTCGATCGGCATGACGCTCGCCGACATCCCGACCGACAAGATCACGTTCGTGCAGTACCCGAACTACTATGTCGACGGCGGCGTCTCTCCGCTCACGACCGACGCGAACACGCTTTTCGACGCGATCAAGCAGGACAAGAACCTGTCCGTAACCGGTGGCACGGGCGGTTCGATCCCGCAGGACGGAGAGTCCACCGCCCCGCCGACGACGCCGCCGGCGACGGATTCTCCCGACAGCACGACGCCTCCCGAGGACGGCACCGTGGAACTGCCCGACAGCATCCACGGCCAGAATGCGTCGCTCGAGACGTGTGCTGACGGAAACGGATACTAGAGCGGATGCCGCCGGGCGTGGCATCCGGCACTCGATTTCGAGGCTGAGGCCCTCACCCGTTATGCTTTAACGCGTGTGTCCGCCCAGCGGGCCCACGGAGACGTCGCATAGTCAGGCCTAGTGCACCACCCTGCTAAGGTGGAGTCCCCGTAAGGGGACCGAGGGTTCAAATCCCTCCGTCTCCGCCATTCCATTCTCCTCGTGGAGAGGTCGAAGCCTTGGGATCCGGCGTCCCGGCATCTGCGCTCGCGTTGCGTGAGCGCATTGAGGTTCGTCGGGCTGAACTTGACGCGATACTCGACAAGTACGGATCGACGCGCCCGCGGCTCTTCGGGTCGGTTGCCTGAGGCGATGCGGGGCCCGACAGCGATATCGACATCCTCGTTGACATGGACCCGGCGGACGGAAACATTCTGATGCGATCGAGTGGTGTGCTCGAAGAGGTTCGCGCTCTCCTCGGCGACGATGTCGATGCATTTCCCGCGCAGCTGGTGAAGCGGCGGATATCCGAAGCGGCGTTGACCGATGCGGCGCCACTGTGAGCCGGTCGTCAGCTGACCGGGTGCACGACATTCTCGATGCAACTCCGCAGTGGTATTTCTAGTTTCACCGCGCGCTTGCCCCCACATTGCGGCACACGCCGCCTCTTCCCGCGCGACGACCGGCGGAGTACTGTGCGCCTTAAAGCCATCGGAGTCTCCGACGAACCCTGGCTCGGCAATGACGCCTCCCCGCCCACAGCGAGGCGGCGCCGGGGAGGCAATCATGAGTTCAGTGACCACGGCGCGCGTCGAGCGCGTCGCCGGCTGGCGCGTCGTGTGCGATCGCATCCTGCAATGGGTCGCATTGCTCGGTCTCGTCCTTGCGCTGCTTCAAGTGGCGTTCGCGGCGCTCGGCTTCTGGGGAGCCGAAGAGAAGCCGGGTGACCAGGCCTGGGGCATGGCGGCGTTCGAACCGCACGCGATCGACGGGCAAGTGCTCTACATCGTTGCGGCGGTGATGTTCATTCTCGGCCTCTTGTCGCGAGCGAACTGGAAGGTCTGGGTCATCCCGCTGGTCTTGTTCATCCTGCTCTACTTCGTGCAGGGTCTGCTCGTGGGGCTCGGATTCGGGATCAGCAGGTGGTTCGGCTTCCTCCACGCCGTGGACGGTGTGCTGATCATCGCCGGGTTCGCGTGGGTGTTCTTCGATCGCTTGCGTCACCCGCTGCGGGGGGAGTGATCAGAGCAGCGAGCCCAGCCACAGGCCGAGGGCGGCCGCGGCGACAGCGAGCAGCAGCATCCCGATGCCGTTGACGAGGCCGGCGAGCCAGCGCCCCTGCTGCACGAGTCGAACGGTCTCGACGCTCGCGGTGCTGAAGGTCGTGTAGCCGCCGAGAAACCCTGTGCCGACGATGAGCGCGAGGGACGACGACACCAGGCTGCCGGCCGCCGCTCCGGTGAGCACGCCGAGCGCGAACGAGCCGCTCACGTTGATGATGCTCGTGCCCAGCGGGTAGGCGATGCGAGCACGCGCGGTGATGATGCTGTCGAGCCAGAAGCGACAGGCTGCGCCGATGCCCCCGGCGACGGCGACGGCTGCGAAGACGAGGGGCGTCATGCGGCGCGTCCTCGACGTGCACGGCGCCGGTGCAGAGTCGCGCCGGCCATCACTCCGAGAACGGTCGCGAGGGCGCCCGCGACGACGGTGCCGAGCGCGTAGCCGACAGCGAGCCCGTCGTCGCCGCGCGTCAGGAAGCCGGCCGTCTCGACCGCGAACGAGCTGTAGGTCGTGAAGCCGCCGAAGAATCCCGTGCCGAGCCCGAGACGCAGCACCCGGCGATGCCCGGTGTCATTTCCGAAGCGCACGAGCGCTTCCAGCAGCATCCCGAGCCCGAACGCGCCCGCGAGGTTCACGGAGAAGGTCGCGACCGGGAACCCGTCGGTTGCGAGAGCAGTGCCGAGGCCCGCTCGAAGCGCCGTGCCAATCGCGCCGCCGACGGCGATGAGCGCGATGAACCGCCACTGCAGGTGAAGGGGCGGCCCGTGGTGCGCCATGACTGCCTCCCTGAATGCACGCCGATGAGTGAGGGAGGGACCGTTGTCGACTTGCGCCGAGGTTGGGTGCGGCGAGCCCCACCGCCGCGGCGCTTCAGCGCCGGTTCAAGTGTGCCACATGCCTCCCGGCCGCGATGGTGCGCCCTGCGTTGATCAGCTGCCGAGCGCGTCGCGGATCGTCGCGGCCGAGCGGGCGAGGCGCTCCGCGATCATCGCCGGATCGTGGGCCGGCCCGACGTACACGGCCGCGAGGGCCGCGGGCCGCCTGCCGCGCAGCGCGAGCGGCACGGCGACGCTCTTCACCGTCGGAATGACCTCGTCGTGGCTCGTCGCGTAACCGCGCTCGAGGGTTTCCGCCATGTCAGCACGCAGCCGGTCAGACACGTCTGCCGGCCACTCGGCGCTTGACAGCATCGACATGATGACCTTCCCGGGAGCGCCGACGGTGACGGGATGCCGCGCCCCGGGCCGCTGCGCCACCGAAGCCACCGCGTGCCGTGGCTCGATGCTCACGAGAGTGACGCACTGGTCTTGATCGAGCACTCCGAGGAAGCACGTGATGCCGAGCTCGTTCGCGGCCTCGGTGAGCTCGGGGAGCGCTTCCGTCTGCAGGTCGCGCGCGACCCCGGCAGCGAGAGTGGCCATGTGCGCGCCGAGCATGACCCGGCCGTTCGCGTCACGCACAACGAGGCCGTGATCCTCGAGCGTGCGCAGCAGCCGGTAGGCGATCGAGCGATGCAGCCCGAGCGCCTGAGCGACCTCGTCGATAGCGAGGGAGCCGCGCGCGTCCGCGAGAAGTTCGAGGATCTGGATGCCGCGGCTGAGCGTCTGCGAGGCGGGCGAAGAGGGGCGCGGCTTCGTGGTTCGAGCGGTCGCGGCATCCGCCATGCGGAATCTCCTTGCCCTCGGGAAGCGGCACGCGCTTGCATCGGATAGGTCGTGGCCGTAGCATTTGTTCAATAGTAGAACGGCGTGTTCGACTATAGAACACGCCGCGACGGTGCACAATACCCGACACCGAAGTCTGAGTAAGGATCAACGACGATGCAGTTTCACCACCACGGCTATGTCTCCGGCGACCCGAAGGTGCTGCCCGCGTCAGGGACCGGGATCGACCGGCCCGACGAGCTCCCCGACGAGATGGACGTGCTGATCGTCGGCTCAGGTCCTGCGGGAATGGTGCTCGCGGCTCAGCTGTCGCAGTACCCCTCGGTCACGACGCGCATCATCGAGCGTCGTCCCGGCCGCCTCGAGATCGGTCAGGCCGACGGCATCCAGGCGCGCAGCGTCGAGACGTTCCAGGCGTTCGGCTTCGCCGAGCGCATCATCGCCGAGGCGTTCCACTTGTCGTCAATGAACTTCTGGAGCCCTGACCCCGCCGACCCCTCGAAGATCATCCGCAGCCAGCGCGCGGAAGACGACCCGCACGGCATCAGCGAGTTCCCCCACCTGATCGTGAACCAGGCGCGCGTGCTCGACTACTTCGCCGAGTACGCCGCGAACGGGCCCGCGCGCATCCGCCCGGACTACGGGTGGGATTTCGTGACGCTCGACGTCGCCGAGGAGGGCGAATACCCCGTGGCTGTCACCCTGCGCGCCACGGCAGGGGAGCACGCGGGTGAGGAGCGCATCGTGCGGGCCAAGTACGTCGTGGGCTGCGACGGTGCGCGCAGCGCCGTGCGCGGCTCCATCGGTCGGTCGCTCAGCGGCGGCGAGTCGTTCCACGCGTGGGGCGTCATGGACGTGCTGTCGGTCACCGACTTCCCCGACATCCGCACGAAGTGCGCCATCCAGTCGAACACGGAAGGCAGCATCCTGCTCATCCCACGCGAGGGCGGCTACCTGTTTCGCATGTACGTCGACCTCGGCGAGACGTCGCCCGACGACAACCACGCGGTACGCGGCACGACCGTGGAGCAGATCATCGCGAAGGCGAACCGCATCCTCAACCCCTACACGCTCGACGTGCGCGACGTCGCATGGTTCAGCGTGTACGAGGTCGGGCACCGCCTGACCGACAAGTTCGACGACGTTCCCGCCGAGGCCACGGCCGAGCGCATGCCGCGCGTGTTCATCACGGGCGACGCCTGCCACACGCACAGCGCGAAGGCCGGCCAGGGAATGAACGTGTCGATGCAGGACGGCTTCAACCTGGGCTGGAAGCTCGGCCAGGTGCTCGAGGGCCGCAGCCCCGAATCGCTGCTCGCCACCTACTCGGCGGAGCGCCAGGTCATCGCGCAGAACCTCATCGACTTCGACCGTGAGTGGTCGACGATGATGGCGAAGAAGCCCGAGGAGTTCTCGTCGCCCGACGAGCTCGCGGCCTTCTACGTGTCGACGGCGGAGTTCCCGGCTGGGTTCATGACCCAGTACACGCCCTCGATGCTCACGGGTGATGCGAGCCACCAGCACCTCGCGGAGGGGTACACGATCGGCAAACGGTTCAAGTCAGCGCGCGCATACCGGGTCGGCGACACGAACCCTGTGCAACTGGGGCACCACGCCCGCGCCGATGGTCGCTGGCGCCTCTACGCCTTCGCCGACCGTCCCGCTGCGGGCCAGCCGTCGAAGCTCGCCGAATGGGCCGAATGGCTCGCGAGCGCCGAAGACTCGCCGGTGAAGCTCTTCACGCCCGAAGGCGCCGACGTCGACAGCGTCTTCGACGCGAAGGTGATCTACCAGCAGCGCTTTGAAGACGTCGACATCAGCATGGTGCCGAAGATCTTCCTGCCGGAGGTCGGACCGTTCCAGCTCATCGACTATGAGAAGGTGTACGCCGTCGACCCGGCGCACGACTACTTCGACGAGCGAGGCATCGACCGGGACGGCTGCGTCGTCATCGTGCGACCGGACCAGTACGTGGCGCACGTGCTTCCGCTCACGGCGACGAGCGAACTGCGCGACTTCTTCGCGCAGAACATGCTCTCGCACCTCCCGGCGCCGCTCGCCCGGTAGGTTTCGCGCGGTAGGTCTCGGTCAGACCGCGTGGGAACTCTCAGGCGGTCTGACCGCGGTGCTTTCCTTCGCCGATCTCCTCGATGACCTTGTCGTTGAAGGCCGGCAGGTCGTCAGGGGTCCTGCTCGAGACGAGGCCCTGGTCGACAACGACCTCCTTGTCCACCCAGGCGGCACCCGCGTTGCGCAAGTCGGTCTGCAGACTCGGGTAGCTCGTCATGGTCCGCCCGTCGACGACGCCCGCCTCGATGAGGATCCAGGCGCCGTGGCAGATGACGCCCACGGGCTTGTGCTGCTCGAAGAACGCCTTCGCGAACGCGATGGAGTCCTTGTCCATGCGCAAGTGGTCGGCGTTCACGACGCCGCCGGGGAGCACGAGCGCGTCGTAGTCCTCTGCCTTCGCATCGCGGCTGAGCAGATCCACGTCCTGGGAGTGACCGTTCTTCCCCGTGATGGCGTCGGCGTTCGGCGACACCATGGTCGGCACCGCGCCGGCGCCGTCGAGTGCGTTCCACGGGCTCGTCAGCTCGCTGTCCTCGAAGCCGTTCGTGGCGAGGAATGCGACATTCGCTCCGTTGAGTGAGGTCATAGTGTTTCCCTTCTCTGAATCTGAATGTACGGCTAGGGTGTCGGCGGCCCGACCGGCCAGCGCAGGGCTGCCACGACGCCGACTCCGACCCCGATCTCGTCGGGGTCGACGAAGCGAACCCGTGCGTTCGTGAGCACGGCGGCCCGAACGATCGCTGCGGTGGCGACGATGTCCTCGAGCACGTTCGCGTCGAGTTTGTCCTCGGGCGCTGTCGCGACCCACGGCTCGGCGTCCAGCGCGAGCAGGTCATGCTCGAGCAGCACCGTGGGATCGATGAGCACGACCTCGGCTTGGCCCTGTGCGAGCGCATGCACCACGGCTCCGATTCCGCGGGCCTGCTCCTGACCGCTTGAGGCGGCGGAGCGATCAAGGATCTCTTTGTTCGTGCGCCGGCGCGCGGCATCGAGGTGAATGTCGATGGCGTGCCGAATGCCCTCCTCAGAGGCGCCCTCGGCGTTTCCCTCTCCGGGGATGACGTGCAGCAGATGCCGAGCCTGATCGCTGAGCTGCTCGGTGAGGAGCTGCACGGCGCGCACATCACCGGAGAGGAAGATCACTCGCGGGTGGTGCGAGGCGATCAGCTCCGTGATGTGGCCGGCGATCTCGTCTTGATTGTGTTTCCACACCTCCTCGACATGTCGCTGGTGCCCGGCTTCGGACATGCGGCCGACGCTCACCTTGTTGATGTCGCTCGTGTCCCCCTCGATTCTGCGCGAGAACATCGGCTCACGATCGCCTTCGACGACCACGCTGATGTCTCCGCCGCCGCGGCTGACGCGCACGACGAGGAAGCAGTCGTCATCGGGCACTTGCATCAGAAGGGGCGTCACGTCGACGACGGGCCCGTGGTGGATGCACTCCTTGCTCGTCATGGGTCCGCCCATGACGGAGTGATAGAGCAGTCGGCCGTTGCGGGCGACGACGAATCGTGCCGATGGATCGGCGACGCCCGTCACTTGCGACATCTCGGCGATGATCGTCTCGACGTCGGAGAGGGGCGCGCCGGCATGTGTCAGCCCTTCGCGAACTCGCTTGCGTCGGTTCTCGCGCGTGCCCTCGGGATTCTCGTTGCCGACCGTCGAGTTCATGTACACCATCGACTTCGGCTGCGTGTCGCGCAGGATGTCGATCAGGAGTTCTCGCTCAACGGCCATCGTCATCCTCCTTCTCCCATGGGAGGTCGGCATCGACTTCGTTTCCCCTCATGTGGGCGGCGTCGTCGACCTCTTGGCTGTCGGTGTCGTCGGGCATGCCCTCGGTCTGACGGAATTCCTCGACGTGATCGGGCTGGGTGCCGTTCACCATGCCGCTCGTCTCGTGTTTGAGCTCGTCGTCAAGATTCGGACCGTGCTTCGAGCTTCCGCGTTCGGCCATCGTGGTCTCCTTCTCTGGTTGTGTTTCGGATGTCAGAGGGGTGAGTGTTCTGCGAACGCCGGGATGATCACGGCGATGAGGCCGACGACGGCGATAAGACAGAAGAGCACCGCGAGCCAGAACAGTCGCTTCCGTCTGTCGTCGACGACGAAGCGCACGACGAACATGCCCGCGTACAGCAGCACGATGATGATCGAGGCGATGACCGGCACAGGGGTGCCGAGCGCGATCATCGGCAGCAGCGTGACGAGACAGGCGATGACGAGCAGAGCGCCGACGATCAGCCAGATGCGCCCGCTGGAGGTGCGCAGCGCCTTCTGGTTGCGCATTTTCGTGGGATCGCCGTCCCGGCTGGCCTGCGACGACGGGAGATCGGAGTTCTTCTTCGGATCGAGCGGATCCACGGGATCCAGTTGAGCCATTGCGTCCTCCCTGCGTTGTCCCGGAAGCTTCCCGGGTGCCCAACCAGGCTCGGTCGGACCGAGAGTGCGGGCAAGGGGGTGGCACCCTTGGAAAGCGCGTGGTAACGCCGGGCTTCCGGCTTCACGCGAGCGTCTTTCTCGCCGGCACTGTCAACCCCTTGTCGGTGATTCCGCGCCCTCGTAGCGTGAAGGCTCATCCACGAAAGGAGCTCACCATGGGTCTCGGAGACAAGATCAGTAACGCTGCGGAAGACGCGAAGGGCAAGGCCAAGGAAGGCATCGGCGAGGCGACCGACAACGAGAGCATGGCGAACGAAGGACGCGTCGACCAGACCAAGGCCACGGCCAAGAAGGTCGGGGAAGACGTCAAGGATGCCGGTCGCGATGTGAAGGACGGCGCCGACGACCTCTTCGACAAGTAGTCCGCATGGAAAAGTGGCCCTCGCATCTCTGCGAGGGCCACTTCGTGTGTTCGGTCGGAATGCCCCCAGAAACGCCGCGACCGCTCTCTCACACGCCCGTCACGACGAGGGCACCGGGTAGTTCTCCGCGCGCAGCGCAGCGGCGAGGTGCGCGGCATTTGCGGCTGCCGTGCTCGTCGCGGACGCCGTCGCACTCGGTGTCGTCGTGAGGTCTTTGTAATCCGTCTTGTGCATCGCCTCGCCGTTCCAGTACGTGCAGCCTTGAGCGGGAAGCGTGTAACCGAAGTCGTTGAGCGCCTGGAAGAGATCGGCGACGATCGCATGTGCGCCGTCCTCGTTGCCGACGACGCCCACGAGAGCCACCTTCCCGAAGAGGATCGGCCGCCCGTCGGCATCCGTCTCGCTCAATTCGGCGTCGAGGCGCTCGATCACCCGCTGGG
This sequence comes from Paramicrobacterium humi, assembly GCF_900105715.1. NCBI lineage: Bacteria > Bacillati > Actinomycetota > Actinomycetes > Micrococcales > Microbacteriaceae > Paramicrobacterium > Paramicrobacterium humi. The sequence goes on along the minus strand of NZ_FNRY01000001.1, from coordinate 665,586 downwards.
ACAGACTCGAGGGATGGCCCGCCCAGGTCGGCGTGCACAGCACGAGGATGTCGGCGGCGAGGATCTTCTCGCGGATGCCCGGCCACTCGTCGCCGTCTCCCATATCGGTCTCGACACCCGGCTTCACATCGTGGTCTGCGATGCGGATCGTCTCGCCGACCACACCATGACCCGACAGCGCCTGCATGATCTGATCGGCCATGAGGTCGCTGCTCGATTGAGCCGGCGAGGGCTTGAGCGTCGTGACAAGGGCAACGGCGGAGAGAGAAGGGGAAGTCATATCCTCATGCTCCGCTTCTGCGGGCAAACGCGAAAGGGCTTGACCTCTGCGTCGCGCGTGGGTTAGGCGGGGCCGCGCATGCGCTTGAGCAGCAGAGTGAGCGCCTCGGCCACTGTCGCGTGCACGACTTCGCTCGGGGAGCCGTCGAAGCTGCGCTTCTCGACATGCACCCCGTCGGCCGAAGCGACGGCGAGGAACACCGTGCCGCCCGGCTGGCCGTCCTGCGGCTCGGGGCCACCGGCGCCCGTGACGGCGACAGCGATGTCGGAATGCAGGAGATCCCGCACGCCGGCCGCCATCTGCTCCGCCGCGCTCGCCGTCACGACGGGGCCCTTCTCGACCGAGAGCAGCTCGAACTTCACGGCGCTCGCGTAGGCGACGACTCCGCCGGTGAACCACGTCGACGCGTCTGAGGCGGCTCCCAGCACCGACGCGATGGCGCCGCTCGTGAGGGACTCGGCCACGGCGATCGTGAGCCCTCCGCGACCGGCGACCTCTGCGATTCGCTCCGCGATGTCTGCCGACTTATCACTCATCGTCGTCTCCCTCGTCATGCTGCAGGATGAGCTCGCGAAGCGCGCGCTCGGGCGCGATGTGCCCGGTCTCGATCACGAGGCCGTCCCTGTAGCGGTCGATCACCCGGGGGTCGATATAGCTCGCGCGCGCGACGGCCGGCGTGTTCCCGAGGATATCCGCCGTGCGCTGCACTGCCTCCGTGACCATCCGCTTGCGCTCGGCCGCCGACTCCTGGGGCCCGAGCGACGCGAGTTCGGCCGCTGCCGTGATGGTGCCGTGCAGCGTGCGGAAGTCCTTGGCGGTGAAGTCACCGTTCGTGCGCTCGCGCACGTACGCGTTGACATCCGAGGCGCTGAGAGCATGCCAAGCCGTGCCGTCGCGCCACGAGAGCAGGCGCTCGTCTCGCCCGCGCCGTTTGAGCGAGCGCACGGCCGACGCGAGCTCGGCGTCTGTCGTCTGTGAACCCCACTCCATGCCGCTCTTCCCCGCGAAGTCGAGGATCACCGTGTCGCCCGACACTGTCGCGTGCTGGTTCAACAGGGTCGTGAGGCCGCGGCTGCCGTGGCGGGCGGCATACCGCTCGCTGCCCACGCGCAGGAACGCGCTGTCGAGCAGCCGGAACGCGACGGCGAGGGCGCGTTCCCGGGTGCCGTAGCCCGTGCGCAAGTCGCGTGTCACGAGGCCGCGGGCGCGGGGGAGGGATGCCGCGAGCTCGAGCGCCCGCTCATACTTGAGCCGCAGCCGACGCTGCTGCCACCGCTCGTGGTAGATGTACTGACGCCGGCCGGCGGCATCCGTCCCCACCGCCTGGATGTGGGCGTTCGCCTGCGGTGCGATCCACAGATTCGTCCAGGCGGGCGGAATCACGAGCGCCTCCACCCGTGCGATCGCCTCGGCACCGGTGACGGGCTTGCCGCGCGCGTCGACGATGCGGCGCTCGGAATCGACGATCTCCAACGTCCACCCGGGCGCCGAGGTGTCGGCGGTGCGCAGGCGAACGCTCATGTCGGTGCCCTTCCTGCTCGTCGAGTCGTGCCGGGCGCTGGCGAGCGGTCGCACCGGACAACTGACGCTAAGAGCGCCGTGAGAGGCCGCTCAAGGGGTTGACACAACTTCACCCTCGCCGCAAGGGGTGACCGCGCGCGGCGCCGCGTCGCTACGTTCGAATCATGAACGGTGGAGCGCGAGTGACGGCGCGACGCGGAGTCGCCGCGCTTGTCATGGCCGCTGTTCTCGTCGTGCTCACCGCGTGCGCAGGCGGCACGGCGCAACTGCGGTCCCCGCTCGAGTCGGCGCGCTCGTCGGTGAACTCGAGCACTCTCGGACTCGACCTCTACGCCGACGGCAAGCTCACCTGGCCGGCGCTCACGGGGCTGCTCGGTGACATGACGCGAGACCTGCGCGACGCCGAGACCTCGATCGCGGCCTCCGGGAAGGGCGCCGACCACGCCGTGTACCGGGAGGCGGTCGAAGCGGTGAGGGATGCCGCCGACGCCGTGGCCTCCGCGCACGCGACTCTGTCGCAGCATCCGGACGCCTCGATCGGCGCGCAGAAGCGAGCTCTCTCGAGTGCCTCGACGTCCATCGACGCCGCCCTGCACCGGGTGGGGGAGTCGCCGTGAAGAAGCTCCTCTCGATCGCCCTCGGCATTCTCACCGCCATCGGCGGGTTCGTCGACATCGGCGACCTCGTCACGAACGCTGTCGTCGGCGCGCGCTTCGGCACCTCGCTCGTGTGGGTCGTCATCGTCGGCATCGTGGGCATCTGCGTCTTCGCGAACATGTCGGGCAAGGTCGCGGCCGTGAGCGGGCGGGCGACGTTCGAGATCATCCGCGAACGCCTGGGACCGCGCCCCGCCCTCGCGAACCTCGCCGCCTCGTTCATGATCAACCTCATGACCCTGACGGCCGAAGTCGGCGGCGTCGCCCTCGCGCTGTACCTCGCGAGCTCGGTGTCGCCCACGCTGTGGTTCCCCGTCGCGGCGTTCGCGGTCTGGCTCGTCATCTGGCGCGTCAAGTTCACCGTCATGGAGAACGTCGCCGGCTTCGTCGGACTGTGCCTCATCGTCTTCGCCGTCGCCGTGTTCCTGCTCGGCCCGGACTGGAAGGAGCTCGCGACGATGGCCGTCCCGGCCGTTCCGGCCGGCGAGAACCCCTTCTCGTACTGGTACTTCGCCGTCGCCCTGTTCGGGGCCGCGATGACGCCGTACGAAGTGTTCTTCTTCTCATCGGGCGCCGTCGAGGAGAAGTGGACCGTCAAGGACCTCTCGACGTCGAAGATGAACGTCTTCGTCGGCTTCCCGCTCGGCGGCCTGCTCTCGATCGCCATCGCGATCTGCGCGACGATCGTGCTGCTGCCGAAGCACGTCGAGGTCACGTCGCTCTCGCAAATGGTGCTGCCGGTCGTGCAGGCGGGCGGCACTCTCGCTCTCGCGATCGTCCTCGTCGGAATCGTCGCCGCGACGTTCGGCGCGGCGCTCGAGACGACGCTCTCGAGCGGCTACACCATCGCCCAGTTCTTCGGCTGGACGTGGGGCAAGTCCCAGCGCCCGGCCAAGGCGGCGCGCTTCCACATGGTCATGATCGTGTGCCTCATCGTCGGCCTCGGCGTGCTCTTCACGGGAGTCGACCCGATCACCGTCACCGAGTTCTCCGTCGTCTTCTCGGCGATCGCGCTTCCGCTCACGTACATCCCGATCCTGATCGTCTCGAACGACCCCCAGTACATGGGCGAGCATGTGAACGGGCGCGTGACGAACGTGCTCGGCACGATCTTCCTTGTGATCATCCTCGTCGCGGCGATCGCGGCGATCCCGCTCATGATCGTCTCCGGAATGGGGGAAGCCTGATGGCCGACGACAACCTGCCCACACTGCCCGCGCTCGGCGGGCGCGTCTTCGACGCGATCGTGGAGATCAGCGATCACCAGGTGGCGGATGCCGACGGGCGATCCGTCTGCACGGTGGCCGACATCCAGCTCGAAGGCGTCGAATTCGACGCGGACGTCGATGCGAGCGCCCCGCCTCCGCGAATCGTGGCTCTGCTCGACGGCCCGGTGCTCGCGACGCGCATGTTCGGCGGTCGCCCGCCGGAGTCTCGCTTTCACCGCATTCCGTGGGAGAGCGTCACCGAGATCGGAACGGTCATCCACATCGACACGTACGGCGACGACATGGACATCACCTGGACGGAGCGCTGGATGCGCGACCACGTGATCGGCCACATACCGGGAGGCCGCCATGATCCTGAGTGACCTCGAGAGGCTTGAGGTGGTGGATGCCGCCGGCGAGAGGCTCGGCCGCGTGGTCGACGCTCGCTTCGCCCTGACGGGGCCGCCCGGCCGGCACATCGCGGGAGCCGAGCTCGTCGGACTCGTCGTGGGGCCGCGTTCCGGGGCGTCGTATCGCGGCTACGAGCGCCTGAATATGAACGGTCCGCGCGCGATCGCCGCCTACATCACCTGGCGGCACCGCGGAACGTTCGTCGTCCTCTGGAAGGACGTGAAGCGCATCACGCCGCACCGCGTCGAACTGCGGGACGGCTTCACGCGGTACTCCTCCGACCTGCCGCCGGCATAGCTTTCGCGAGGTGTGCTCAGTTCTGTCACCCGAACGGGATATCGAAACCATCTATCTTATGCGGTACCTGCGCGGTTGGACTAGGGGGTGGACACAGTTACATTCAAAGGCGTATCTCGGGGCATGATTGCTCCATGGGATATCTGATCTACGGCAACGCGAGCGAGTACGAGATTGATGATCGTGCGCTCGCGCATCTCAAGGTCGTCATCGGGTCGAAGCTCCGTCGACAGGAGAGCTTCTTTCTCAATTGGGTGAACGAGCCAGAAGCGGGCTCGGGTCGAGTGTCCCTCTGGGTCTCCCCGAGCATCCCGCTGCAGTTCCGATTCTTCGGCAGCCGCCCGGCCACTCTCAATCGCATCTGGCTCGAGGTCATGGCGGATCTCTCGCACACGGTGCGCGGTCTCGTGCTCATCCCGGAGGCCGAAGCAGAAGCGATAAAGCGCGGAGAGAAGTCCGACGCCGATGAAGAAGGCGTCGGCGCCGGCGTCTAGGCGATCGGATCGTGGCGGCATCCGTATCTGCGGGTGCCGTACGGGCGCGGCTAATTGTGAAATCGCGTTCAATATGGGACAACAGGAATTATCAGCCACAAGGCTGATCGGGCACCTCGAAGGGGGCAAGCGTGGCCAAGCTTTTCTATGGCGCGAATGGAATTGAGATCGAGTTCGAGGAGCGCGTCCTCGCTCACCTGAAGATCGTCATCACGACGAAGCTCCGGCAGGGGGAGAGCTTCCTCTTCAACTGGCAGGACGACCCTGAGGTGGGGGATGGCCGGAGCAGCGTGTGGCTGCATCCCTCGATTCCGCTGTACTTCAAGTTCGACGAGCCCGTGGCGCCCGAGCTGAACCGTCGCTGGATCGACGAGATGTTCATGACGGCGAACAGCGGCCCCGGACTTCGCCTCATCCCCGAGACGAAGGACGCTCCCGCCCCGACCGGCAGGCCGTCACCCGGAGTGCGCAACGGAGAGGTCTGAGACCGGTCAGGCTGAGCGCACGCCCGTCATGATGAACCCGCTGTAGGGCGCGGCGGGGAACGTGCGCAGGCTGATCTCGAGACGCTGACTCGGCACGACGTACCGCGTCCGCGTCGTGAGCAGGCGAACGGCCTCGCACATGATCCGGATCGTCGCGCGCTCGCCGGGACACCGGTGCCCCGTGGCGACTTCTCCCGCACCCTGCGGGATGAGCGTGTACGGGTCACCCTCCCAGTCGATGAAGCGCTCGGGTGAGAATTGCTCCGGATGCCGCCAGATCTGCGCGTCGTGATTTGTCGCGTAGAGGTCGAGCACCACCCAGTCGTCGGCCGCGAACGGAGTGTCCCGCCAGGTGAACGGCTTGAGCGCGCGCCCGCCGATGACGGGGAAGAACGGGAAGAACCGTCGCACCTCCTGCACGAACGGCAGGATCAGCTCCGGCTGGTCGCGCACCTTCTCGGCCCACTCGCGTGAACGGTGCAGCGCGAGCGCGGCGAAGACGATGAAGCGCCCGATCGCGACCGTCGGCCGCAGCACGTTGATGAGCTCGATCCCGGCGACCTCGGCGGGCAGCAGAGCTCCGGAGAGGTCTCGCGCCAGGGCGAACTCGGCAGCCGGGGTGGCCTGGTCCGAGTGCTCCCGTCGGAGCGACTCGATGTAGGCGGTCGCCCACTCCTCGACCCGGCGGCGGCGAAGGCGCGTGGCCCAGTTCGCCGGTCCGAAGCGGCCGGCGTCGACGATCATGGCGGAGAGCGAGTCGCCGAGCGCCGCGACATCGACGCTCGCCGGATCGATCCCCACCCAGCGGAGCGCTGTCCGCGTCAGCAGGGGCACGAGCGCCGCCTGCAGCTCGATGCGATTGACGTTGCGGAAGCTCGCGAGCCATTCCTCCGTGAAGATCTCCGCAACGGCATCGAGCTCCGCCTCGTCCGACAGCAGGCGCACGAACAGCGACTTCCGGTGATGGTGCTCGGCGCCGGTGAGCGACTGCACGCTGCCTTCGTCCTGCAGGAGAGCGACGACGGACGCGGGCATCGACCGTTCACGGCCGAAGCGGTCGTCGCCGTAGAACATCTCGGCGGCGTCCGCGCCGCGCACGACTGTGGCACTGCGACCGAGGAGCCGGGTGGTGAAGACGTCGGTGCGCAGCCGGTCGAAGCGGCGCGTGCCGAACGCGTACCCGTCACGAAGCAGCGCGGCTGTGGCATCCAGCTCGGCGCGCGGAAAGGCTGTGGCGGTCCCCTTGGGCGACATGAGTCCTCCTCGTGTCCCTCCACGGTATGCGTGAGCGCGCCGCGAGCGAATCGGTTGACAAACCGGCCGGCCGGCCGCTAGGCAGCGGGGGAGGGGCTACGGCTCGGGCGTCTCGATCGGCTCGAACGTCGCCGGAACGTCGTCGGATCCCGGCTCGAGCGTCTCGACGTCGTGCGCCGCGCCCGTGAGTCGGGCGACGGCGTCGTCGAACTGCGACTCGAGGGCAGCGACGGCGGACGTGGCATCCCTGGCGCGCAAGGCGTCGAGGAGGAGTCGATACGTGGGGGAGACGCTGCGGCGAACGGCGTAGCCGTCGGGGACGCTGAAGCTTGCGATGCGCGTCTCGATCGCGAGCGTGCGCATGTAGTGCGAGAGCCGCGTGCTGCCGGCGGCGTCGACGAGAGCCTGATGGAACGCGATGTCGGCGTCGCCGATCGCGCGCGCGTCGGTCCCCTCGCTCAAGGCGACGAGCGTCGCGTACGGGCCCTCGAGCGCAGCGATCGCGGCCGCGTCGTCGCGACGCACGATCAGTCGGATCGCCTGCTCCTCGACGGCGGCCCGCGCGTTGTACACATCGGGAACGTGCTCGGCGGCGATGATGCTGACGCGCAGCCCGCGGCCGGGCGTCGCCGTGAGCAGCCCCTCCTGGACCAGTCGCTGGGTCGCTTCGCGCAGAGGGCTTCGGCTGACGCCGAGCTGCGAGGAGATCTCGACTTCGCCGATGGCGCTGCCGACCGGAAGAGCCCCTGAGAATATCGCGTTTCGCAGCTCGATAGCGATGAGGTCGACGGTCGATGTGCGCGGCACGCGGAAGACCGACGCCGGCACCCCGCTGTGGTGCGTGCTGCGAGCCATAGTGATCCTTCTCTTCTCGTCGACGATCGCGACAGGATGCTGCGCGATGTGACTCTCACCACTTTTACACCATCCGCGGGCAGGACTCGTGCGGGAAGGCAGCCCGCGTCGAGGCGGGCGAGCCAACGATAACAACTCTGTATACAAATAGACAATACGACCGTCTGAATGTGCGCGTGTCTGCGAATAGGCATAGGGTAAACCACGCCCATCCCCCAATTTCGGGCCGGATCTCGCGCTGCGCCTGCGCAGGGAGGTCCGCTCCGTCAGAACCGAAAGAGGAACACGATGACACAGCGACGCAGTCTTGCCCGTGTGGGCATCGCCGCCGCGGGAATCCTGACGCTCGGTCTCCTGGCCGGCTGCAGCGCGGACTCCGGCGACAAGGCCGAAGCGGGAAGCACGCTCGAGAAGGCCAAGGATTCCGGCACCATCACGATCGCGGTCGCGAACGAGCGCCCGTACTCGTGGGTCGACGGAAACGGCGACCCGCAGGGCGCAACCTACGCCATGCACAAGGAGATCTTCGAGAACCTCGGCATCGACAACATCAAGGTCGTCGAGTCCGACTGGAACTCCCTCATCCCCGGACTGAACGCGGGACGCTTCGACGTCGTGAGCGCGGGAATGTCAATTCTTCCCGACCGTTGCGCGAAGGCCGCCTTCAGCGACCCCGAGATCATGTACACGACGGCTCTCATGGTGCCGGAGGGCAACCCGAAGGGCCTCACCGACCTCGACTCCGTCAAGGCGACAGACGGTGACGTCAAGCTCGCCGTCCTCGCGGGCGGCATCGAGTCGGGTTACGCGAAGGACCTCGGTATCTCGAACACCGTCGAAGTCGACAACGCTCAGGACGGCATGGACATCGTCTCCAACGGCCGTGCCGACGCGTTCGCGATGACGGCGATATCGCTCAACTGGATGGCGGACAAGAACCCCGACGCCGGCGTCGAGACGACGGACGCCTTCGTGCAGGTCATCGACGGCGTCGAGCAGATCGGCGCGGGATCGACGGTGTTCCGCAAGGGAGACACGAAGCTCCTCGACGCGTACAACGAGGAGCTCGCGAAGATCACGGGCGACCCCGACACGTACATGGCGCTCGTCGGTGACTACGGCTTCACCGAGGAGAACCTGCCGCCGGAGGACCTCACGACCGAGCAGCTCTGCAAGGGCGACCTGGGCTGATCTTGGGCGACAATTTCGCCGCGCTGACCAGGGCGCTGCCGCTGGTGTTCGAAGGATTGTGGGTAACGATCCAGCTGACCATCGGCGGCGCCCTGCTCGCGCTCGTCTTGGCAATCGGGCTCGGGCTGCTCGCTCGAGCGCAGAACGTCGTCTTGCGCGGGATCGCGCGAGTGATCATCGAGTTCTTCCGCGGAACCTCGCTCGTCGTACAGCTGTTCTGGTTCTTCTTCGTCCTGCCGCAGCTGGGCGTCGAGCTCCCGGCGATGACCGCCGGCATCCTTGCGCTCGGCCTTAACTACGGCGCCTACAGCGCCGAGGTGGTGCGCGGGTCGATAAACGCGGTGCCGCCGGGCCAGTGGGAGGCGACGACGGCGCTCAGCATGGGGCGTGTCCACCGCATGGTGCGCGTGATCTTCCCCCAGGCGTGGGCGCTCATGATCCCGTCGCTCAACAACCTGCTCATTCAGCTGCTGAAGGGAACCGCGATCGTGAGCTTCATCACGCTCGGCGACCTCACCTTCGCGACGGACAAGCTGAGGAACACGACGGACACGTTCTTCGCCTATTCGGTGGGGCTCGTGCTGTACTTCCTCGTCGCGTACGCCCTCACGCTCATCATGAACGCCCTCGAGGTGCGCGCGAAGCACAAGCTGGGCCGCGGTGAGTCGCTGCGGGAGGCGCTCAGCTTCCGCACGCCGCGCAGCCTCAGCGGAAAGGCCGGTGCCTGATGGGACTCCAATGGGACTGGTCTCTCGTCTGGGAGGCTCTGCCCGCGCTGCTCGAAGGGTTCGTGCGGGTGACCCTGCTCGTGACGATCGTCGGCAGCGCGATCGCGGCCGTGCTCGGACTCGTCATCGCCATCGCACGGCGGTCCGCGCCGAGGCCCGTCTCCGGCGTGCTGACCTTCGTCGTGAACTTCATTCGGATGACGCCCATCGTCGTCCAGCTGCTGTTCGCCTACTACCTCTTTCTCGACATCGAGCCGCTGACGATCGGCGTCATCATCTTCGGCATCCACTACTCGACATACATGGCCGAGGTGTACCGGGCCGGAATCGACGCCGTGCCGGCCGGTCAGTGGGAGGCGACGACGGCCCTGTCGATGTCGCGCACGCGCACGTGGGTCGCCGTCGTGATCCCGCAGGCCCTGCGATCCACCATTCCCGCGCTCGGGAACTACGTCATCTCGATGTTCAAGGACACGCCGTTCCTCATCGCCATCACGGTCACCGACCTCGTGCGTGCGGGCCTCGTGTTCGGCGGCGACCACTTCACCTACATCGAATCCATCACGACGGTTGGCGTCATCTTCCTCATCGCCAGCTACCCGACCTCCCTCCTCATCGGCCGATTGGAAAAGCGACTTGCCTACTCAAGCTGAGACTCCCGCGATACGGTTCGACAACGTCGAGAAGCGCTTCGGCGACAACGTGGTCCTGCAGGACCTGAACTTCAGCGTCGCCAAGGGCGACCGGGTGACGCTCATCGGCCCGAGCGGATCGGGAAAGACGACGATCCTCCGCCTCGTGATGACGCTCGAGGAGGCGAATGGCGGATACATCTACATCGATGGCGAACCGCTCACGCACGCCGAGCGCGACGGCAAGCGCGTCGAGCTCAAGGAGAAGCACAAGAACGAGGTGCGCAAGCGCATCGGCATGGTGTTCCAGCAGTTCAATCTGTTCCCGAACATGACAGTGCTCGAGAACCTCATCGAGGCGCCCGTGCACGTGCTCAAGATGCCGAAGCGCGACGCGATCGAGAAGGCGAAGGAGCTGCTTGAGAAGGTGGGCCTCGCGGACAAGGCCGACGCTCACCCGCTCGAGCTCTCCGGCGGTCAGCAGCAGCGGGTCGCCGTCGCGCGCGCCCTTGCGATGGATCCGGAGATCCTCCTCCTCGACGAGGTGACGTCGGCGCTCGACCCGGAGATCGTGGGCGAAGTGCTGAACATCCTGCGGGACGTGGCGCGCACGACCGACATCACGATGCTCATCGTGACGCACGAAATGCAGTTCGCGCGCGACGTCTCGAACCGCGTGCTCATGTTCGACGGCGGTCGCATCGTCGAGGAGGCCGACCCGGAGACGATGTTCACGCAGCCGACGGAGCAGCGCACGCGCGATTTCCTCTCCGCCGTGCTCGGCGACTAGCCGGACCCGGTGGCGCTTCTACGCGTCGCCCTCCGCGTCGGCCCGTCTGGCGGCATCCCGAGCCTTGACTCTCGCGTTCTCCTCGCGAACCTTCGCCAGCGTCGCCCGCTCGTGCACGAGCCACTCGGGCATCTGCTGCAGAAGATCGCGGATCTGCGCGGTCGTCAGCGGGTCCGTGATGCCGCCGCGGGCGAGTCCCGAGGTCGAGACGCCGAGCTTGCGCGCGACCTCCTGCCGCGGGTGCGGCCCGTTGCGGCGCAGTTCGTCGAGCCACTCCGGCGGGTTCTGCGCAAGCGCGTTCAGCTCGTCGCGCGTGACAGGACCGGTCTGGAAGTCCTCGGGAGCGGCTGACAGCAGGATGCCGAGCTTCTTCGCCGCTGTCGCCGCCTTCATCGACTGGCTCTGGGGTGCGTTCATAGCTCTCAAGCGTACGTGACGGGCGGCCGGCGTATTACTCTGGCACGAGCGCGAGGGAGGACCATGGTCGAGAATACGGCGGATGCCGCTGACGGGCGCGTGCTGCGGGTGGCGTTCGTTCCGGGCGTCACTCCCGACAAGTGGTTCGGCGTCTGGGCGGAGCGCCGCCCCGATGTGCCGATCGTCGCCGTGCCGCTCGAGGACGAGTCCGAGCAGACGGCGGTGCTGCGCGACGGAAGAGCTGACATGGCGCTCGTGCGGCTGCCGATTCCGCGGGAGGCCCTGCACGTGATCCCGCTCTACACCGAGCAGCAGGTGGTGGTCGCGCCCAAGGGACACGTCGTGACGGCGGCGGACGAAGTGGTCGTCGCCGATCTCGCCGACGAGCATCTGCTGCAGGACCCCGATGCCGTGCCGGAATGGCGAGCGATCGCACGCGAGATCGCGGAGGGAACGCGCATCGCCGTTCCGCCGATGACGCCGAGGGGCGCGATCGAACTCGTGTCGACGGGCGCGGGAATCGTCATCGTCCCGCTCTCGGTCGCCCGGCAGTTCGAACGCAAGGACGTGATCCGCCGGCCCGTCGTCGATGTGCCGGAAACGCAGATCGGACTCGCCTGGCTCGTCGAGCGCGAGGACGACCCGCTGATCGAGCAGTTCATCGGCGTCGTCCGCGGTCGATCGGCGCGCAGCACGAGAACGAGCGAAGCCGCGACGGCGCAGAAGGAGGCGGCGGCGCGGCGCGGGGCCGAGAAGAAGGCTGAAGCGCGCAAGGCCGCCGAAGACGCGCGGGAGCGCAAGCACGCGCGTCGCACGGCGGCGCGGCGCGGCGGGAGCCGCAAGCATCCGCGCGGTCGGCGCTGATCGGGCGCGTCAGCCCACCTGCGTGCCGAACAGCAGCCCGAGAACGTAGGTGACGGCGGCCGCGCCGAAGCCGATCGCGAGCTGACGCACCGCGCGCTTGAGCGGCGGAGCTCCCGAGAGGACGCCGACCACCGCGCCGGTCAGCATGAGGGCGACGCCGACGAGAATCGCCGCGACGAGAATCGCCGCGAGTCCCGTGAGCCCGAAGAACAGCGGAATGACGGGAATGATGGCACCCGACGAGAAGAAGCAGAAGCTCGAGAACGCGGCGTACCACGCGGAGCCGACGGCCGCGTGAGCGTCTGCGTCGTCGTGCGAGGCGGCGCGCGTCACGGCCGGATCGTCACCGTGCACGCACTCGAGACCGTAGAGCCGCTCACGCGCGTGGGCTTCGGCGTCGGCCGGAGCCATGCCGCGGGCGCGGTAGACGAGCGCGAGCTCGTTCGCCTCGGCGTCGAGGTTCGGCAGGATCGCGTGAGTGCCGGGATTGGGCAGCGTCGCGCTCAGCAGTTCGCGCTGAGACCGCACGGAGACGTACTCGCCGGCGCCCATCGAGAGCGCTCCCGCGAGCAGACCCGCGATTCCGGCGGCGAGCACGATGCTGTTCGACACTCCGGTCGCCGCCATGCCGATCACGAGGGCGAGGTTCGAGACGAGTCCGTCGTTCGCGCCGAACACGGCGGCGCGGAAAGTTCCCGACAGGCTCGTCCGGCCGCGGGCGGCGAGACCCCGCACCACTTCCTCGTGGATCTGCTCATCGGCGGCCATCGCGACTGTGGCATCCGCATCGTCGCCGTACGGCGAGCGCGACTCCGCCTGCTGCATGAGCGCGAGAACGAAGATGGAGCCGAACCGGCGGGCGAAGAAGCCGAGGAGCCGGGTGCGCAGCTTCGTGCGAAGGGGAAGCCCCACGTGCGGACCGAGCAGCCGCAGCCAGTGCGCCTCGTGTCGGCGCTCGGCGTCGACGAGTCCGAGCAGGATGGCGCGCTCCTCGCCGTGCCGTCTGCTCGCGAGCTCGGCGTACACGGCGGCCTCGGCTCGCTCGTCGGCGAGGTACTGGCGCCAGCGACGAATGTCGGATGCCGAGGGCTCCGGCTCAGCCGGCAGATGAGTGTCGGTCACGGTGTTCTCCCTGGTCGTATGGCCGGAAGAATGTGGAGGGTCCGGCCATTATCGGCCGAAGGTCTCGCTCGCCCGCTTCCGCGGGTGGCCTGCCGGGCGCCCGCCAACGGGCACCAGTATGTCGACAGTCCGCTTCACCCGGTGAGCCGGGCAGTGGGAACTACTCCCCTTCAGGCTGACAAGTGTAGCCGACGGCAGAAAACTCCCCGGCGTGTCGCCCGAAGACGGGATACCGTGCGACAGCGTCGTGCGTACGCTTAAGTCATGGTGCGGTACGGCAGAGTCGCCTTTCTCGGGGTCATCCTCGGGGCCGTGCTCGGCGCCCTCGTCGGCGCGGTGGGCATCCTGCCCTCCGTGCTCGCGGGCGACAACGTCGCCGCCGATCTGCTGCCGGTCGGCATCGCGGCTGTCGCGACGGCCGGAGCGATCGTCGCTCTCGCTTCCGAGTTCACGGGAGTCGTCGCCATCATCGTGAACAACCGCTATGGCTGGAGTCCGCACCGCGATCGCGCTGCCGCTCTCGGTGCCGCGACCGGCATCGTGGCACTCGCCTTCGGCGTGTGGCTCGTGCAGGGAGCCGCCATGCTCGTCCCCGTGCCGATGCTCGTGCTCGTGCTCATCGCCGCGGTTCTGGCCGCTGCCGGCGCGTGGGCCGGTGTGCGCCACGTCGACCGTCGAGTCGCTCTCGAGGCGCAGCGCGCGGCCGCGTAGCGTTCCTCGATTGATGTGATGAGATTCACGCTCTCCGTCTCGCGCAGCCGGTGCTGCACCGCACGCTCATCCCGTGTCGGGCGGGTCGGCGCCCTTCGCCGAGCCGGAGTTGGCGCGGCGGCGCTGGCGCCGTAGTCGCCGAACCTCGCGGACGCGGTTCTGGCCGAGCCTGATCTGGCCATCTCCTCGGTGCAGATACGCGGGAGGTCGCAGATACGGCACGCCCTCGCTCATGCGGATGTCCCAGTCCTGAGCGTGCAGCACGTGGTGGTGCGGGCCGCAGAGGAGGATGCCGTTGTCGATGTCCGTCGTGCCGCCGTTGCGGCGGTAGGTGACGTGGTGCACTTCGCACCATTCCGCTGGAGCATCGCAGCCCGGCCAGGCACAGCCGCCGTCGCGAGCGGCGATTGCGAGCTTCTGCTTGCGCGTGAACATCTCGCGCTTCTTGCCCAGCCACAGCGCTTCCCCTTCGTCGCCGAGAAGCAGAGTGCGAAACCCCTGGTCGCAGCGAATGCGTTCGGTCGTGGCCGGGCCGAGAGGCTCCGACATTCCGTCTACCCACGCGACTCCGTCGCCGCAGCGCAGCTCGTCGAGACCGATCGTCGCGATCAGCTGCGTCATCGTGCGCCGGTTGTCGCCACCGCTCGCCGCCGCGCGGTGTCCGCTCGTGATGAGGCCGTCGAGAATGTCGTGGAGCTTCTGGTCGCGCGTGCGGGGATCGAGATCGTACGTGCCGACCCCATCGGGCAGCGCCGCCTCCAACTCATCGATCTTCTGCTGCTCCGCTTCGGTCGGGAACGCGACCCGCGAGACGCGCGGATTTGTGAACGTCGAGAGAGCGGTTCGCAAGTGCGCCCCGGCTTCCGGAGTAAGAAGTCCCCTCACCGGCGTCATGCCCTCCGAGTTCTCCCGGCCGATGCGGAAGAACCGAGAGCGGCGCTGCTTCTCTTCGCGCGGGCGTGCGCCGTCGGGATCGAGGGCTTCCTTCCACACGCGCATCTGCTGCCCCGTGTACTCGGGCGTGCCCTGGGAGGCGATGCGCATCATGCCGGATTCCGCGGCGTCCAGCAGATCGGAATCGGCGGAGAGCCGAACCTCTTCGAGGTGCCGGAGCACCGGAACCACGGCCTCGGCGTCCACCTCGCCGGCGAATGCCGCCTCGGACACCCGTTCCCATCGCGGCGGCAGAGGCGCTCCGGTGAGCGCATCGCGGTCGACGATGGCCTCGCCGTACGCGAGGTAGCGGCGGGCAGCGTCGCGGGAGACGCGGCCGGCGAGCTGCAGCAGGCCGGCCGCGTCCTTCTGCCCGTTCCGCGTCGCGAGCGTGTCGATGCCGTCAACCCGCGCGGAGCGCGTCGCCACCTCCGCGGCGAGCACCCCCATCGCGAGCTGGCAGGCCCTGCCGAGTTCGGCGACGCGCGCGACGGCGTCGAGAAGTCGGTGATCGGATGCCGCTGCCGCGGTATGCGGGACGGCTTCGCGCAAGCGTGCCGCCGAGTCCGCGGCGACCGCCGCGACCTCGACGACGCCGCCATGCGCTGGTGTTTCCATGCCCACATTCTGCCGTGGGCCACCGACATTCCAAGCTCACCGGAGCGCGACGAAATCCCCGGTTGTGGATAACTTCTGCGCGGCCCGGCTGTGGACGGAGAGTGCCCCCTACAGGTCGCTTGAGGTCGCCCAGATGTTGACGCCCGCGTCCCCTGCGAACTCGTCGATGCGTCGCAGCTCCTCGTCGCTGAACTCGAGGTTGTCGAGAGCGGCGAGGTTCTCGTCGATCTGCTCCGTGCGCGAAGCGCCGATGAGCGCCGACGTGACGGTGCGCAGCGCCCACGCGATGGCCATCTGCGCAAGCGACTGGCCTCGGTCAGCGGCTATCGCGTTGAGACCCTCCAGCCGACGCAGGTTGTCCTCCGACAGCATCCTCTCGTTGAACGACCGTCGCTTGGTCGCGTGCTCCTCGTGCCGGCCGCCGAGGAACTTGTCGGTGAGCAGGCCCTGGGCGAGCGGCGTGAAGCCGATCGATCCCATGCCCGACTCGGCGAGCGTCTGCGTGAGTCCGTCCTCGATCCAGCGGTTCAGCAGCGAATACGAGGGCTGATGGATGACGAGCGGCGTGCCGAGTGAACGCGCGACCTCGACCGCTTCGCGCGTGCGCTCGGGGGAGTAGGACGAGATTCCGGCGTACAGCGCCTTGCCCTGGCGGATGGCCGTGTCGAGCGCGCCGATCGTCTCGGCGACCGGCGTGCTGGGGTCGGCGCGGTGCGAATAGAAGATGTCGACGTAGTCGACGGACATGCGCTGCAACGACTCATCGAGGCTCGCGAGCATGTACTTGCGTGTGCCCAAGACGCCGTACGGTCCTGGCCACATGTCCCAGCCGGCCTTCGTCGACAGGATGAGCTCGTTCCGGTACGGCTTGAAGTCGCCTCGCATCATGCGCCCGAAGTTCTCTTCCGCACTGCCGTAGGGCGGGCCGTAGTTGTTCGCCAGATCGAAGTGCGTGATTCCGCGGTCGAAGGCATGGCGCAGCAGCTCCCGCTGTCCGTCGAACGGCTTGTTGTCCCCGAAGTTGTACCAGAGGCCGAGCGAGATCGGCGGAAGCAAGAGCCCGCTCTCGCCCACACGGCGGTAGCCGTGGTGCGTGTAACGGTCGGCTGCCGCGACGTACGGCTGGTGGGTTTCGGGTACGGGGGCGTCGAATCGCTCGTCGATCACCGGGTCTCCTTCGGCTCGGGGGTGCTGCGAGGGCAGCGCTTCTTCGAGCGTACCGAGTCGCGCTCTTCCTTGTGCGCCCGCTGTGCGCGGCGTGCGTTCGATTGGCGCGGACGGGTGCCGGTGATGTATTCTCGACTACGGCCAGCAAGCAGAGGCTCGCCGGTCATGCGCCACTAGCTCAACGGATAGAGCATCTGACTACGGATCAGAAGGTTGGGGGTTCGAATCCCTCGTGGCGCACTCTGTGTTGAGACAGTTGAGAGCGGTCCACTCCGGTGGGCCGCTTTCGTTTTGCCTGCTTCGATGAGGGAGGACACTCATTCGCCGTCACGCAATCGCCATCGCGCTCTCCGCTCTCGGCGCCATCGCGCTCGCCGGCTGCGCACCCGCCGCGACGCATCCGGGGCCGACCCGGACACCCTCCGTCCCGCACAGCCTGCCGCCCGCGGCGACCGATGTCGCCGTCGGCGAGGAAAGCGCGAACGAGCTGTGCGCCGCGGCGAAGCGATCAGCTGACGATGAGTGCGTGCTCACGGGCGCCGACATCCACGGCGACGTCATGTTCACCGGCATCCGACAGCTCACCCTCGACGAGGTCACGGTGACGGGGAGCGTGAACGTCACGGGCGCGGACAACGTCGTCGTCACCGGCAGCACCGTCTCGGGCGACCTGCAGATGACGGGCAACAGCGACGTCGTCGTCTCCGGGAGCACGGTCGGCGCGACCCTCACCGTCGACGGCGGCAAGCGCGGCACGGTGGAGAAGAACACGATCGACGGCGACCTCAACTGCACCGGCAACGCTGACGTCGCGGGAGGCGGCAACCGCGTGGGCGGCACGGCGTTCGGCCAGTGCGGCCGGCTGTAGCGAGCACAACCCCTTGCCCCGGCCTCCCGAGCGGGATTCACTGGGCACATGGTGAACGAATCCGCGCACGGAGCGGCGCTCTTCGATATCGACGGAACTCTCGTCGACTCCAACTACCTGCACGTGGAGGCGTGGTCGCACGCCTTCGCCGAGGTCGGCGTCGAGATCGACGAGTGGCGCATCCACCGGTCGATCGGCATGGACGGTGACACGCTGCTCGAGACACTGCTCGGCGACGCGGTCGACGAGCATGCGGACACCGTCAAGGAACTCCACTCGAAGTACTACCGCGACATGAGGCCCCGCTTGCGCGCGTTCGACGGCGCACGAGACCTGCTGCGCGACTTGTCGGAGCGCGACGTCGACGTCGTGCTCGCGACGTCCGCCCAGCCCGAAGAACTCGGGATGCTGCGCGAGGTGCTCGACGCCGAGAAGTTCATCGCGCAGTTCACGGCGAGCTCCGACGTGAAGGAAGCGAAGCCGCGGCCCGACATCTTCGAGGTCGCCCTGCAGAAAGTCGGTGCGGCGGCATCCGCGAGCGTCGTCGTGGGCGACACGGTATGGGATGTCGAAGCCGCTTCGCGCGCCGGACTGCCGTGCATCGGGGTTCTCAGCGGCGGCGTCTCGCGTGCGGAGCTCGACGACGCGGGCGCCGTCGCGGTGTACGCCGACGTCGCCGAGCTGCACGAACAGCTCGAGGCCAGCCCGCTCGCCCGGCTGCTCTGAGTCGAGAACGAGGACCGCGGATCATCCGCGGTCCTCGTGCCTCATGCGCCTACTGCTGGTTCTGCGACGCGTCCTGAACGCTGTGCTTCGCGTCGTTCGCCTCAGCCTTCATGTCGGATGCTGCCGACGAGGCCTCCGACTTCACCTCCTCAGCCGCATCCTGCGCCGACTGCTTGACGTTCTCCACGGCGTCCTGAGCAGGCTCCTTGAGGTTCTGCGCCATATCCTTCGCCGCGTCGGTGACCTCGTGAACAAGCGGCTGCGCGGTTTCCTTGATGGCGGCGCCCGCCTCCTTCTCCGCCGAGCTCGCGGGAATCAGCGAGGCTGCGAGCCAGCCCACGCCGAAGGCGATGAGTCCGACGGCGAGGGGGTTTCCCTCCGCCTTGTGCACAGCGCGGTGCGACAGGTCCGAAATGCTCTCCCCGGTCTCGGACGCCGTGTCCGAAACCGAGTCAGAGACATCGGATGCCGCGCCCATGACCTTGTCGCTCACGCGCCGCATCGCGCCCTTCACCTTGTCCGTCTGCCGGTGCATCGCCTTCGACGGCGACACCTTGTCGGCGAGCGCGTCGACATCGCGGCTCAGCTCGCCACGAGTCGCCTCAATATTCGACCGAATCACGTTCGGATCTTCGGCAGTCATCGGTTCTCCTCATTTCGCTTCAATGCGTCGGGTATTTCCTTGACGGTGTCGACGGTCTGGGGAGCGCCCTTCACCGATTCGAACTTCTTCTTCCCCATGAGGAAGAGCACGAGCGCGATGATGCCCCAGATCACCGCGATCACGACTCCGGACCAGCCGTTGTCGATGAGGTGGCCGAGACCCCACCAGGCTGCGATGGAGAGGAACAGCACAGCCATCATCGCGGCGTAGCCGGCGCCGCCGTAGAGTCCGGCGCCCTTTCCCGCTCGCGTCGCGGACTGCTTGATCTCGGCCTTTGCCAGCTCGACTTCCTGGCGCATGAGCTCGGAGACGTCGCGGCTCACTTCACCGAGCAGGTCGCCGAGCGATGTGTGCGCCGCCTTCTCCTCCGACGGCGTTGCGCCGGGGTCGAGGTTCGGATCTGTCATGGCTGCTCTCCGTCCCGCGATTCGCGCGGCGGAAGGAAACCGGAATCCGGCGCCGTGTACGCCTCTTCGGCCCGGCTCGGCGGGGGAGCAGGGGGCGCTGGCGGCGTCGGCGGCGTGGGCGCCTCGTGAGCCGGATTCGTCGCCTCGCCGACGGGAGCGGGCGGGACCGCACGCTCCGCCTCGCTCGGGATGGCGGGTTCGGCCGGCGTGCCGATGTTCGGAGTCCTCGCCGCGTGGGCCGGGGAACTCCCGGACACCCCCGCTGCGGAACCGCTCGTAGAGCCGCTCGAACCACCGCTGGCGATCGAGCGAGTGAGGCGGCCGGCGACGACGCCCGCGACGGCTGCGACGCCGATGAAGACCCCGGGCCGGCGTCGGGCGAAGCTCTTGACCTCCTCGAGGAGGGAGCCGGGATCGCGTTCGTCGAGCCACGACGCGAGGTCCTTCGTCTTCGACGCGGCCTGCCTGACCAGGTCGGTCGCGACTCCGCCGTTCTCCGAGCTGCTGGCCATGCTGTGCAGTTCGTCGCCGACGGAGCGGAGCCCGCCCGCGACTCGCTGCTGCTGCTGCGCGGCTTGGTCACGCAGCTCGCCGCGCGCCTCGTGCAGCAGGTCCTTGGCCTCCGACTTCGCCTCCTGGGCGACGCCGCCGGCCTCGTCTTTCGCGACGGCGCCGACGTCCTTGCCCGCGTCGACGGCGTCGCTGCCGAGTTGCGACGCCTGCTGCTTGGCCGTGTCGGCCGTGCTCTCGCCTCCCGCGCCCGGCGTTGATGAATGGGTGTTCGACATGGTGGTCCTTCCCCTGAAGCAGCCCGGCCTCCGGGCTTATGTCGCACTCTGATCCCCCGTGACGAGAACACTTCGCCAATCTCGCCTGGGATCGTGGTTGGACACGCTACGCGCGCCGATTGGCGGCAACTAGGGGCTGGAATTCGGCCGATCGGGGGTTATGATGCCGCGCTTCTCGCACGGCGTCCGATCACGCGCGGGCGGACGCGACGAGGCGGTCGAAGGCGGCGTCGAGCGCGGCATCCGTCGCTTGCCTGTCGGGGTGCGCGTCAAACCACGCGATCTGCTCGCGGGCGCCCTGCCAGTAGGGAATGCTCGTGCGGAACTCCGGTACGAGGGAGCGCAGCTTGCTCGTGTCGAAGACCATCGAGTGCGCCTTGTCGCCGAGCAGTCCGGGCCCGAGGTCGGGCAGCTCGGCGGTGATGCGGTCGGAGGCCACGTGCACGATGTCGCACGTCGCGCCGGCGGCATCCGCAAGCCACTCGTAGATCTGGTTCCACGTCGGCGCATGGTCGGACGTGATCGTGAACGCCTCGCCGAGCGCGAAGGGGTTGCCGAGCAGCCCCGCGAAGCCGACGGCGAAGTCGGTGTTGTGGGTGACGGTCCACAGGCTCGTGCCGTCGCCGTGCACGATGACGGGCTGGCCGGCGCGCATGCGGGCGATGTCGGTCCAGCCGCCGAGGGTCGGCAGCCGCGTGCGGTCGTAGGTGTGCGAGGGACGGACAATCGTCATCGGGAAGCCGGACTCGCGATACGCGTGAACGAGAACGTCCTCGCCGGCGATCTTGTCGCGGGAATACTGCCAGAACGGGTTGCGCAGCGGCGTGGACTCGGTGACGGGCAGCCGCGACGGGGGCTTCTGGTACGCCGATGCCGTGCTGATGAACACGTACTGGCCCGTGCGGCCGGCGAAGAACTCGACGTCGGCAGCGACGTGCTCGGGACTGAACGCGACGAACTGGGCGACGGCGTCGAACTCACGGTCGCCGAGGGCCTCGGTGAGGGATGCCGCCGAGCCGGCGTCTCCCGTGAGCTGCTCGACCCCGCCGGGAACGGGTCGTGGGCTCGCGTGCCCGCGGTTCAGCACGGTCACCTCGTGGCCGAGCTCGAGGGAGCGCGCGACGCACGCCGAGCTGATGGTTCCGGTTCCGCCGATGTAGAGCACGCGAGTCATGCGTTGATTCTCGCGGCTTTGGCCACGTCGCGCGAGCCCTGCGGGCCCGACAGCGGACGCGGTCGGGCTGCTTCGTTCTGCAATTTCGGGCGACACGCCGGCGGCGAGGCCCGACACGCCGGCGCGCGCGGGGGAATTGCAGAACGAAGAGCCGGTGCCCCGCGATCCGGCAGGGGAGGTGCGCTGCGCCGCGCTCTCCGCCGGTGGCGGGCGCCCGCACGGTTAGGCTGAAACGGTGCGAGCGACAATGCGTGACGTGGCCGAGCGGGCCGGTGTGTCGCCGAAGACGGTGTCGAACGTCATCAACGGCGTCGTGTTCGTGCGGCCCGAGACGCGTGAGCGCGTCGAGGCGGCGATGGCGGAGCTCGACTACGTTCCGAACCTCAGCGCTCGCGGCCTGCGCAACGGCCGCTCGGGAGTGCTCGCGCTCGCGCTGCCGCACCTCGCGACGCAGTATTCGGCGGAGACGATGGGCGCGTTCGTCGAGGTCGCGCACGAGCGCGGCTGGGCGATCCAGATCGAGCAGACCGGCGCCGAGCCCGAGCGGGAGCTCGAGCTGCTCTCGAGGGCGCGCGCACACCTCGTCGACGGACTGATTCTCAACCCGGTCACGCTCGAAGACAGCGTCATCGCGAAGGTCGACGCGCTTCCGCCGCTCGTGCTCATCGGCGAAGTGGAGCAGAGCCTCGTCGACCAGGTCGGCGTCGACAGCGTCGCCTCGGCGCACGAGATGACGCAGCACCTGATCGAACGGGGCTGCCGCCGCATCGCCGTCGTCGGCTCCCCGGTCGGCGGGTTCCAGACGGCGACGGCGCGCTCGCGCGTGACGGGCTATCGACAGGCGCTTCGGGAGGCCGGCATTCCGCTCGACGAGTCGCTCGAGATCGGCTGTGCCGAGTGGACGTCCGCGGGAGCGGCATCCGCCATGGCCGCGTATCTCGATGCGGAGAATCGGGCGCCGGATGCCGTGTTCTGCTTCACCGACACGATGGCGTTCGGCGTGCTCGGCGTGCTGTGGGAGCGCGGATATCGCGTGCCCGACGATGTGCGGGTCGCAGGATTCGATGACACGACCGACAGCCCGCACGCCGTGCCGGCGCTCACGACGGTGGGCTTCGACAGGCACGAGCTCGCGCGGCTCGCGATCGAGCGGCTGGAGCGGCGCATCGCCGATCAGCGGCTCGCGCCCGAGCGGGTCGGCCTGCCGTATCGCATCATCGAACGGGCGAGCACCCGCTGAACCGCGCGCCGGGCTATTCGGGAATCACTCTTGCGCGCTTGATTACATCGATGTAATGATGGTGCCCACCCACAAAGGAGTGACGTACATGACCCCTCTTCGACCTCACGCGCGCAGCGGTCCGCCGCTCTCGCGGCGGCACCTGCTCGCGGGCACGGCCGCTCTTCTCGGCGGCGCCTTCGCCGCACCGGCCCTCGCCGGATGCAGCTCGACCGCCGCGGCATCCGGAATCACCGACATCTCGTACTGGCACCTGCTGAGCGGCGGCGACGGCATCACCATGGCGACCCTCGTCGCCGACGTCGAGAAGAAGCTCGGCGACGTCAGCGTGAAGCAAACCGTGCTCGCCTGGGGTGCCCCGTACTACACGAAGCTCGCCATGGCGTCCGCCGGCGGTCGCGCCCCCGACCTCGCGATCATGCACGCGAGCCGCGTGACGGGCTGGGCGCCCGGCGGCCTGCTCGACCCGTGGGACCTCGACCTGCTCGCCGAATTCGACGTCACGGAAGACACGTTCAAGCCGCGGATCTGGGAGAAGGGGTTCACCGACGGCAGGCTCTACTCGGTCGCCCTCGACTCGCACCCGTTCATCACGTTCTTCAACACCGACATCGCCGACAAGGCCGGCGTCCTGACCTCGGACGGCACCCTCATCGAGACGTCGACGCCGGACGAGTTCGTCGACATGGCCCTTGAGATGCAAGCGGTCACCGGGCAGCACGGCCTCTCCTGGGGATACCTCAACGACGGCGCGCAGCTGTGGCGGCTGTTCTACACGCTCTATCGCCAGCACGGCGCCGACATGGTGCTCGAGACCGGCAAGCCCGCGGAATACGACGAGGATGCCGCTCTCGAGTCGCTCAAGTTCATGACCAGGCTCGTGGACGGGAAGATTGCCGCCAAGAACGGCGACATCAACAACGGCATCGCCGAGTTCGCCGGCCAGAAGAGCGGCATGCTGTTCTCGGGGGTCTGGGAGCTGCGGACGATGCAGGACGCGGGCATCCCGTTCGATGCGACGATCATCCCGACGCTCTACGGCACGCCGGCCGTGTACGCCGACTCGCACACCTTCGTGCTGCCGCACCAGTCCAACCCCGACGAGACGAAGCGGCGAGCGGCCTACGAATTCATGGCGACCCTCCTGAAAGGGTCGATTGACTGGGCCGGCGCCGGGCACATCCCCGCCTATCTGCCCGTCATCGAGGACCCCGCGTATGACGAGCTCATCCCGCAGGCGCACTACGCGAACGCCGCTGACCTGATCAACTACGACCCGCCGGCGTGGTTCACGGGGTCGGGATCCGACTTCCAGACGTACTTCCTCGACGCGATCCAGGGCGTCATGCTCGGCAGCACGACTCCCGAAGCCGGGTTCACGTCGTTCATCACGCGCATCAACACTCTGCTCGCCAAGCCGAACCCGGTGACGGCATGAGCCCCGCAATCCGGCAGCGCGCGGCGCTGCGCCACGACGAAGGAGTCTCGCTGTGACGACGGCAACCGCTCGAAACGTGCTCCCCGACACCGCGGCGACCGTCCGCGCGTCGCGTGCGGGCAGACCGCGTGACGGGCTAGCCGGCTGGGCGTTCATCGCCCCGTTCGGCATCCTGTTCATTCTGTTCATGCTCGTGCCCGTGCTGTGGGGCATCTACTTGAGCTTCACCAACCAGAGCCTCACGGGCGCCGGTGGCGACCTCATCGGCCTGGACAACTACGCCGAGGCGCTCGGCGACGCCGACATGTGGCGCTCGATGCTCAACACCGTGTGGTTCACGGTGCTCAGCACCATCCCGCTCGTCGTGATCTCGCTCGCGCTCGCGCTGCTTGTGAACACGGGGCTGCCGGGGCAGTGGCTGTGGCGGCTGTCGTTCTTCATGCCGTACCTGCTCGCGTCGACGGTCGTCTCGCTCATCTGGGTGTGGCTCTACAACCCGCAGCTCGGCCTGTTCAACGCCATCCTCGGCTGGTTCGGCGTGGACCCGGTCACGTGGCTGCAGGATCCGAACCTCGCGATGCTCTCCGTCGTGGTCACGACCGTGTGGTGGACGATCGGCTTCAACTTCCTGCTCTACCTCGCCGCGCTGCAGAACATTCCCGAGCACCAGTACGAGGCCGCCTCGCTCGACGGGGCGGGCCGCTGGCGCACGCTGTTCTCGATCACCGTGCCGCAGCTCGGCTCGACCACCGTCATGGTGGTTCTGCTGCAGATCCTCGCCTCGCTCAAGGTGTTCGACCAGATCTACCAGATGACCTCGGGAGGTCCCGCCGGCACGACCCGCTCGGCGATCCAGTACATCTTCGAGTCCGGGTTCACGGGGTTCCGCTTCGGCTACTCCTCGGCGATCTCCTACATCTTCTTCGTCCTCATCATCATCGTCTCGGTGATCCAGTTCCGCATCACGGCGCGAAGGAGCGCATGACATGTCGACAATGACCGAACACATGACCGTTCCCGCGGCCGCTCGCAAAGCGGCATCCAACGCTCCACGTCGACGGACGAAGCTGGGCGCAGCGGGGATCGCCGCGCTCGTGGTTCTCATCGTGCTCGCCGTGGCCTGGCTGCTGCCGTTCTTCTGGGCCATCGTCACGTCGCTCAAGACAGAGACGGATGCCGCAGGGTCGGCGACGCTGTTCCCCGAACACGGATACACCTTCGCGGCGTACGCGAAGGTGCTCGCCGAGGGCAACGTGCCGATCTGGGCGTGGAACAGCCTGTACACCTCGGCCCTCGTGACCCTCATCACCGTGGCCGCGGCCGCGCT
Organism: Paramicrobacterium humi; assembly: GCF_900105715.1. Lineage (NCBI taxonomy): Bacteria > Bacillati > Actinomycetota > Actinomycetes > Micrococcales > Microbacteriaceae > Paramicrobacterium > Paramicrobacterium humi. Next base: position 640,320 of record NZ_FNRY01000001.1, on the reverse strand, counting down.
CGCGGCCTATGCGTTCTCGCGCCTGCGGTTCCGGGGCAACAAAGCCGTGTTCGTGCTCGTGATCGCGGCCATCGCTGTTCCGCCGCAAGTGCTCATCGTGCCGCTGTTCTACGAGATGCTCGCGATGAACCTCGTCGACACGGCGTGGGGGCTCATGCTTCCGCAAGTCGTGCAGCCGATCATCGTGCTCATCCTGAAGCAGTTCTTCGACCAGATTCCGGTGGAGCTCGAGGAGGCCGCGCGCGTGGACGGCGCCAGTCGCTTGCGCGTGTTCTGGTCGATCGTGCTTCCCCTGTCGCGTCCCATTCTCGCCGCCGTCTCGATCTTCGTCTTCGTCTGGGCATGGAACAACTTCCTCTGGCCGTTCATCGTCATCAACGACCCGTCGCTCATGACGCTGCCGGTCGGCCTGCAGACGGTGAAGAGCGCCTACGGCATCCAGTACGCGCAGAACATGGCAATGGCGATCCTCGCCGCGCTGCCGCTCATCATCGTCTTCCTCTTCTTCCAACGCCAGATCATCAAGGGCATCGCGACCACCGGCTTCGGCGGCCAGTGACGCCCGGCCAGACCACCCCCAGAAACAAGGAGTTACATGAGCACCGCCCGCATCACCATCGACCGCGACTTCACCGTCGGGGAGGTTCCGCGCCGCCTCTTCGGCTCGTTCGTCGAGCACATGGGCCGCTGCGTCTACACCGGCATCTTCGAGCCGGGCCACCCGAGCGCCGACGAGCGGGGCTTCCGCCGGGACGTGCTTGAGCTCGTTCGCGAGCTCGGACCGACGATCGTGCGCTATCCGGGCGGCAACTTCGTCTCGGGCTACAACTGGGAAGACGGCGTTGGCCCCGTCGACGAGCGACCGACACGCATCGACGGCGCCTGGCACACGATCGAGACCAACGCGTTCGGGCTGCACGAATTCGTCGAGTGGGCGCGCGAGGCCGACGTCGAGGTCATGGAGGCCATCAACCTCGGCACGAGGGGAGTGGATGCCGCTCGCGCGCTCGTCGAGTACGCGAACCACCCGGCCGGCACGGCGTGGAGCGACCTGCGACGCGAGAACGGAGCGGAGGACCCGTTCGACATCAAAGTGTGGTGCCTCGGCAACGAGCTCGACGGGCCGTGGCAGATCGGCCACAAGACCGCCGACGAGTACGGCCGCCTCGCGCAGGAGGCGGGGAAGGCGATGAAGCTCGTCGACCCGTCGATCGAGCTCGTCGCCGTCGGCAGCTCGGGTTCGGGCATGCCGACGTTCGGCGAGTGGGAGTACACGGTGCTCGGCCACGTCTACGACGAAGTCGACTACCTCTCCCTGCACGCCTACTACCAGGAGCACGACGGCGACGCGAAGAGCTTCCTCGCCACCGCTGTCGACATGGACTACTTCATCGAGTCCGTGATCTCCACTGCCGACGCCGTCGGCGCCAAGCGCAAGTCGCGAAAGCGCATCAACCTCTCGTTCGACGAGTGGAACGTGTGGTACCAGACAGGGCTCGACACCCCTGATCAGCCGCACAACGTCGGCAAGCAGTGGCGGAAGCACCCGCGGCTCATCGAAGACGAGTACAACGTCACAGACGCCGTCGTCGTCGGAACCTTCCTCAACTCGCTGCTGCGCCACGGCGACCGCGTCACGATCGCGAACCAGGCGCAGCTCGTGAACGTCATCGCGCCGATCCGCAGCGAAGAGGGCGGCGCCGCGTGGCGGCAGAGCATCTTCTGGCCGTTCGCCCGCATGTCTCAGCTCGCACGCGGCAGCATCCTGCGCACGGCCGTCACGAGCGACCGCATCGATACGGCCAAGTACGGTGATGCGGATGCCGTGGACGTGAGCGCCACGTGGGATGAGGAGAGCGGGAGGCTCGCCCTGTTCCTCGCGAACCGCGGACTCGACGAGACAGCCGACGTCTCCGTGAAGCTCGGCGGCTTCGCGGCATCCGCCATCACCCGTGCCGAAGTGCTCACGGTGCCCGAGGGCGGCGACCGCTTCTCGAGCAACACGCAGGACGCCGAGCGCGTCGGTCTCACGCCGCTCGAGGGCGTCTCCGTCGAGGGCTCCGCGGTCACCCTGCGGCTGCCGGCTCTCTCGTGGGCCGTGGTCGAGGTCGCGGTGACAACGGCCTAGCCGCACAGTCGAGCCCGGCGCATCGTGGGTTGTCCGATGCGCCGGGCTTCTCCCTGACTGCGGCGGCTCAGCGCCCGGTAGCGTCGGCGTCGCGGTCGACTTCGCCGCGCCACGCGCCGGTCTCGAAGCCGTTGGACTCGATCAGCTCCTTGAACTTCCCGAGGTCCTTCTTCACCGCCATGTCGTCGAGCTGAAGCGCCGCTCCCGCCTTCTCCGTGAAGCCCTCCGGCTCCCACGTCATCTCGAGGTGCACGCGCGTCTCGTCGTCCGCGACGCGGAAGAACGTCACGACGCCGCCGTGCTCGGGACCCTCGGTTGTGCGCCACGCGATGCGCTCGTCGGGAATCTGCTCGGTGATGACCGTGTCGAACTCGCGCTCGACGCCGCCGATCGTCACCTTCCAATGGTTGTGCGTGTCATCGACCTGCGTCACGGAGTCGACGTTCGACATGAACTGCGGAAACGACTCGAACTGCGTCCACTGGTTGTATGCGACGGTCAGCGGGACGCCTACCTGCTCGGTGTCCTGGATGGTGCTCATCGTGCCCTCCTTGAACTCGGAATCCGCGCACGGGAGATCCGCGCGCCGGAACTCCAGCGACTGTATGCCGTGCTTCCGGTGAGCGTGTAGGGGGTTGCGGCGCCGAAGACGATCGCCTATCCGCGCGTCAGAGCGCGCGGATGCTCCAGCTGGCACTCGACTGCTCACCGGGCGCGAGACGGATTAGGTCCGTCCCGGAGTTGAAGGCGTCCGGCGGGCATGTCATGGGCTCGACGGCGAGGCCGAGGCGGCTGTCGGCGACGACAGGCTGATCGGCCGTGTGCACCTGGACCCACGGGCACGCACCGTCCCAGGTCATCGCGACGCCGGTTCCGGATGCCGCCGTCAGTCGCACTTCCGCGATACCGTCGCGGCGCTCGAGGTCCGTGAATGCGTGGTCGATGAACGTGTCGCCGATGCCGCGGTGCGAGCGGAAGTCGAACTCCGTCCCGCCGACCGGCGAGAGGCCGATCGGGATGAGCCGGTCCTCGGTCACGGTGAGAACGGATGCCGCCGGGATCGTCACGCTCCAGTCGTCCACGCGGCCCTCTCCCGCCACGAGGTACGGGTGCGGTCCGGTGCCGAACGGGGCGTCGGCGTCGCCGACATTGAGCGCCGTCACTTCGCAGTGCAATCCGTGCTCGTCGAGCCGCCAACTCGTGGAGATCTCGAGTGCGAACGGGTAGCCGTCCTGCGCGGGAATCATCGCGCGCAGCAGCGCAGCGCTCTCGGTCTTCTCGACGACGTCGTAATCGAGCCAGGCGCCGAGGCCGTGCAGGGCGTGGCCGCGCGCGGGCTCGGTGAGGGCGAGCTGATGCTCCGACCCGTCCCAGCGGTAGCGTCCATCCACGACGCGATTCGGCCAGGGCACGAGCGTCGCGCCGCGGTAGTTCGGCCGCACCTGGTCCTTCGCATACGGGAGAACGAGGTCCCTGCCGTCATAGAGCAGTTCGCGAAGACTCGCTCCGACGGAGGCGATGGATGCGCGGCAAGGGCCCGCGGCGAGAGACACCGTGGTGCCGGAAAGAGGAACGGGCATGCTCCTATCCTGCCGGAAACGCGACGCGCCGGTTCATGGCGTTTTCCTAGCCCGTGTCAGTGCAGTGTCAGCACCTCGTGCTTGACTGTCGTCGTCAGCCCAGAGGGCAAGGAGCACAATGCCACGCACCACCAACCCGACGCGTCTCTACCTGGATGTCGACGGTGCCATCAACGCCGACGAACCGCCGTTCTCGTCCGTCAAGTCGACTCGAGTGCAGATCGACTACGGCGGCGGAATGATGAGCAGACTGCCCCTGACGTGGGCGCCCGAAGTTGTCGACCAGCTCGATGCGCTTCGCACGGAATTCGCGCTCGAGCTGGTGTGGCTGTCCACGTGGAACGAGATGCACGCGTCGATGACGCGGCTGGCGCCCGCGCTCGGGGGACTGTTCGGCGGCCGCGCGATCATGGACGCCGACGCCGTCAGCATGGATCGCGGGCGCGGCTGGTGGAAAGCGCAGAGCATCATCCTCGACCAGGAAGCGTCGCCCGCACCGTTCGTGTGGATCGACGACGAAGCCGTCATGGCGCACGGTTCTCTCGTCGCCGAGGCCACGGCGGGAACGCCCTCGCTTCGCCTCACCACCGTGTACGAGCACGGTATCGAACGCCTTCACCTCGCCCAGATGCGCTCATTCCTCGAAGGGCTTCCGATCGAGTCGGTCGTCGCGCCCTGAGAAGCATCTTTCCCGATCAGCGCAAATTTCGCACGACTTGCCTTTCCTGGGAAACCTCGTATGGTTCAGTCAAGCCCCGTCGACCTGACGGGCCTGACGACGGAAAGGGCAGTGACATGGCTGAGAAGTCACACCGGAACGCCAAGAAGGCACCGGCGAAGACGCTGAAGGAGAAGCGGGCGGAGAAGCGGACGCAGTCGGAGCCGTTCATCAAGCCGCGCAAGCGATAGCAGATAGTCGGCCGTCAGGGTAGGTGCTTGCCGGCTCGGGCGCTTCCTCTTAGCGTGAGAGTCACACGCGACGAAGGGAACCCCGATGAGCGATTCCAACGAACGAAACGACGAGGCCCGCAACGCGAGCGGGCTGAACGCCGATCCGGGCAAGCTCGAGTCCGACGCGCAGGAGTCGAAGAAGGAGCGCTCGGAGCCGGGCGGCGAGGAGCCGTCGTTCCAGGAGCACCACGACCCCGCGACCGACGACGATTCGGTATCGGGTGGATCGGCCTCCTCCGAAACGGACGAGTCCAAGGGGTAGAGCCTTGTCCGCTCGACCCGGGCACCCGATGGTGCTCCCGACGGACCGCACGGAACGTCGGGAGCACGCCGGACCGTGGGTGCGTCAGTTGAACATCGACGAGATGCGCGAGGAGCTGTCCGGGACTCTCGCGCAGATCAAGGTCAAGGCGCCGCAGGTTCTTGCGGCGCTGGGCATCGCGGCGGTCAGTGGCGCCATCTTCGCTGCTGCCCGACTGATGAGCCGGGAGCGCGATGACCGAATCCAGTAGAGCAGCGGATCCCGGCCGCGGATCGACCCGGCACGTTCCGAAGCCCCGCCGCACCCGGCTGCGCTGGCCCAGCATCCGCACCTCCTATGTGCGCGCAGCGAAGAAGTTCAGCGCCAACAAGGCGACCGACATGGCGGCGACGCTCACCTACTTCCTCGTCCTCGCGCTTTTCCCTGGCCTCCTCGCGATCATCTCGATCCTCTCGCTCGTGAACGCGGATGGCTCGGTCAGCACGGGGATGATCCGCATTCTCGACGACGTCGCGCCGCCCGACACGGCGACGGCCCTCAAGGGCCCGCTCAAGGCGATCACGACGGCGCCCGGCGCCGGTCTCGCTCTCGTCATCGGCCTCGGGGGCGCGATCTGGTCGGCCTCGAAGTACGTCGACGGCTTCGTGCGCGCTTCGAACCGCGTTTACGGGGTGCAGGAGGGTCGAACGACCGTCAAACTGCGCCTGACCGTGCTCGCCGTGACGGCGGCGAACCTCATCATGCTCGCGATCATGGCGATACTTCTGCTCGTCAGCGGTCCCGTCGCCCGATTCATCGGCTCGCTCTTCGGCCTCGGCGACGCGACGGTCACGGCATGGAACATCGCCAAGTGGCCGGTGCTCGTGCTGCTCGCCGTGATCGTCATCGCCGTTCTCTATTACTTCTCGCCCAACGTCAAGCCGACGCAGTTCCGCTGGATCAGCATCGGCGCCGCCACGGCGCTCATCGTCTGGGCTGTCACCACGGTGGGCTTCGTCGTCTATGTGTCGAACTCCGACAGCTACAACGCCACCTACGGCTCCCTCGGCGGCATCATCGTCTTCCTGATCTGGCTCTACTTGAGCAACATGGCTCTGCTCTTCGGCGTTGAGGTCGACGCTGAGCTCGAGCGCGCCCGCCAGCTGCAGGACGGCCAGCATTCGGAGTACGCCGTGCAGCTTCCGCTTCGCGACACCGCGCGAATCGACAAGGCCGTCGAGGCGGAGGCGAAAGCGGTGATCAAGGCGCGCGAGCTTCGTCGCCGCTACGGTCGAGCCGGTGCACGCGAGTCCTAGCTGCGGGTTCCGGCGCGGACCTTGTCGGTGAGCGCCGTCAGCTCTCGCAGCTCGTCGTCGTTGAGCATGCGAGTCATCACCTCGCTGATGGACGCCATGTGCTTCACGGCCACGGTTCGGTACATTGCAAAACCGGCCTCCGTGATCCGGACGATCGTGCCGCGCCGGTCACAGGAATCGGAGCGCTTCTCGACGTAGCCGCGGGCGGCCAGCCGGTCGATGAGGCGCGAGACGCTCGGCTGGCTCAGCAGAACGAGCTTGTTGATGTCCCGCAGCCTGGCGCTGTGGTCGGGCTGCCGGCTGAGATTGAAGAGGACGTCGTACTCGTTGAGCGAGATCGTGTTCGCCGGGAAGTCGTCGTGCAGTTCGCGCATCACTTGAACCTGAGCGCGGAACAGCGATTCCCAGGCGTTCACGGCTGTGGATCTCTGTGGCATGTGAGTCCTCCTGGGGCACAAGCCTACGGATGAGCGGCGCCGCGCGCACCGCCCCACTTCGCGGATTAAAAGATCGAGGGCCGATCGTAGAGGCTTACGATCGGCCCTCTCCCTTGCACCAAGAGTGTCCTGCAATCACATTCCGCGTTAGCTGCCACAGCAAAACAACTAACGCTCTTTGAATATATAACGGAAAGGTAACGGCGTCTAGTTATCTTTTCGTTATTTTCCTGCTAAGCCTCTGGGCGATCGCTATGCGTGAGCTAAGCGCCGTTCGTGGCGTTCGGTGATTAGGATCGAGCCGATTCAGAACAGGTCGGGCGACGGAGTCGACGCGTGACGAATCGAGACGTCGGCATGGCGGTCGAAGCGGTAGCCAACGCCACGGACCGTGCGCACGATGTCCTCGTAGCGCCCGAGCTTGGCTCGCAGGCGACGCACGTGCACATCGATCGTGCGCTCGTTCGGCACGTCATCGCCGTCGGCGGCCGACCAGAGAGAGGAGATGAGTTCGGCGCGCTCGATCGTGCGGCCCTCGCGCAGCACGAGGTACTGCAGAAGCTCGAACTCCTTGAAGGTCAGAGACGCAGGCTCGTTGTCGAGAACGAGACGCTTGCGGGAGATGTCGATGACGACGCCGGCGTGAGCGCGGTCGAGTTCGTCCTCTTCCTCCTCCACCTCGCTGGGGTGCTGGCGAGCGACGGCTGAGGGCTCCTGGAGTGCGAGGCGTACGACGTCGACGTCGCGTCCGCCGACTCCCTCAGGGGCGAGAGCGACGGCCGCGTATGACTGCGCGGCCGGTGCGAGTTCGCCGATGACGTTCTTTATCGCCTCAACGATCTCGCCGAGGGAGACGCCGGCCGCGCGGGCCTTGCTCTCGTCGAGCCCGACGTAGAGGGCGAAGCCGCGGGCCTCGGGGCTCGCCGGCACGGCGCGAAGCGCGGGGGCGGCGGGCGACTGGGCGGGGACGGACTGGGGGAAGACGGTGGCGAGTGACATGGAAGATCCTTCGGATGATGGGTCGCCGCTCCACGGCCTCACCGACGGAGTCGGGGCAGGAGGGGCGATGACTGTGATGCGTTGCGTGTGAGGGGGAAGGGAGGCGTCGTGAGCGTCCCTGGCGACGCCTTCAGGCGTCGCGACTCAAAGGGTCAGGGTTAGCGACACATTCGACAACACATGACAGCACCAATGCCGGCCATCATCGACCCGGCATTCCCACGGAACTCGACGGAGCTCAGGGTGCGCGTGCTGTCTGTCATGACATCAATTCAAGACGGCGGCAAATGGGAGTGTCAAATCATTGCAGTAAATGACGCAACACTCGCGCCTGCCGATGATACTTCGAACGAAAACGCGTCAGCGTGAAGAATCTTTCAGACCCTCCCCGGTGATGGCCGCGTCGCGCAAGAAGATTCTTCGGGCATCTTCGCGACGAAAAACGCCGGCGACCCATCAGGGCCGCCGGCGTTCGAGTTGCCGTCGATTCAGACGAGACCGTACAGCCGGTCGCCCGCATCGCCGAGGCCGGGAACGATGTAGCCGTTCTCGTTGAGCCGCTCGTCGAGAGCGCCGAGCACGATCGTGACGTCGCGGCCCTCGGTCTCGCGCTCGAGCTTCTCGAGCCCTTCCGGGGCGGCGAGGATGCACACCGCCGTCACATCCACGGCGCCGCGCTTGAACAGGAACTCGATCGCTGCGCCGAGCGAGCCTCCCGTCGCGAGCATGGGGTCGAGCACGAAGCACTGCCTGTTCGACAGGTCGTCGGGCAGTCGCTCCGCATAGGTCATCGGCTGGAACGTCTCCTCGTCGCGCACCATGCCGAGGAAGCCCACCTCTGCCGTGGGCAGGAGCTTGACCATGCCCTCGAGCATCCCGAGCCCGGCCCGCAGAATCGGCACGACAAGCGGTTTGGGGTTGCTGATGGCGAGCCCGGTCGTCGTCGTCACGGGAGTCTCGATCTGGATCTCGTTCGTGCGCACGTTTCGGGTCGCCTCGTACGCCAGCAGCGTGACGATCTCCTCGGTCAGCGCCCGGAAGATCGGCGACGGCGTTGTCTTGTCACGGAGCACCGTGAGCTTGTGGGTGATGAGTGGGTGGTCCGCTACGTGCACTCGCATACTGTTAAACCTACCTGCCGGGCGAGCGCGAGACGATGCGCATCGGAAGAGAAAGGGGAACGGATGCCGCTTCCCGCAGCCGACCGCCACCACTCCGCCATGACGCTCGCGCTGGCCGAGGCGCGCGCCGCACTGCAGACGGGCGACGTTCCCGTCGGCGCCGTGATCGTGGACGCGGCCGGCGAGGTCGTCGCACACGGTCGCAACGCGCGAGAGGCACGCAGCGACCCCACGGCGCACGCCGAGCTGGAAGCGATTCGCCAGGCGACGGCGTCGCGCGGCCAGTGGCGACTCGACGACGTCACTCTCGTCGTGACGCTCGAGCCGTGCGTCATGTGCGCGGGGGCGATCCTCGCGGCGCGAATTCCCACAGTCGTGTTCGGCGCCTGGGATGACAAGGCGGGTGCTGCGGGCAGCATCCATGATCTCTTGCGCGATCGCCGGCTGACGCACCGCGTCGAGGTGATAGCGGGCGTCGACGCCGAGGCCTGCGGGCAACTGCTGACCGGCTTCTTCCGCGAACGCTGACGCGGGCTCCGTCTGCGAGGATGGGAGCGTCCGTCGACGAGGAGGAAACGATGTCCGACGCTACGCGCGATGGTCTCGAGCGGACGCTCGCAGGTCTCGCGACCGAGCGGGTGAACGCGCGCTACCGCGACCTCGACCTGCTCACCACCCCGGAGCTCGTCGCCGCGATGAACGAGCTCGACCGTGGCGTCGCCGACGCCGTCGCGACCGCGAGCGCCGAGATTGCGCGAGCCGTCGACGGAATCGCCGAGCGCATGGCGCGCGGGGGTCGCCTCATCTATGTCGGAGCGGGCACCCCCGGCCGGCTCGGCGTCCTCGACGCGAGCGAGATTCCGCCGACCTTCGGCACGGAGCCCGACCGGGTCGTCGGCCTGATCGCGGGCGGTGACGCGGCGATCCGCACGGCGATCGAAGGAGCAGAGGACGACGCAGACGCCGGCCGCGCCGCCGTGCACGAGCTCGCCATCGGCGAGGACGACAGCGTCGTGGGAATCTCGGCATCCGGGCGTACGCCGTATGTCGTCGCGGCCGTCGCCGAGGCGCGCCGTCGCGGCGCCCTGACGATCGGTGTGGCGTGCAACAGCGGCTCCGAGCTCGGCCGTACCGCCAAGGTGGCGATCGAGGTCGAGGTCGGGCCCGAGCTCGTCACCGGGTCGACGCGCCTGAAGGCCGGCACCGCGCAGAAGATGGTGCTCAACATGCTCAGCACCCTCACGATGGTGCGGCTCGGCAAGACGTACGGCAACCTCATGGTCGATGTGCGCATCACCAACGAGAAGCTGCGCGCCCGAGCTGAGCGCACGGTCAGGCAGGCGACGGATGCCGATGCGGAAACCGCCGCGCGCACGCTCGACGCTGCAGGCGGTTCGGTGAAGACGGCGATCCTGGCCCTGCTCGCCGACTGCCCGGTGCCGGACGCCGCGGCCGCGCTCGAGACCGCGGACGGGCGCATCCGCGTCGCGCTCGAGAGACTGGGTGCCGCCTCGCGCTGAGCGCCGGATCAGTCTCGCGGCGGGCGCGTCGTCGTGCCGCGCACGACGAGCTCGAATGGCAGCCCGAAATCCGTCGGCTCCTCGGGCGTCAGCTCGCCCAGCTCGGCGAGGAGGACGTCGACCGCGGCCTCGCCCTGGCGTCGCGGGAACTGGGCGATCGTCGTCAGATCGAAGAACGGCGCCTGCTGCGTGTCGTCCACCCCGACGATCGACACGTCATGCGGCACGGAGAGCCCGAGATCCCGCGCGGCGAGAATCGCGCCGATGGCCATGTCGTCGGACGCGGCGAAGATCGCGGTGGGCCGGTCGGCGGGGGAGCCGAGCAGCTGCTTCGCGGCGCGGTATCCGCCCTGCAGCGTGAAGTCGGCCGAGCGCACGAGCGTCGCATCCACAGCGAGGCCCGCGTGCTCGAGAGCCTGCTCGTATCCATGGCGGCGGTTGGAGGGGAGGTGGAAGTCGACGTCGAACTCCTGGCCGCCGCCGATGTGCGCGATGCGCGTGTGCCCGAGACTGACAAGGTGCGCGGTCGCGAGTCGAGCGAGCTCGACGTCGTCGAGCGCGAGCGTCGGCACGCCGGGCAGCGGGCCACCGATGCCGACGAGGGGCTTGTCGAGGTCGTGCAGCGCCGTGACCTCCGCCGTCGTGAGCTCAAGGTTGATGGCGATGACGGCATCCACCCGCTTGCGCAGCAGGAAGTGCGTGAAGACGCTGCTGCGCTCGGCGGCGTCGCCGCCGAGGTTGTACAGCGTCGTGTCGTAGCCGTGGCGCAGGAGGGCCCGCTCTGCGCCCTCGACGACGGACGAGAAATACCAGTGGCTGAGCATCGGAACGACGACGCCCACGTTGCGGGTGCGTCCCGAGGCTAGCCCTGACGCCGTGGAGGAGACGACGTAGCCGAGCTCGCCGGCGGCATCCTGCACCTTGAGCCGTGTCGCATCGGAGACGTAGCCGCGCCCCGACAGCGCACGCGAGACCGTGGCGGTGGAGACACCGGCACGTCGCGCGACCTCTTCGATGCCGGCCATCGTCCTCCTCGTCTGGATGAGCACCAGCATACTGAGCCCGTGTACATTGACCCGTATGCACTCGAGCCCGGCTCCCGTCGTCGTGATCGGCGACGCCCTCATCGACGAGCTCCGCTTCCCTGACGGCAACCGCGAGTTCGTCGGCGGCGCCGCCCTCAACGTCGCCGTGGGACTCGCACTGCTGCGCGTGCCGACGACGCTCGTCGCGATGGTCGGCGACGACGAGGCCGGGGACCGCATCCGCCGGTTCCTCGCCGACGCGGGCGTCGGCCTGATCGCGTCTCCCGCACCGCACGGCAGCTCCCGGGCGGTGAGCGACCGCACCGACGGCGAGCCGACGTACGTCTTCAACGAGGCCGCGCAGAAGCGACGCGTCGAGTTCGACGCCGAGGTGCGTGAGGCGATCGCGGCGGCTCCGTTCGTCGTCGTGAGCTGCTTCCCGTTCGACGACGCCGGGCAGGCGCGGCAGCTTGCGGCATCCGTCACCGGATCACGCCGACGTCTCATCGTCGACCCCAATCCGCGGGAAGGGATGCTGCACTCGCGCGAGCGCTTCATCGCGGGCTTCGAGTCCGTCGCGCCGTCGTGCCTGCTCGTCAAGGTCGGCGACGACGACGCGGAACTGCTGTACGGAACCGGGCTGCCCGAACTGGTCGAGCGACTGGACGGCCTCGGCGTCGAGCACGTGCTCGCGACGGCGGGAAAAGACGGTGCATGGCTGCGCTCGGACGGGCAGAGCGTGAGCCGGCCCATCGCCGAGATGCTCGGACCGGTCATCGACACTATGGGCGCCGGCGACGCGGTTCTCGCGGCGGCTGTGCAGCATCTTGCGGCGCACGGCGAACCTGGGAGCATCGACGGTTGGGGCGCGGTGCTCGAGCGCGCGATGCTCGTCGCCGCCGCCACATGCCGCAGCGAGGGTGCGCTCTTGCGGGAGCCGACAGTCTGAATCGGCCCTCCGATTTCTCCCACCGCTCGCGAAACGTTACTATTTCTGTGGCGCCTTCGGTTGGCTGTTCAAGTTTGGTCGAGCGCGCTCTGGCGAGTTACCCAAGCGGCCAAAGGGATCTGACTGTAAATCAGCTGTCATCGACTTCGGGGGTTCGAATCCCTCACTCGCCACTTTCTGAAAATGCCGCGAAGATCCGCGGCATTTCTCATGTGCGGGGACGGTCGGTGTCCCCGGTGGGCCGAGCCTCGTCGCTTCGGTAGCTTGACAGCTCCGGTCCCGGGCTGAGCACGGCGTTGACAATGGCTCGGATGGCGAACTCGGTGGCCCCGGCGAGCTCGATCTTGGCGGGATGCAAGAGCCACTGCAGCTGCAGGCCGTCCATGACCGCGAGGATGCTGGCAGACGCGACATCGATCGTGTCGGGTTCTGTGACCCCTTCTTGTTCGCACAGGACGCGGAACGCGTCAGACACCTCGCGGCGAAGTGTCGCGTAGCGCTCCTCGAAGAACGGCCGGGCCGGGTGATCTTCTGTGACGGATTCGGCCGAGAGGACGGTGTAGACCTGCACGATACCGGCTCGATGCGCGTTCGCGAACGCCGTTCGCACCAAGTGCAGGAAGAGCTCCGGCCCATCGGGGATGTGCTTCTCCACGAGGTCCTTGACGTCTGTCTCGTCACGATAGGCGAGCGTCTGCAGAAGGAGATTCTGCTTCGAGCCGAAGTGATGGAGCACGCCGGCGTGAGTCAGTCCCACCTGGTCGGCGATGTCGGCAAGCGTGCCGTTGGCGTAGCCCTTCGTTCCGAAGATCGAGATGGCGGCGTCGAGGATCTCGGTGTGCTTTCGGCGCGTCGAAGGCCGAGTGCGGGCAGCGCCGCCGACTGATTCGGATGCCACGTGGTCCTCTCTTCCTACTGAAAATAACGGTACGGTATCCGCGCTTGACGGATTTACTTACTGATGAGTAATCTCCCATCCAAAGCTTACTTACTCGACAGTAAGCAAAACGTCACCGTTAGGTGATGCATCAAGGAGGAGAAGCAATGAGGCTCAGATCCACTCTTGTCGCCGCGGGACTTGTCGCGGCGCTCGCCCTGACGGGATGCTCCAGTGGTGATCAGAAGGACGCTTCGGCGGATGGCGGCGCGGCACTCACCATCGCGAAGCCGGACGGCGCCATCACCACAGAATCGAACAACCCGTGGATCGGCGATTCGTCCGCGAACAAGCTCGGCTACAAGAACGTCATCATCGAGCCGCTCGCCATGGTCAACCTCGTGGGCGATAACGAGACGACGCCGTGGCTCGCTGAGAAGGTCACGTGGAACGATGACTATACCCAGCTGCGCGTCACTCCGCGCTCCGGGGTCACCTGGAACGACGGTGAGGATTTCACAGCCGACGACATCGTGTTCACCTTCGACCTCATCCGCAACACGCCGGCTCTCGACACCGGCAACCTGCAGCTGACCGATGTGGCAAAGGACGGCGACGACGTCGTACTCAGCTTCGCCGAGTCGAAGTTCGTCAAGCAGGCTCAAGTGCTCCACATCGGAATCGTCCCCGAGCACATCTGGAAGGATGTCGACGACCCGACGACGTTCGAGAACCCCGACCCTGTCGGCACGGGGCCCTACACGCTTGAGAGCTTCAGCAGCCAGTCGGTCACTCTCAAGGCGCGCGACGATTACTGGGGCGGCGACCTCGCCGTGCCGACGCTGTACTACATCTCCTACAACGACAACACTGCTCTGACGACCGCCCTCGCAAGCGGCGACGCCGACTGGGCGCAGGCCTTCATCCCCGACGTGAAGAGCGCATTCGTCGACAAGGACCCGGAGCACAACGTGTTCTGGGCTGCAAACGTCATGGCCCCGGATGTGCTGTTCGTCAACCACACGAAGAAGCCGTTCAACAACCTGGCGTTCCGCGAGGCGGTCAACATGGTCATCGACCGGCCGGCGCACACCGAGATCGCGCGTGAGAAGGCCGGTCCCGTCCTGACCTCGGTCACGGGCCTCCCGACGCCCGTCGGCGAGCAGTACATCTCCCCGGAGTACAAGGGCAAGGAGCTCGCGCTGGACGTCGACGGTGCCCGCAAGATCCTCGAAGACGCCGGCTACACCTGGAAGGGCGACGCACTCATCGACCCCGACGGCGAACCGGTCTCCTTCACGCTCCAGGTCCCGCAGGGCTGGAACGACTACGTCACCGGAATCAGCCTCATCGCCGATCAGGTGAAGAAGACGCTCGGAGCCGACGCGAAGGTCGACACTCCGGATGCCGACACCTGGTGGGCTGCCAAGCGCTCAGGCGACTTCGACGCGATCATGCACTGGACCGACAGCGGCACCACCCCGTACGACCTCTACTCCGACACGATGGACGGACGCTGGCTCCTCGCCGGCGACGACGTGGACTACAACTTCGGGCGCTACAAGAACGACCGCGCGACCGAACTGCTGAACACGTACGCGACGTCGGCGAGCGACGACGAGCGCACCGCCGCCCTCGAGGAGCTGCAGAAGATCTTCGTCGAGGACGTTCCGGTGATCCCCGTCGGCACGCACCCGTACCTGGGCGAGTACAACACCCGCAACTATGTGGGCTGGCCCAGCGAGGACGACCAGTATGCGACCGCCGACCCCACGCAGGTCACGGTCCCGCTGATCCTCACGAAGCTCAAGCCGGCCAAGTAGGCGCAGAGGGTGGGCGGATGCCGCGGCATCCGCCCACCCGACCCCACGAAAGCGAACAGCCATGTCAGACCCCCTGCTCACCGTGAGCGACTTCTCGGTCGTCTACGACGTCGATCCGCCCGTGGAGGCGGTGAAGAACGTCACTCTCGAGCTGCAGCGCGGCGAGATCCTCGGGCTCGCCGGCGAGAGCGGTTGCGGCAAGACCACGCTCGCCTTTGGTGTGCAGCGGCTCCTCAAAGCGCCCGCGGTGATCGCGAGCGGCAGCGTGACTTTCCATGACGTCTCCGGCGACGACGTCGACATCAATTCTCTGGATGCCGCGGAGATGCAGCGCTTACGCTGGGACAAGATCTCGATGGTCTTCCAAGGAGCGATGAACGCTCTCAACCCGGTTGCGACGATCGGCTCCCAACTCGATGACGTGTTCCACGTGCATCGGCCCGAGCTGAAGCGGCGCGAGCGTCGCGCCGAGAGCGAAAAGCTCCTGGAAATCGTGCGCGTTGGCCGGGACAGGTACCGGTCCTACCCGCACGAGCTGTCCGGCGGGATGCGCCAGCGTGTGATGATCGCGATGGCGCTCGCACTCAAGCCGCAGCTCATGGTCATGGATGAGCCGACTACTGCTCTCGACGTGCTCGTGCAGCGTGAGATCCTCCGGCAGATCTCGCAGCTACGGCATGAGTTCGGCTTCTCCGTGATCTTCATCACGCACGACCTGCCGCTGCTCCTCGAGATCAGCGACCGTATCGCCATCATGCGCGCCGGCGAAATCGTCGAACTCGCTACCGCGCGGCAGATCTGGGACGAGCCCCAGCACGAATATACGAAGACCCTGCTCGAGTCGTTCCCTCGCCTCACCGGCGAGAGAGGAGTCCTGGTCCGATGACGACCCTTGAGTTCTCCCATGTCTCCAAGCGCTACCGCATTCGCGGCGGGGCCCCGCTGCTCGCTCTCGACGACGTCAGCTTCACACTCCGGGAGCGTCAGACGATCGCGCTCGTCGGCCAGTCCGGAAGCGGCAAGTCCACGATCGCGAAGATCCTCACGCAGCTTGAGACGCCGACGAGCGGAAGGGTTCTCATCGACGGAGCGCCGATTCCCCGGCATGGGCGCGGCCTTCGGCGCTACCGGCAGAAGCTGCGCATGGTGTTCCAAGACCCGTTCGCCTCGCTCAACCCCTACCACTCGATCCGATACCACATCGAACGGCCGCTCCGTCTCGATCGCGTGGTGCCGAAAGCAGAGACTGAACGGGAGGTGCGGCGACTGCTCGAGCGCGTCCGCCTCGACGCCGACGCCGTAATCGACCGGCGGCCGCACGAGCTCTCCGGCGGGCAGCGTCAGCGCGTCGCGATCGCGCGCGCGCTCGCCTCGCGGCCCTCCCTCCTCGTCGCGGACGAGCCCGTCTCGATGCTCGACGTCTCGATCCGGCTCGGCGTGCTGAACCTGCTCGCCGACCTCCAGCGGGAGGAAGGGCTCGGCGTCCTGTACATCACTCACGACCTCGCCACCGCACGCCACTTCAGCGACGAGATCATGGTGCTGCACCACGGCAAGGTCGTCGAGTACGGCGCCGCCGACGATGTGATCCTCAACCCGCAGCACGAGTACACGCGAGAGCTGCGGTCGGCGTCGCCGGACCCCGAGAAGCACTTCGCGACGACAGCCGGCCGTTCGATCGGAGACGAGGCATGAGGATCCCTGTCCGCTTCATCGCGAGCCGAGTCGCGTTCTACCTCTTCACCGCCTGGGCCGCGATCACCATCAACTTCTTCCTTCCTCGAATGATGAAGGGTGATCCCGTGAGCGCCTACATGCAGCGCGCGGCGGGAAAGATCACGCCGGAGGCCGAGCGGTCGCTGCGCATCCTCTTCGGCCTCGACAAGGACACGAGCCTCTGGCAGCAGTACATCGACTATTGGAAGCTGCTTTTCAACGGTGACCTCGGTCGATCCTTCTCCAACGGTCTCGCCCCGGTCGGCGACGTCATCGCCTCGGCGCTGCCATGGACTCTCGGACTCGTGGGAATCGCGACGATCCTGTCGTTCCTCATCGGCACTTCGGCCGGGGCCGTGATCGGCTGGCGACGCGGCAGCAAGGCCGACGCGATCGTGCCCGTCTCGGTGTTCTTCAGCACAGTGCCCTACTTTTGGCTCGGTCTCATCGCAATCGCTGTGTTCTCGAGCATTCTCGGCTGGTTCCCTGCCTCGCACGCCTACGACAAAGGCGCCCGACCGGAACTCAGCTTCGACTTCATCGGCCAGGTCATCGCGCACGGGGCCCTGCCGGCCATCACTATCGTCATCGCGTCGCTTGGCGGCTGGATCCTCGGAATGCGCAACATGATGCTCACGGTGCTCGACGAGGACTACATCACCGTCGCGCAGGCGAAGGGCATGCCCAACCGACGTGTGCTGTGGAACTACGCCGCGCGCAACGCGGTCCTCCCGCAGCTGCAGAGCTTCGCGCTCTCGATCGGCTTCATCGTCGGCGGCACGATCGTCATGGAGATGGTGTTCTCCTACCCGGGCGTAGGAAAGCTCCTACTCGACGCCACGAACGCGAAGGACTACCCGCTCATGCAGGGTCTGTTCCTGATCATCACAATGGCCGTGCTCGTCGCGAACATCCTCGCCGACGTCGCCTATGCGATCCTCGACCCCCGCACACGCCAGACGGAGGCATGACATGACGACCTCGTACAACTCGCGAGCGCGCGCGGGAAGTCCCGAAACGGCGCTCCTTCACGGTGCGCTGCGGCCGAAGAAGACATTCCGGTCGCAGCTGTCAGCATCCTTCGCGATGTTCCGGAACCCGAAGTCGCTCACCGGGCTGATCATCCTCGGCATCTTCGTGCTGATCGCGATCTTCGAGGACGTCATCGCTCCGTTCGGCCCCCTCGAGAAGGATTACACGGCGCTGCGCCAAGCACCGTCGTGGGACCACCTGCTCGGGACGACCCACATGGGCGAGGACGTGTTCAGCCAGATCATCTACGGCACACGGGGAGTGCTCATCGTCGGATTCCTCTCGGGAATCATCGGGACGGCGATCGCCGTGATCATCGGAGTCGTCGCCGGCTATACGCGGGGGTGGCGCAGCGAGTCGCTCTCGGCTCTCACGAACGTGTTCCTTGTCGTGCCCGGTCTCCCGCTCATCATCATCGTGGCATCGCAGTTCGAGAACCCGCCGCTTGTGCTCATCGCCGCTGTCCTCGCGGTGACCGGGTGGGCCTGGGGTGCTCGAGTGCTCCGGGCGCAGACGATGTCGTTGAGAAACCGCGACTTCATCCAGGCCGCGCGAGCGAACGGCGAGCCGTTGCACCGCATCATCCTCGTCGAGATGCTGCCGAATCTCATGGCGATCATCGCATCGAGCTTCGTCGGGACAGTGACCGCAGCCGTGCTCGGGCTTACGACACTCGCCTTCATCGGAGTCATCCCGATCACCAACCTGAACTGGGGCACCGTGCTGTTCTGGGCGCAGCAGAACGGAGCGTTCCCGAACTACTGGTGGTGGTACGTTCCGGCGGGGCTGTGCATCGCGATCCTGGGCGTCGCCCTCTCGCTCATCAACTTCGGCATCGACGAATACGTCAACCCCCGACTGCGATCGGCGGGTGAGCGCGCCCGGGAGATGAAGAAGCGAGGGCTGAACGTCAATGATGCCGTGACGGCCGTCCGCACCACCGCAGAGAGCAGCTCCTAATGACCCTTGAGGCGCCGACCACGACCCTGCCCTATCAGGACCCCGCACTCCCGATTCCCGAACGCGTCGAGGATCTCCTCGCACGCATGACGCTCGAGGAGAAGGTCGGGCAGATGCTGCAGCTCGACGCGCGCGACGATCTCGACGACCACGTGCTCGGCAAGCACGTGGGCTCGATCCTGCACACCTCGCCCGAGCGCATCCTGCGCGCGGCCGAGCTCACGGCGCAGACTCGGTTGCGCATCCCTCTGCTCGTCGGCGAGGACTGCATACACGGGCACTCGTTCTGGCCTGGGGCGACGATCTATCCGACACAGCTCGGCATGGCGGCCTCGTGGGATCCGGAGCTCGTCGAGCGCGTCGCCCGCGCGACGGCTGTCGAGGTCTCCGCGACCGGCATCCACTGGACGTTCTCGCCCGTGCTGTGCATCGCACGCGACCTGCGTTGGGGACGTGTGAACGAGACGTTCGGCGAGGACCCGCACCTGATCGGCGAGCTCGCGTCTGCAATGGTCCGCGGTTACCAGGGCGACGGTCTCGAGGACCCCACCGCCGTCCTCGCAACCGCCAAACACTTCGCCGGGTACTCCGAGACGCAAGGGGGCAGGGACGCGAGTGAGGCGGACATCTCCCGCCGCAAGCTGCGGTCCTGGTTCCTGCCGCCGTTCGAGCGCGTCGCCAGGGAAGGATGCCGCACCTTCATGCTCGGCTACCAGACGACCGACGGCATCCCCATCACGATCAACGACTGGCTCCTCAGTGATGTGCTGCGCGGCGAATGGGGGTACGGCGGGACGCTCATCACCGACTGGGACAACGTGGGGCGAATGGTATGGGAACAGCACGTTCAGCCAGACTATGCGCACGCGGCGGCCGCAGCGGTGAGGGCTGGCAACGACATGGTCATGACCACTCCCGGTTTCTTCGAGGGTGCACTCGATGCGGTCGCGCAGGGTCTGCTCGATGAAGCCGCGTTCGACGCTGCCGTCGCGCGCATCCTCACGCTGAAATTCGAACTCGGTCTCTTCGAGAATCCGCGGCTGCCGCAGGCTGATCTCTCGAGCATCGTCGGCAGCGCGGCACACGCCGAACTCAATCTCGAGATGACGCGACGCTCGATCGTGCTTCTCGAGAACGACGGCGTGCTTCCGCTTGCGCGTTCTCGTGAGACCCGCGTCGCCGTTGTCGGACCGCTGGCCGACGACGCGCAGTCCCAGCTCGGTGACTGGGCCGGAGGTTCCGGCCAGGCAGGGTGGCTCGACGGCCAGCCGCGCGAGATGATCACCACCGTGCTCGACGGACTGCGGGCGGTCACACCGTGGACCGTCACGCATGCCCGAGGAGCCGACATTCTCACCCTCGAAGCCGACCCCGAGGGCAGTCGTTTCCCCGACGGGCAGCCGCGCCCGCCCGTCGTCGTGCCCGCCGAGCCCGACGCGAAGCTCATCGCCGAAGCGGTAGCGAACGCCCGAGCGGCCGACGTCGTCGTCGCGGTCGTCGGCGACCGCATCGAACTCGTCGGCGAAGGGCGCTCCACGGCGACTCTCGAGCTCATCGGCGGGCAGAACGCGCTGCTCGACGCCGTCATCGCGACCGGCACTCCCGTCGTCGTCGTGCTTCTGGCATCAAAGCCCCTCGTCCTCCCGGCGTCGGTCTCCCGCGCGGCAGCCGTGATCTGGGCGGCGAACCCGGGAATGCAAGGCGGCCGAGCGCTCGCCGACATCCTGACGGGAGAGGTTGAGCCCTCCGGGCGGCTGCCGGTCTCGTTCGCGCGCCACGTCGGGCAGCAGCCCACTTACTACAACCAGATCCGTGGTCAGCATGGCAGCCGCTACGCCGACCTGACGCAGTCTCCCGCGTGGGCGTTCGGGGAGGGCCGCAGCTACACGTCCGTGGGCTACGACGACCTCGCGATCGAGCGAACCTCGCTCTCGGCATCCGACACGATCGTTGCGCACGTCACGGTGCGCAATTCCGGCGATCGCCCCGTGCGCGAGACCGTGCAGGTCTATGTGCGCGACGCCGTCACCTCTGTGAGCTGGGCCGACAAGGAGCTCAAGGCCCACGTGCAGGTCGAGCTCCCGCCAGGCGCCTCCGCCCGGGTACGACTGGCGGTCCCCGCCGCCGCGTGCACGATCGTGGATGCCGCGGGGCGTCGACTCGTGGAGGCCGGGGAATTCGAGCTGCTCGTCGGCCCGTCATCCCGCGACGACGCACTGCTTCGCGCCAGCTTCCGCATCGCGGACTGAGGGGCGGAGCGAGCGAGAGACTTCGTGCCACGGACAGAAAGTGTCGGTAGCCTCGAAGAATGAGCGCACGAGAGCTGCAGAACCTGGCCAGGGACATCGCCGCGCGCGCGGGAGAGCTGGTACGTCGACGGCGTGCGGAAGGCGTCTCCGTTGCCGCGACGAAGTCGTCGCCTGAGGACATCGTCACGGCCGCAGATCGCGAATCCGAGGAGCTCATCCGTTCCCTCATCGCTGACGCGCGACCCGACGACGGCTTCCTCGGCGAGGAAGGCGGGCGCGAATTCGGCACGACAGGCGTGACCTGGGTCGTCGACCCCATCGACGGCACTGTCAACTACCTGTACGGCATCGACGACTACGCCGTCAGCATCGGCGTCGTCGAGGGAAGTCGTGATCCGCGGGAGTGGAGCGCCCTCGCGGGAGCCGTGTACGCGCCCGCTCGCGACGAGATGTACGTCGCGAGCTCCGGCGGCGGAGCGTATCGGGGGAACCGGCGGCTCGCCGTCAACACCGGTGTGGATCCGCGCCTGGCGCTCGTCGGAACCGGCTTCGGCTACGACCCGGAGCGACGCAGGCGACAGCTCGCTGTCGTCGCGGGGCTCATCGGCGATATTCGCGACATCCGCCGGATCGGGTCCGCCGCACTCGACCTGTGCCGTATCGCGGACGGGCAGCTCGACGGCTTCTACGAGGTCGGGCTCAATCCCTGGGATATGGCGGCCGGAGCGCTCATCGCCCGCGAGGCGGGCGCGCAGCTCGGCGGTCTGGGCGGAAGCCCGGCTGACGCGCACATGACGATCGCCGCCGAACCGGAGCTCTTCGCCTTCCTTGAAGCTCGGCTTGAAGGTTTGGGAGCCGCTTCGGTTTTCTGATCTCGGGAACGTTCCCACGAGATCCGCGCGATCGCGGGGGAGAAGCCCTCGTGCCCCTAATGGGGGCGCGTTTGGAAGGGTGCGGATTGTGGATCTTGCCAGCTTTTCCTTGCTACTGTTTATCAATCCGTTATCTGGTGCTCGACCCCCACGAGTGCGCCGGATCCTGAACCCCCGGACCCTGAGAAAGCAACCTAGCCTGTGACACGTCGTGCCGATGGAGAGAGCCGCTCTGTGCTCCCCACAACCGGAGACGACGCGACCCCTCAGAAGCACACGCAGACCGCTGACGAGATTCCCGAGTCCCGTCGGGCTCGTCGGCAGCGGCAGCTCGCCGAGTCCGCACCCGTGACCAGCGAGCCCGCGCCGCAGACCACCGACGCGACGGCGTTCACGTCTCGTCGCGCGCGCCGAGCCGCACTTCAGACGACGTCCGGCGAGACCGTCGAGGTGACGCCCGAGGCCGAGGTGCAGGTCGAGGTTCAGCAGTACCCCTCGCGCCGCTCGCGCCGTCACTCGGCGACGCCGCAGCCCGACATCGAGATCCTCGCGATCGAAACCGATCTTCACATCGAGGCGGAGATCGTTCCGACCGTCGACGCCGAAATCGTTCCGACCGTCGACGCCGAGCCGACACCGGTTCAGGAGCCGGCGCAGCCCGCCGCCCTGGCTCTGGAGGAGCCCGCAGCCCCTGCCGTCGAGCCCGCCCTCGCTTCTGCGTCGGAGCCGCTCAGCGACACCGACGTCGTCGAGCGGTTGACGCCCGCCGCGGTTCTCGACGACGCCGTCGACGACGCTCCCGTCATCGACCTGCACCTCGACGCGCTCGCCGACGAGGACCTGCTCCGGCCCGCACAGATCGCGGCCGAGGAGTCCACAGCTCCGGCGGCCGGCGCCCCCAGCGGTTCCGAGTCGTTCGAAGCGATCATCGCCGGGTCATACGGAGCGACTCTCGACACCGACGAGCAGCGGACCGTGAACACCGGCACCGTGCCGCAGCCGCGCGTTCAGCCGCAGGACCGGGCCCGTCATCGGGCACCGGCCGACGCTCCCGTTGACGCCCCCAAGGCGCCGCGCTCGATCCGCCGGCTCGCCACCAAGACCATGAGCATCAGTGCCCTGCTCGCGGTCGGTCTCATGACGGTGGCCACCTCGCTCCCCGCCAACGCGCTGCTGTCCGCCGACGACGTGCAGGCGCAGAAGCGCGTCGCACAGCTCAACGACACGTACGGCACCGATGCGGGAAGCCAGTCGATGGTCAACAATGCCGCGTCCGCTGACCTGTCGCTCGCTCGCGACACGTACGGAGCGCTCTCCGCTGGCGAAGCCGCGGCACAGCTCGGCATCATCCCCGAGGCGACCTTCACCAACGATCCCAACGGCACCGTGCAGTGGCCGTTCGCGGTCGGAGTCCACATCGGCAGCGGCTACGGAAAGCGCGCCGGCTGCTCGATCGGCTGCTCGACCAACCACCTCGGCCAGGACTTCAACCCCGGCTACGGCGCGCCTATTCAGTCGATCGCGGACGGCGTCGTCATCGAGTCCACCGACGGCGGCGGCGCCTTCGGCGTCAAGATCGTGATCGAGCACACGATAAACGGCCAGATGATCCACAGCGTCTACGGCCACATGATTCCCGGCTCACGCCAGGTCAAGGTCGGCGACCACGTCAAGGTCGGGCAGTTCATCGGCAAGACCGGAAGCACCGGAATCTCGACGGGACCGCACCTGCACCTGGAGATCCTCATCAACGGCACCGAGCACGTCGACCCGCTCGCGTGGCTCTACGCCAACGCGAATTGATCGGCTGATCAACCCGCCACGGTCGTGCCGAGCAGCGACCCGACGGCGAACGTCGCGGCGAGAGCGAGCGCACCGCCCGCGACCACCCGCACGGTGGGTCGCAACAGCGGGCTGTCGCCGAGCCGGCCGCTCACGGCGCCCGTGAGAGCGAGCGCGGCGAGCACGGCGACGAAAGTGACCGGTACGCGCGCCTGCTCCGGCGGCAGCATGATCGCCAGCAGCGGGAGTATCGCGCCGATGGTGAACGCGAGCGCCGAGGCGAGGGCGGCATGCCAGGGATTGGCGATCGCCTCCTCGGTCAAGCCGAGCTCGATGTCGGCGTGAGCCGCGAGCGCGTCGTGCTCCGTCAGCTCGATCGCCACGCGCCGCGCGGTCTCCGCCGAGAGTCCCTTGGCCGTGTACAGGGCGGCAAGCTCGTCGAGCTCCTCGTCCGGCATGGTGCGGAGCTCTTCGCGCTCCTTCTCGAGAAGTGCGCGCTGGCTGTCGCGCTGGCTCGAGACAGAGACGTACTCGCCGAGTGCCATCGAGATGGCGCCGCCGACGACGGCCGCCACGCCTGCCGTCAGGATCGGGGCGGTGTCGCTCGTCGCGCCCGCGACGCCGACCACGACAGCGGCAACCGAGACGATGCCGTCGTTCGCGCCGAGCACGCCCGCGCGGAGCCAGTTCATACGCGAGGCGATGTTGCCCCCGTGCGGCTCACCCTCATGTCGGCCGGTTGTGGCGCTCATGGCTCAAGCAAAGCACGCGCTCGACCGCCTTGCTACGCCGTCGTGAACCAGACCGTCGTGTCGGACGGGAGAACGCGGCCGTCGAAGGGCCCGCTCGCCAGGAGCGCGGCGCCGCGCGCGGCGACGGGAAGCTCGGCATCCTCGTCACCCGTGTTCGCGACGACGGTCACGCCGCCGTTGACGAACGCGATGACGTCGCTGTTCCCGGTCTCGAGCCACGCTACGTCGCCAAGACCGAGTCCGTGCTCGTCGCGCAGCGCGAGGGCGCTGCGATACAGCTCGAGCGTCGAACCGGGGTCGCCCACCTGGCTCGCGCGCGCGTAACCGTCCCAGTCGTCCGGCTGCGGCAGCCACGCGGCGCCCGTCGAGTTGAAGCCGTAGGCGGGGCTGCCCGCCTCCCACGGCAGCGGCACGCGGCATCCGTCCCTGCCGTATCGTTCACCGTTCGTGCGGAACCAGGTCGGGTCCTGACGCGCGTCGTCGGGGAGCTCGATCACCTCGGGCAGGCCCAGCTCCTCGCCCTGGTACAGGTACGCGCCGCCGGGAAGCGCGAGCATGAGAGCGGATGCCGCCCGCGCGCGCTTCAGCCCGAGAGCGGTGTCGGGCTTACCCTGGGTGCGCGGTCCGATGCCGTGGCCCTGCGGGTTGTCGATCGTGAGCGCGAGGCGCGACGCGTGCCGCACGACGTCGTGGTTCGAGAGCACCCACGTGCTCGGCGCGCCGACAGCCGAGAAGGCGCTGATCGAGTCGTCGATGACGCTGCGCAGGCGCGCGGCGTTCCACGGCGTCTCCAGGTAGGGGAAGTTGAAGGCCTGCTGCATCTCGTCCGGACGCACCCACAGCGCCATCTTCGACAGCGGGTCGACCCATGCTTCCGCGCACAGCACGCGCTCACCGTCGTACTCGGCGAGCACGGCGTGCCAGTCGCGGTAGATCTCGTGCACGCCATCCTGCCCCCAGTAGGGCGCAGACACGGGCTCGCTCTCGTCGTCCTCGGCGCCGGGCATGAGACCGCCCATGCTGCCCGAGTCCTGCGCCGGCGTGTAGTCGGGCAGGCCGTCGGCCTTGATCATGCCGTGCGCGACATCAACGCGGAAGCCATCGACTCCGCGATCCAGCCAGAACCGGAGCACGTCGCGGAACATCGCCCGCACCTCTTCGTTGTGCCAGTTGAAGTCCGGCTGGCTGGGGTCGAACAAGTGCAGGTACCACTGGCCCGGCGTGCCGTCGGGCTCAACCACGCGGGTCCAGGCCGAGCCTCCGAAGACCGCCTCCCAGTTGTTCGGCGCCTCGTCCCCGTTCTCGCCGCGTCCATCGCGGAACATGTACCGCTCCCGCTCCGGTGAGCCCGGCGCGGCGGCGAGGGCCTCGCCGAACCACGGGTGCTGGTCTGAGGAATGGTTCGGCACGAGGTCGACGATGACTCGGATGCCGTGACCGTGCGACGCTGCGATCATGGCGTCGAAGTCGGCGAGCGTGCCGAACAGCGGATCGACGTCGCAATAGTCGGCGACATCATAGCCCGCGTCCTTCTGGGGTGACGTATAGAACGGCGAGAGCCAGATCGCGTCCACGCCCAGCTGCTCGAGCGCCTCCAGCCGGCTGGTGATGCCGGCGATGTCGCCGATGCCGTCGCCGTTCGAATCCGCGAACGAGCGGGGATAGATCTGGTAGATGACGGCGGAGCGCCACCATTCCGAGCCGGTTCTCGCTGCGGCGGAGTCGGCGGCGGCCAAGGGGCGACCGTTGAGGCTGGCGGTTGTCATGCCGACACTGTACGGCAGAAACAGCCGAACATGGAAACGCTTACCTACTTTTGGGTCACGAGAACATCACGATCGCGCAATCAGCTCGCCATTCCCGGTTGAAACGGTCATGATGTTCGTGTAAGCATGGAAACGCTTGCAGTCGCAGGCGAGCGGGTGGGTACGTCGTGACGTCGCCGCCTGTTCGGCACACAGCACTATGAAAGGCACACCAATGAGGGTGAAGAACCATCCGATTCTCGCTATCGGGGCGATGACCGCGGCCGCTGCGCTCGCACTGACCGGCTGCTCCGCCGGCGGCAGCAGCGATTCCGGTGATTCCGGCAAGTCCGGCTCGACCACTCTGACGGTCTGGGTCGACGCCGACCGGGCGAGCGTCATGAAGGATGCCGCGGCAGCATTCACGAAGGAGTCCGGCGTCAAGGTCAAGCTGGTCCAGAAGGACTTCGGCAAGATCCAGGATGAGTTCGTCCAGCAGGTGCCGACGGGCAAGGGCCCCGACATCACGATCGCCGCGCACGACTGGCTGGGCAACTTCGTCACGAACGGCGTCGTTCAGCCGATCGAGCTCGGCGACACGGCCGGCGACTTCCAGGAGATCGCGATCAACGCGATGAGCTATGAGGGACAGACCTACGGACTGCCCTACTCGATCGAGAACATCGCGCTCCTGCGCAACACCGATCTCGCGCCGAAGGCACCGACGAGCTACGACGAGATGGTGCAGATGGGCAAGGATGCCGGAACCGAGTTCCCGTTCCTCGTGCAGGTCGGCGAGCAGAGCGACCCGTATCACCTCTACCCCTTCCAGACCTCGTTCGGCGCACCCGTCTTCGGAACCAACGATGACGGAAGCTACAACCCCGAAGACCTTCAGATCGGCAACGAGGGCGGCGTGAAGTTCGCGAACTGGCTCGCCGAGCAGGGAAAGGCCGGGCTTCTCAAGACCACCATCGACGGTGACATCGCCAAGGAGAAGTTCGTGAGCGGCGCCTCGCCGTTCCTCATCACCGGTCCGTGGAACGTGCAGGCGGCCCAGGATGCCGGCATCAACCTCGCGGTCGACCCGATCCCCTCGGCCGGCGGCCAGGACGCTCAGCCCTTCGTCGGCGTTCAGGGCTTCGTGATCTCGGCGAAGAGCAAGAACGTTCTCGCGGCGACCGAGTTCCTCACGAACTACATCGGCACGAAGGACGTGCAGGTCGACCTGTACAACGTCGGCAAGCGCGCACCGGCTCTGACCGCCGCGTTCGAAGAGGTCAGCTCCAACCCGATCACGGCCGCGTTCGGCAAGGTCGGCGCGAACGGCGTCCCCATGCCCAGCATCCCGGAGATGGGTGCGGTCTGGCAGTACTGGGGCGTCACCGAGGCCGACATCATCAATGGCAAGGGCGACCCGACAGCGCTCTGGCAGAAGATGGCCGACGACATCAAAGCCGCCATCGAAGGTTAGTCAATCTGATGCGGCGGCCGAGCGATCGGCCGCCGCATCTCACCGCATCGGGGAACCATGAGCACGACCACAGAGTCGCCGCGCGAGACGCGCGAACAACTGAAGAGACGCCGCAGAGCGGCCAGCATCGCCGAACACGCCTCCGGCGGCATCACCGTGCTGCTCGTGAAGATCCTGCTCATCGCCGTCATCGACGCCGTATCGCTCTACGCGCTGTTCGTCTCGCTGACCTCGGGCGACTGGATCGTCTTCGGCGTCATCCTCGTGATCGCCGCGGCGATCAACCTCATCTACTTCAAGCGCGGGTGGCTTCCCGCGAAATACCTCGCACCCGGCATCGTCTTCCTTCTGATCTTCCAGGTGTTCGTCATCGGCTACTCCGGTTACATCGCCTTCACGAACTACGGAACCGGCCACAACAGCACGAAGGACGATGCCGTGCTCGCGCTCGTCCAATCGGCTGAGGAGCGCGTTCCCGACTCGCCCGCGTACGACCTCACCGTCGTCGAGCAGCTCGGCACCTTCAGCTTCCTCGTCACGTCACCAGACGGCGATGTCAGCATCGGCAACGACGACACGCCTCTGAGCCCCGTCGCCAATGCGGAGATGGAGGGCGGAAAGGCCGTCTCCGTCCCCGGCTACAACTCGCTCGACTTCGACGACATCCTGAAGAACCAGGAAGCGATAGCCGACATCACGGTGCAGATCTCGGACGACCCCAACGACGGATCGCTGCGCACCCCCGATGGCTCGAGTGCCTACTTGTACACCTCATCGCTCAAGTACGACCCCGCCGCGGGCACGATGACCGACACGAAGACGGGAACCGTCTACCGCGACACGGGCGAAGGCGCGTTCACCGCCGAGAACGGCGAGCAGCTCATGCCCGGCTGGAGCGTCACCGTCGGCTTCGACAACTTCGTCAAGGCGTTCACCGAGGAGTCCATCCGCGGTCCGCTCATCAGCGTGACGGTATGGACGTTCATGTTCGCGCTGCTCAGCGTCGTCACCACCTTCCTGCTCGGGCTCTTCCTCGCGATCGTGTTCAACGACGCGCGAATGAAGGGGCGCAAGTTCTACCGGGTCCTGATGATCCTCCCGTATGCGTTCCCCGCCTTCCTCGGCGCCATCGTCTGGGCAGGCCTGCTCAACCGCGACTTCGGCTTCGTCAACCTCGTGCTGTTCGGCGGCGCAGAGATTCCGTGGCTGACGAACGAGTGGCTCGCGAAGATCAGCATCCTCTGGGTCAATCTCTGGCTCGGCTTCCCCTACATGTTCCTTGTCTGCACGGGTGCGCTGCAGTCCATCCCGGACGAGCTCACCGAAGCCGCGACGGTCGACGGCGCCCGGCCGTTCGCCGTGTTCCGGCTGATCAAGTTCCCGCTGCTTCTCGTCTCGGTCGCACCGCTGCTGATCTCGTCGTTCGCGTTCAACTTCAACAACTTCAACCTGATCTACATGCTCACCGAGGGCGGGCCGCGCGATGCCTCTGCCGACGTGAACGTCGGTGCGACGGACATCCTCATCTCGATGGTCTACAAGGTCGCGTTCGTCGGAGCGAACCGCGACTACGGCCTCGCGAGCGCGTTCTCGATCATCATCTTCGTCGTCGTCGCGCTCATCGCGATCCTCAGCTTCAAGCAGACGAAGGCCCTGGAGGACTTGAACTGACATGACAACGACAAGGCAGTCACGCACCTCCGTCGACGACATCCCCGCGAAGCGGCCGTTCCGCTTCGGCCGCTGGTTCGCGGCGACCGGGTGGCGCCACCTCATCGGCATCATCATCGTCGTGTACGCCGTGTTCCCGCTGCTGTACGTGCTCTCGGCATCCCTCAACCCCAACGGAACCCTGCTGAGCTCGAACGGCTTGTTCTCCAAGATCGGCGCAGACAGCTACGTCACGCTCTTCAACTCACCGCAGCAGCCCTACGCGGCATGGTTCGGCAACACGCTGTTCATCGGGCTGACCGCATCCGCATGCACCGTCTTCCTCGGTGCGCTCGCCGCATATGCCTTCAGCCGCATGCGCTTCACCGGGCGGCGATTCGGTCTCATCACCCTCCTTGTCGTGCAGATCTTCCCGCAGCTGCTCGCCGTCGTCGCGATCTTCCTGCTCCTCAACACGATCGGCGACATCTTCCCGGCGCTCGGCCTCGACAACCAGGTCTCCCTCATCATGGTGTACCTCGGCGGGGCCCTCGGCGTGAACACCTATCTGATGTACGGCTTCTTCAACACCGTTCCGCGAGCGCTCGACGAGGCTGCGCGCATCGACGGCGCCGGGCACGCGCGGATCTTCTTCACGATCATCCTTCCGCTGGTCGCGCCGATCCTC